>JARGNR010000037.1 GCA_029212405.1 Saprospiraceae bacterium
TGCATAAAAATAAAATATCATATAAATTTGGTAATACGTAGAAATTCTAGACTGGGTAATGCAGCACGCATAGCCGCTCCCACTTCCCAAAACCCAGTCAATGCCACGCTTCTTTTTACTCTTTTTAAATTTCAATCTTCTTGTTTTTGAAAGTTAGTCTACTTCTGAATCACCCAAAATTAAAGACAACAAATAAGGCTGACACGCAAGCATCAACCTCTTCAAATTAATTTATAAATATCTTGCTATACGTGCATCGTTACTGTAAACCAGTCATTTCCATCTGTAACCGTATTGGGTAAGTTAGATAACTGAATCGTGTGTGTTTTTGGCACGCCATTGTCCGTATCTAAATTTGTTTCATATGCTTTAGTCACAGTAGCTAAATGCACGTTTAAATTGTTGGCATAAATAATTGATTGTGCAACTTGACTACCGTCTATTTCAAGGTTGATGCCCGTCATGCCGGTATTGGTATTGGTATAACAAGATCCAGAAATCGTAAAAATAACAGGGATGTCCCCAATTCCTTCTACTTGGACACTAATTGGGAGTGGACCAGCTTGATCGATAATTACCTTTTTCATAAATAATACGTTTTTAAGAGTTAGTTAATGATCTAAATTTAAAATAATACAAGAACAAATTTCTGAAATGGAGTGTCAAATTGACTCAACTAAATAGTAAAGAGAAATGGTTCTTAAATGGTAGGAATGATATGGGATGCTTTCTTAGTTTAAGCGATGTTTACAATACGAATCGTGGAGTTTTTTTTAGCCCTATGCAAGTGCAATGAAAAAAGGCCCAATTTCTGAATTTGAAATTGAGCCCTTTAAATCTAACAGATATTTAAGTGTTTTACTTTGGACCTGCTTCTGTAATTTCAGTATTGACACTTGCTTCAAATGCTTTGAAGTTGTCTTGGAATAACTTTACCAATTTTGATTTTACAGTTTCGTAGCCTTCTTTATCTTCCCATGTGTTTTTCGGTACAAGAATTTCTGAAGGAACACCTGGACAACTTAATGGAACTTCAAATCCAAAATTTGGATCAACTACTGTCTCGACATTTGCAAAGTCATTGTTGTGTATTGCATCAATGATAGCACGTGTATATTTCAATTTTATTCTAGAGCCTACACCATGAGCACCACCAGTCCAACCAGTGTTTACTAACCAGGCAGTAGCATTGTGCTTTTTAATTTTTTCAGCTAATAATTCAGCATACTTATTGGGGTGCCACATCATAAATGCTGCTCCAAAACAAGCGGAGAACGTAGCTTGAGGCTCGGTTACACCCATTTCTGTACCAGCAACTTTGGCTGTATATCCAGAGATGAAATGATAACTGGCTTGTTCAGGACTCAATTTACTGATGGGAGGCAACACACCAAATGCATCACAGGTCAAGAAAATTACATTCTTTGCGTTTCCTGCTAAACAAGGATGTTGAATATTATCAATATAATGAATAGGGTAGGATACTCTTGTGTTTTGAGTAATGGATGTATCTGAATAATCTACAGCTCGTGTTTTTGGGTCATAGATTACATTTTCCAATACGGTTCCATATCGTATAGCATTATAAATATCCGGCTCATTTTCTTCTGATAAATCTATGGCCTTTGCATAACAACCGCCTTCGATATTAAAGACTCCATCATCGGTCCAACAATGTTCATCATCTCCAATCAATTTTCGTTTAGGGTCAGCACTCAATGTGGTTTTACCTGTTCCTGAAAGTCCAAATAAAACAGAGACATCACCCGATTCGCCTACGTTGGCAGAACAGTGCATTGGAAGTACATCTTCAAGTGGCATGAGGTAATTCATAATAGAGAAAATACCTTTTTTCATCTCTCCAGCATACTCCGTACCCAAGATTACGATTTCTTTATTCTCTAGATTTACATCGATACTTGTTTTAGAAGTCATCTTTGATGTATGTCTATTGGCAGGGAATCCTCCACCATTAAATATAACATAGTCGGGCTCTCCAAAATCTGCTAACTCTTCTGGAGTCGGCATGATGAGCATATTTTGCATAAATAATGCGTGGTAGGCTCGAGTACATACGATTCTTACTTTAAGTCTATATTTTTTGTCCCAACCTGCAAATGCATCTACAACAAAAAGGCGCTCTCTGGTATTCAAAAAATCAATGGCTCTTTCTCTATTGATGTCAAACGTGTGCTCATCAAGGTCAATATTAATGTCCCCCCAATCGATATTGTTTTCTGAATCAGGATGTCTTACAATTCTCTTGTCTTTCGGGCTACGACCTGTTTTCTCTCCCGAATAAACCAGCAAGGCTCCTTTGTCGGATATTGCTGTCCCTTTTTCATTCCGAAGTCCGATTTCGTACAAAACAGGAACACTTGAATTTCTAAGTATTTCTTTTACTTCTATCCCGTATTGATTTAGGTCAAAGTTCATATTTAATTTTTTTAATGGTTGCTTATAATTTTGTTGTCTTTGAAGGTATAAAGTAAAGGAAAATCAGAGCCTCTTTTGTTGACCTAAATCACTTTTACAGGTGATTAAAATCATCGTTTCATCTTTGAAAATGAAATTCTTAACTCAAATTAAAAGAAAAGTAAGTGAAGGTCGTTGAAAAAAATATGTACGTCGAAAAACTCCCATTTTATTTGTGATTTCTATACTATGGGTTGTAACTTTAAAAAGCTGCCAGGGGCTAAGCGTAAGAATGAAAACTAATCTTTTTTGACTCAGTTCGGCACACATTAACTATAAAACTATAGACCTATGACTACTAAAAAATATCAAAACCTTACACTCTATCTTTTCTTGACTTTTTTATTTGTTTGCTTCCTTCAATCAGGGCTAATTGCTCAAGAGTATAGCAATGAATTTGCACAAGCCGGTAACGAATTGTCTCAGACTGAAGAAGCTAGAAATGGATTTTTGGCAACATTTCTGCGAACTCCATTTGCATTGTTTTGTTTTGCCGGTGTAATTTCGGGAATCGTATTTTCAGCCATAATTGAATTCTTTTATAATATCTTTTGTGGATTTAATTGTGGGTATACTAATACATGGATTATATGGGACTTGGGATGGAATACCATTGTTTCAGACTGGTACTGGAAACCAAGTGTATGGTGGCACGTAGTTATTTCAGTATTATTTTGGGGACCTATACTTAAGCGGAAAAAAAGTAAGAGGACATCTGAGTAGGGATATTCCAATTACTCATAGATTAAAACCACCCTTTAACCATCTCATTTTTAGTCATACGCAATACGGCCAGATAGGGATTGTACTTGAAATTAAATGGTTTTCCTTTTGCAATTTGATGAATTTGATAATCATAATAGGCAGCTTCCGCAAAATCTCTCAATGCATTAATTTTGAAGTTGAATTTTGCATCTGGAACACGATTATCCGAAGTACTTAAAAATTCTTTTGGGAAATCCATTTGATTTAAATACGGTCTTGCAAAACCAATAATGTCCAATTCTTTATTGGATAGTACTTCATTACAAAATACTAACGACCTAAACCCTCCTGTAATCATTAAAGGTATGGTAGAGCGTTTTCTGATTTTTCGAGCGAAATCTAAAAAGTAGGCTTCTCTTTTTCGAGTAGACTCTTTCTTATATCGCTCTGTTAGAAAAGTAACATTTTCATATGTTCCACCCGATATTTCAAGTAAATCAATGCCTAGTTTTTCCAATTTCTTAATGACAATTAAAGAGTCTTCTTCATTAAAACCTCCTCTTTGAAAATCTGCGCTATTAATTTTTACGGAGATAGGATAATCAGCACCCAGTTCTTTTCTCAATCGAATAACTATATCGGTCAGTAATCTAGATCGATTTTCAATAGAACCACCATATTCATCTTGCCGAAGATTGGTGCGGGGAGATAAAAATTGACTGAGGAGATATCCATGGGCCGAATGAACTTGTACTCCTGTAAACCCAGCTTTTTTACATAAAATCGCCGTGTTTACAAAGCGGTCTTCCACATCTTTAATTTGTTCAATGCTCATTGCTTTAGGTTTAGCAAAAAGCATCAATCTTTTTAATTGTACGGCTGAAGGAGCAATTGGTTTGAAGGTGGAAAATATATTGGATTGTCGGCCTCCGTGACTTATTTGTGCCCAGAAATGAGTGTTTTGCTGAGTTCCAGCTTCCGTCATTTTGGACAACATGGATAAGCCTGATTCATCTTCTACAACTACATTGGCCGAGGCTTCTTTGTACCTCTTGTCTATATGGATGTTGCCAGAAATAAGCAAACCTGTTCCATTGCTGGCCCAATGGTCGTATAGGTGTATCAATTCTGAGGTGGCGTGTTGGTTTTTATCAGCCAATCGCTCTGTCATAGCTGCCTTGCAGATTCGATTTTTAAGAACTGCACCACATGGCAATGTAAATTCTTGTAAAATTGGGATGGGTTCAGACATGTTCTTGAATTTGCTTAGAGTTGGAAGATGAATTGGACAATTTGGGTTTAATTTTTGACATGGCAAGTTCTGAGATAGCTGTAATTGTCAATGATGGATTTACACCTGGATTCGAAGAAATCATTGATCCATCACAGATCATCATATTTTCATATCCAAACACATTATTTTGTTTATCTATCACTCCACTTTCTATGCTTTCGCCCATTACTGCACCTCCTAATATGTGGGCAGTTGTGGGAGTACCTAAAACAACATCAGTGAAATTGGCGTAGGGAATTCCTTCAATTTTATTGCCTACAGCTTGTGCCAAATTTGCTGCTTCTGGAATATATCCACTTGGTGTTGGGCCAGATTCAACAGATGTTTTTAAGGGTGTAATTCGACCTAGTTGAAGTCGAAGTGTAGATTCTAGGTTTTGCATGAATAGCAAAATTACAGTTGATTCACTGAATTTGCTTTTGAATAGCGTTTTAAAAAAGGTGACAGGTTTAGTGATTATTACTCCTAAAACACCCAATAGTCTAACAATGGCCCACTTGTGATGCACATGAGGAATAGATAAAAGTCTAAAGAATCCAGAACCCTTTCCATACCGCACAGGTTCTAAGTGGCTGTGTTTATCCAAGTTGAAAATGGAACCAATTGCTACTCCTTGTGTGAAATCTTTGGCTTTCTTTGATGTGGAGGTGATTCCCAATAGTGATTCATTATTAGTGCGAATATTTCTACCGACCATATCAGAAAGATGAGGCAATGATTTTTTGGCTTTGAGTTGAAGCAAAAGAGGAACGGTGCCAAGCACTCCACCTGAAAAAATAACATGATTGGCACGGATCATTTTTGATTTTTTACGACCATAGCTATTTCTAAAATGGATGGTATACCCAGTAGATCCCCTCTTTTTGTCTTTTGGAATTATATCATATACTTCATGCTCAGCAATTATTTGAGCGCCAAGTTGTTGAGCTAGATAGAGGTAGTTTTTGTCGAGTGTGTTTTTTGCATTGTGTTTGCAGCCAGTCATGCATGCACCGCATTGAATGCATCCAGTTCTAGTGGGCCCTTTTCCATCAAAATAGGGGTCTTCTACTGTTTTTCCAGATTCACCAAAGTAGACCGCTACATGAGGAGCATCAAAGTGTTCCGGTCTATCCATGTCTTGAGCTAATTCTTCAACCAATTTATCTGCAGGACCAAAACCTTTATTTTTACTAGCACCAAGCATTCTGAAAGCGGTCGAGTAGTGCGGTTTTAGTTCCTCTTCCCAATTGGAGAGCTTGGCCCAACTGCCAGTTTTGAAGAATGTACTTTTGGGTATGGGTAAGGTATTGGCATAAGTAAGAGAACCGCCACCTACTCCGACACCTGAGAGTATGGTCACATGATTTAAATAAGTCATTTTGAAAAAACCAAAACATCTTAATGCAGGAGCCCAAAGCCATTTTCGGATGTGCCAGTTTGATTTAGGGAAATCCTCTGCAGAGAACCATTTTCCTTTTTCAATAACAAGTATTGAATATCCTTTTTCTGCAAGTCGAAGCGCACTCACAGAACCTCCAAATCCACTTCCTATAATTACATAGTCGTATGAGGTATTTAGTTCTTTCATTGTGTGCGATCATTACGGTTATACGTCTAAAATTACAAACAATTATTGACGGGATAGGTGAAATTAGTAAAGATAACCACAGCTGTCTTTAATCGATCAGGCCTCTTCTACATTGATTCCATCTTTTAGCAAAAATATGCCCATGGCCAATAACCAAACTACTTTTACATGAAATAGAGGTTTGTAATATTCAAAGTATTCAGGAATAAATAGGATGACCGCCATAGCAGCTAGTCCCAATAGAATGGTAAACCAAGCCAAGGCTTTATGCATAATGTTCCAGCGAAGAAGTCCATATCCCAACAATACCAAGCCTACACCTGAGAAAATTCTTCCAAATCGCACAAAACAGGTTACATATTGATTGGTATAGAGAATACTTTCCATAAATAAATCAATTTCTTCCTGTGATTTACCAGCGGTTTTGCCTACACCCCAAGCACCAAAATTATAGTAGAAAGCCATCGCTATTGCAATAGCAAATGTACCAACGATAATCATACCTGCACCAGGTACTAAGAGTACTCTGTTGGGTTTACGCGCAGTAATGGTCACAAAGGCAAAAGTAGCAATGGCCAAAATGACCCATCCAAAGATGTGTACTCTGAACATCCATATCCAAAACCATACTTGTTCTCCAATAGGAGGGAAATCTGAAGCTTGAATGTATTCACCGATATGATGTGGAGAAAGTGCCCAACCCAACCATAACATGGCCGCGGCTGCGAGGAAAAAATATGCTGTAATTTTGGTTTCGAGATCTTTTTTAAAGGTATTCATCGATTACATGCATTTAATGAGTGGGCTAAAATACAATTTGAATTGAATAAATCAAGAATTTTATTTTTTATTGGTGTTTGAATAAAGTAGAGCTATGAAAAATAACTACTGTATAGAATGGTTAGGACATGGAAGTTGTTCGACAATCATTATTAATTGAAGAAAGTCTTTGAAAGACAGATTGAACTATACTAATCTAAAATAGATAACAAGGTATCAACAGATTCGATAAGCTCTTTCTCATCAAAATTAACCTTGGTGATTACTTTCAATCCATTGTGCATGGTATAGATCAGAGAGGCTATAGATTGAATATTTTTACTTTTTGAGATTTGTCCTCGTTCTACACCCAAACTTAAATAGTCGATATAGATTTTTTCAAAGATCCGTTTGTTCTCTTGTAATATATTGAGGGTTGAAATGTCATCGGGCAACATCTCAGTTGTGGTGTTTACAACAAAACACCCTTTTCTTCTTGGGTCGTGTTTTTATTGTTCTAATGCCAATAAAAACAACTTCCTCATTCCCTTTTTCACATCTTGTTCAGCATGAAGGAACTTTTTTATGGCTTTTGTATTGGTCATTCGATAGTGTTTAAATGCACTATCAAATAAAGCCTGCTTTCCCCCAAACGTATCATAAAGACTAGCACGATTTATTCCCAAATGATTGACTAAGTCTTGAATAGAAGTGGCATGATAACCTCTCTCCCAAAAGAGATGCATGGCTTTTTCAAGTACTTCATCTTTGTCAAATAATTTTACTCTGGGCATATATTTACATCTAAAAACTTTGCAAGGAAAAACCTAATATCCTCCCTGCAAAGTTACGTATTGTTCCGATAGGATATTAATATTTATCCCACTAAAAGAGGGTTGATGTTGATTCCCCCATCGATATTGTATTCTCCTCCTGTAATGAAAGAGGCTTTATCTGATGCTAGAAAGGATACCAATTCAGCCACATCTTCTGGTTGTCCAAATCTCTTAAGCGGTATTCGGTTTTGCATGGCTTCTGCAAATCCTTTTAACTGCTCTTCTGGCATTCCTGTTTTATCAAAAATTGGGGTGTAAATAGGACCTGGATTTACAGCGTTGACTCTTATTTTTCTTGGGGCCAATTCGGTGGCTGCAGTTCTCGTAAATGAGTTCATCGCTGCTTTGGATGCGGCATAAATGGCAGTGTTAGGCATGCCCGTGTAAGCATTTACAGAAGATAAGTTGATAATGGAAGCACCTTCATTTAGAATAGGTAAGAACTTTTCAATCGTAAATACTGCACCCTTAAAATTTATTCCCATTTGATTGTCAAACATCTGTTCTGTAATTTGACCTAAAGGAGCAGGAGCAAATATTCCTGCATTTACAAACAGAATATCTACATTTTGGTGTTCAGCCTTAATTTTTTCCACTGCCTGATCTATCGCACTTAAGTTGATTACATCTGCAACAATGCCTTGAACGCCTAACTCACTTGCTGCTTTTTTGACTTTCTCCTCCGATCTTCCCGTTATAATCACCGTCGCTCCCTCTTGTTTAAGCTTTTGAGCAGTTGCATATCCTATTCCACTATTTCCTCCAGTTACTACTGCTGTTTTTCCAGTTAATTGACTCATTTTTAATTGTTTTTATGGTTAATAATTTATTTGGAACGTTCGTTCCGTTATAATGTGTATGTATTAGAACGATCGTTCCAAATAAAAGTTTAGAAAGAGGATGAGTTTTTTAAATTTATTTTTCTTATCCAATATTATTGCAGTAGAATTGGCAGATGAATAGGAGTCGATTATGCCATCATAGATGCGTAATAATGCAATTCATCCATTTGAATACAATAAGGGGAATTGAGTCCATGTCTTGGATTAATCTTTCAAGGATAAAAGTGGAGTGCGAAAATGTTACAGAAACATAGAATTATTTTTTAGAAATAAAAGCACTCGTAAAGACAGCGACAATTATTATTGATAGAAAACCTAATTAGTAAGCAAATTTTAAATACTTACTATAAAATTCTAAATTTACACTGGTCATGGGTGCATAAAAAGTCTTTATTCATACTGAAAATGCTATTTATATGAGAAGGAATAATGGCCAAAATTATCTGCCCAGCCTAATTGTAAAATTAACAGATTAAGACGAACCGAGGTGAAGTTATTTATAGCAATTTTTACATGTTTTATTTCAATTCTTAGTAGTAATGGTCAATCGTTATCTGGAGTTGTCGCGGATTATGATGACAAAGCTATTTCTGGAGTACACATCATAAATATATCCAACAAATTGCATACCCATAGTAATGAGAATGGAAGATTTGAATTATTGGATGTTGAGTATCAAGATACATTGAAGTTTACACACATTGGATATAAGACTACATATGCGGTCGTAGACTCTTTGTATACTCCTATGCAGGTTTACATGAAGGAAAGTTTGCTTTCTATTGACGAAATCATAATTACCCCTCAAGTAAGTGCACTCAACTTGATCGCGGATATTAATATACAAACCAATCCAGTAAATTCTTCTCAGGATATACTTAGACAAGTTCCAGGCCTCATCATTGGACAGCATGCGGGAGGAGGGAAAGCGGAACAGATTTTTCTAAGAGGTTTTGATGTTGATCACGGGACAGATGTAGCGATTACAGTGGATGGAATGCCGGTTAATATGATTTCTCATGCTCACGGTCAAGGGTATGCAGATTTGCATTTTATTATTCCAGAAACGGTGGACAAGATTGACTTTGGAAAGGGACCCTATTATGCATCCGTTGGTAATTTTAATACCGCTGGTTTTGTGAATTTTAATACGCTCGATCGTCTGGAAAACAGTGCATTAAAATTTGAGTTGGGGCAATTTAACACCAATCGGTTGGTAGGAATGTTTAATTTGATCAATAATGATGTACAAAGTGGATATGTATCAACAGAATACCTTTCTTCAGATGGTCCGTTTGATAGCCCTCAAAATTTTGATCGGTTAAATTTGTTTGGAAAGTACAATCGAAGCGTTAATTCGACGGATAAAATAGGATTTACCTTCTCTCATTTTACCAGTAAATGGGATGCTTCTGGTCAAATTCCGCAGCGACTGGTTGATGATGGCACCATTGGAAGGTTTGGAGCGGTTGATTCCACTGAAGGAGGCAACACCAGTCGTACAAATCTTCAATTACATTATACCAAATTTATTAATGAGGTTTCTTATGTGAAGAATAGAGTGTATTACTCAGATTACACCTTTGAATTGTATTCCAACTTTACCTTTTTTCTTGAAGATCCAGAAAATGGAGATCAAATCCGTCAAAAGGAAAATCGAACTATTTTTGGACTTAGCAGTGAATACAACCATTCCTTTGAACTAGGAGAATCTGAAGTACATTGGCAAGTTGGAGGATCTGTACGAAATGACGAGGTTAAAAATAATGAGCTTTCCTATACCATCAATCGAAAAGAACTCATCCGACCGATACAATTGGGAGATGTCAATGAGACCAATTTTAGTGGTTTCATCAATGCAAAAATGTCATTGGGCAAGTGGATGTTTAATCCTTCTTTACGCGTTGAAAAATTTAAATTTCAATACAACGACAAATTGCTTCCCAATTACCTAACGCAATCAGAGTCAAAAAGTATGATCAATCCAAAATTGAATGTGTTTTTCAATTATACTCAAAATTTTCAAGCGTACTTCAAAGTAGGAAAAGGCTTTCATTCTAATGATACTCGAGTTGTTGTTGCTCAAAATGGAAGAGAAATTCTTCCTGGTGCTTTTGGGAGTGATCTGGGAATTGTATGGAAGCCGAAACCTCGTTTATTAATGAATTTGGCGTACTGGTATCTTTTTTCGGAACAGGAATTTGTATACGTCGGGGATGCAGGAATTGTAGAGCCATCGGGACGATCAAGAAGGCATGGGGTAGACTTGAGTCTCAGATACCAAACGTTGGGTTGGTTGTTTTTGAATCTGGATGCAAATTATGCGATCGCTAGAGCAATTGATGAAGATTCTGGGAATGATTATATCCCATTGGCGCCAAATTTAACTCTAGTAGGGGGTGCCAAGATTATTCGCCCAACCGGTTTATTTGCAGGTTTTGATGTGCGATATATCCGTGATCGACCAGCAAATGAAAACAACACCATTATTGCAGAAGGCTATACGGTCGTGGATGTTAGTCTGGGACACAATTTCAAATCAGTGGGTGTTGGAATTCAAATCCAGAATGCATTGAATGTAGCATGGAATGAAACGCAATTTGCGACCACTTCAAGATTGAAAAATGAAGATGTAGAAGTGGAGGAGATTCATTTTACACCTGGAACGCCATTTTTCATTAAAGGAACTATCGAGTACAAATTTTAAGAGACCGCAAAAAATCAAAATCTTCTCACTATGATTTGACTTGTAATTTGCGGCCTATTTCTTACTATGTTATTCATTTAAAGAGGTTCGCATTTGGCTAAATCTGTTAATGTAATCATACCCACCAATTTTTTATCATAGGTGACCGGGATCCCACTAACACTGGAAGATTCAAATAATTCTTTTGCCTTTTTCATGGTGTCCTGAGAGTTGACGGTCACCAAATTGGTCAACATAATGTCTTTGGCAAAACTTTTTTCTTTGACATCGCTTTTATCCAGACGCGCGACGGTTCCATCAGTGATCAATCCAATTAAATCGCCATTTTTATCTTCTACAGGTAGATGATGTATTCCATTCCAGTCCAATATGCTTTTTACAATTTCGATGCTAGAGTTTTCATTCACAGAGAAAATATTTGTACTCATCACTTGCTCTACGGTAGGATTATGTTCAGAGAGTTTATACTCTCTAGTGGGTACATCTTCCCATTCATGCAAAGGAACATTCTCCTTTTGATATTCAATGGATTGACTGACCAATTCTTTGAGAGCGATGGCTTCTCCATAGTGTTTGGAAAGTTTTCTGAAATTGTCAATGGTCCAACTCGAACCTGTAACTTCTTTAGAAACTCGTTTTTCGATTACAGATAGATAGGTTTCAATAGTTTGTTCAGAAACACCCGATTCTTTCAAGCCTTTCCGTGCCATAGGGATTAAGGTTTCCAGTATTAATTTTTTGGCAGGAATATTTTCTCCATACCAATTGAATACGGTATTCAAACCAGATCTTGAGGCCAGGACAAAATTGTTTTTTACTGCTTTGAAGCTTTGATTTTTCCAAAATTTCACGCCTCCTTTGGGTTCACAACGCATCAAGCCGATCCAAAATGCAAAATTAGCGATCTCATCAATGGCACTTGGACCTGATGGAAGATAGCGGCATTCGATTCTGAGGTGAGGTTTTGTTTTAGAAAAACCATAACATAATCTATTCCAGGTGTAGGTAGTTCCATTGTGTAAACGTATTCCTCTCAAATCAGGAATTTCACCGTTTGCCAACAGTTGTTTTGAATTTTTTAAGTCGTCAGAAGTCACCAATAGTGGAAAGTGCATTAAGTCGTTTTTCCATAATTCTGCTGCAGAATCTTGCATCCATCCTCGACCAAAATATACTCTTGGTAATTTGGTTCTCATAAATTTATCTGAGCTACGCGTATCCAAACTTTGTTTAAATAACGCAATTCTGGTCTCGGCCCAGAGTTCGTTTCCAAACAAAAGAGGTGAATTGGAACAAGCAGAAAGAACTGGTCCTGCAATCATTTGCGACCAATTGTGCTGGTCCACAAATTCATTGGGTCTGATTTGTAAATGCAGTTGGAAACTGGTGTTGCACGCTTCAAAAAGTACTGATCCCAACGACATGATTAAATCATCTACTCCTTGCATGTATACTTCAAAATTGCCCCCTCTGATTTCTGATAAGGTCTGACTCAAGGTCTCATACCGCTGTATGGGAGTCATGAATTGTGATTGAAGATGGTGGTATTTCAATGTAGGAAGGATGCCAGTCATCACGATGTGTTCGTTCAATAGTGACGCTTCTTTATATCCTTTTTGCATTAATTCTAGTAGAGATTGTTCCATTTTTGAAAAACAGTCGCCGTTGAGGGGCAGTGGATCCAGGTTGATTTCCAAATTGAATAAAGCCAACTCATTGGTGTAATGTTCATCGTTGATCGAATCCAGTAAATTTAATGCCGAGGTGGCAGGATCAAAATCTTTATTTACAATACACAATTCTTGTTCAGCACCGATCCATGGATCACCGTCTTCAAACATATCATTTTGAAGCATATACTCAAAGGCTTCAATATCATTTATGGCATATTGATACATTCTTCTGCGATCATGAGCATTTTCGATTTTTCTTACTCTGAAGTCTCCCATTACAATTTAGTTTTGTTTGAAAAAATGATCTAGTAAATCCAAGGGGGTAATTATTCCTGATAGTTTTCCACGATCCAAAATGGGTATGGCATGAAACTTATTCTTTTTAAAAACCTCATAAGCTCTTCGAATAGAATCAGTGGGTTGCAGTGTGGTAATATCTTTTGTCATGATGTCACAGACTCTCATTGCACGCATAAGGGCAGCATCTCGTTCTTCTTTTTTTGGGTTTCTGAAAAAGGATGCTCCACTTTTCATTTGCTGTAAATCTGAGCTGCTGATTACGCCTTCCAAGTCACCGTCATTATTGACAACTGGCACATGGTGAAAAGAATGCTTTTCAAAAAGTTTTGCTACTTCTGAAAGGATATCATCATGGTTGACAGTATACAAGTCAGTGGTCATAATGTCTTGAATTCGAATTTCGTCCATTATTTTTCGTTTTATACGATGAAGATAAATGGATTTGAATGTTGGGTGGGTGATGAAAGTCATTTGATGATATGATGCCTATCATCGAGAAAAGGTCTGGATTAATACCTGTCCATAAAAGTTTACGAAATAATACATTGACTTTTTTACGTTTTCTATTTCTTCAACTGTACCTTGTGTTGCTTTCATTGATCGTTAAAGAAAGTTATGTTTTTTGATTTTGGATTAAAAAGTTCAACGCTTCTTTTCTTTTTCTTGCACGGTATACTTTTTACTATTCTTTTAGTCTATAAAGGATTAAGAAATGAGCAAAAAGCCAATTACTGGTTAGCAGGTTTTGTCTTTCTTGCGGCATTGTATATATCTCCATTTATGTGTGGATATGCCAATTGGTACAGTAATGATATCACAAGTGATATTCTCTTTTATTTACCTTTGCAGCAGTTGTTTTTTATGCCTCCTCTCTTATATTTTTATGTGCGTTACATATTGAACAAATCATATACATTTCAAAAGAGAGATTTCTATCATTTTTTGCCAGCTCTATTGTATTTGGGCTACGCATTTATTATGTGGTTTACGGATAAAATAGTTTTGAATGAATATTATTTTTACGCAAATGGACGTGATAAAGACCTAGACTTATGGTATCAGGTGGTAGGATTCTTTTTTATGGTATTCTATGTGAGTAAATGTTTACAGTTGTACAATCAGTATAGGAAAAATACAGTAGAAACAGTAAGTTTTGCTGATTCGATTTTATTTTCATGGATACAACGGTTTTTAATTGCCTTGCTCTTACTTCTATTCATTAGAATGTTATTTTTTATTACAAATCCAGAGTGGGCCAATTTTGGAAGGAAATTCTGGTACTATCTTACCTTTTCCATTTTAGTCTATTATATCTCTCTGAATGGGTATACCTATTCTATAAAAATGACCAGTTCACTTCACCGTAAATTAAACTTCAATCAACCGTTAGACGAGTTATTCCAATTAGACCTCGGAGATCGTGCTGAAACCATGTTGGAAGAGAACAACAAAGTAGAAGAGAAGGAAGTATTAACGGTACAGTTGGACGAAGAATTAAAGAAACTGGTATTGGAATCAATGGAGAAAGAGAAATTATTTCAAAATCCTGACTTAACTCTTTTTGATTTAGCCAATACCTTGAATACCCACCCCAAAAAAGTATCGCAAACAATCAATAATGGATTTGGTGTTAATTTTAATGATTTTGTGAATGGGTACCGAATAAAAGAAGTCATTCGAATCATTGAAGAGGGTAAAGGTGAATTAAAAACTATTGTTGGCGTAGCGTATGATGCGGGATTTAATTCAAAATCTACTTTTAATCGAGCATTTAAAAAAATGAAGAATACGACTCCAAAATCTTATTTTAACAGTCTAATTTGATCAAAGTAGGTATCAAATCACGATATGAAACACTCCTATGAAGATTCCTGTGCATTTTTGGTTTCTTTAATAATCATATAACGGATACATGGGAATCAAGAATTTTGAAATAGTAGTTTTAATAGTGGTATGTATGTTTTTTTCTTGCCAAAAACCAGTAACTCTGGATTTAGAGCTGGTTAATAATTTGGATAAGATTGCAATTCAAGACGTGCCTAAGGGAGCCCCAGGTATAGCAACTGGAGTAGTGATGAATGGAGAAATAGTCTATGAAAAATATGAAGGGTATGCAAATCTAGAAGACTCTACCTTGATCGATGAACAATCGAGATTTAATATCGCATCTAATGGCAAGCAATTTACAGCGTTGGCTATATTATTATTAATAGAAGAAGGAAAACTCAGTCTTGATGATGATTTTAGGAAATTTGTCCCAGAACTATATACAGATATTACCACTACTATAAAAATCAAGCATTTACTCAATCATTCTAGTGGGATAAGAGATGTATATGATTTATGGTCACTTCAAGGGTTGACTTGGTGGGAACACACTTTTTCGAATAAGGATGCATTGAATTTATTAGCTAAGCAAAAGGATTTGAATTTTGAGCCAGGGACTAAACATTCGTATAGTAATTCAAACTACATACTATTGTCTGAGATCGTAGGGAAGGTTTCTGGGATGTCCTTTATTGCATACACCAATAGCATGTTTCAATCTTTGAATATGCCAAATACCTCTTTTGTCGATAATTATAAAACCATTTCTGGAGAGATCGCACGACCGTATTTTAATTTTGATACCTGGTTTGGGTATGAATGGATCTGGAATATTAATGGAGATGGGAATATTTTTTCAACATTAAAAGATCAATTGGAGTGGGAAAGAATCGTTCAGAACCAAAAGAATGATGCTGTTTCATCTGCGCTCATTGAAAAGAGTCAAGCATTAGTGGAAAACAGTACAATCGATACCTATGGTTATGGTCTAGAGTTTGGTGAGCATAAATCTATTCCATATGCCTTTCATGGAGGCGCTACTGGTGCATGGAAGGCTATTTCGGCAAGATTTTCAGAACAATCGATAGCGGTAATTACATTGACCAATAGCGGTAAAACAGATCCGATGATGCAAACCTTACAGACAGTGGATGCATTGTTAGGGTTGGATAAAGAAGACAGTACATTTCCTATAACTCCAGCTGAAGTAGGGGAGTATGTGTCCGTTCAAGATGTCTTGGGAATTTATCGAACTGAACTTGGATATGTAATGAGATTTGTAGAACGAGATGGAGCCTTGTATATGCAACGATCGGGAAGGAATGACATAAAACTATTGCGAGAAGCGGACAATGTTTTTCATCAATGGAATGATGCGCCGTTCAAGCAGGAATTCACAAAAAATGAGGAAGGTAAAATGCAAATCACAGCATATTATCCTACAGTTGCCCCCTTTTCTTTAACTCGAATAGAAAGTGATTTGAGTAATTTTGATTTTGATGTCTTAAATGGAGCGTATCAGAATTTGGAGACGGAGGTATCTTTTACAATTTCCTACATAAATGACAGAAATTTTATACTTAAAATGGGGGATCGAGAATTGAATGGCATATTGGTGACACCCTATGAATTATTGGTGAATGATTATCAATTGACTTTTGAGTTGAAAGATACAAAAGGGCTATCAGAAATAATGTTGACGTCTGGGAGAATTCAGAATGTGAAATTTGAAAGGCAAGTGGATTAATGTTATAAAAAATACCGGAGTTTATCCAGTGTTGAGTTTTAAATTCCTTTAGGTTTCGGTTTTAATATTTGGTATTGTACTTCAGGGTTAAAATAAATTATTTTATTTTCATACATTGGCCCTTGATAATTCTGCTTCTTTTGTTAAGATCAGTCTTTTATTTCAACTAATTTAATTTACTATGAAAAAAACTCTACTACTATTATTCTTTATTGGATTATTCACAACCACATATGCTCAAAGAAATTGTGGTTCACATGAACACTTTTTAGAGCAAATGGAAGAAAATCCTCAAATGAAAATTAATCAAGACCAGATTAATGCTTTTACAAAACAATATATCAATAATTCAGAACGGTTGAATGGACAAATCATTACTATTCCTGTAGTAGTGAATGTCGTTTATAAAACCAACGCACAAAATGTATCAGATGCTCAGATTAACTCTCAAATTGATGTGCTGAATGATGATTTTAGAAGAACCAACAGTGACGCAGATAACTACTGGAGTGTAGGTGCTGACACTGAAATCGAATTTTGTTTGGCATCGGTTGATCCAAGCGGGAATCCTACCGATGGTATTCGAAGAAGGAAAACAAATAAGCCTTCTTTTGGGACAAATGACAATATGAAATTTAATAATAAAGGAGGATTAGATGCTTGGCCTGCCGGAGATTATTTAAATGTTTGGGTGTGTAATATTACTGGAGGAATATTGGGATACGCTCAATTTCCAGGAGGTCCAGCTGCCACAGATGGTGTAGTAATTGACTATCAATATTTTGGAACAACAGGTACTGCAACTGCACCTTTTGATTTGGGAAGAACGGCTACTCATGAAGTAGGCCATTGGTTGAATTTAAGGCATATATGGGGAGACGGTGGATGTAGTGTTGATGATTTTGTCAGTGACACTCCAGTATCTGATGGTCCCAACTATGGATGTGCCGTAGGGACCGTTTCTTGTGGCACAGAAGACATGGTTCAGAATTATATGGATTATTCAGATGATGCATGTATGAATTTATTCACAAGTGGACAAACAGATCGAATGAATGCACTCTTTTCTTCTGGAGGGTTTAGAGAAAGCTTAGTGACCTCAGGTGGATGCGGAAATGGTTCAGGACCTACTTGTACAGATGGAATTATGAACGGCGATGAAGAAGGAGTTGATTGTGGAGGTTCGAATTGTGACCCATGTGGTGGTGGACCGACATGCACAGACGGAATTATGAATGGCGATGAAGAAGGAATTGATTGTGGAGGTTCGAATTGTGACCCATGTGGTGGTGGCAACTGTGACGTTCCAGGTGGTCAAGTAGCTACTAATATTAAGCCTAAAAGAGCAAAATTAAATTGGAGTTCAGTCGGGTCGGCAAATAGTTACAATGTGCAAGTTTCAACAGCAGGAACAAATAATTGGAATACATTTACGACATCGAATACAAACATTACCGTATCAGGGCTTTCAAATGGTCAGTCGTATGATTGGAGGGTTGAATCGGTTTGTAGCAGTGAAACAAGTGGATATAGTGGTATTTGTAATTTTACAGCAGGGAATTCAGGCTCAGGAGATTGTGCAGCCAGACTCAATGGATTGAGTTCAGTTGCTGAGATCTATCCAAATCCAGCCACTCAGCGGATCTTTGTAAAAAATATTAATGTTGACATAAGTAACGCAGTTCAGATTCTCGATGCTCAAGGAAGATTGTTGTCAAGACATTCAATTGATCAAGCGTTGAATGGAATTGATATTTCAAATTTTGAGGCAGGCATGTATTTACTGAAAATTGACTTCAATGATCAATCGAGTCAGATGGAGCGATTTATTGTTATTAAGTAGTTCTTAGTTTCAGTACAATTCAAACCATAGAATTATAAAATAAGGGATGTTTCTTGAATAAGATTCATCCCTTAATTTTTGCGGGTAGATAAAAGAATAATTTGTATAATTCTGAAGATTACATCGTCTATATTGAGGTGATAAATGCAATTTTGTATTATTAACATGGAATTGCTTTGGTTATTGAAGCTTGAATATTCCATTATCAAACTATTGGATATTGGAGGACAAACAAAAGAAGTCAAATCTGGGTAAGAAATGACTTCTTTTATGAAAAAAAATTCTAACTACTTTTATTTTACTATGGGATCAACACGGTATCAATTACGTGTACCACACCATTACTTCCTTGAGCATCTGCCAATACTACCGTTGCAGTTGAACTTCCACCTACAACTTTTACGCCATCGCTTAAGTCAATAGTGAATTCACCTCCTAAAGCACCTACTTCTTGTCCGTCCGATAATTGGTCAGATTGTACGTTAGCTCCACTTACAACGTGGTAGTTCAATACAGCTGTTAATGTTTCTACAGGTATATCATCTAAAGAATTCCAATCTGCATTTGAATCCAATAATGCTTGGAATGCATCATTTGTAGGAGCAAATACGGTGAATGGTCCATCACCATTAAGAACTGATACATAATCAGTCGTCAAATCAGCTCTTGTCAAAGCAGCTACTAATGTTGAAAATATGTCGTTATTCAAAGCTAAGTTAACAACAGTAGGTGGCAACATTACCTCATCAATGATGTGAATTGTTCCGTTTGTTGCTTCGATATCTGTTGTTGTAGGAGTAGCTGACCCGTTAAATTTAACGCCTCCAGTTACATCTATTTGAAGTACAATTTGCTCCGCATTTGGTCCTTCAGCTAGTGTAGTTGTATATGAATCAGTTAAAGCACTTGATTTTACATCTGCAGCTAAAACGTGAAATTTCAATACGTTTGTTAATGTAGCTTTGTCAATGTCAGAAATTGTGTTCCACTCTGGATTTGAATCCAATAATGCTTGAAATGCAGCATTTGTTGGAGCAAATACGGTAAAAGGACCATTTCCTTGTAAAGTAGAAACTAAATCAGCTTCAGTTAATGCATCTACTAGTGAGCTTAAGTTTTCACTATCGATCGCTGTGTCAACAATACTTAGAGTGGTATCTTCATCATCTCCACAAGATGAGAAGGTTACTAAACTTACTGTCAAAAGCGCAAAAATCAAAAATTTGAAATTCTTCATTATTTAAGTATTTATTTTTTTTATTGAATGAATACGTAAGTAACGAGGAGAGTTTACTTTTGTTTAATAAAATGATAAAAATATTAAACAAAAATTGAATTTCCTTATTTCTATAGTATGACAGTAGTAAATATATTAGCAAGCATTTTAGTAATAACGGGAAGTATGACACTATTTGATTTTGATGCAAAGAGTGATTTGAGGAACTGGACGATTGTGGATGATGTGGTAATGGGGGGTCGATCCGATGGCAAATTCAAGATTAACGAATCTGGCTATGGTCAGTTTTACGGAAGTGTATCGACTGAAAATTATGGGGGTTTTTCTTCAGTGAGATATTATCCTGGTAGAAAAATAATAGAAGGAAAACAAATCGTTGAAATTAGACTAAAAGGAGATGGGAAATCGTATCAATTCCGAACTAAATCGAACATGTATGATCGTCATTCATATGTCTATTCATTTGATACAAATGGAGAATGGGAGACTGTTCAAATAGCATTATCCGATATGGAACCTAAGTTTCGAGGAAGGCAACTCAATATGCCGAATTACCCAGGAAAGTATCTGGAAGAAATCGCTATTTTAATTGGAAATAAACGAAATGAATCATTCCAACTCGAAATAGATTATATTCTATTAAAGTAGATTCAATAGATGCGTTTTATCCTCATTAGCTCTTTCAATTTGGAATTGTATTAACGAAATTTTTTATTCTTACTTTGAATACGTTAAAATATGTTTATCAACATTTAATCGAATACCATTTTTACAAATTAATAGTAGTTTTAGTGTATTGATATCAAACTATGATCAATTGTTAAGCACACATTTTTTTGGATTTGCTATCCTAGTATTGAGGTAGTTAAGATCAAATCCAAGTGGTGAAATAATTGAGCATGGTAAGTATAACCAATTAATACGCACGCTATGAGATGTACTAAGCAGCCTATAACATTGCCTTTTTATCTTAGTCTTTTTGCTTTTTTTAGTTGTATTCCTATTGGGCAAAGCCAAACACTTGAACTGGAAAAGGCAGCCATGAATGCAATTATTCAAGATAATGGTTTGAGTCAAATAAATATAAAAATATTGGGAAACCAATGGTATGAGTTAATGAAACAAACTGGAGATTTTCCCGACTTGCCATACAATGAAAAAACTGAAGAAGTAACTTACTCTGATCAGGCTACGGTGGAAGGCATTTCTCAAGAACAATTGTACAGAAAGATTATAGAAAGAGCTGCGATCCAGTATGGCCATGTAGATCAAGTCATAAAATATCAAAGTCTTAAATCTGGAAAAGTGATTGTCCAGGGTTTTAGAAAGTTTAATATAAATGGAGCACCAGATCGTGTATTAAGGGTAATGTCGAATAGGGTCAAACAACTCATTTGTGAGTTTACAGAAGTGTATACCATCACTTCAAATTCATATAAGGTAGATATAACAACTATATCATATCGAATTACTAAGGGCAGATTTGCTGATCGTGGTGTCTATTATGACGAATTAGAACGGACGTATAATATCAATGAATTATATCCAGTAGCTGAGTTAGAGAGAGAACATTGGACAGATTCAATTTTCATGTTTCAGCGTACAAATAAAGAAATGGAGAACGTTTTGAAATCGATTCGACTATTTCTCAATTCTTAGCAATAGATGTTACTATTTCATATGAATAGGACAGTTTTTATTTTATATCAGCACGAAAATGTCATTTAAAAGTATTTGCATCGTTATAGGATGTGTCGAAGACTACACTTAGGATATATTCTAACTTATCGAGTTGAGTGTAGAATAAATTGTATTTATTTTAGTTCCAAAGCCGAATACCATAATACTTAAGTCATGTTTCTTAAATAATTTTGAGACATAATTTCAGTTTCATATCCCACGTATTGAGTTTTTTATTCGATAGAAAGGGAGCAGAAGCTATACGATCCAATAACGAAATTGATACATCGAATGAAAAAACCAATTTTATTCTTACTGGGAGTAATGGGCTATTTTCCACTAATGGCTCAAGAAATTTTTTTAAGTAGTACATTAAATGAACTGTACAAACTAGATATCAATACGTGCGAATATGAGTATGTGGTAAAGGTAAATGCGCAAGTATATGATATTTCATTTGATCCCCAAGGAAACCTATATGGTATTTCAGGTAGTGGGAGATTTTATACAATTGATCAAACAACTGGATTAATTTCTACCCAGCATAACTTTCAAGGTTCATCGTTTAATTCATTGACAATAGATGGCGAAGGAATAGTGTATGCTATAGGACATCCTGGAATATTGTGGTCTTATGACTTGAATACAGGTGAGGCGAAAGAATTGGGACAAATTGGCTATGGGGCCACTGGAGACCTCACATTTTATGAAGGCAACCTTTACGTTGCTACTACAGGCAATAAAATTGTTTTGATTCCATTGGATAATCCATCAAATAGTTCAATTGTAATCAATGGAAATATAGTTGGCGATATTTGGGGTATTGTTTCCTTTGCTGAAGATTGCAGCGACGTAAATTCATATGCAATTACCAATGGTTATTCTGATGTGTATCAAATTGATTTTGAAAACAATACCTTAAACTTTGTTTGTGAACTGGAAATTGAAATTGGAGGTGGGGCAAGTACATTTGAGTTTTTTGCTTCCAAACCTATTGTTATCGAGGAAGAAAACATGTTTGAGCCCAACTGTAGCGAGAATGACGGATGGATTGAATTGGTAGCAAGTGGAGGGGTTGGCACAATTCGTTACTCATTGGATGGAGAGACGTATCAAGATGATGGGTATTTCGATAATCTATTTGGAGGGATGTATACGATTTTTATACAAGATGATAATGGGTGTACGATAAAACAAGAATTTGAACTTGAGAGTGAAAATGTTCCGATCATTAATAATATTGAGGTCATAAATGCATCATGTGCTCTTCCTAATGGGAGTCTATTGGTATCAGCCAATGGAGGAACTGGACAAATTCAATATTCTATCGATGGAAACAACTTTCAAATCAGTAATACTTTTTCAAATCTTGATGAAAACGTGTATTACATTACCATACAGGATGAAAATAATTGTAGATCATATAGAGAAGTAGAGGTAATAAATAGCGGAGTTCCATCGATAGACAATCTAGGAATACTTGATACAAAATGTAATCTATCCAACGGTGGTATTGAAGTAACCGTAAATGGAGGAAGTCCACCTTATACCTATTCATTAAATGGAGAACCGTCTCAAAATTCAAATCAGTTTGAGTCACTTTCTGCTGGAAGTTTTAACCTTCAGGTGGCTGATATTAATAATTGTGCAAGTTCTGAGACGTTTTTTATTGCAAGCAGTGAGGCTCCTACGATTACCTATGTAGATGTTGATCCTAGTACTTGTGAGTTACCGAATGGAAGTATAGAAATTATAGGCGAAGGTGGAAATGGTACGCACTTATTTTCTGTAAATGGCCAGGATTTTCAAGAGAGTGCTTCATTTATCGAATTAATTTCAGGAAGTTATAGTGTAAGTTTAATGGATGAGGAAGGATGTATTGCAAAGGAAGTTGTTTCTGTTTCTGGATCACCAGCTATTCAATTAGTCGACATAAAAGTTAATGCTGCGGATTGCGGTGAAATCAATGGGGAGATTACACTGGAGGTGGATGGAGGTACTGGAGACTTAAATGTGTGGTTGGATGATCTAGTCTACATTGATCAATATCATTTTCAAGATTTAGAAGCTGGAACTTATTTGGTAAATATGGAGGATGAATTGGGTTGTGAGCTGAAAACATCTGCTACAATTCTGAGTAAAGAATGTCCCATATTTTTCCCCAATATATTTTCTCCCAACGGTGATGGAGACAATGATGTCTTTCAAATCGTTCCACATGCTGCCTTTGTCGGTCAATTCACCTCCTTCAGTATTTATGATCGATGGGGAAACGAGGTATTTAGTGTAAAAGATTTTGATCCATCAGAAGTGAATTGGGATGGAAGATTCAATGGGCAGAGCTTGGACAGTGGGGTCTATATCTATTCCTTGCAAACACGGAATGAAAATGGGGAAGGAACAATTCGCCAAGGTGACATTACTTTGATCCGATAAAGTATATTATTTGATAAAAATATTGACCTTTGCTGAGAATAAACAGAACTATGAAAATTTCAGCAAAGGATTCTTTTCAATTTAAAAATGGATTAACAGTTAAAAACCGATTCATGTTGGCTCCCATGACCAATTGTCAGAGTTTTGAGAATGGAGAACTATCAGACGATGAGTTGAATTGGCTGGTAAAACGAGCGGAAGGTCAGTTTGGAATTGTAATGACATGTGCATCACACGTACAAGAAATTGGGAAAGGATTTCCAGGGCAACTAGGCATATTTTCTGACAATCAAATCAGTGGTCATCAACGTTTAACCCAACAGATAAAATCAATAGGCAGTACTGTTCTTATTCAACTGCATCATGCTGGTATGCGATCCCCTGCAGAGCTTATTGGCACTTCTCCGGTATGCCCTTCTACAATAGAAAAATATGGAACTAGAGCCTTGACTTTAGAAGAAGTGAGAACATTGAGAGATGATTTTATCAATGCGGCAATACGGGCCCAAAAGGCAGGCTACGATGGGGTAGAGGTGCATGGAGCACATGGATATATAATTACTCAATTTTTAAGCAGTAAGGTAAATACAAGAGAAGATGAATATGGTGGAAGTTTAGAAAATAGACAACGCCTATTGATAGAGATCGTGGAAGGAATTCGTGAAAGTTGTGGGGCAAATTTTGTTTTAGGCGTTCGACTTTCTCCAGAAAGGTTTGGAATGAAAGTAGAGGAAATGAAATCATTATGTCAACGATTAGTGGATGAGGGGAATATAGATTTTTTGGATGTGTCGTTATGGGATTGTTTTAAAATGCCGGAAGAAGAGGACCAACAACACCAGACCTTGCTTGAACATTTTAGTCAGATTGATTATAAAAATGTAGTGTGGACGGTTGCAGGTAAAATCAGATCTGCAAGGGATGTACAATCGATTTTGGATGCTGGAGTAGATTTTGTTTCTATAGGAAGATCGGCGATTTTACACCATGATTTTCCGAATAAAGTCATGAACAATTCGGAATTTGAACCAATAAAAACTCCCGTAACAGAAACTTATCTAAGTAAAGAAGGGTTAGGAGATAAATTTATTGAGTATATGAAGCGCTGGCCTGATTTCGTAAAAAATCGCCATTCAAAGATAAATCAAATTACACATATAATGACTGAAAAGATTCAAAACTACCTCGATCGACTAGAGGAAGAGAAGGATATTAAGATATTATGGGCATGTGAAACAGGGTCTCGAGCTTGGGGTTTTGCATCTACAGATAGTGATTTTGATGTGAGAATTATCTATGTTCACAAGATGAACTGGTACCTGCACCTGGCCGATAAAAAGGATTCCATAGAAGTGATGTATGAAAATAATGATATAGACATTACGGGGTGGGATTTAAGAAAATCACTTCACCTTTTAATAAAATCCAATGCATCTATGCTGGAGCGTATTCAATCTGATATTGTGTACCGTTCAGAAGATGGTTTTATTGAATCTTTGAAAGACCTAGCTGTTTCAAGTTATTCCAAAATAGCTACCATGCACCATTATTTGAGCATGTCCAAGAAGTTCTACAACGATATTAAAGATGAGACGCAATTCAAACTAAAGAAGTTCTTCTATTTGTTGCGTTCAGCTCTTGTTTGTAAATGGATCATAGAGAAAGAGGTGATGCCACCGATCGATTTTCATCAAGTATACAAAAAGTTGAATTTGAGTCAAGAAGTAGTGGATAGAATTGATGCGTTGATTGCTTTGAAAAGTACCATTGCAGAATCTTACTTTCATAGTGGAGAAAATCAATTGATGGAACTGATCCATTCGATTATTGAAGAAGCGGATAGCAAAAAGCTTTCGTTACCAAGTAGCTCAGGGAATATAGATGAACTTTCTTCATTTTTCATTCAAACAGTAAGGAAGTATGACCATTGAAGATTTAAAAGAAAGAAACCTAATTGTACTGGAATGCATCAGTGGGAGTAGAGCATATGGCTTGCACACTCCTGAATCTGATACGGATATAAAAGGGGTATTTGTATTGCCGAGAAATGAATATTATGGACTCAATTATATTCCTCAAATAAGTAATGAATCCAATGATATTGTCTATTTTGAATTTGGAAGATTTATGGAATTGTTGTCGGTGAATAATCCAAATATTTTAGAATTGTTGAATACTCCGGAAGATTCAATTCTTTTCAGGCATCCTTATTTACAAGATATCAACCCAAAATTGATCTTATCTAAATTGTGTGAAAAGACATTTGGGAAATTTGCGTTATCTCAGATCAAAAAAGCAAGAGGACTGAATAAAAAGATTTTGAACCCAGTTGGCAAGGTAAGAAAATCGGTATTGGATTTCTGTTATGTAAATCACTTACATGGATCGAGAGCATTGTTGTCGTATTTAAACGATCAAAACTGGAGACAGGAAGATTGTGGTTTGGTCAAAATTCCACATATGGCAGATGTGTATGGACTATACCATGGTCCTGGATTGAAGTATAAAGGGATTATCCAAAATGATCAGTCCAATACGGTTTCATTGAGTGCAATTCCAAAAGGCGAACAGCAGTTGTGTCTATTGTATTTTAACAAAGATGGATATTCTTCCTACTGTAAGGAATACAAGGAATATTGGGCTTGGGTTGAAAAACGGAATGAAACACGATTTCAAAATACACAAAGCCACGGTAAGAATTACGATGCAAAGAATATGATGCATACGTTTCGTTTGTTGGAAATGGCTATTGAAATTGCAAGAGATTCGAAGATACAAGTACGAAGATTGGATCGAGAATTTTTGCTCAATGTCAAATCAGGTAATTTTGAATATGATGAATTATTAGACTTAGCCCAAGCAAAGCAACTTGAAATGGAAGCCGCATTTCAAACGTCAGATTTACCTGAAAGACCAGATGATGCGATTATTCAACATCTGACCTATACCATCCGAAAAAAATTCTACGATGACGGACAATTAGGTTGAGTTTATCCTTACAAAACAAGGGTTGATCTAAATTGTGCGGATCAAATCACTGCAATTATTATTAAATCACTAAGTTTAGAAAAAAATTAAAATGAATACGTCAAAAACTCTATTTCAAAGTGTCCGATTTCTTTCGTTTGCCTTCATTTTGATGTTGTCTGTTTACAGCAATGGGCAAAGTGAAAAGATGATGTCTGATAAAGAGCTGGTCCATGCTGCCGTCGAAGATTATGTTTTGGGATTGTATGAAGTATCTCCTGAAAGAATCGAAAAAAGTGTTCATAAAGATCTTAGGAAAATAGGATATTATGAATACAATGGAGAAGCCTATTCCAATGTTCCAATGACGTATCAACAGTTGTATGATTTGTCAGCCAAATGGAATATCAAGGGTGATCAGGTAACAGAAGAAACTCCAAAAATTATTGAAATCTACAGTGTTCATGATAAAACGGCTTCAGCGAAATTAACAGCAAAGTGGGGCATCGATTTCATGCATCTCGGGAAAGTTGATGGAGTATGGAAGATTATGAATATCATCTGGCAATCGGATCCTAAATAAAGCAACAAAACCCATATAAGGTATTGCATTGAAAGAAGCGCTAAAGAAGTATATAAGGCGATATGTTGTTATTGAAGAGGAGGATTTTGAGAAATTTTGCAATTATTTGGAATTTCATCAATTTAACCCAAAGGAATATCTACTCAAATCGGGTAGTATTTGTTATTGCAAGTATTTTATATTAAAAGGGTTGACTCGTACTTTTTATATTGAGGAAAGTGGAGTTGAGCGAATTATTCAATTTGGTATAGAAAATTGGTGGGTTACTGATATGGATAGCTTTTGCAATGAAGTGCCCTCAAATGTATACATTCAAGCACTTGAACCGTTAGAAACATTTTCCATATCCAAACAGAGTCTTGAACAAGTCTATACTGAAATACCCATAATAGAGCGGTTTTTTCGAAGACTTACTGAAAATTGGTTGATTGCTCAACAGAAAAGTAGCCACTTTTACATGAAGGCGAATAGTAAAAAACGATACCTAGATTTAATCAATTCCATTCCAAATTTTGTACAGCGGGTGCCACAATATATGATAGCATCTTACTTGGATATCACTCCTGAATATCTTAGTGATATCAGAAAAACTCAACAATAGACCTTTCTTAAGATATCTTAATTTTTTGACTGAGTTGTTCTTGTATGTTTGTTTTATTATTGAATCAAAAAATAAAATACATCATGCAAAACATTGAATATCAGGATCTACCTCTAGGAATGTTTGAAAAATTGAATGAATTTGAGAATTATATTGGAGAATCATCCTTAGAGTTTGGTTTGCTAGAACTCATGCGATTAAGGGTAGCTCAATTAAATGGATGTGCATATTGTGTAGATATGCATTATAAAGAACTTAAACATATAGGAGAATCCGAACTGCGGTTAGCTTCATTATGTGTTTGGAAAGAGACACCTTTTTACAATGAAAAAGAACGTGTGGTGTTACAATTTGCAGAAGAATTAACGGTATTGAATTCGGCTTCAGAATTGGACCCTTTCATCGCCCTTCTTTTTGCTCACTTTAGTAAGAAGCAAGTTGCGTATTTAACACTTGCAATTGCCCAAATTAATACATGGACGAGATTGATGCGGTCATTTAAATTTAAACCTGGTCATTATAAAGTTCAAAATTAGATCAACTACATAATTGGAAGGTATAACTGTACATTGAAGTGGTTTGAAAATACAGATCACTTCAATGTCATCTATTAAATGTATTAAAATTATTGGCTGTTGACCAAAATCAACCGATTTCTTGAAGAAGCTAGTCTATTGATGTTCAGTATTCCATAATCGGATAGATCTTCGATTTCATTCCAAAATGTATCTACTTCTGGTCGTAGTGAGAAGAGTTTACTTCCTTCTGCCATGAGAATAGTTCCATTGGATAATAAGACAAAATCTTCACTTCCTGGTCTTGTTTGAGTAATTATTCTGGCTGTACGATCTTCGATATTATAGGACTTAATGTACCAAGTTTCTTCTGAAATTTTATGCACAAATAGTAGTTCTCCTTCAGAATTTTGTTGAAAACACCTACCGATATTATCTAGCACATTTGATATGCTTCCCGATTCTACATCTCCGATTGCAAGTTTCATTGGATTCGAAACAAGAAAAAGCGCGATGTCATTTTCTGACAGCCAGCAATGATAACCTATGTTGTCTGTATCTTTAAAAATTCTTTTTCCCCAATTGGAATGATCATCGGGATACAGCCATAGGGATTGAGTTTGCCCATCTTTTTCAATTCGAACAGAACTAAAATAACCAGACTTAGCCTTCGGAGTAGGGCTGAATTCACTGATGCTGTCCGTAGCCGTAACTCGATAATAGGTATCATTTACGAGGTCTAATTTGACAAAATCAGTAAAGTTTTTATCATATAAGTTAGTGGTGACATACACTTCTCCAGGATTGATGAAAGACGGTTGGTTGTTATAGCCATCAGGATTGAACCCACTGAGATACACGGGATCCTTTAGACTTATGCGTTCTCCATTATCCAATAAGGTAAACATGTATAAATCTGTCTTGGGCAGTTGTGCATTAACCATGGATGCACAGAGAATCAAACCACACGCTATTAGGTGCTTCATATTTCTAAATTGATTATATGATCTCAAAATAGGTATTCTTATGATTTTGTAGCTTATCTGTTATGAAATATTTGATATGCTGGGACTAATCTGGCATAATACAAGTAAATCTTCGGTCCATTGGGTCCAAATTTTCTATCAATACATCAAAGAAAGATTCGCCGATAGATAAGTAGTGGGGTAGGAAGTTGTCGTACCTTTCTTGGAGACCAAGATTAGGGAACAGCTTTTCCTTCAATTTCTCAATCTTTTTCACATTGACGTCCTGCTGAGATTTCAGGCTCCTCTTGATTCTCGATTCCATTTGGTCAATGTTTTTGAGTTGCCTTGTCATTTCGGCGAGTACAGATTTTGCTAGAGAAGGATCAACGGAGGTACTTTTTTTAGCAATATCTTGATAAGCATTCTCTATTTGTGTTTTTTGATCATCTAGCTTAATTTCGATTTCAGATGAGGCATTGATGAACTTAAATATCAGTTGGTCTTGATCTAGAAAAATATCTTCTATTGTGAAGTCAAGTTTCGAAAGGTTTTTTAGTTGCCCCTTGTTCAAGATCATCGCAGAATTACGACGGATTAACATAGGAAAGAAAACATTAAAATGGGCAAATTGAGTTTTTCTTTCTAGCCAGTATGCAATCTCTCCACCTCCACCCACATAGGCAAGATTTGGTAGGCAAAACTCTTGAAATAGAGGTCGCATGACTACATTGGGACTAAATCTATCCGGATGATTTTCCAGCTCCTTAAGCAAATTTTCTTTTGTAAATTCTAGATTGGTATCCACAATGTCAAAGTTGTCTCCCTTAGGCTCTATTCGTTTTCTTCCATCTTCACACAAGTAGAATAAATTAATGTCTCGTGGAAAAGCCTGCGCTTTAAATTTATGCTTTTCTAGTTGCTCCTGAGTGGCAGATACTAGTGGTTTGCTCACTTGATTTAAAATCTCTTCTTGCATGAGGGGAGCAAATCTCTTTTTAAGGTGAATATTGTCCATGTTAACTACAATGACTCCATATTTGCCATATAATACATTCACAAATTTGAACACAAAATCACTGTAACAATGGCTTTCTTCCAAACAGCCGGTGATGGTAGACATCAAGGAGACTGCTTCTGGACGATCTCCTAATATTTCTGAAACTTGTTGGAGCACCTCATCAATGCCATCAATGGTCAATCGACCTACAGGGCCTATGGCTTCTCGTTCCCATTTTATAGTTTTCCCAAATAAATGCAAATGATCTATTTCTTCAAAGTCATGATCTTCTCCTCCACTTATAAATGTGGGAACAAAATTATATTCAGGATATGCCTCTGTCAATTGATTACAAAGATTGATCACAGAAGCAATTTTTAACACATAATACAATGGACCCCCCAGTAGGCTTGGTTGGTGTGCTGTAATGATGGTAAATGTATTTTCTGATTTTAACGCTCCGATATTTTGAATTTGCTTTTCATTTGGATTGATGCTTTTATAATTTTCTTGGAGTACATCAACTAGCAATTTTCTATCGATTCCATGTTTTTTTCGCTCGGAAATGGCATTGGAAAACGACTCAATAGAAGGAGTGAAACTGTAAAAATCTTCCAAAAATGGAGTCAGCTGAATGTAAGAAAGATCTTTGGATGAAATTGCGGATATCTGTTCGTAGTCAATTTTTTCTATCCTCATGGACGCAGTAAAGTTGTTTGATATTAGGTGTTCAAAACAGTTCAAACATAGAAACGAACAATAAGTTTTCATTTCTTAAGAAGACCATTTCGCTCGCAAAATTATTTAATATTCGTTCAATCCAAATTTATTAGTAGATTTAATCTATTATTTGTCCTAATTCCACCACATTTGAAATCTATTTTATACACGATAGGTACTTCAATTATTGTCCTAGTTTCAGCAGTTGTTTTGATTAGTTCAATTATCTATTTGGCTCCGGTTGATCCGGCACGTTTGACGTTTGGCCAACGAACAGATTCGGCTTCCTTAGAACGAAAACAGGCGGAATTATTCTTGGATAAACCCCTACACATTCAAATGCTCTACTATCTGAACGATATTTCTCCAGTGGGGTATGGAAATGGAAAGCGATATGCTGAAAAACAGGTTCCACATGTAAAAATAACAGGGGGCGTTGACGGGAAAGGGCTACTATTAAAATCTCCTTATTTTAGAGAATCCTTTCAATCGGGAAAACGGGTGGCACTTTTATTGAAGGATGCCATTCCAAAAACTTTAATTTTAGCACTTGCCGCCATGGGAATAGCCATTTTATTTGGCATCTGTTTGGGCATATTTGCGGCTTTAGTCAAGGATACTTGGTTGGATCAATTTATAATTGGGGTTTCCGTAATCGGTATTTCAGTTCCAAGTTATGTGAGTGCCATTGTTTTGGCATTGATTTTTGGTTTTGTGCTTCGAGATTATACCGGCTTAAATATTCAAGGAAGTATTTTTGACATTAATGATATCGGTGATGAAGTGGTGGTGTGGAAGAATTTGATTTTACCAGCAATTGCATTGGGGGTACGACCACTTGCGATTATCACACAACTAATGCGCTCTTCCTTGTTGGATGTATTGACACAAGATTATATGCGAACCGCAAAAGCAAAAGGGCTCAAATTTAAGGACATCGTATTGAAACATGCCATTAAAAATTCGCTGAATCCAGTATTTACTGCGGTGACAGGATGGTTTGCTTCGTTACTGGCAGGAGCATTTTTTGTAGAGAACGTATTTAATTTTAAAGGTATTGGAGGATTGACGGTCAATGCATTGATCAATTATGATATTCCTATTTTATTGGGGTGTGTTATTTTTGTGTGCACAGCATTTATTCTTATTAATATTCTTGTAGACTATGGATATAAACTATTTGATCCAAAAGTAAATTAAGGGTGTCGTATGATGTAAATGTATACTCCTTTTTATCCTACGTTACCACCGCTAATCGGATTTCTTGCATCTAAGTAATGAAGTGGTTTAAAAACTCACTCACTACCTGCGCTAAAAGCATTGCAGCCATTGACCTACGCCTATTTTTATTACCATAGCTTTGGCTATGAAAAGAAAAATGAGACTTGCCAATAGCTACAAGCCTTTCAGCTCGGTAAACCTCGGAGTTCTTAAACCACTTCAATATCTTGGAAGAGATCATAGAAATAATTTCAAGCGGAATTTATATTTTTGATGCTGATTTGAATATCTAAATGAATACAATGAAAGAATTTTCTCAGTTTATATTATTCCTTTTTGTACTATGCATTGGTGCCTGTTCGCCTAAGACAGCACCAGAACCTGTTAAAGAAGAACCGGTAACCAATCAAGTACCCACTAAGCAAGATCCTGAAAATCCTTGTACAACTTTCAGTGATTTACCTACGGTCGAAAGAGATGAAGTGGAGACGGCCTATGTACTTTACAAGGACTTAGTCAAGCAGAAAAAATATAAGGAGGCGTTTCCATACTGGGAAAAGGCCTATTATGGTGCTCCGGCCTCTAATGGAAGAGTAAAATATCAGTTTGATGATGGAGTAGCGATCTATACGGAGATGCATAGGGTAGAACAAGATCCGGCAAAGAAAAAGATATATGTGGATAGTGTTATGTCCATTTATAATAAACGAATGGAATGCTTTGGAGGGGAGGCGTATATTCAAGGAAGAAAGGCATTTGATTACTATTACAAGTTTAAAGACATTGTCAGTTTAGAGGAGATTTATACGATGTTCAAGATGAATTTTGACGTCAATGGAAAGAAGGCAGATTATTTTGTTGTCAATCCATTTACTAAGATACTAGCAGATCGGATTATTGCCAAGGAAATCAGTTATGAAGAAGGGAGGAAATACGCGAAATTAATAGAAAAGACAGTGGCGTATGGATTGAAGAATTGCAAAGGAACATTGTGTGAATCCTGGCAGATTATCAATGATTATGCACCTGCTAGATTAGAGTCGTTGCAAGGAATTGATGACTTTTATGATTGTGAATATTATACCGATAAGTATTATGAAAGATATTTAAATGATCCCACAAATTGTGATGCAATTAATTTGGTGGGGAGAAGATTAAAACGAGGAGGTTGCCTGGATACAGATGAAAATTTGATGGCGGTTACTGCGGCGTACAAGGAGTACTGTTATGTTGAACCCGCTTTAGGAGATGTGGGAGAAGGAAACAAAGCCTACCAAAATGGACAGTATAATGAAGCCATTGCCTTTTTTGAGTCGTATGTGGCGAGTGTAGATGATCCGCTAGAAAAATCCAAGTATGAGCATGTCATTTCTCAAATTTATTATGGAGATTTAAAGAATTTTCCAAAGGCAAGAAGGTATGCACTTTTGGCTGCCGAACATAGACCCAATTGGGGAGAGCCTTACTTATTGATTGGTAAGTTATATGCATCAAGTGGGCCGTTATGTGGCTCAGGCAGAGGATGGAACTCTCAAGTAGTCACCTGGGCAGCTATCGACAAGTTTGCGTATGCTAAAAAAATCGATCCTTCCGTAACTGCGGAAGCGAACAAATGGATCAATCAATATAGCCAATACATGCCCAAACGAGAGGATATCTTTCAAAGAAGAATCAAGGTAGGTGACTCATTTAAAGTGCCGTGTTGGATTCAAGAAAATACTAAGGTTAGAACATCAAATTAAAGATGTTTTAAAACGATGAATTTATGATTGAGAATTATTTTTGCCTGATTATGGTTTGAGTATTACTTTTTTGTCTTGCAATAGGATTCTCTTTTCTTTGTACAATTTTCCGACTGCTTTTTTGAATACTTTTTTGCTTACACCAAATTGACTCTTAATTTCTTCTGGAGAAGATTTATCATTTAAATGCAGCTCCTTATTGTCCTCCAAATATTGAAGTAGGACATCAGAAAAATCGGTCACTTTTCCGTGCCCTTCCTCTTGCAATGTAAGGTCAACTTTTTTGTCGTCTCGTATTTTTTTAATGTAGGCAGCTAATTGATCTCCAATTTCTATGTCTTGAAAAATTTCATTGTGATACAACATGCCTAAACAGGAATTCTCAATAATTGCTAAAAATCCTGCGGGTGTTTTGCGGTGGATCAATATTTTGACACGTTCTTTTTCTCTGAATGAAGAAGAATCATGACCTATGTAATGTTCAATTTTAGTGCTTCCTGCCAGTCGATTCGTAATTTCATCCAGGTAAACGTATACAACAGCACCATCTCCAACTTGTAATTTATATTTCTGTTCTCTAAATGGGATAAATAGATTTTTTACCAAACCCCAATCTGCAAAGGCCCCATGCTCACTTATTGCTGTGATCTCCATGTAGGCACATTCTCCAACTTGGGCTTTGACATCTTCAGTAGTAGCTACATATCTTTCTTCTCCATCAAGATGAACAAAAACATCAATCTCATCCTCTTCCTCAATATCCTTAGGCAAATATTTTAAAGGAACAAGAATTTCTCCTAATTCACCACCATCTACATAGGCTCCAAAATCTACAAATCGATTTATTTTTAACCTGTTATATTTTCCTAGTTCTGCCATGTTTATACATTTATTCCATGAATTGATAATTGATCCTTTAATTGGACCGGATTTTTATAATGGATGGATGTGATGCCTTCCAATTCAGCCGCCTTCACATTTCTAAGATTGTCATCAATAAAGATACATGAATTACTATCCAAGGCATATCGTTCCAATAAGAGTTGATATATTTTTGGATCAGGCTTTTTTAATTGCTCTTGTCCAGAAACCAATATTCCATCAAACCATTCCAAGAACGGGTATTTTGATATCGCAATAGGGAAGGTTTCTGCGGACCAATTGGTTAGCGCATAAACTTGACGGTAGTTTTTACGAATCGTTTGAAGTATATCTACTATTTCAGGTATTGCTCCTCGAAGCATGGTTGTCCATTCTGAATAAAAGGCCAAAATTTCAGTCTTATATTCTGGATATCTTTCGATTAATATGGCATTTGCTTCTGCAATGGTTCTTCCTCCATCTTGTTCTTCGTTCCATTCCATAGTGCAAACTTCAGAAAGAAAAAATTCCATAGCTTCCTGCGTTTCAAAATAGGAGGTATACAAGTATCTTGGATCCCAATCTATCAATACTCCGCCCAAATCAAAAATTATAACTTTTTCCATTTATTAATGCTAGAAATCTTTCAGTTTATGTACTGAAAAAATAGTAGAACAAAGATATCCAACTTGTTGTCTTACTGACTATTTTATATACAATTATATTTTCATCCCTATATTGAAATAATATTTCATTACTTTAGACCGAATTTTAACAGCTACTAATAACTATTCAAACTAAAATACTATGAAAAAAACTCTACTATCTATCTTTTCATTTATTCTAATGAGCGCTTTTGTCATGGGACAAACGTATTCAGAAGACTTTGATTCTTACCAACCAGGCGATTACCTAGGAGTAGTATCTCCCCAATGGACTACCTGGAGTGGTTCTGTAGGAAATTCTGAAGATGTACAAATTACAGATGAAGCTGCCAATAGTGGATCCAATTCCATAAAGTTTGCTTCTACAGCGGCGAATGGAGGCCCTCAAGATGTTGTTTTATTTTATGGAGGTCAAAAATTGACTTCTGGATTTTTGAATACCAAGATGTCTATGTTGGTAGAAACGGGAGCTTATTTTAATTACCAAGGTGAAGTTGCTATCGGTACCACTTGGTCTATGAATGCCTTCTTCGAAGCAGATGGTACAGGAAGAATTACAGGTTCTGGAAATCAAACAATTCTTTCATTTGAATATCCAGTTGGAGAATGGTTTGAATTCGAAATGGATATTAATTTTGATGCTAACAAATGGCAACTAAAAGTAAATGGAGTATGTGTGGGATCATTTGCAAGTGCAGATAACAGTATTGCATCTATCGACATTTACCCAGTACAAGGAAATTCATTTTTTGTGGACGATTTTGCGTATGAATACAGTGAAACATCCCCTGAAATCAAGGAAGATGTAAGTACTAGTTTAGATGTATCAAAAGAAAATGGATTGGTGGGAGATAAAGTTGAATTAAGAGGTACGATTACTAATGAAGGATCAACTGAAGTGAATTCTTTTGCAGTGGATGTTACCGTTGGTTCAGATGTTATTCCTTATTTGGAAGATGGAATTGCTTTAGCTCAAGGAGAATCTATTGAATTTATTATAGACGATGAATTTGAATTGACTGATGGTTTTATCAATTTGTCCATGTCGGTTAATAGTGTTAATGGTGGTGATTTTGCAGATGAGGATATTTGCAATGATGAATCATCAGCCTTGTTGTTTGGAGTATTACCAGGCGAACATAAAAAAGTAATTGTAGAAGAAGCAACTGGAACATGGTGTGGATGGTGTCCAAGAGGTACGGTTTGGATGGATAGAATGACAAATAGATATCCAGAATACTTTATTGGAATTGCGGTGCACAATGGTGATCCAATGGCAGATGCAGATTATGACGATGGATTAAACGCATCAGGATTTCCTAATGCTGTTGTGAATAGAAATGGATTTATTGATCCGGCTGATATAGAGTCTCCATTCTTGATGGATATTAGAGAGACATCAGCGGCAATGATGGAACATGGAGCATTATGGGATGAGGACACAAGAGAGCTGACCATATCATTGGTAGTGACTTCATTGGAAGATATCAGTCCTGCATTTAAAGTGAATGTTGCTTTGACCGAGGATGATGTTACAGGTACTTCTAGTGGATATGGACAAGCCAATTATTATTCAGGCGGTAGTGATCTTATTGATGACAATGGTGTGAATTGGGCGGATCTTCCTTCTACCGTTCCTCCAGCTGATATGGAATATGATCACGTAGCAAGAGCGATATTAGCTCCATTTGATGGAATGAGTAATTCATTTACAGAGATGTTGACTGTAGGCAATGAGAAAGCATTTAATTTCACATATACTATCCCAGAAGGTTTCGATCCTATGAATATGCATATCGTGACGATGTTGATCAATCCTAATAGAACGATTAATACTGGAGAGTCCACTACTATAATCGAAGCGGTAGAAAATGGATTCACATTAGTATCCTCTACTCATTCTGTAGAACTAGGAAATGCTACTAGCGTATATCCAAATCCAATGAGTCAGTACACAACGGTAGATATTAACTTGTTAGAGAGAACAGATGTAAATATTCAAATCATGGATTTGAGTGGAAGATCATTTTATCAAAAAACATACAAAGGAGAAAGTGGATTTTTCAGAAGAAATGTAAATACATCAGACATTCCTACTGGAACATACATCATGAAGATAAATACGAAGGATTTCTATACGACGAAAAAAATATCAATTGTAAAGTAATCGATTCTTATATTTAAATTACTTTAATAATAAAAAAAGGCCATTGCAGTTGCAGTGGCTTTTTTTATTTTTTCTTGTTCCGTGCTTATATAGCGTTGCACAATAAAAAAAATACTATTAATTAGCACTATACTTTTCCACGATATTATCATACACAATAACCTTTTCAAATAAGGATTTATATTTTTCAACAAATTCTAAGTGCAACGGGTCGACTTGGTATTCTGCTTCAGCTTCTTTGTTAGCAAAATCCACAATCCAAGCTAAATCATACGAATTATCAACAACATCTCTTGGTGATCCTGCTGCTGGTCCCCACGCTACCGATTGAATGGATGGTACCTTGGCCAGTTTGGGTAAGCCTTCATCTAAAAACTCTTTTAGCAATGCTGGATTGTCCTTTTTTAACCAAAAATAGACCGCATGGACAAAGCCGGGTTGTATGGTGGGATTTCCTTCATCCACTTTTTCTTGAACTACGGATGGTGTTGATTTTTGCTCCTTGGGCGTACAGGCATTGAATGCTAAAATGGAAAAAGCGATACATAAAGAATAGGAAAATAGTTGTTTCATGAGTTCGAACTGTTTTGTGAATTGAAATCTAAAAATAATCAAAGAAATCAATTCGAAGTCCTGGTGAATGATAGGGGCTATTATTTCGTTTCTATAAATTTGTTGATTAGTAAATTAATTGTGGTTCCGTTGTCGCAAAATATCGAAATTTCAGCATCCAGTTTTTTGGACAATGAAGTGATAAGGCTGTATCCAAATGACGATTTATCATTTATGTTAAAATCTTCAGGAATTCCAATTCCATTATCAGAGATGGACAAAAACAAATACGGATCCTTTTTTAATAGTGAAATTTGGATTTTGCCATTTTCTCTTTCCTCAAAAGCATATTTGAGAGAATTGGTGACCACTTCGTTGATAATGAGCCCTATTGCCAATAAGGTGTCTTCATGAAGATGTAGTGGATCAACATCATTTATGAACTGAATATTTTTCTTGTCAGCTTTCAAAGAACTAAAAAGAGACGACATAAGGTTCTCCACATAATTACGGACGTTTATGCCTTTGAGGTCTTTTTTCTGATAGAGCAATTGATGAATTAATGCCATACTTTTGACCCGATTTCGACCATCAATAAGGGCTGAAGTGAGTTTTTTATCTTTGGTATATTTTCGCTGTAAATTCAACAAACTCGCGATAATTTGCAGGTTGTTTTTCACTCTATGGTGCGTTTCTTGAAGTAGCGTTTGTTTTTCATTTACGGATTGATCAAGCAATAGGTTTTTTTGTGATAAGTCTTTCACGATTTTGGTGTACTTCCGAAAATAAAAGAATGCAAATAACAACAAGCCGACGCCAATTGAACCCAATGTAATTAAAGTCCATATTTTTTGATTTTGAGATTGAATTTCTCTCTTTTGACGAATCAACTCATCCTTCTTATTGTTCTCAATGATATTGTTGACTTCAATTTTTTGAGTGATCTGTTTTTGGTAGTTAGCGAGTAATATGGTGAAATCATTTATCTGAGTAGTATCTTTTTCAATTTCAGCGATTTGCAGCAAGATTGAAATTGGCTTGTGAAATCGATTATACATCAATCCCTCATAGGCAATGGATTGCGCTTTTTTCAGACATGTCTTTGCTTTTACAAACTTCTTTCTATCAAAATAGAAAATACCCAGCCTCAAATAAGCTCCAAATTCTTCTTTGTAAAAATTTTTCTTGTTTGAAACTTCGTATGCTTTGATCAGATGCTGCTCTTCTTTGAAGTCTTGATTTCGAATATTCGCTTGAATTGCACTTAAGATATGATATCGATGGGAGTTTAATTTTGACTTGGAGTTCTCTTTAATTTTTGCAAAATATTCATTGAGGTATTTTTGTGTCTTTATTATATCTCCATTTCTGAAACTACTTTTTACTAAGAGGGAAAGAATACCTTCACTTGGGATCTTATCGGTGTGATATACTTTTTCAAATATAGAAAATGCTTCCTTGTGCTCTTCTATTAATTGCAATGCCAGCGCTTTTTTTACGAGTATATTTCTTATGTTTTTTTTCTTATCTAGTCTTGTGAATATTTGTAAGGCATGATCGTATGTTTCGATGGAGCGTTTAAATTCACAATTGGCGGCATAGTACCACCCCAAGGCATGCATTACTCGGGCTCGGAGATAATCATTGTCTTCTGTTTCTGCAATGTTTTCTGCCAGGTAAATATTTTTTAGTGCAGTTTCAAGTGTATAATAATTGGTTGAATAGACCGAAAATGCTGTATACTTAAATACTTTTTTTACTGCAGATAAGGTGTCGGGCATCGACTCTACTTCCATCTTGTAAAAATAGGGTGCAAATTTGGAATATTTTCTTTTTGCAATTTTGTGCATTTGACCCCAAACGGTATACTCATCATAAACAGATAACGAACGCTCTTTGATGTATTTCCTTACCCCAGCAGTATCTTCAATGTTGAGAAAATCAATAGGGTTGATTTGTCCTGTCAGGGTGCAGACAGGAAGCACTACAATAACTATAAGAATACAATATTTCAAAAAGGGGCGCACTATAATTGGGTATTAAATGGTATCCAATCGTTCCATTAATCTAGATCGATAAGTTCTTCCAATGGCTAATTTGATTCCGCATAGAATGACATGAGCATCTACGATTTCATCGATTTTAGACAATTGAACTATGGCTGACTTGTGTATCCGTATAAAAAGCTCTGGATCCATTGCTTCAGCAACTCGCTTCAGGGTTTGGCTTATTACATATTTTTTATTCGTGGTGTGTACAATGGTATAATTGTTTGATCCTTCTAAGTATAGGATATCTTCTGTTCGTACTTTTGACATCCTACTTCTATCTTTGATATAGTAGATGGAGGGAAATTCTTTTTTCTTAGCTTTTTTATTTGTCGATTTAGCCAAGGTCAATTCTATATTCACTTTCAGGTCTTTCTCATCTATTGGTTTTACGAGGTAGGCAGCAGGATGTGTTTTTTTTACTCGCTCAATTGTTTTTTCATCGGATAATGAGGTTAAAAAAATGTAGGGCATGGCGTGATTTATATGCGCATGTTCGGCTACTTGAATGCCGTCAATCTTTCCTTCGAGGTTGATATCAAGCAATAGCAAGTCATAGGGTTTCTGTTCCATGTCTTTGATTGCATATTCCCCATAATGAACCGTATCTACATTTGAATAGCCCATTTCTTCAAGCATGAATACCAAATCATCGGCTATGATCGGTTCATCTTCTACAACTAGAATTTGTATTTCACTCATAATTTTAAGTCAGCATTTGTTTTTTCAATGTACTAACTTCAAGGATTTTAATTTTGCGTTTTAGACTTTCGCAGTGATTTAATGAGTAAAGTGCATTTTTATTGAGGGAATGTAAACTACTTGCAAAGCGGCAAGGTTCCTTTTAGGTTTTTGTTCTCTTTCAACAGCTAGCTTTGCAGTTCTATTTTTAGAATGGAAAAAAATACACTTCCTCAATACTATGTCGCATTTCCTCAAGCAAACGTACATTTACTCATCTATTTTTTTTTGCTCAGAAGGGCCCTCTAAATTTGGATTATGAATTTGTCGAGCGAGCAAAAACACATGCTATCGTTTGCACAGTTTTACATCCAATATTGGATATCATCATTAAAATTATAAAGTATGAAGACGTTAAGATTAGTATGCACAAGCATGACCTTATGTTTATTGTTTGCGACTCAAGGAAACGCTCAAGTCATTACCAATGCCACACCATGTACATATAATGTGAAAGCAAATGTAATTCCAGTTGGAGCTTGTTTGCCTACCGGAGGTGGTCCTGTATTTAAGGTGAAAGGAGGAGATGTAATTACCGTTCCGATGCCACTGGTCTCTCCACACTGGGTTGTAGCTTATGGGGTGAAGCGACCATTTATACCGGTTAAAATGCCAGGTGATCCAGCCTGTGGATTTATTGCATCACATATAGTTGGTTTTTGTATGGGAGCACCTGCTTTTGCAACCTACGCGGCCGAGAATTTAACGATCCACTACTAATGCAGTAAGATCACTAGAACTATTTTGAATTTCATGCACACATCAAAAGGGTCTTAGCAAAACAATAGGAGAGGGGATGCATATCACTTCTAAGTAGCGCTAAGGCTCTATTGAAGATTCGATCACTTAAGTGATCGGATCTTCACTTTTCTTTCTGAGTTAAATAATTATTCATTTTGACTATAACTTCAAAAATTTCTTAATAATTCTAACTCCGCGAATTTCTAGAATAATAAAATAAGGACCAGGAGGAAGATCACTTATTACTATACTATTGGTTGTTGTGGCCGAAAACATTTGTTGACCTTGGGAAGAATAGATGTCCACTTTCGATTCTTGTTCTAAGCCATCTATATAAAGTATGTCGCTTGTAGGATTGGGTGATAATGTGATCACTTCTTCCAACACATCAGAAGAAGAACTGGTCATACAACTTTTTCCAACTTCATAGGTAATATATTTAGTAACGGCCAGTCCTCCTGCAAACGCAAATTTACATGCGAAGCTTTTCTCTTCTCCTATAGTTTGTCCTCCGAATGTTTTTGTAAATGTAAGTCCAGATTCAAGAGTCATTTCATATTCTGTAAATGGCGATTCTTGCCACAAGTAAGCTACTACGCCCACTTTATCTGTATCTAGTAAGGTGAAAGTAATCGTTATATTATTACCTACCGTCTCGAATGTAGCTTCATATCCTGTAGAAAAAGAACCCTGCTGCGACGTGTTTGATGTCTCAGAGCACGATCTTACTTCGGCAACTTCGACAAGCACTTCTTGTGAAGTTCCAAATGTATTGGCATTATCAGTAGCCCTTGCTATTATGATATGGCTGCCAACACTGGCGTTTTCCCATTGATATGCGAATGGAGCAGTATCATCTTCTCCTATTTTTACATCATTAGCAAAAAACTCTACTAGATTTATAAATCCATCTATGTCAGATACAGCAGTCTCGATAGGTATAGGTTCTCCTTCTCTGAACGTTGTGTTGTCAAGAGGGGCAGTTATGGATATGCTTGGAGGAAGATTCCCATCACTAGATACAATCACTAACACCTCATCATATGAATTGTATTGTCCATCACTTACTGTCAATCTGAATTTATATACACCTTCCTCTAGATTTGAAATCAGTGGTTGGTCATCAGTAATGTCACTATAGCTCACAGAAGAAGGACCATATATCTGCTCCCACGCATAGGAGATTACCTCCCCTTCTGGATCATAACTTTGACTTCCATCTAAATTGACTGTAGTAGATGGCAAAACCACCGTTACATTTTGACCTGCATCCGCAATAGGTGCTACATAATCTAATGCTCCAACATGTTCAAATGTCATTGTACCCAAGTTGAACTCTCCATTGGTCATAACGAGCCGCAGGATATGGTTTCCTTCATTAAGTTCTACATTTTCGAGCACTTTATTACTCCACGTATTCCAACCATTTGTAGATGACATACTAACTGGACTACTGATAGGAAGCCCATCAACCTCAAAGTGGAATGGGCCCCCACCTGCCGAGTTGTCACTTGCGTATCTAAATGTTACATCATACAAGCCAGAAGTCTGCACATCAATAGAATATTCCAACCATTCCCCGGAGCTAATCGAGCGAATAATAGCTCCTTCTTGAGTAGTAAGTTCTGTATCTACATCCTCATCCAACCTGAAGTTACCATCATTGCCTGGGGAAATATCTAGATAAGATATATTCTGTCCTTTTCCACCTTCAAATTTATCAAAACGCCCTGCCTCTATAACTCCTGGGATCTGAAATACAGATTCGTATGGTATTTGTTCTCCTACTTGTATATTGATTATGTTGGTATTATTGAAATCATTATTGACATATACCTTGGCATACATCGAATGGATACCTAGGGCAAGGTTTTCTGCTCTCAATTGAAATGGTTCGGTATCATCTTCACCCAATAGGGTGTTGCCATCAAAGAATTCTACCTTGCTGGCTGTTCCTTCTTCTATTGTCGATGTAAGTAATACGCTGCCTCCAGGATGAGCAAATTGAAAGTCAGAAGTCAATGAACCTTTTACATCCACATCTTTACTCGTCACTAATTCATTAGCAGGAACAGGGAGTGTGAATCCATCTGAAAAAAGCACTTCTATGGCCTCATCAGAATAATTATGCGCTACATATATGATCTCTCCATCTTTAGAGAATGATGCGGCTATAGGATGATTAGCTGTGATGTCAATATTTACGGTACCCAAGACATTCATGGCATGCAACCAGTGGTAAGTCTGAGCATCTGAGACTCCAAATTTTAAATTGCGATCGGGATACGAATCATATAAATCAATTGCAGCCTGAGGATCAAGAAAAGATAAATATTTCCAATACGTATCATGCCATAGATTGTCATTGGCTTCATTACTTAATATTCCAGTGTTTGATGATATCTCATTCCATAATGACTGCATATATTCTTGATTATGGGCTAAGTATAAGGATCCACCATGAATAGGGTACATCTCTATCCCATACGCTGCAGCGATATCAGATGTCCAGAATGTCTGATTGTCATATCCATTTCCCCATATTCTAGAGGCTAGTTGATAGCCATATCCATCTTTGAAAGTTCGATTATTCATATCAAACCAATATTCTTCGCAAGCAGATTGCTCGGTAGTGTAAATGTAGATGCCTAAGTCTCTTATTTCATCATTCTCTGTGATAGATCCCCAATGGATAAGCGAAGAGGCGAATTGCATACTCTCTGAAGTGGACTCTTGATCATTCCCAAAAGGGAAAGTGGCGAATCCATTAGCCCAACTATGACCAGCATAGGGGCTGAAGTTTCGTAGAAAAGGAAATTGGTCATCGTCTCTATCTGCCGATGCAGCATCTCTAATCAGTAAGTTAATCATACCTCCCCATTCTTCTGACCAACCAGGAACAAACTGCTCAATAAAAGCAGCAGCATGAATAAAATAACCCCAATGAAAGTGATGATCATTCAAATTTGCATCTTGACCATGTCCAGCAGGGTATCCGATCAATGATGACCAAGTATCGTTATAGTAATACAAAAAGGCTACTTCGCCAGTTTCATATTTAAGCCAGTCTTCGAGTCTTTCTTTTATGGTAGCTATTATCTTATCTCTTGACTGAATATTTCCCATTTCATCAGCTATTCTTGCCGTTTGTATCAGCCTATTCATGACTTGACCTTCGTTATATGAGTCGGTCCATGTTGCTAGTCCGTCATTTTCTAGTTGTTGGATTTTACCATTTAGTTGAGCGGGAGAGAATCCAGGACTGTAGTTATCTAAGTAGGGAAGTGTTGGTAAAATGCCTTTGAATGTATGCTGGACAACAAACTCATTTCCTGCTATCATTTTTAACTCACCACGAATCGTATTGTATGAGTCCCCATTTGGTTGTGGAGACTGAGCGGATAGATAGCCCCATTGATGTGGTAATAGTCCAAGTAAGATTTCACTTTCTGCTCCTTCTTTGATGTCTGAACCAACTGTAAATGTAGAAGTCACATTAGAAGTACTCTGGTCATAATTCCAAGATACAGTAGTATTAGATGGAAATGTGTACGCATATTTCTGGTACTCTTCTGCAAGAGTATTTAGGTCTGTTCCATTATTAGGAAGCATAGCTATAGACCAGTAATTTTGTCCATTTAGATTTGAGGTATATGTATTTCCAGACTTTAACCAAGTACTACCACTAGGCCCATATACAGCATAATCAGATCCGCTTTGTGAATCTTTAATGATCAAAGTCTCTTCTTGGATAGTCACTATACCTTCTATTACTTCTATTTCTGCTATGTCAGAATCAGATTTTGTAAAATATACGAATGGCATTCCTATACCAGATAGCGCCGAGAAGTCATGAGTTCCTTGATTCCAATTCATAGTGACTGTCCAGTCCGAGTGATCTGATACTGTCACATTTGATGCATTCAAATCACTTACACCCACTACAATTGGTTTTGCATCGCCGAAAGGTTGGCTACTTCCGTTTGGGGTTGAAACAGGGACAATATTTCCTATAACCAATCCGTCGTTCAATGTCTTCATCGAGAGTGGGTAGTTGAACAGATTATCTGCATGGTTCTCTTTAACAAGTTTTGACCACCAATCATTTGTAGGCACAGGTTTATTTAATGCATTACCACTCAGTTGAGGGGATCCTGAAGGAAATTGATTTCTACCTGCTTCGTCAGTACCTGGAAATACAGTGGTGTAAGAACCATTGCCAACTGGGATGATTTGAGCGGATGAAAAGTGTACAATGCATAATAGAGAAAATAAGAAAAACAGTCTTGATTTATTCATATAGATCCATTAATTTATGTGGAATCACAAAGGTAAACATTAGTTAGTGTAATATTTACAAGTAGTCCAATAATATCCAACCATATCGAGCGGCTAAACGAATGGGAGACGGATTTGATATGCAGTCATTGCTATAGTCCTCTATATTTGTATTTCAGAGTGAATTACTTCAAATGTGACTACGTAGGGTATATTTAAGTAGCTTTCCATTTTAAGAATATAATCATCTTTTGAAAAAGTGAACATGATTTTATGTAGTAGAATTGCTTTGTCATATTCATTATAGAAGATGTACTTATTTACAGTCGAATAATCTTTTTAACTGCAGTAGATCCATCCTCTTTTAAGAATATAATGAAGTAAATGCCTGGGATTTCTGGAAGAAAGATGGTGTTTTTACGACTAGTTTTCACGGTGACCGTATTTCCAAAAACATCCACTATACTGATATCAATTATTTTGCAATCTGCACAGCGGTAAGAAATGTTTTGTGTTGTAGGGTTGGGATATATATCTATAAGGTCTTTTTTACTTGCTATATCCTGCACATTGGTAGTTAGATTTGGTAAGCCCGGACTTGGATTCAGTGTGACAAATTCTCCAGTACCATTTGGCAAGCGGCCTCTACTTATGTCAGTTTCTTGCATGTCAAATTCGATTTCATCTATTAGTGCATTGCCAGAAGCATCATCGTCAAAAATGCCTATGTATTCTCCAGCTTTACTGAGTTTGAAATTGGTGTGGAAGGTACCTTGATTTCGATCATCATCTGCCCAAAATAATAGATATTCTCCAGGGGCAATGGTGTAATTGGGCATGGTCCATTTGTCCCTGTTGTCTGGATTGTCGGACAAATATTTATCTCCTAGGTAAATTGGAGTAGAACCATAATTATGCAGTTCAATCCAATCGTCAAATTCTCCCTTTATATCTGCAATGGTCGTTGCATTGGAAGCCATAAACTCATTGATTGAAAGGGATAATTCTTCCTCTTCATTTTGAATTTCAATATCAGAACAACGTGGATATCTAGATATGTTGCCAAACTCATCTGTTGCACGTATGTAAAAATCTACTTTTAGTAGTTCAAAAAAAGGTGGGAATATCACGCCATACATATCGTCTTCTAATTCTAATTCTGTTTCTCCACTCTCAAACATTTGTTCGCAAATAGGAGGATCTCCATCTATCGAAATACAGAACTCCACAGCGTTTAGACCCAAATCATCGATTACTCGAGCTTTTACAATCAGGTTTTCAATTTCATTTGGATGATTATACTGGACTTCTGTTATTATGGGTGGGACATCTGCCAATTCTATTTGAGTAAAGGCTTCAATTCTTCTTGTTTGGATAAATTCTTTTATTCCATAATCGGTCTGTTGGTACGGTAGTTTATATTCAAATCCATTCACAAAATCATCTATATTAAAACCGTAATCATAGGTGTAATACAGGTCATTCTCTAAATAGGGTTTTAATCTATCTCTCATTTGATCTAAATACGGATACATAACTTCTTCGTCATAAATATGTCTCAGTGTCTCCAGCATGTAATAGGTGAAACGATCTTTGTATTCCTTATTTTGCATAAGCCGATTGTAGATCGGACGAGTTTCACCTGTTCTACTCCAAGTATAAATGTTTCTGGTGCCCCAATCTCGATTTACCCAGTCTATACCCATTGTATTATCGAGGTCATATGGAATATATTCAAATTGACCTGTATGTTGATTGTGGTAGAGATAAAAATTGTTTTTGTTGTAAATCGGTCCATCCCAGTTACCAGTAAGTATATCTAATACGATTGTTCGCAGATATTGATCCACATTAAATACTTTTTCTAATTCGCAGGCCAAATCCGCATCAGGAGTAATATTCAGTATTTTAACAAAATTGGCAAAATCACTATAGTCGTCCTTTTCAATATTGTTTTTGAGGTCGTAATTTCTTCTTCCATAGATGACTTCCTTATAACTGTCGGGATTATCTCCCTTATAATTTAAATCAGCAGGGTAGAGACACTTGTATAAATTTCCATTTTTGTTCCCAAACCTTTTTTTGACATAGTTTTGGTCTATATGTTCGACGTTGGTATACAAACCAAAATACTCATTATTGATATACAATTGGACATGATTGGTTCGTAGGGAAGGAATATGTAATTGGTCGGCCAAGTCCGCACAAATTTTCGCTCTGGCAGAGGTAGGATCATTATGTTGTCCATTCAAATTGATTTTTTGAACTCCATAGTATTTTCTTCCCGGTACAAAAGCATTCAGATTCACCTTGAATGATTTTTTATCCGCATTTCTAGAGGTATTCCCTCTTAAACGAAATCCGATATTTTCTAAGGTATCCAAAACAGTTCCATTTGAAAAAATGAAAGTGGCTTCAAATAATTCATTACTTGAAGAATTCACTGGATCCAAAATGAAATCCAAACTCATTTCATCGATTATGATATCTATTCTCGGAACTACATCATCTCTAAATAATTCTGTTTTATCCGGAGAGATTAATTGAGACGAACTTGTAACAGGTAGTAAGAATAAAAACAAAATAGCAAAAATAGAAAGTTGTATTCTTCTATAAGACAATGGATAGTATCGTGTTACTTCTTTCATATCCTCAAAGATATAAAACTGATGATTCTTTTTGAGGACAACTTTTGATCATTTTAGAAGGTAAAGATGGATAAGTATCATCGACGACCTTCGTATACTCTCTAAAATATTTATCATCTTTAAGCCGAACTTAAATTAGCACTTGCCTATGAAACACCTTAGATTATCCACTTTGATTGTAATGACAGTATTTATTTTTTCTTGTGCAAAAGAGAAGAAGAATTCATATCCAGCAATTGAACAAACTGTACTGGAAAAGCACATGGAAAAGTTGGCCAGCGATGAATTTTTGGGTAGAATGCCTTGTACTGAAGGAGAAAACAAGACTATTGCATACCTGGAAAGTGAGATGAAACGAATCGGATTAAAACCAGCAAATGGTGGAAGTTATTTGCAAGATGTACCGTTGGTGGATATTTCTGGAGCCATGTCTTCAGAAATGGTCGTCACTACTCCCTCCAAAAAGTTCCAACTCCAAAAAGGGACAGATTTTGTAGTCCATTCGGAGCGAACTCAAGAACGTCTAACGTTGACAGATTCGGAATTGGTGTTTTGTGGATTTGGCATACAGTCTGAGAAAGAAGGTTGGGACGATTATGCAGGAATGGACATGACAGGAAAGACAGCCGTCATATTGATCAATGATCCAGGTTTTGGAGGAGAGGATTCAACTTTTTTTAAGGGGAATGCGATGACCTACAATGGCCGATGGGATAGAAAATATGATGTGGCAGATGCCATGGGGGCCGATGGATTGATCATTATTCATGAAACTGCCTCTGCAGGATACCCTTGGTTTGTGGTACAAAGTAGCTGGACGGGATCTATGCAAGGATTGGATGGAGTAGATCGTTCGTCAGATACTGGAATCAAAGGATGGTGGACTTTAGATGCGGCTAAAAATATATTTGAAGCATGCGACCTGAATTTAGGAGAGCAAATTCGAGCGGCACGTAAACCTGGATTTAAGCCCGTACCTTTAAATGCTCAAGTTAATGTGAGTTTAGAGAATACTTATTCTTCCTGTACTTCGCATAATGTAGCGGGATATATAGAAGGAAAAACAAAACCAGAAGAATATGTAGTCTATACCGCTCATTGGGATCATATCGGAGTAGGAAATGCGGTTGATGGAGACAGCATTTATAACGGAGCATTGGACAATGCTAGTGGTACCGCTACCGTTTTGGCCATTGCTGAATCCATGGCAAAATCTACTCCCGATCGATCAGTAGTATTTTTGTTTGTCACCGCAGAAGAACAAGGGTTATTGGGTTCTGAATATTATGTAGAAAATCCATTGTTTCCATTGGATGCAACAGTCGCCAATCTGAATATGGATGGGGTTAACCCAGCGGGGCGTATGAAAGATTTTACCATAACAGGGAAAGGTCATTCTGAAATGGATGAATGGGCCCAAAAAGCAGCAGAGGCGCAGGGCAGATATGTACAAAATGAGAAAGAGCCTGAAAAGGGTTATTTTTTCAGATCTGATCAGTTCAATTTTGCCAGAAAAGGAGTTCCCGTTCTATATGCAGATGGAGGGTATGATCATTGGGAGAAAGGAAAAGAGTATGCCTTGAAATTTAGAGAAGAATATACCGCTCAGCGATATCATGCTCCAGCAGATAATTATGACCCAGAAGAGTGGAACTATGAAGGGATGGTACAGGATGGTCAAATCTACTTGAATATTGGATTTGATCTAAGCAACAGTTCGGTCTGGCCAGAATGGTATGCGCAGAGTGAATTTTCCAGACCAAAAGTAATGGATTAGGGAGATTAAACTTTTGTGAAGTTATATGGTCTAATAAAAATGGGACGTCTGTCTGATGTGCCCTTCAGAAAAAATGAGGCTATGAACTATTTAAGTATTGTTGTTTGCATTGTTTTGAGTCATTCAATTGTGAATGGACAAGACCTTTATTTTCCACCCAATTTTAGTAGTGAATGGGCATCTATAGCTCCATCTGAATTAAATTGGTGCGAGGAAAATATTGAAAATTTAAATTCATTTTTGGAGACGACCAATTCCAATGCCTTCATTGTGTTGAAGGATGGAAAAATTGCACATGAAGCCTATTTTAATGATTTTGACATGAATTCTAGTTGGTATTGGGCATCTGCTGGAAAATCATTGACAGCTGCAATGGTGGGGATTCTCCAAGAAGAAGGAAGCTTGAATATCAATGATCCAACGACTCAATATTTGGGGCAAGGGTGGACAAATTGTACTGTAGCTGAGGAAAATCAGATAACCCTTTGGCACCAATTGACCATGACTTCAGGATTGGATTATACGACGGGGGATATCTATTGCACAGAACCAGAATGTCTGACCTATTTGAATGCACCTGGAGAAGAATGGTATTATCATAATGCACCCTACACCTTATTAAGTGATGTAATGGAATCGGCATTGGATCAAAGTTATACAGGAATAACCAATCAAAAGCTTGCAAATAAAATTGGTTTTATTGGGTTATGGACCAATGTGGAAACGGGTAGGTTGTTTTTTAGCACCATCAGAGGCATGGCTCGTTTTGGATTGCTGATGTTAAATAATGGAGATTGGGATGGGCAAGAAATCATAAAAGATAAGGCATATTTCGACGATATGATCAATACCTCTCAAGATATAAATCCCTCCTATGGGTACTTATGGTGGTTAAATGGGAAGGAATCGCATAGATTGCCTGCCTCCTTATTTGATTTCCAAGGCAGTATTATTCCTGATGCTCCTGAAGACTTGTATGCGGCGATAGGTAAAAATGGTCAAATTCTAATCGTTGTACCTTCTCAAAATTTGATTATTGCTCGAATGGGAAATAATCCAGATGAATCTTTGGTTCCCGTTTCCTATATCCGAAGTCTTTGGAGTGAATATGAAAAATTGTCTTGTCCATTATCCACCCAAAAAGCAGATCAAATCAAGTTTACTGTTTTTCCCAGTCTGGTAGAAAGTAGGGTAGAGATACGGACGGATCAAACCATTGACAAAGTGAATGTGTATAGTAGTGATGGACGTTGGATGCTGTCTAGTTATTCTAAGAATATTGATTTGAGTAGTTTGTTCAAAGGGGTTTATCTAGTAGAAGTAAGATCGGGCAATTCCCAATCTGTTAAAAGAATTGTGAAAATGTAAGATACACTTATAGGTTATTATCCATCATAACCAATAGTAAGGCGGCGACATGCTTGCACTTTCCTTTGTATTTACAAGAACATCCCGCCCATATATGATCCGCTTCAGATTTTAATTCAATAGCATACGGTTCACTTCCATTCACCTCTGCAGATATGAAATCAGGCTGGTTTGAGCGAATGGATACTTTATTTCTATATAAATAAGCCCTTCCCAAGACATTTGTGTCAAACATACTGTCCAATTGAAATTCTTTTAATTCTTTTATCCATTTTTGTATGGAGAGATGGTCATTTTTATAGAGTGTATACATGACATAAAAGTACTTGTTTTTGTGTGGATTTAATGGATAGAGATGATTTCCTGAGGAGAAGATGAAAGTAGATTTATTCTAAAAATGTCAAGGTGGTAAATATATTAGTTAATTTTTCAAACTAAGAGTGCCTTTTCACGCGGAATTTACTTTTTTCATTGCCAAAAGAGTAAAATAAAAACGCTAGCCAGCTCAAATGCAGCACACAATGCAGCTCCCTATAACCACAGATCTGGCAAGGCTATGCTTCTTTAGGAAGTTTTCTGAGAGTCTTCATACTTTGTCAATATCTGTATTCACAAAATATGAAAGAAAATATTAAATCTATCCAACTATTTTTATACTTGACCTGATTTAGACAATTAAGTTGTCAATTTTAGTGAGTCAAGAATTTGTATATTTATTTTTAAAATAAAGATGCGTTGAACCAACGATCAATTTTCTATACTCGTACTTTAAAAAGAAACCTCTGGTTGTTACATAAAAGCTTAAAACAAACATCGATGAATAGATTTGTCACCCTATTGATTTTAATTTTTGGAACCTTTTCTATGGGAAATAGTCAAGTTACAATCAACGAATATTCTGCATCTAATTTATTAGGGTTTTTAGATTCGTTCAATAAAGGGGAAGATTGGGTCGAATTGTACAATGATGGGGATGAATCAGTAGATCTCAGTGGATGGCATCTATCGGATAAATCGAGTAAACCGGGAAAGTGGACTTTTCCAGAGGGAGCCGTTATACTGCCTAAGGGTTTTCTAACTGTATATTGTTCTGGTAGAGACGGTGTGTTTCCTGGAGGATATCATACCAATTTTAAGTTGCAGCAAACTACAGGAAAAGATATTATTTTGTTGTCAGACAAGGAGGAAGAAATCATTGATTTACAAGATTTGAGAATTACATCAATTGAGCATTCTAATTGCCGAAACTTTAATGGGGGATCTACCTGGAAAGTTTGTATAGAACCGACATTCAATAGCTCAAACAATGGATCAATCCAATATGATAGATATACCGTTGCACCATCCATGGATTTAGCTGCTGGGTATTATGAAGGGATGCAAACGGTGGAACTAACGAATAATGAAGAGAATTCCATATTGAGATATACCTTGGATGGAACAAATCCCACACCATCTTCTCAAGAATATAAAGGACCGATTTCATTTTCTACAACGACAGTGGTGAAGGCCCAGTCATTCAGTAATGATCCTTTGATTCTCCCGGGTAAAATGGATTTTAATACCTACTTTATTAATGAAGACTTTTCAGTTGCGGTCTTTTCAGTTGCCGCAGATGATGTGATAGAGTTGGCTAATGGAGAAGGTCAGTTGATACCGATAGGATCCATTGAATATTTCAATTTAGATAAAGAAAGAGAAGCGACTTCATTTGGAAGTTTGAACCGACATGGGCAGGATTCTTGGGCATTGGATCATAGAAGCTTGGATTGGGTTTCGAGGGATGAAATGGGCTATTCCAAGGCAGTTGAAGCTCCTTTGTTTTCCTATTCTGAAAGAGATGAATATCAAAAGTTCATGTTTCGGAATTCAGGAGATGATAATTATCCTGCCATCAATGATTTTGCCCATGAAGGTAGCACCCATATAAGAGATGAATATGTGCAGACTTTGGCCATGGAAGGAAAGATGAAATTGGATACACGAGCGGTAGAACGAGTAGTTTTGTTTTTAAATGGCGAATATTGGGGCTTGTATGGAATGAGAGAGCGTCCCGTGGATGCCGACTATACAGACGAATACTATGATCAGGATAAATATAATATTCAATATTTATCTACCTGGGGAGGTACAGAAATAGAGTATGGGGGACAAGAAGCATTAACGGATTGGCTAACCGTAAGAGATTTTGTTTTGAAAAATGATATGAGCTTGGAAGAAAATTATGCAGCGGTCGAAGATCAAATAAATCTAGTCAGTCTAATTGATTACATGATCGTAAACCTCAATGTTGTTGCCTCGGATTGGTTGAATTATAACACAGGATGGTGGAGAGGATTGAATCCAGAAGGGGACCATAAAAAGTGGGGATACATTCTATGGGATCTCGATGCTACATTTGATTATTATATCAATTATAGTGGGGTGCCCAACACACAACCCGATGCAGAACCTTGTTCGATTGAAGATATTGCTACCTTCATGGATGGATTTTTTGGGAATGAATATCCAGGGGATACGGGCTTAGAAATTGATCCAGAATCCTGTACGACTATTATGAATGGGAGTAGCCCTTATCCTGCCACGGATACTATATTTATTCAGACAATTATTCAGGATGAATACTGCTGTGATACCGATTGGGACAATATTTGCCAAGATATATATGACAGTATTTTAGAAGGAACAAATAATCCAACAACAAATGAGTTTCTTGCTGGAGATATTGGAAGGCATGAAACAATATTGTTGAAATTGTTGGAAGAAAATGAAACATTTAAGCAGTTGTATTATTCCCGGTATGCAGACATCATGAATACAGTATTTACTTGCGAAAACATGAATGAAACCTTGGATCGTATGTTGGATGTAATCCGTCCAGAAATGCCAAGGCAAATAGAAAGATGGGGCGGAAGTATGATGGAATGGGAGTCGAATGTACAAGACTTGAAAGATTTTATTAACGAACGATGTTTGTTGTTAGACGATGGCATGATCAATTGTTATGAAGAGCTGAACGGCCCTCATAAGCTGACATTAATGGCGGAACCTGAAGGGATCGGTGAAATCGATTTAAATACCTTGGATATTGAAGATTTCCCCTGGGAGGGCGACTATTTTGGTGGTATGGAAAATAAGATCAAAGCGAGAGTTTTTGGATCCAATGAAGCGATGTACGAATTTAGCCATTGGGAAAGTAAGAAAGGAAGTACAATTTTGCCTGACTTGACTACTCGGAAAGCAACTATTGTTGTTGAACAAGCTGATACGTTGACGGCCGTATTTAAAGAAAAAACGGTCAGTACGGAAGAGTTGCAGAATGATTCTGAGTTTCGTATTTACCCGAATCCTGCTAAGGACTATTTGGTAGTTGATTTCAATTTGCCGTCCTCTACAGCAGTAGATATTTCACTTTATAATGTAATTGGAGAACGATTGATTTCATTTAGTAAAAACAATGGAATGAAATCAGCGGGAAGACACTCAGAGCAATTGGATTTATCTACATCTGTTTTGAAGTCTGGTTTGTACATTTTAGTCATTGATTATGGTAGTCAAAAGAAGAGTTTTAAAGTGAATGTTTTACGATAAAGTAAGCAACACTCATTTGTTGAGGATCGTGATTTTCTTTCTATCTTGCGTATCTATATGAATGATGTTATTCAATTTCACAACTTATCGCACATTTTTATATCCTTAATAGGCGCGACCCTATTATTGGTCATTTATTTCAATATTCGTAAGCGATTCAGTCAAATACTTGAAGAAGGGGAGAAGCAAAAGCGAGTAGATAGAGGACTACTTTATCTCAGTCTTGCTATGTTTGTGTGGGTGTGTTCTGGACTCTGGGCATATTTAGGAAGTAGATTTAGTTTTGATACTGCTTTTGTGTTCCAAGTAGGTGTCAATTTACTGTCGATTGTAAACAATATGTTTTTACTATTGGCACTGTATTACTTTTACTATGCTCCAGCTTTTATTTATAAAAATGAGAGAAATGTTCGGATCATTATCGGAATTATCATCTTGGTCACGGGGTCTACATTAGCGGTGTCTTACTTTGGAGGTGGAGGGGTTTATAAGAATGTAAACATAAGCAGTATCCCAGATTTATTACTATCTGGTTTCCTTTGTTATTTATTGATGGTCTCCATGTATAAAACCTTTTTATATCGAGGTTTGAGGTTGGTTGCGATATTATCGGCAGTTGTGGTCACACTTATTTTCCTGTCTCAATTGCCTGAAGTATTTCTGAGCATGAATGATGCTTTTTCCAATTATATGATAAAAATTGTAGCGAAAACTTCATTGATATCCTTATTCTTGGTACTGGCCACTACATGGGTCATTCAATTGGCCAACACTCCACGAGTGAACGAAATGCAACTTACTTTTCTTGATTGGTCCTTAATTCAAATCAGCATTCCCTCAAAGAATATGGACAATAAAAAGGTGGACTTTGGATCTAGAACTACGCAGTATAAAAACTTACTGAAGTTTGCCATTCGAAGGAAGTATGGAAACGGTGATGATTCAAGTATGTCGATCGGAGCGAGTGGAGAGATTAAAAATCAAACCTACTTATCAAGAATCATTGATGATATCAATGAAATCGGTGGGCAAGAGGAGAATACTAAATTGGAGAGAAGGGATTTATTTACCTTTATTGGAGAAGGAAAGTACCGATTACGAATGCTTCCTGAACACATCACCGTGGATCAAAATGTGTTGCAAGAATTTATCGCACAGTCCGAAAACAGGGCGTATTCCAGCTTTTTGTAATTAATTGTTATTGAGCAACAATCTACAACAGGAAACAATCTTTTACTATTGTTTCTTACAATCCTATTTTTACGTAAAGACAATGTGCTTCTTTGATTTTTCAATAATTAAGATAAAATCAAATGGAGAATACACAAACAGCATGGGGCCACCCGAAAGGACTTTTCTATCTATTTTTTGCAGAACTATGGGAACGCTTTTCTTTTTATGGAATGCGTGCATTATTGGTTTTGTACATGACCAAACAACTCTTATATGAGGATACAATGTCCTTCGGGATTTTTGCAGCCTACATGTCCCTGGTCTACTTCACACCCATTATTGGTGGGGTATTAGCGGATAACTATTTGGGGTATAGAAAATCAATTGTGTTGGGAGGAATAATGATGGCATTGGGTCATTTTTTTCTAACGATAGAGCACCCCATCTTCTTTTTCGGTTCGTTATCTCTAATCATCGTGGGAAATGGATTTTTTAAACCCAATATATCCTCCTTTGTGGGAACGCTCTACAAAAAAGAAGATACGCGCAGAGATGCAGGATTTACCATTTTTTATATGGGGATTAATATCGGAGGTGCGGTCGCTCCTTTGCTTTGTGCCTGGTTGGCAGAGTCCTATGGTTGGCATTATGGATTCTTGTTGGCAGGGATTGGAATGTTGGTAGGCTTATTTTATTTTTATCAAGGAATCAATGCCAACGTTTTTGGTGAAAATGGAAAAGTACCCAATGAAGATCTGTTTCATCAAAAAGTAGTTGGACTGAATAAAGGACAACTGATTACTCTTTTGGCCTTTCTATCTGTTCCCTTATTTGCCCTCATTGTAAAGTTTAATCAATACGAACACTATATAGTTTGGGTAGCGACCTTGGTTATATTAGGGGCAATGGGTTACATCTACAACTCTTCTAATTCAGTAGATAAAGGAAGATTAGTTGTGGCATTATATTTTACGGTATTGATGTCCATCTTTTGGGCTATTTTTGAACAAGCAGGCAGTTCGCTCACCTTATTTGCAGATAGAAATATGAATCTGATAGGAATGAATGCTGCTCAAACCAATAGTATCAATTCTGGCTTCATCATATTATTGGCTATCCCATTTTCATGGATGTGGACTTATTTGACAAGAGTAGATCGCAATCCCAATTCAGCGATAAAATCGGGGATTGGACTAATGCTATTGGGGATTGGTTTTGTGATTTTTGCGTCTTCTGCACAATCTGTAGATGAAATGGCCAGAACCCCCATGTGGTATTTGATTGCTGGCTACTTTGTGTTGACTGTGGGTGAATTATTTATTTCACCGATAGGGCTCTCAAAAATGACCGAACTATCACCACCGAAGTATTTGGCATTTATAATGGGGGTATTTTTCACGTCTTCGTTTTATGGGCACTTTTTTGCTGGGAAAATAGCCAAGTTGACTACGGTGGTGGAGGGAGAGATCAATCCATTTTCTCAGGGTGTATTGGGAGGGATCACTGCGGCTATTTCGGGTTTGTCCCCAGAGGTATCTAGTAGTGGGGCGCAAGAATTTCAGCAGTTGTATTCTTATGTTTCGGTGTATGCGGGGTTTGGGGTGATGACGATAGGGATTGGTGTTTTAGCGATATTGATATCTCCGTTTATTAAGAAATTGATGGC
>JARGNR010000038.1 GCA_029212405.1 Saprospiraceae bacterium
AATTTAATTCCCAAACTTCTTGTTTTTTATGTTAGTCTACTCCTGAATATGCCTAGCATAATACTGTTCTTAAATTACGGAAGTCCACATTTTACTCCTAAATGCATACCCTGTAGAATAGGTCATAAAACAAAAAAAAGAAGCTAAACCATAGGATGTTCAACTTCTTTCTGTCATTTGCTTATCGAATTCAAATCTTAAGATTCGAATACTTCAATATCTTTTCTCTTCAATGTAAGATCGGTAAATTTACCTTTGAATCTTGTTGCTTTTACAATATGGTTATCGATCCAGTGATAATTTCCACCTCTAGGTTTTCCCATTAAAAGGCCATGGTATTTGAATCCAAATTCATTCAACCATGTTTCAGTAATTTCTCTATGCTCTTCCGTTCGAGAAGTGAAGAAAGTGATGATGTGGCCTTCGTCGTACCATTTGTTCAGCGTTTCAAGTGCGTCTGGGTACGGTTGGCAAGTAACCATTCTTTCTGGTTCTTCATTGGGTACATCGTCTGTAATTGTACCGTCAATGTCAATTAAATAGTTTTTGACTCCTTCTCCAATAGTAGGACTTAATGTTTCTCCCTTTTCGTTAACAACGGGCTTTAAATTGTGACTCATAATATCTCTTTTCTCTTATGTTGTCCAATAGCTAAAGAGCCATCGACACTTTAATATTCCGCAAAGTTATATTAAAAACCTGTTATCCTATTGAAAATTAATGAAGTTTTCTGGGTTTATGGCATTTCCATTGTACCATAATTCGAAGTGGAGGTGCGGTCCATCTGTCAATTCGCCGGTATTTCCGATAATGGCAACGGCCTCTCCAGCACTAACTTTATCTCCAATGTTTTTTAACAAAGCACTATTGTGTTTGTAGATGGATATTAGATTATTTGGGTGCTGAATGGCAAGGGTGTTTCCTGTTTCAACGGTAAAGTCACTACTGATTACAACACCCGATGTAATGGACTTTATTGCGGTGCCTTTTGCTGCTAGAATGTCAACCCCATAGTGGTTTTTCAAACGATCAAAGGGGGCACTGATTGAACCCAGGATGGGAGAAACAAAGTATAAATTGTTTAAAGATCTTGTAAATTTTGATTCATTCACTTCCTGATCAGATAAGACAATAGAGGATTTATTTTCATCCGCATTGTCGCCAGATTTGCCATTGGATTCAGGAAGATTAAGGTTTTCAATTTCTTGACCTGAGAGCATGTTTTGGAGGCCTTGTGTATAGACGATTTGATCTTCGAGATCCATTTCTAAGGCAGTAATTTTTTTACGTAATTCTATGAACTTGTGATTTTCTTCAATATCACCATACCCAGGCATAAATCTTTTCAGTGGAGTAAAGGCGATCATGGACACCAATAATACAGAAAAAATTAGTAAAAATCCGATCACTAGCGTATACAATCGTGCCATAGTAAATTGATAATTGCCCACTTCTTTGAGGTCTTCTACATCAATCACTAGAATACGATAGGTATCCTTAAGTTTTTCTTTAAATTTTTTCTTTCCTTTTGATACTGTTGTCATGAACAAAAATCACTTTATACGACAAAAATGTAACGATTATTGGTTCTGAAACCGGATATAATCTAAGAATTAAAATAAATTTGCACAAATCTAGTTATATAAGCGGTTTTTTGGGCATTGTGGCGCGCTTTTAGTACCAAGAAAATCGAGTTATTAATTTTGAAAAAGTACTACTTTGAATTCTATATACAGGATAACATTTATTTGTTTTGTTTCAGCAGCAGTTTTAATCGGCTGTGCATCTAAGAAGAGAAAGGGTGGAAAACCCTCGAAACTAAGCAAGTTTTACCATAATACAACAGCTCTATACAACGGCTATTTTAATGCCAATGAGCTCATGAAAGACAGCTATCTTTCATTGAGGTCTCAACATCGAGACAACTACAATGAGATTTTACCTTTATACGATTATGTTTCAGTGGAAGATACGAAGACCGTTGCAACAGACTTGGATAAAGCCATTGAAAAAGTGACAACGGTTGCTTCATTGCACAAACCTAGTAAATGGGTAGATGATTGTTATGTGTTGATGGGGGAAGCACAATACTTGAAAAAAGATTTCGAAAGTGCAGAAGAGACATTTGCTTATTTTAAAGAAGAATTTAATCCTAATAATCCTTTTGGTAGAAATTATCAGAAAAAGAAGAGAAGTAAAGAGGATATAAAAAAGGAGAAAGAAAAAGAACGAAAAGAGGAGCAAAAAGCAAGAGCAAAGAAAAAGGAGGAAGAAAAAGAAGCTAAGGATAAAGCGAGAGAAGATAAAAAGAAGGCTAAGGAAGCTGCGGACAAAGCGAAAAAAGAGGAAAGAGAGCAGAAAAAGAAAGAGCGAGAAGCTGAGAAAAAAAGAAAGAAGCGAGAGGATTTAAGAAAGAAAAAAGAGCGAGAGGCAGAACGAAAAAAAGCAGAACGAGAGAAGAAGAAAAGAAAGAAAAGCAAAGGGAAAAAGAGAAGACCTAAAAAAGAAACTAAAAAGAAGGAGGAAGTAGATCCTAAATCAGAGGATGATAAAAAAGAAACTACCGACCCCAATAAAGCAGCAACAGAAGAAAAGGCTGCTGAAACTCCTCCCGTTCAAGATGTTGCTCCCGTAGTAGAGGAAACTACGCCAGATATCGAGGAAGAAACAGTGTCTGCGGATAGAAATGAACGAGATGAGGAAGAAGAGGATGATTATACGCCATCTGATAAGAAAAAAGAAGATAAGAAGAAGGAAGACAAAACTGCGTACTCAAAAGGAATGATGTGGTATGCAAAAACATTGGTTCAAAGGGATAAGTATTCATCTGCATCTTATATGATCAAAAGAATGCGTGCCGATGGTACAATGCCTAAAAGTGCGCTGAAAGAAGTGCCGGTTATACTTGCTGATATTAATATTAAAGAGAAAAATTATTATTCAGCAATCGAAAATCTGAATGAAGCAATAGAGTTGGCAACGGATAAAGCGTTGAAAGCTAGATATGCATTTGTGAAAGGACAACTGCACTTGATTAATAAAGATCACCAAGAGGCCAATGAATCATTTTTAAACGCTAAAAAGTGGGCAAAGTCATTTGAAATGGAATTCATGGCAGAATTGAATTCAGAAAAAACTTCTATGATGAGTGGAAGTAAAACAAATGATCGAGTTGTAGCGAAGTTGGATAAGATGATCAAAGAAGAGAAGTATTATGATTATTTAGATCAGCTGTACTTTACAAAAGGAGAAATACAATTAGAAACGGGTGCATTTGATGATGCGTTGATCAGTTTTACAAAATCAATTAAAAACAACGTTGATAATATTTCTCTGAAGCAAGAAACGTATTATAAGTTGGCCTATTTATTTTACGATAGAGGTTCCTATGTTGAATCAAAGAATTATTTTGATTCAACGGTACAAGTATTGGATAAAGAGGATAGAAGATTCAATGAGTGCAGCAGATATGCAACCAACTTGACGGAAGTGGCTTCGAATATTTCAATTCTCAAAATGCAAGACAGTCTATTAAGTATGACTACTTGGACGGATGAGCAAATAGAAACGGTAGCAGAACGATTGATTGAAGAAGGGAAAATGGAGAGTCTAGCAGAAGCTCCAAAATCCACCAGAAAGAGTAAAGGGTTGTTGAGTGGTACAAAAGCAAGTCTAAAGAAGTCTTCCTTTTTTGCCTATGATCAAATGGGAAAAGAACGAGGACAAAAGCGTTTTGTTGAACAATGGGGGGATGTTCCATTAGAAGATAATTGGCGAAGAAAAGATAAGTCGGGCATATTTGGTGGTGACGAAGAAATCGTAGATGATGATAATACTCCTGAGGATGGTTTCGAAGAAGATCAAATGGGTAAAATGATCGCTCTAATAAAAAGTCAGATTCCTTATAGCGATGAAGCAAAGGCAGAAATAAATGAACGGTTACAAAATGCCTATTTTGATTTGGGAAAGGCCTATCGAGATAAGATTCAAAATTATGAGAGAGCTGCTTCTACCCATGAAGAATTATTGTCGAGATTTCCTGATTTCACGGAAGTGCTAGATGTATATTACTATTTATACTTGAGTAATTTAGATTTAAAGAATCAGTCAAAAGCAGACTATTATAAAAATAAGATTCTCTCTGAATTCCCTGATACTGAATTTGCAAAAGCGATATCTGATCCAAATTATGGAAAAGATAAATTGTCCAAAGAAGAAGTGTTGAATAAGTATTATGAAGAGACATATAACTTATTTGAAAGTGGAAATTATAAGGAAGCATACGATCAAGCTTCTACTGCCGATCAACTGTTTGGAAAGGAAAATGAATTGCGACCTAAATTTGCTTTAGTAAAGGCGATGGCTACTGGAAGTGTCAAAGGAAAGGAAGATTACATCAAAGCATTAAGAGATGTCATAATCAGATACCCCAATACTCCTGAAAAAGCTAGAGCGGATGAAATTTTGCGATTCTTGCAAGGAGATAAAGACGCATTTACTGGAATTGATATCGAAGAAGTAGACGACCTATTCTCTTTGGAGGATGATAAACTGCACTATATCGCTATAGTAATGTACAATATAACACCAGATAAAATGGTGAACTCCAAGGTTTCTGTATCCAACTATAATAAAAAGTACCACAAGTTGAAGAAACTTCAATTGAGTGAGTCTCCTTTGGATAGAAAGAAGAAATCTGAGATTATCTTAGTGCGTAAATTTGAAAATAAAGAGAAAGCAATGACTTATTACAAAGAAGTTAATAAGTCTAAAGAGGAATTTGTAAAAGATGCAGAGGCGGGGTCATTTTCGATTTATGCAGTTTCTCAAAGAAACTACAGAAAGATGATTATAGATAAGAGTGATGCTAGATATCGTGTATTTTTCAACAAACATTATCTAGGCAAGTAAGTGCTCAGTCTGTACTGAGAAACCATAACATGGAGGCATTTTGGAAACTGGTAGGGAGGGTAAAAGAGTATAAAACATACTTTACGCTTAGTATTCTAAGTAACATTTTGTTGTCTATTTTTACAGTGGTAAGCATTCCTGTCATTATTCCTTTTTTTCAAATCTTATTTGATCGGATTCCTACAAGTGTTGGGAATGAAGAAGTATCTGCTGGATTAAATCAATATTTTCAAGAACTTATTTATAGCCAAGGAAAAGAAAAAGCACTTTTGATCGTCTGTGTATTAATTCTCGTTATTTTTTTTCTAAAGAACTTGTTTCGGTATTTGGCGATGTATTTTATAGTTCCTTTACGGACGGGTATTGTAAGAGATATTCGCGCTGAATTATTTGATAAATACATGCGTCTTCCCTTATCCTATTATAGCGATCAGCGGACCGGAGATATGATTTCAAGAATCACCTTGGATGTCATGGAGGTGGAAATGAGCATTCTAAAAGTAATCGAAGTAGTGTTTAAGGCTCCTCTTATTATAATAGGGAGTATTTGTTTTATGGTGTACGTGAGTCCTCAACTCAGTTTATTTGTATTGGTATTGCTGGGTTTTACGGTTTTTGTGATCGGTGGCATAAGTAAGACATTAAAAAAGCAATCTTTTATTGCTCAAGAGAAATTGGGGAACATAACGAGTACGGTAGAGGAAAGTATTGGAGGGATTCGTATTATCAAGGCTTTTAATGCAGAGGAAGATCAAAAGAAACGGTTTGCCAAAGAAAATGAAGGATATAGAAATACCCTGATGTCCATCATGAATCGACAAAATCTATCTTCACCATTATCTGAATTTTTGGGTATTGCTGTGGTCACTGCATTGTTGTGGTATGGCTCGAAGTTGGTTTTTGCAGAAAGTCTTCAACCCGAGATGTTTTTCACCTTCATATTTGCTTTTTATCAAGTTATCGAACCGGCAAAGAGTTTTAGTGGGGCGTACTACAATATTCAAAAAGGAATGGCCGCAGTAGAACGAATTGATACCTTGATTCAAACGGCTCATGAACAATCTACCAAGGATAAGAATTCAACATCTATTCAATTCGAAAATGAGATTACGATTCAAGATGTTTCTTACAATTACTTAGGAGATGATAAACAAGTATTGAGAAATATTGATCTCACGATACAAAAAGGAGAGGTTGTAGCCTTGGTTGGCCCATCTGGATCAGGGAAATCTACGTTAGCTGATTTGATCATGGGATTTTACCCAATCGAGTCGGGTTCTATTTCAATAGATGGAAAGACATTAGAAGATATCGGTATTGTAGCGCTACGATCGCTTTTCGGCTTAGTCAGCCAACATGCTGTACTCTTTCATGATACCATTCGTAATAATATCACATTTGGACAATCCAACGTAACAGAAGAAGCACTGATTCGAGCATGTGAAATAGCCAATGCAAAAGACTTCATCGATGAATTGCAGGATGGCTTCGAAACGGTAATTGGCGACAAAGGGATGAAGCTTTCTGGAGGTCAACGTCAGCGACTCACTATTGCTAGAGCGATCTTGTACAACCCACAGATACTTATTTTGGATGAGGCGACTTCATCGCTGGACAGTGAATCAGAGAAGTTGGTACAAGATGCCCTGGATAAGATATTACACGATCGGACTTCTATTATAATCGCACATCGATTGTCTACTATTCAGCATGCCGATAAAATTGTCGTGATGGATGAAGGGAAAATTATAGCGGTAGGAAAGCATCAAGAATTGTATTCGCATACTCCTTTGTATAAGAAATATGTGGATATGCAGGGAGTCGTCGTATAGCTGTATTTTTATTTCATTTGCCTATAAAATCATTAGGCGTATCTTTAGAGAAGTGATATTGGTAGAATAGCCATTAACATAAAATTACACTTCGAATTTATATTTTATCTTTACATTGGATTAACTTTTGCAAATTTGTGTCGTTTGACAAGTACAACGTGATAACTCTGAACATTATGAAAATACATTTACTTCGATTTTTTATTCTTGGATTTGCACTTCTGCCTTATATAGGACAGGGGCAAGTGACGATTAATAATTCAATATTTCCAGCTCCTGGAGATACCTTGTCAACGGTTACAACATTTGATTTTTCGGGATTTGATAAGAATGAAGTGGGCGCAGATATTATGTGGGACTTGTCCAATTCAAGTGGAGGTTTTTTGACTGAAGTTATTTATGCGGACCCTTCCGAGGGAGAGGCATCGGATTTGTTTCCAGATGCGGATTTGTTGGATAACAGTACAATGCAAGAAATCTACTATCAGACATTCAATAATAAGGTCGTAGAGATCGGAAGATCAGGATTGGATCCAGTTTTAAATTTGATAGACTTGACGTTTGAAAACGATGGAGAATCCATATTAAGAAGAGCACCGATGTCCTTCGGGGATGTTTATTCGAATGAATCCAGTTTTTTTATAGCTTCAGATGCTTCTGTAGTACCGGATTCCATTTTGGGAGAATTGGCGTCCAGTGTTGATTCATTACGATTATTGGTAGAAACGTCCAATGACGATGAAGTGGATGCGTGGGGTATGGTCACATTACCAGATGGATCGCATTATGAAGTATTGAGAGTAAAACGTACCACAACAACCAATGTAGTATTGGGTGCAAAAGTTGTGTTTTTGGGTTGGGTAAATGTAGATCCAAACAACCCACTATTTGGAATTTTAGGTGACTTATTGAATTTGATTGGAGAATCGACGACTGTGAGTTATTCCTTTTTTGCCAATGATAATAAGGAGATCATTGCCACTTATTCAGAAGATACGGATGGCAATTTGGTGAGTATGACCTATAAAGGATCCATGACTACTTCAGTAGAGAAGGTAGATCTCAAGGAAGAAAATTTATTGACGTATCCGAATCCGACGTATGGAGATGTAACGTTTCAGTTGGTAAATATGCCTCATGATGACTATCAAGTGGTGGTACACAATATCTTAGGTAAAAAAATGTGGTCATCAGACATTGATTATTTCCAAGGAAGATTACGAGCTGATTTGTCCTTTTTGCGAAAGGGAACCTATTTTTACAGCATCTTAAATGGTGCGGGACAGAAGGTAACGACGCGTCGGTTGATGATCATGACACCATAGTCCAAAAGGCAATTTGAAACGGGTGCAAATTTTTTTGAAAAAATTTGTGTTTAAGATTGCATATTATCAGAATGAATTATAAATTTGCCGTCGCTTAGAAACAAACGTGACAAAGCAACTCAATCTAAAGGTCCTTTAGCTCAGCTGGTTAGAGCATCTGACTGTTAATCAGAGGGTCCAAGGTTCAAGTCCTTGAAGGACCGCCCATAAAAGCCCGCAAATGTAATGTTTGTGGGCTTTTTTAATGCATTGTCTTGTGCTACGGGGCGTTAGAGTATTTTACCAGTATAGCAAAAGATATATAATATCAATTACCGAAGTCTGAAGTTTGTAACTTCATACTCTTATCCATAAAACAGTAGAATTTTGGATGTGTGATTCAGACATGTGTTACAAAAATGATATCAAAAATTCTATCTCCCTGTTCCCCACTATTTAAAGTGAAAAATATTGATTTGGGGTCTGAAGAAAGGGGTGTTTATCTTAAGTTGTAAACTTAATATAACTGTAATAAATCAAATTCCCCGCTGTCCCCATGTCTGCAACCGATTTATTGCAACGAAACCTATGCACGCTCTACAGAAGTCACCCCTTTATCCAGTTTGATAATCTGATTAGCAGTTTTTAAAATTGGACCATGATGCGCAACCATGATTATAATTTTAGATTGCTTTAGTTTTGACAATAGATCACAGATGTAGTCTTCTAAAAGAGTATCCATCGCTGATGTGGGCTCATCCAACAACAAAACATCTGGATCCTTATACAGTGCACGCATCAGTGATATGACCTGGCGTTGACCTCCAGATAAATTGGAACCATCTTTCCCAATATGTGTAAAAGGGCCATGGGTGAAACTATTTAAAAATACGGAAAAATTATATTTTTCAACAAAGGCATTAAATTTTGCAATTTCTGCCTCATTAATCACATCGAGCACTACATTGTCAAGAATGGTTCCGCTGATCAAATTACTCACTTGAGATACCACGCCCACTTTACTCCTCCAAGCCGATAACTCTATCTCATTCAACTCATGCGTTCCATTGATTCGAATGGTTCCTCTTTCATACATTCTGAACTTTTGAATGAGTTGTAAAAGGACACTTTTTCCTTCGCCAACTTGTCCTGTTATGATGGCAATATCACCTCGTTTTGCTTCCATATTCACATTATGGAGAAGGTTTTGACGACCTGGAAACTGATAGGATAAATTTTGGATTTGAATCTTTTGAATACTTGGTAGTGGAAGCGTTTCTTGTTGTTCCTCTGTCTTCTCTAATTGCACCTGAGCAAATTCATACATACGATGAAAAGCAACAAAAGCATCCTGCATTTGAAAATTCATTTGGATGATTCTTGCAATCGCTCCAAACACGGTAGTGATAACCGTAAGTATGGCAACAAATTCACCAAGCTGCAGTCGCTCATTCAATACTAAACTGGTCATCAGTGCTATGGCACTAATCGTGAAAACGGTAGCGGTCAGCTCTTTGTATAGACTATAATTCTTTCCCAAAGTTCCGAGTAAAAATGAATTTTGCTGATAGTATTTGTACTTGTTTTCACCTGCAATTGCGAATACATCTTCTTTCCCTGCCTGCTTGATTGGTTCTATCATTCTTACCGTGTCAATGAAAGCACTTTCAGCCGCTGCAAAACTGGACATCACACTTCGTTGGTTGTCAGAAATTGGTTTGCGGTAAAAAATAAAAATGGCGGCATACACTGGAGTGGCCAGAAATACAAGCAACGCTATTTCCCATGAATAGTAGGAGATAAATCCACAAGAGATAAGTACAATTAAGATGTCTACTCCAACCTGCACGGTGAGATAACTAATGAATTGTTGAATTCGTCGAGTGTCATTAAGTCGAGAAATGATATCCCCCGTTTCTCTGGTGTCAAAAAACAACATAGGTAAATCAAAGAGTTTTCTATAAAAAGAAAAAAGTACGCGCACGTTGAAATCTTTCATAAACCGGAGTAGAATTGAAGTTCTAAAATAATTCAAACCCGATCGAGCACATAAGACGACAAACAATAAGCCGAGCCCTAAGTAGATTTTTGTTAGATTTTGATTGGGGATGAATTCATCAATCAGTCTCTGATTAAATATTGCTGTAGCTAACCCTAATATAGAAATCATAATACCCAAACCAAGAGAGATCAGGAGTATGGGAATGTCTTGTTCAATGATGCTTTTGAACCATTGCTGTTGGCGCTTCACCGTGAGTTCGTTTTTAATGAATGACTCATTGGGTGAAACAATGATGGCCATCCGCGATTTCCAGTGTTTCAACAACTCCTCTTCTGTCCATTCAATGAGTCCAATCGCTGGATCAATGATGGAATAGATGATGGGTTCATTATTCTCAGGAGTAGAATAGTTATAGCAGACTACATAATGTTCCGTATCCAATTCATTGACGATATGGAGTATGCAAGGGAAAGTCGCTCCTTCTCGGAATTCTTGAAGCTGATCAATCTCGTAGACATCGGCATCCATTCCATGTTTCTGAGCGGCGTTTTTCATTCCCAGTAGGGTGGTGCCATGCAATGTAGTACCACTTTCGGCTCGTAGATCATCGAAGGTTGTATTTCCTCCATGCATTCGGATGACGGACATTAAACAAGCTACTCCGCAATCGGAAGTATCGTTTTGGCGTACAAATTTTGGTTGAAGCATAATGAATTGTATACTGGTTTAAAAGATTGATTTATATATGTTGCAAATTTTGCGTTGCTATCGTTTGGTTCGATTTTTCAATCACACACTTCATTCTATATACTTAGTGAGCGCATCTATCTTTACCAGTCCTGTATATCGTTTTAGAAGTTCTCCTTGGGGAGAATAAATAAAAGAAGAAGGATAGGTGGATATAGAAAGCGCATGAACGGATTTATCATAGATGGCTTTTCCTATGTTTATCCCTTCAAGGTTGATCTCCTTATACGTATTTTTGAATTCAGTGATCTCTGAAATCTCATCCAAGGAAAAGAAATACAAATCACCACCAGCAAATTCTTCCAGGTTTGAAAATATTAGCTTGGCTTGTTTGTGGCAATGATCACAATCGGTACTAAAGAAGAAGATTATTTTCGTTGAATTTGTATTGGATAATACGTGTTTGCTGCTGTCTAATGCGGTCCAGGTTATGAGCGGAAGAGTTGATGAAAGCTCTTTAAACTCCGCTTTTTCTTTTAAAAGTGAACGCGTCTTGGTGAGTAATATAGCTGACACAGACACCAATATGATACCTAAAATCCAAACTTTGATTACTTTATTTTTCATCTTAACTGAGTGTTACGGATAAGAAAACCAAGAATGACGTCCAAAGTAAAAGTGCCGTTAAGTAAACGATTACAACATTTTCAGCCGCAACTTTAACACTCCCGTCGTAGTATTCTTTGAATTGAAAAGAGATATAAATTACAAATAGTACTTCCCAAATATTGATACTTCTAAAACCGACTCTTGCCCAAGGCTCGAAATCGTTGATATCGAATAAGGACATAAGAGATCCAAAAGAATAATTATGGATTTCATCTAAGGAGTAGGTATCAGAAGTAGTAGCAAATACGATTACACGTATTATTAAAGGAATCAGAAATATCGTATAGGCAAAGACCACACTATTTAATATCGGTTTGAACTTGACTTTAATATCGCTTAGATGCAGCATGGCATAAAAGAGCGAAGAAACACAAAGGATTTTAATGATGTATCCAAATACGCTAAGTAGGTAATCAATCCATATGAATTTATGGGCGCCATCAATAATATCTTTTATCTGATAGCTAGAAAGTTGCTCTCCGAGAGATTCCGTTAAGACAGATTCTGTAATGACCAAGGAGTTTATGGCCCATGTTAAAACGATTAATACAATTATATTTATAATAATAAGTAGTCTCATGATTGTTGAAGTAATTGGGCGATGTCGTTTTCCGAAACCATGGTCGTCTCGACATCGCGGATGATTTGTCCCGCCTTAAGGATTAAAAGGCGGTCCGCAAAATTATATGAAAAGCTCAAGTCATGTTCAGCTATTAAAATTGTCGTATCAGAAAGTAAATCAAGATACTTGACAACTCCATTTTGTGACGCATGATCTAAGTAAGTAAGAATTTCATCAAATAGTAATAGTTCTCTTTTTGACACTAATGCTCCCAATATTCCTACTTTCCTTCGATTCCCAGAGGACATATTTCGAATAGGCATACCGAGTTCCAAGGAATGGAAATTTAGTAATGTGGATAGTACTTTGATTTCCTGATCGCTAGGATTTTCACCTACAAAATTGATGTATTGCCGTGCCGTAAGAAATTGTAAAAGAAATGATTCATCCAAGAAGGCTGAAGTTCTCGATTTCCAGTGTTCACTTTCTTTGACCGACGATCCAAACAATTTTATAGTTCCACTTTGCAAAGGAATGAGGTCTAATAATGCTCGAAGGAGTGTAGATTTACCACTTCCATTTGATCCAAGAATTGCTACTTTTTGTCCATCGGGAATATGAAGGTCCTCGATAAAAAGAGCAGGTTTTCTATCGTATGAAATCGTTGTATTTGAGATATGAATACTCATAAAGTTGTAAGTTTTATGTATATTCTATACTTCAAGCGATAGTATAATCTCGTAAATACTGCACGGTACACGGACCGTAGTGCAAAAGAGAATATCGCAATGGAGAATATAACGAATAAAAATATATTGGGAAACCAGATAGTAGCTAGTGAAACGATCCCAATCACCATGATTAATACGAAAAGCATATACAACCCTTGGTAGGCTGAAGGTAATTTCATTGTATTTAACTGGCTGGAATCATTTACATCGATTCGATCTTCTGCAAGTAATATACCTAAAAAAAGTAATGGAGTAACTACGGTAAAATTGAAAATAAACATTATTCCCAATGCAACTAATAGTGCTAAATTGTCAAAGCAGAATAGGCACAGAATCAATGCTAAAATTGCATTCAAAAACTGTAAATATTGTAGCTTAACAGTAAAGTATTTAGAATATCCAGAGAAACTCATTAATAGACTCAGGTTACTATACTGAGCGGTCATGAAATAGGGTATTATGATTAGCGGAGCAAGTGTGAAGTACGTTTGAATCAATATAAGAATTGACAAATTAATTTCATTTGCTTCTCCATATTGAGATATAATAATGTATAGGTATAATCCGGATACAGCAATGATCTTTAACCCGATTAACTTCAAATGACGGCTGGACAGAATCAAACGCTCATCCAACCAAACCATTACATTGCCAAAAGTGGGTAGTTTTGATTCGGAAGACTTGCTTTGAGTACCATAGTCTATATATCTTGGCTCATTCAGACGATAATAGAATAAGAAAAGTATCATCAGGATGAGCGTACAGTTTGTTTGTAGGGTGCTCAGCTCAAAGTATAAACCCATAAAACATACAAGCAGTGAAGCTACCATGACAACTTTATGTTGAATGGTATTTCGGCCTCTACTTGCTAAAGCTAGAAGCCAAGACATAAGACACATGCTTGTGATCGCTGTGGGCATAGGGATATCGAGTAAAATTGGTACGAGTAGGCTAGATAGGGGGAGTAGAATATTTCTAATCGATATGCTATCCAACAATACTTCAATCGAGTTTAAAAATTTAGATCCATACGCACGTAAAGAAAAGGCAGGAAAAGCAATCGAAGAACTTCGAAAAACTACTTTTAAGATTAAGTCCAGACAGACATACATGTAGATGATGCCGCCTTCTAGAAATGGAAACGTATTATGTTGACTTATGATTGAAAATAAAAGAACATAAAAGTTTGCTACTAGAATAAATTTAGCAACGAAATTTGCGATGATATTGATCCAATTCCTATCCAATAAAGATAGGAGCCACACTTTAAACATATGAGAAAAATAATGTAATAAAGAAGTAGCTACCGGAGTAGCTACCTCTATAAGAAGTTTATCTTAAATCTTACTTCTTAACATCTTAACAAAGACTACAGTCATTATCCTGAAGAAGTAGACATCCTACATAAACAGCTGCACTACCAACACCTCCGCCTAAAGCAGCGCCTGTTAGTGCACATCCGATGTGTTGAGCCCAACTCCAACCTCCAGTAATTTCTGCGCTTGTTTGATCATTAACCTTTTTCATAATATTAAATTTAAATTGATTTACTGTTACAAGATCGTAACGATTGCAATATAGGGGCAAGTAAAATTGAGCTCTGTTAATAATAAGTTAAATTTATTTTTTAATTAATATTCATTAATTATATTTATGATTAATAATTTTTATGATTCACTACATTTAGTCTTGATAGAAGTTAATTGCCAACTTTAATGAATTCTATTTTTACTTTTATAGAAGTGCTTTTTTTAAAATTTGAGAGATTATCTAGATCGCAGGTGCACGTTTGATTTTCTCAAAAACCATTTTTTATAGGCTATCAATAGTAACGAATCCCTTTTATGGGTTGTGCTTCAGAAAAGTATTAAAGGAGATGTATTACAGTTACCTTGGAAAAAAGTTCTAAGTCATTCTTATGTAGATTCGAAGTCCAAAACATTTACACCAACTCAAGTATACTTAATACCGTTTTCGATTAAGAATTTGAAATAGAAAAAACTCATCGCATTACGTTCACGAATTTATTCTACTGGTCAGCACTTTTCTCTGTCTTCTGTTTATGCGTATTGATCATCCAGGCATTAAAAGCAATAACCAATAGAATCAATCCAATGACTTTTGAAATAGTGGTTTCCTCTTGATAGAAGAAGAGAAGATAAAATCCAGCGATGAATAATACATTTCGAATTATAATTCTTGTGATATGGTTGCTATTGGTCATTTGTGAAGTTTTATTGATTCAGCCCTCTATTTGTTAGACTTTTTGTAGGAGGGATATAAATTTAGCTACAATATACGGTATCTTTATGTTGGGAGCAATGATCGTGGAATACTAATATATGGAAGTTGATTTTTTAATTGAAGAATTACTTTATTTTGTTTGTCGATCACTTTTAATTAAGCAAAGACGGAAAATAATTCTATTAGTAAGCTATAATAAAAGCTATTCTACATTTGAAAGGATGCTAGGAAGGCAAATTGGAAACTTTAAGGTGTAGATAAGACGGACATTCAACCTGTATGTTTTGTCTAAACATCAATAAATTGCACTAACATATTTTAATATTATCGATTAGAATGGAACTGGACCTTCCTTTTATTCAATTTTTTGAAAATTTAGAATCGTTTGATAAAATCGAAATTATATCAAGCACAGGAAGTAAAATGATTGAATTAGATATTAGGAAAAGTGAAAATAGAATTGATGTCACCAACCTAACTCCTGGATTATATTTGGTTAAAATTCATTATGTTAGTGGTATTGTTAAGAGTGAAAAAATTATAGTAGCAAATTGATTAGGTATACTATTATTATATCAATAATTATGAATAGTCTTGCCCTATTTGGGCAAGACTATTATAATATCTCGTTAGATACTGAATTTGATAATGGAGCAATCGTGAAAACTTTTGTGAAAAATGATACCATTGATATTGGGTTGGTAATTTCAGAAAATCAATCTTTGATTCTTTCTCATACTAAAACAAATGGATTGATAGATACCATCTTGGTGAATGATCAGGCACTATCTCTAAATGGAGTGGTCAGAGATGCGAATAACTATTACTTTTTTGGAAAAAACAGAAATATATCTAATGAATTAGTTTTTGGTCAATATGACGGTATAGCGTTTACATCAAAACAAATTATTATCGATGATGCAAACTTCGTTTTTCCCAAAGCTTTCATAAAATATAAAGGAGGTTTTTTATATGCATACGAACTAGAAATGGATGAAAATCCTTCAAAAATAGGCGTTCGACTTTCTAGAGTAGATTTAAATGGTGATGTCATTTGGACCAAAGAATTAGGAGTAGAGAATGAAAAGAATAAATTGTATGAAATTTTGGTGAATTCAACAGATGAAATAATCGTTGCGACTAAAGGAAGTAATGTACCTGGTTTTGGGTTGAATGTATTTCAACCAATTACATACAAATTAAGTTCGGAAGGTGTTATTCTAAAACAATTAGTAAATAGTGAGCCCTCTGATATGTTTGCCCAAGTGTATATAGCAAATTTAAATGAGGAAGGATTTGTGACAGGGAGTAGAGTAAATCGTCAACAAGATCCGGATATTGTTTTTAACAATTTGTACCCCTTCCCATTTAAACTGACATTTAGAAATAATTCCGGTTCCATCTCTGATGATATGTTGATATCTATTGCTTTGCCTGAAGAAATTGAAGTCGCACAAATGAGTTCAAGTAAGGATCAAGAATTTATATATTTATATGGTAGACTTTTTAATGGGGACTCTAAAAAAAGTTTTGGTTGGATCAAGAAAATAGAAAAAGATGGGACGCCTGTATGGGAAAAGATTTATAGTCACCCGGAAAGTAATTTACCTGATAATGATCAATATTTTTTAAATCTTATTGAAGACGAGAATGGAGACTTATATGCCATTGGTAAAACAAAGAAACCTTCGTTAGATTTTAATTTATGGCTTATTAAAATCAATGAAAATGGATGTTTTGGGGGGGAATCGTGTTTAGATCAATTAGTAGTCACCAACGATCTTATAGAAATAGAACCTTCAAACAAGGATTTTTTAATATATCCAAATCCGTCTCAACAATTTATTAATATCAGTATTTTTAATCAGGGAATTTCCAATATTACCATCTATTCTAATCAAGGTCATATAATAAAGAAAATTAATAATCCATCTAAGAACATAATAGTAGATAATCTAATCCCAAACATGTATCTAGTTGTTTTTCAGTATTCGAATGGAAAGAGTATTGCCAGTAGAGTTATAATTGAATAGTATTAGGAAGAAGGACCATAAATCTGTGTTTTGAAGATAGTGGGAAGTAAATACACCATTTTTTGAGTATTTTATCTAAGCTTACATTTCCAAATTCATCACAACCAACAAGGTTATATTTTTCGAAACTTCGATCAAACGGTATGAAGGGTCTGGCAGATTTGGTTTCACTAATTTGAGTAATTATCCTCGGCAGGATTGAGGATAAAACATTATAATGCATACTACATGCTCTTGTTGCTAGACTAATAGCCCTAAGAGTTTTATCTATTGTACATTCAACAGACGAAGAAATAAAAAGTACTATATGAAATAACCCATTTAAAATCCATCTGAAATTCTATTAACTTGTAGGTGAAAATGGAATTTGAGGTGAAAAAACTAATTAGCATCCTTCTCATACATTGTTTGTCATCCATTGTGGGATATGGACAGGATATGCGTACCTGTTTTGATTTATACCAAAATAATCAAATCGATCAGGCGTATTCCATACTAGATTCGTTGAAATTTGATGAATTGGACTCCTGTGATGTTTTGGAGTATGTCATGGTTAAGTCTGATCGGTATCGAATTAATGGGAAAGTCAAAAAAGGGTATCGGTATTTAAAATATATAGAACCCAAGATCTCATTTTGTCAGCCTGATGATGCATACAAATTCTTAGTACAAAAAGCATATTTCGCTTCTTATGCAGACCATATTGAAGTTGCAATGGGTATGGAAGACAAATTCAATGGGAAATCAAATGTCATTTCGGATACATCTTCTACAGGTATTAAAAGGCTACATCTAAAGGCAAAAATTGCAAAACACTTTGGAAAAAAGGAAGCATGTCGAGTATTGATAAATAAAGCGATTGAAATCCAATTGTACTTGCAAAAAATGGATCATCCAGAGTCCAGTGGATTTCTTAGGACGATGGCTCATTCCTATTTAGAAGAGGGACAATTCGAAAAGGCCAGAGAATATTTCCGTATAGAGCGACAAATCTATAGGAAACATAAGGTGCTTTTTCCCAAATTGCTCGGTGTTATGTTTTACAATGAAGCCAACACCCATTATGAACAATTGGAATTCAACGAAGCCATTCAAGATTATGATTCTACCTTATTCTACTGGGCCATTGAAGCACCTTCAAAAGTTTATCTTCGATATGTCAATGAAGCCTTAGGCGACTTGTACTACGAGACGAATAATATGGAATTAGCTTCCTCGTATTGGTCAAAAGCTTCTGAGATAAAATCACCTAAAAGCAATGATAAAGTAGATCATTTGCCAGATATCAAATCTGCCTATAGTATCGGGGATATGGATGCGGTTTCAAAAGCCTATCTCGATGCCCTAGATTTCAGAAAAACAACGTATGGTAACAATCATTTACTAACAGGGGAGTGTATGACTTTTGTCGGCCGATTGAGCGAAATGCAAAATCAAACCAGAAAGGCGTTGTCTATTTATAATCAGTCGTTGGGCATACTGATTCCAGGGTTTAATTTATTCAGAAATGAATTGCCGAGAGATTCATTCCTTCAAATTGATAGATATGGGTTTGATGCATTACTAGGCATAACGAGAATTTATTACAAAATGTATTTGGAGACCTCGGATATTGCCATGTTAGATTCTGCCTATACAATTTCTCAATTTGCTTTTGATGCCTTGGATAAGGTGAAAATATCATTTGAAGACAGTCATACCGCCTTATTCTGGTCTGATTTCACCTATCCATTGACTGAATTGTCACTGAATATTCTATTTACACTGCAAGAAATTTACCCTCTTAGGGAGTTTGCTGAAACTGCTTTTTTAAATGCTGAGGCGAGTAGAGGATATATGCTCAGAAATACATTACACAAAGACAAAGTTTTAAGAAATGGAAAACTTCCAAAAAAAATAAAGAATAAAGAACAGCAACTCAAAGGCACGCTTCATCGACTAAAGGGAAGTATTAAAATGGAGGAAAAACGATGTGGAGATGCACAAGAAATGAAAATAAAAGTATGGCAGGAGGAATTGGTCAAAGTGCAACATGAATATGCTTCATTTCTTGCAAAAATGGCAATACTGCATCCCAAGTACTACAAGAGTATGTATGAAACTCCTTCTCTCCAAGTTGATGAATTATTGAAAGATTTAAAAACAAGAGAAAAAGGGTTTATTAGTTTTTTCTATGGAGAAGAATCAATTTTTAGATTTTATTCCGTCGGAAACAAAATAGAGTTTAATAAAATACCATTGGATGTAGAGTTTGAACAATTGATAGCAAAATTTATCAACCAGCTGTCGGGTTATAAAGTAGATCAGAAGTTACTTTCCAATTCGACGGATTTGTATAATCGCTTATTTTCTGAGACTAATTTTGCAAATATTTCTTCCTTGGTTATTGTTCCAGACGGCCCTCTAAATTATATTCCATGGGAAGTGCTCAACACCTCTCAAGCGTCGAGTACAACAGCCGTGTATTTAATTGAAAAATTCCCTATCACGTATACGCAATCAATGACATTAGTCCAAGACTATTTTATCTCCAAACCACGAAAAGTAGATCGGTTGCTTTCTATTTATCCAGAATACGATGTTCCTTTGACTTTTAGTGCGAATGATACAGGTGTCAATTTTGAAAGGATAAAAAATACGATCCTCAAAGAGAAAAATGTCACAAAAAAAAGTTTGATAACCACCGCATCAAATGCAGATATTATCCACTTCGCAGGCCATTCGATTATTAATGAGGACAATGAAATGATGTCAGAATTGGACTTGGGTAATTATGAAGACGACCCTCTTAGAAGTCATGAAATTTTTGATATGGACCTTGATGCAAGCTTGGTGGTTTTAAGTTCGTGTAATTCTGGTTCTGGGCAGTATAAACGTGGTGAGGGAATAATGAATCTTTCACAAGCATTTCAACAAGCTGGAAGTGAAAGTGTGATCATGAGTTTGTGGAGTGTAGATGATCAAAGCACCTCAGAAATATTTTCAACTTTTTACAACGAATTGATTGAAGGAAAGAGTAAAAGTTCGGCTTTAAGAACTGCCAAATTATCTATGATACACAGTGGAGATCCAATTACTTCTCATCCCTTTTTTTGGGCTCCATTTGTGCTGTATGGGGACGATGACCCTGTCTCCATAAGTAAAGATAGAACGTGGTTTTGGTATGGGGTATTTGGAGGTAGCCTAATCGTATTCCTATTTTGGTTTTTTATAGTAAATAAAGAGCGTAAATCATCGTAAATTGGTTTACTATTCATTCATTTGGTTCAATTGTACCAATATTGAATTTGCTTCCTTGGTTTTATAATTTCCATTTTCAATGAGGCTATTTAAGAGACGAATCGATTCTGAAGTATTACCCAATTTAATGTTCATTAATGCTTCATGCCAAAGAAGAATGGCAACATAGGCTTTATTATCGGAAATTTGATTTCGAACTTGTTCAGGTACTGTCTTATTCTCATAAATTGCAGAAAGGTGGGCATAAAAACAAGCTTCTTTATTCGTTTCACTGCACAACAACGTGAATTTTTCAAAAGCTATGGTAAATTGATTTTTTCTATAGGCATCGATGGCCTCGTCTTGTTCGAGTTCGATATTCTCGGAATTCCGAACAACTATGGGAGCTCGATATTTTTCAAAATGTTGTGCATAAATTTCTTTTGGAATATTTGATTTATTATCGTTTAATACATTTTTGATTACTATTCCAACTGCGATTAAAGCGGCAAATAGGAGGGCCCATTTAAACCACTTTTTTAATGTTAACCCTTGTTCAAGTTTTTCAAAACGATGTCTTAATTCTTGTTCTCCATTTTGATCAATCAATTGGATTGTAACTTTCATTTCTTCAACTTCTCGGTTCAAAAGATCATTGGTTTTGACTTTCTCTTCGAAAGCAGTTGTTTCGTTAACGTCCATCATGCCTCTCACATAACGAATAATATCTTTTTCAGTATAAGGATGATTCATACCTAGGTCGTTTTTGCTTTTTCAATCATTTCTCTCAGTTTTTTGAGACATTTGTATTTCTTGTTTCTGGCTACCTGTTCATTTTTATAGTTGAATTTCTTACTGATTTCATCTGCTGAAAAGTTGAAGTAGAAGGCATGTATTAATAACTCTCTGCAACCCTCGTTTAATTTTTGCATCACATGTTGAAGTGAAGCATAGCTTTTATGAATCGATTCATCTTCAGCTGTTACAGTGGATTTGGGTTTTCTTTCCTTTAGTTTTCTTAGTTTCTGTTTTTCCTTTAGTGCTTTGAGCCATTTGAATCGTGCAATGCCATAAAGATATCCTTCAATGTCACTTTCAGCCCTAAATTTATTGTTTAGCACATTGGTATAAAAAGCGATTAATGTTTCTTGTAATATATCTTGACCATCTTCTTTTGAACCACCATTATTTTTGACGAGCCCAATAATTTTAGTGCGTGACCTTAGATACAGGTAATCCATTACTTTGTGCACTCTTGGGCCACCTGCTTTTAAATGCTCTAGAATTTGAAGATCAGATAATTTCATTTGGATAGTAATGGAAGTGCCTAAAGTTAACCATTACTATCCAAATACAACAAATACTAGAATCTTACTTATTTACAATCATATAATGAATGACAATGGGGTTGGGTAAGTTTTGATTCTGACAATGGGCTTCTGGTTTATAGAAATTGACATGCACAAAGAAACTGCCTTCCAAAATGGTACTTAGGTTTGCACTAAATCCAGGTCCTGGATATTCTGGAGTAAGTAATATGACACTTCGATCAGGGTCAGCGTAAATATTGGGTATTTCAACGATGCCTTCAAATCCAATTTTGTGATCATGAGGGCATTCTCCAGGATCATTTTCACACCCAGATGTGCAGGAGTGAATGGGAGACCAAGGGATGACCATTGATATTTTGTCAGCGGGAGTATCAATTGCCTCATCTTTTGTCACTCGAATAGCCCCATCATGGATAGTCAATGCTTGTGCCTTGTCTTTGTCTGCTCGTCCTACCGCAATCACTCCAGCATGATCAAAAACTTCTGAATTGGCCTTTCCAACTACACCGAAACCTAAAGTATCTGCCTCTCCATATACTCCCGCTTCTATTCCTGCCAAATCAGCAAATGATTTTCGCATTGTAGTTGTTCCGACGACCCCAATTTTGCTCAAACTTTCTCCCCAAATAGCAACATAATTACAGGATTGACCCAGTACGCCTACTTGAATTTTATTGTTGTCTTCTTCGTCCAGAGGGAATCTCGCTCTTAAGTCATCCCATGAAGTACCTTCTCTGGTTACACCCCATAGTCCAGCACTAGTCGAGGGTGTAATTACTTCTGCACCTGAAATGCCTATGACACCATGCCCTCTATTGGCTAGCCCGTTTCCTCCTCCAATGCCCAGTACTCCATTGCCATTATGAGAAGTCATACCAAAAACCCCGAAATAGTCTTTTGACTCAGCAGGGCTAAACAGAGAAATCATTCTTCCATGTACGCCCGCTTTGAGTGTATCCATATGATCATAGAAAGAAAATCCACTTACACCTGCATAAGAACTACCCCACACACCGTCCGATGCTAAGCTTACTCCAGCCGTTCCTTTGCGTTGTTCAAAAGTGGTGGACATGCCCATGACTCCTGCTGCCGGTTGACTAGCCAATACAAAGGAACCAATAAATGGAGTTTTGGTACCTGTAAACCCAGATACACCATGCCTCAATCCACGCGTATACCCTTCCAGTGCGTCAGCAGTACTGATAGCATTGGTAATTTCGAAGAGTCCTCCTCTGCCTGTACCATTGGTATAGGAATAGATCACATCGTTTGCATTTCCAGCACCTAAAATTTCAAATAAGCCTACATTTCCCAAGTTTTTTCCAAATGTTGCCATGGTTTCTGATCCCATACCGTCTGGAGTCTGATCTATGAATCGAGCTACAAACCCTGTCGATTTATTTGAAGCTTCGAAAGTGCCTGAAGGGGCAGCAACCGCTCCATTGAAGGATATGGCCCCTGCATCAACTTGGATGGTACGTCCTGCACCAGGTGTGTCACAATCGTATGCTTCATCTAAGGTGAAACAAGTGTCCACGGGAGATTTATTCCATCCACATATCCACATAGTACCGTCGTAATAACAAAATTCTTTGAGATCGATGTCATAGACCAGTAAACCTGCGACAGGACTTGCAACCGAGGTTGTCCTTTCGGAGGTGGTTAATCTTGGAATTAAAATTCCTTTGTCATCGGATTGTATATCTAGTAAGACGGAACCTGTATTCTTAATTAGTACAGAGTCAGCTTGTCCAGATGTTGTCAATGGGAAAAGAAATGCGAGATATAGTATTGTCCAAAGAAGTTGTTTCATGATGTATTATTTTTTAAGATTTACCTATACGTACATCATTTGTGCGGAGTGTAACCACTAAGGATTAAAATTTCTAAAAAAAATCTGGAATAAGTAAGCTGGAACTGGAATGTTGGTGTTGAAAATATTACTTGAAAATGTTGAAACAGATGGGGAGAGCGATGTTTTTAAATCAGTGTATTGCAAGGCCATAGGACTTCACATAGTGAATGAAAATGATGGACCAACAGGATTAGTAATGAATAACATATGTTGCCCATTTATATATTGTACAAGGGCACTTTGATGCACTTTATCTTGAAGTTCAGTAAATTTATAATTTGATTCTTTACAATCGCATTCTGTTTTAAAGTTTAGATTCTAAGGCACTTAATCTTGCTTCCAGCGAATCGATTTGAGACTGCTTTTCATCCACTATGTTTTTTAATTCTTTTACTGCCTGAACCAGAGGGACAACAAACTCAGCATATTTCAATCCATAGTGGTCTTTTTCATTATTTGGTTTAGACAGACCACTGAATTCATAGTTCAGCTCTTTGGTTAATGTTTCTACATCTTGAGCGATAAAACCACTGTGCCGTATACCGTCTTCAGTCACTTCGTGATCTTGACCATTAAAAGTAGCGATGGAGGCTCTGTCCAATTCGTAAGTTACAGGTTGAAGACCGTTTATAAAATCTAGTCCAACCACATCTTCACGTACATCATTCTTAAATCGTGCATCACTTACATTGGTCCAATTGTCATATCCACCAATCGAATTTACACTGGCATTTCCGATTCTTACCTGATTTGCTGCAGAAGTACTGGCATTATATCCCAAAGCCATTTGATTGTCGTACCCGAGAGTAGATAGCGTACTTGCTCCTAGAAATGTGCTATTTTCTCCCACATTGCCAGCAGATACAGCATTATGGCCTATGGCAATAGTATTCGAACGAATCTGATTTTGTGCAGCCTTATACCCAATAGCGATTGCACCAGAATAAAACCCTAGGACGTCCTTTCCGGCTTTAGAACCAATAACTACGGATTCACTGAATAACTCCATCGTGTATCCTGCTTCATTCCCTATAAAGACATTGTCATCTTGGTCATTATTGAATCCTGCTAAATAGCCGAGTCCCACATTGTTTTGGCCTACTCCTACATTACGTAATGATCCATTTCCAACAGCAACATTGTACTTGGCCCCTCCAGCAGAGCAGGTGGAAGTTGCATCTTGCATCGCCCCATATCCAATGGCAGTATTCGCTGAAATAAATGGATTAGGGTTATTAAAACAGCCAAAATTTTCAAGAGCGTACGTTCCAATAGCAGTATTTCGAGTAGCCATACGAGTGACTGCCATCGCTCTTTTACCAATCGCTACATTGTATTTGGTATCTAATGCATTCATCAAAGTGGAATCGCCAATTGCAATATTAGATTCTCCAGTAGTATTACTATACAATGAAGCAGTTCCTATTCCAAGGTTGCGAATTCCATCTGTAGTATTATATAAAGAGAATTGCCCGATTCCAATATTATTATCTCCTGAAGTAACACGGAATACAGAATTCGATCCAAGAGCGATATTATGATTTCCAGAAGTCAAATTGTCTAATGTAAGGAATCCCATTCCAATGTTAAATTCGCCAGTTGATTCAGAATTATTGGTGGCAAATAGACCTGTCATTGATTCCCCGATGCCAATGTTTTTACGACCTGACCCTACTTTAATACCCGCTTGATGTCCCATGAATATGTTACCATCTCCTGTACTATTTTGTCCGGCTTCAAAACCTATTCCTATACTTTCATAAGACCCAGCTCCACCTTGAAGCGTGTTTTTTCCAATCGCAATATTGAAGCTTCCTCCATTATATAAAGAAGAGTCTCCGATTGCAATGGTTGCGTAGTTATTTGGGGAAGCTAATTGATTGGCAAAACTACCGATAGAAACGCCTTTATCCGCAGGTCCAGCTAATTTACCAAGAGTTACAGAATGAGTAGCGGTAGAAGAGGTAGGTACCTGACTGAGGAAGGTATTGTTTTCTGTATTTATAAACTCCAAATACTCTTCTCTGAATGTATATTTTGATGTTCCGTCGTACTCCAATGAAATCGCTTTACTTGGACTTGTTGCGGTTTGTACACGTACAGTATTGCTTCCGTCAGTAGTTTGAATAAATTCTCCACCACCACCAGTACCAGAAATATCTATCGTGTTGCCATCTGAAATAGTGAGCATAGAACCTGCTAAGCTTAATGACTGAACTTCATTGTTAGGGTCGTTATCTGCGTCGTTTACCGCATCGATAGCCCATGTGACATTTCCTCCAATACCTGCTTTTAATACTTGATTAAAAAAACCACTAGTTTGAGGGAGAGAATATGCATTGTTGATATTGGTTTCACCAAGTAACACCGCACCATTGTTGGCAAAAAGTGTGTCATCAACCCAGAGATCTCCATTTATTGTCAGGTCCCTAGTACCAAAATCACCATGAATGAGGGGGGATTCAGAGGTCCTATGGTGGATCCAAAGTTGACTGTCAACCTCAGCTTCTAATCCTACTCCACTTCCTATAAAAATGTTGTGATCTCCATGTTCGACATCTTCTGCGGCCTTATGCCCAATATATACATTGTGTGAGCCAGAGCTGTCAGATTTGCCTGCATTGTAGCCTAAGAATACATTGGCACTTCCAGAACTTAACAATTGCCCTGCTCTTCTACCAGCAGCAAGATTTTCTTCACCATTGGTATTGCCCCGCCCTGCACTTTGACCAATAAACACATTTGAATTATTCGATCCATCGTCCATTTCACCGGCAAATTCACCAATATGTACACTAAATCCAGGAGATTTAACTTCCAGTCCTTGTTCAGTCAATGTCATTCCATCTACACCATTTACTTGAAAGCGAATCTTATCTATGTCGGGTGTTGCTTCTACGTCAATTTTGGTGTCTGAATCTGTATCTACAATTACAGATGAATTGGGAACAGATAGAGAATCAAGCAAAGCCAACCAATTGCTGTTTTTATAAATCATAATGCTTTTAAGAGAATAGTCATAGACAATAAGTCCTTCAGCAGGCGTGGAGATTGCAGTTCGCTGAGTGGAATTCATTCTTGGAATTAACAGTCCCTTCGAAGTGTCTTCTATTTGTAAAGCGGCACTATTATGTGGTGTAGTGGTCCCAATTCCAACACTTTGGCAATAAAGACTACAATTTAATAGGACAAGAAGAGCAATGTAAAATCCTTTCATGATTAAGTTCTTTTGCTCAAAAATAAATTTGAATAAAAATGGAATTGTCACCCTAAGGTGTGACTTTGGAATATGCCCACTAGTTTTCCAGTTTAATTTGGAAACAGATTTCTAGCCTTACATTTACACTTGTTGACTCCTCAAGGAAACTTAACGTATATGTGCTACGTTCTACAAATTACACAATGAGTAAATTTAGAAAAATATTTTCTCCGTCTATTGTTAAAGCTATCGTGGTAGGCCTTGTCCTACTATTTGCACTCTTATTTTATTTCAAAGAAGACATTAAAGAACATAAAGTGACGAAGGCTAAGATGGAAATGTTCAAGCGAATGTTGAAAACAGAACCTGAAGAGTGGCCGGGAGAATTCAAGGAGGTGTACGATAGTATGATTGTGATCAAGGAAGATTCAATTCCAAGCAGTCAAAAAAGTGAAAAGTAAAAGGGTAAAAAGAATTCCATACTATTTTCTCTTGATCGGAATATTTTCTCAATTATTCCACACAGCACGTCAGTAAGAATTTTTATATTCGGCAATTCCTACAAATTAAACCTAGTAATAGACGTATATGAAGAATCTATTTTGTTGCTTATTATTGATCGTGAGTGGTGTGTTTTCCTTGAATGCGCAGGATATTATTGAAGTTCAAACCTTGACCTATGATAGTACGGGTAGAGATTATATGTTTGAGTTTCCTGAAGAAGATGGGAGTACCTATGAACGGATACTCATGAAATATAACATGAGATGCAAAGGAGCAAAAATTTCAGTTCCAGGAAATACCAATTTAGGGTGTGGAGAATGGGATTATAGTTGTAATACCTATATAGTGGATTCTTCCTATGTAGATTCGTTGAGTTCGACGCATCCATCGTATATTATCTCTGGGTTTGATGGAGAAGAATTTTCGTATACAAATACACCGACAAATACCTATGTTCAGTACGATCAGAAAAAAGTAGAATACACCAGTACAACTTCCGAAACGTTGGCTGCGGTGGTCAATGGAGACCAATCTGTGTCTCATCCTTTTGACCCTCAATATATTTCTTCAAAAACTCAATACGTATGGTCTGCCAGTGAGCTATCGAATGCAGGATTAACTGCGGGCTCTATAAGTGGATTGCAGATGGATTTGGATTGGTCTTCTGCCAATATTGATTTTCTAAGAGTTAGGATGGGAAATACGATGGCTTCAGAACCTAACTCTTCTACCGTGCTTAGAGATGATTTGGAGCAGGTTTACTTTTTAAATACAACGCTCTTGGAAGGCAATAATTATTTGAAATTCTATGAAGACTTCGAATGGGATGGTTCATCGAATATTTTGGTTGAATTTAGTTTTACCAATAAAACAAATAGTTCAGAAGCGTTCAATGTGAAAGGGGGTGAAGTGAGTGATGGAATTGGTTTAACAAGTACGGGTGTTGCCAGCTATCTAAATCTTACGGGTTCAGAAAATGTGATCCTTCCCAATGATAGATTTGATCAAATCTCAGATGAAATCACCATTTCATTGTGGTCCTATGGAGACGAAGAAGTATTGCCAAGAAATACGACCATTTTTGAGGGGACAGATAATCAAAATAATAGACAAGCCAACGTCCATTTGCCATGGTCCAATGGTCAGGTGTATTGGGATTGTGGATTTAGTGGAGGATATGACCGGATCAATAAGCAAGCCAACCCAGAAGATTTTAGCGGGAAGTGGAATCATTGGGCGTTTACCAAGAATGCAACTACTGGAAGTATGAAGATCTATCTGAATGGAGAATTGTGGCATTCTGGAACTGGGCTTACTAAATCAATTGATATTAAAAAAATGAATTTAGGGAGCGATCGGAATGGGAACAATAAGTACTTCGGTAAAATAGATGAATTCAGAGTTTGGGATAAAGAATTAGATGCCAGCACTATTGCAAAATGGATGTCTAGAAAAATTGATGCCTCACATCCCAATTTTTCGAATTTAGTCAAGTATGTTCCTTTTAATGAAGGAGGTGGAGACATAGCATACGACCAAGCAGGAGCAGGAGGAATCTGTCAGATCACAGGAATACCTAAGTGGGATACTCAACGAGGAAACGATCGAAAATTGGATTTCATTGCTGTTTCTGAACGACCAAATATTACTTTTGTAAATGGAATTTTTGGTGTGGATATTACTACATTAAGTGTCATTGATACCACTGAGAATTTACCAAAAACGATCACAAAATATCAGGTGATTGGAACGGATTTAGAAGTAGAAGAAGAGTCGCAAGCCTGGGAAGCTTCGCCAGAATTGCTTTATGCCGAAGATGGTACTGTCTTAGATGAGTTTGCAGTGGATTCTGAAGGGGTTATTACAATTGAGTCGTTGGATTATTTTAGAAAATTCCCATCTCGATTTGAAATTATGTCTTTTGTTACGCCTTATGGAATTTTTCTAGACTTAGGAGAAGATGGGAAAACCTGGACATTTGATGTCACTGATTTTGCTCCAATTTTAAAAGGAAAAAAGAGAATGTATCTTACTCTTGGTGGACAAAATCAGGAGGAAATGGATATCAAATTTGAATTTATCAAAGGGACGCCTCCAAGAGAAGTAATGGATATCCGACAAATTTGGAGGTCAGGAAGATCAACAAATAACAATGCCATACGGACCGACGCTGTATTTGCGCCAGTAGATTACAAATTGGATGAAAATGGCTCCTACTTTAAGATAAGAACTGCAATTACGGGACATGGTCAAGAAGGGGAGTTTGTGCCTAGATATCATGAAGTGAAACTCAATGGAGAGACAACGTTTCAGTGGCAGGTATGGACAGAATGTGCGGATAATCCGGTGTTTCCACAAGGGGGAACTTGGATATATGATCGAGCAGGGTGGTGTCCTGGAGCACCAACGGATTTGAATCATTGGGATATCACAGATATGGTTACCCCAGGGGATATGGTCAATTTTGACTACGACATGTTCCAGGCAGCTGGAGATAGTCGGTACATTGTAAATCACCAATTGGTGACGTATGGTGCGGCAAATTTTCAAAATGATGCTCGTCTGGTAGATGTGATCAGGCCATCAAATAAGGTAGAATATGCAAAAATAAATCCTGTGTGTAGTGCTCCGATTGTTGTGATAGAAAATACAGGGGCTGAAACATTGACCAGCGCTACAATATCCTATTATGTGCACGGAGGAGAAAAACTAACTTTTGAGTGGGAAGGTTCGCTCGGATTTTTGGAACAGGAAGAAGTCAGTTTACCACTTCCTGGAATGTCATTTTGGTTAGGTTCAGGGCAGACCAATTTTATTGCTGAGGTGAGTAACCCTAACGGAGTGATGGATGAGTACAGCAATAATGACAAATATATTTCGCCATTTGATATGCCAGACATGATCGATGAAGAAGCCTTGGTGGTATACACATTTACGAATAACTATGGCAGTGAAAATTCATTGCGCTTCAAAGATTTTGACCAGAATATTATTTTCAGTAGAGAAGAAATGGAACCAAATTTCTTTTATATCGATACGATCCCATTGGCAGAAGGATGTTATACGATGGAGGTAGACGATACGGGAGATAACGGGATGGAATTTTGGGCGCAACCTAATCAAGGAAGTGGAAGTGTCACATTTCTATCGCTAGACGAGCAAGTAGTAAAAACGTTTGATTCTGATTTTGGCAAGTTCATGCATTATTCTTTCGTAAAAGGACAATTTACGAATGTGGAGACTGTCGAACGTGCAATAGATTTTAAGATTTTCCCGAATCCAAACAATGGTATTTTTAATTTGACATTGGAATTAAATCAACCTGAAGACATCGAAGTTATAATTACAGATATAACCGGAAAAAAGGTCTATAGTAAAACTGAGCCTCGTTATTATAGAGGTACGTTGGACATTGATTTATCCCATGTTTCTGGAGGATTATATTCTTGTACTGTAGTATCTGGATCTAAAGTTTCCAGTAAAAAAATGGTGATTAATAGATAGTATAAAAAAGGGTTTGACGTCTATCTAATTTATGAATAAAAATGACGTCAATTCTAATCATGATGTGGTTTTTTAATAGTAAATTAGACCATGTTAAGATCAACTATTAAAAGTTAATGAATTGGAAGATCTATTATGTTTTCCTGTTCGTTTCTGTATGGGTATGTCAGAGTTTTTCGCAAGAGTATCGCACGAGAAAGGTTGATAAATTGTATACCATTTCAGATGGTTTACCCTGTAATCAGATGCATAATATTTTCTTGAATAATTGAATACTACAAATACGAAGGAGAGTTGGTGTTTTAATAATAAATTCTTCATAATAAAATTGGGCTTAATGATGGAAAAAGGGTTTTATCTTAACTTAGTTTTTATTGAAGAATATTGATCTTAATACATTTCTTCAATTGTTTTGCATAACAGTGATAAATATATAGGAATGTTCATTTGGAATATGCTTCGTTTTAAATCGTAGGGGAATTATTTCAAATTGGACTGGATTCAATTCAAATTTAGAAGTAACAATTTTGTTACTTTTTGTTTTTTGAGGATTTATTACAATTGTTGATTGTAGTGTCGACTCAAATTAATTTCATATCTTTTGCAGCATTTTCCTTACCGATTGCATTTCACTGTCAAATAACTATTTATATGAAGAAGTATTTACCCATCCTGTTCTTTTGCACTTTAATCTTGGGAAGTTGCTATAAAGATGCAGATAATACAAAACCCCCTCAAATTGTCATTGAAACCTCTGAAGTGTTTATCAATACAAGTATTAGCGGTAAAGTATTAGATTCGGCTGGAGAATTAGTGTCAGATTATACCATAATGGTAAACAATGAATGGAATGAAGTGAATTCAGATGGTTTCTTTCTAAAATTGAATAACCTCAAAAAGAAAGGTCAAACTTTTTACGTTTTCAAAAATGATGCACAAATAGGGATTAAGACACATCTTTTGGTTGAAAATGACATCAACCACATGGAAATTTGGCAGCATGAAGTATTGAAAAAAGAGGTGGTGAATAAAGATAATAAGACCGTCAGTCTGAATGGATCTTTGGTCGCAGATTTTTCCAACACGCAATGGGATACGGAATACAATGGTAATGTTATTGCGAGGTATGTGGATATCCCTCCCTCGATTTCTTTGACGCAAGTAGGATATAATGATGTATCGGATGTATTAGCCATTGAGTCGAAAGGTGGATTCTACTTGAATTTGGAAACGGGAGAAGGTACTTCTATTGGAGTCAATCCTGAACACCCAATAATCATTCAAGCCAATAATTTAGAAGATGATGTCAACAGTATATTCAAATTTGACTCTAGTGAAGAAGTATGGGTATGGGTGATGGATATCAAAGAAGGAACAGACATTGAGTTGTTGGGTGAAGGGTATTATACCTTTGCGAATTACTCTTCAGGGGTTTTTGTTGAAGGAATTGTAACGAAGGAAAACAAACCTGTTGCCTATCAAAGAATCGATTGGGATTTGGCGAATTTAACCAATACTATTTGTACCACTGAGAAAGGGAAATGGATAGGTTTATTACCAGAGAATGAAGACGTAAATTTAAATCTTATTAATCCGTGTGAAGAAACGGTACAAACATTGACATTGGGAATTGATCTAGAAGATGTTCAAGGGGAAAACTTGATCATTGAAGACAATGATAATTATCAATTATTGGATATGACTATTCTTGATTGCGAAGGAAATGTGGTCACAAATCCCATTTTGGATGTGAGCAATGATTCAGGAATAGACAATTACTTTTTTACATCCCAATATGCAGATCGTTGGATTTCAGTTTGTGATGAATTTACTATCGCTCCCATCAATGAATCTACTGGAGAGGAAGGAACTGAATTTGATTGGTCTACAGATATCACAGGTGATTTAGGTGTCTTGACTGCTTGTGATGAATTCAAGGATGGATACAGTTGGATTAAAATTCAGGGTGAAGAGAGATTTTATCCAGCATTTACAATTAATCAAGACGGGGAGCGAACTATTCTGGAAGAACCTGATGGAATTGTAAAGCTTTACTTTAAAGGCATAGATGAAGGAGTATATGATGTAGATGAGGTTAATATATTTATCAATGATCCTAATTTTGGAGACAAAGGCTATTATATAAAATGTGAGAATTCTCCAGTAGGATGTGGTATAGATTATTTTAATGTAACCCATTTGGATACAGGGGAGAATGGAATGATAAGAGCTGCTTTTTCTGGGGATGTATGGATGCAAACCTTGTCTCCTCAAGTTGCAGGAATTTTTAAAGTAGAAGGAGTAATTGTCATCAAACGATAATATTTCAAAGGGGTAGATCAAAACGAATAATTGGAAGTCAATCAAATCATAAACGGATGCAAGTCAAATGACCGAAAATGCCAAAGAGCATTTGTCGATCAGTTTTCTCCCTATCTATTTGGGGTTTGCAGAAGATATATATCTGATGAAGAGAAAGCCAAGGATTGTCTTCAGGAGGCATTGGTGCATATTCTATCCAATATCAAGAAATATAAAGCTACAGGCTCGTTCAAGTCTTGGGCAGCAAGAGTGACCGCTACCCAGTGTTTGCAAATGATTCGAAGGGAGAAACGACATATTACAGTAGATATTGAGAATTCTGCAGAGCCATCTGAGGAGGAAAGTATTTCAGACCGCCTTGAAGTAGAAGATATCATGAAGTTTTTAGAGACGATTCCAGAACGGTATCGGATTGCAGTGAATATGTATATCATCGAAGGATATAGTCACAAGGAGATCGCTCAACATTTGGAAATTACGGAAAGTAGTTCCAGATCCTTAGTAACCAGAGCTAGAAAAATGATTGTTTCCGCTTTCGGAGATAGAAAAATGAAAATTGTACATAAAAAGTATTCAGATAGAAGCCAACCGCTGTATAGATTGAATCCTTTGAGTGTAAGAAAATAAAAATTATGGAAGATAAATTCACTAACCAAGAGGAGCAACTTCGAGAATTGTCGGAAGACTTTACCTTGCCTATTGATACGGATGCATTGTGGGACAAGGTGGAAGCTCAACTTCCTCCACAAAGCGATGAGAGAAGACCGATTATTTGGTGGTTTGCCAGTGGTATGTTTATTATTTTGGTCAGTTTGCTTTTTGGTTTGAGCCGTACATCACCTCCTAATAAAGAGTCTGCAAATAAAAATTCGTCAGAGAATACATCTATTATTGCAGAGAATACTACCCCTGTTGCAATCTTTAATAATTCTAAATCAAGGTCCCTATCTGAATCAATTGATACTCCAAACAATAATTCAAAAGAGGAATTTGAAAGGAGTGAATCGGGAAATACTGAAGTTCAAAGAAACACCAAACTGCATGCTCAAAACCACCTTAATACTCTAACAAAACCAAATAAAAAAGAAGTCGAAGAACTAAAAGCTTCAAATGAAATAACTCAACCTTTACTTGCATCGTCAGGGCTTGTGAGAAAAGATAAAAATCATACTCAAACGATAGTCAATTCAGACAGCTATGATGAAAAATCCTCATCCCAGACAGAAGAAGAGATTGTTCAGAATACAATGGATGAAAAATCTCAGGATATTTTGACCAATCCTTCTTTTGATCTGAAAAATGACCAAGAGAAACAAACGAAAGAACGATTTGTGTTTGAACAACCTCATTTAATTGCTGCAATTCCAGTCAAAACATTAGAAGCAAAAAATAGCTTACCCATTCCACTACAAAAGATAACACCATTGAAAACCGTTGCATGGCTTCCATATTTCAAAGTAGCTGGCGGAGTGAATATTAACCAAAGTAAACCGTATACTTCGAGCGATGTAGCACTTGAATTAACTCAATTTAATGCTGAGAAATCATTGATAGGAATTAGCAACGAATTACTTTTTGGCTATGAAAGTACATCTGGTTGGAGATGGGGTATTGGCCTCAATCACAATAGACTGGTACATCGATACAATCAAAATGAAATTGTTGTTTCAACCACAGAAATAGATGGGACATTGGCCTCATTTATAGATGATGATGGGAAAATATCCTTAGTAGATGGTCAACTAACAGAAACTACCATCACCAATTATGATTTAAAGTGGCACCGAATACATGATTTGGTAAATGTTCAAATTTTAGTAGGAAAACAACTTGTTCAAAAAGGAAGATTTTCTTTGAATTCAAATGTTCATCTTCAAAAAAATATCTTCTCTACGCACAATGGATATTATTTATCTGAAAACAGTAATAGTATAGAGAAATTTACTTCAAGCGAATCTAACCCATATCAGAATTCAGGATTATTTGCGGGAGGTTCGTTGGATGTAGAATATGCATTTAACCAATTTTCAATTAGTGTGTCCCCTTTTGTTTCATTAGGGCTTAACAGTATGACACAAAATTCCAATTATTATCAACTTAAAAACTCCCTTTCCGGTGTAACACTTGGCATAGTATACAGACCGTAAGGGAGAGATTAAAAAAACCTTTTATAAAACGAAAATTATGAAAAAAAATCGACTACTATCAATGGTTGCAACTTTGATTTGTCTTTTGTGGTGCAGTCTTAGTTTTGGTCAATTGACTTGTACCAGTAATATTGTAGGTGGGCTGACTGAAACGGGAACGGGAGGAGAACCATCTTTACGTATTTATGCGCAGGATATCGTAGCCAATACGAATGTAAGTGATTTACAAATATCTTACGACAATGTAGTATTTTATGATTTCTTGGATTTCTATTGCGAAGACTTAGGAGATAATACGGTCTATGCTCAGGGAACAATAAATGGTACACTACAAAATTGTTTTTCGACGATTACTATTGATGATATAATCAATCCTACTCCATACGCTCAGAATATTACAGTGTCCTTAAATGGTGGAAGTAGTGTTACCATAGATCCTTCACAAATTGATGCAGGGAGTTTTGACAATTGCGGCATTGAGTCCATGTCTTTATCACAATCTACGTTTACTGAAAATGGTGCATATGAGGTAAAGTTTACGGTAACAGATGGCGCTGGAAATTCTGATTTTGCCAATGTATTAGTGACCGTTACTGGGGGTACTCCTGTTTGTAATGATTTGCTTCAGATTTCATTGGACATATCAGGCAAAGCTGTTGCTCCGGCCCATCTCTTTGTTGAGGGCAATGGTGTTTATGATGTATTAGAGGTTTCTTTAGATAATATCATTTTTGGTGAAGATGTTACATTTGATTGTGATGATATTGATGATACAAAAACGGTTTACGTTCGAATAGAAGAAGAGGGCAATACATACAATTGTAGTTCAGAAGTAGAAGTTGATGATAAATTAGCTCCAATCGTTGTTGTAAATGATTTTACCATTGACTTGTCGTCTGATTCCGATGTGTATACCTTAAGTATTGAAGACATTGACGATGGCAGCTATGATAATTGTAGTGGAATTACACGTACCCTTTCACAAACAGAATTTTCTGCGAATGATTGGGGAAAACAACAAGTATATTTGATGTGTACAGATGCACAAGGGTTAACGAATTCAGGCATTAGTGTCGTAACCGTTTTGATTGATGGAGAAGCCAACGCATTTCAGTGCAAATCACTCCAACATATACTTACCGGTACAAGTGACGTAATATATGCAGAAGACTTTATTACTGATGACTTGGAATACGACGATGTTTTACTTTCTTTTTCAGAAGATGGACCATTTTTTAACAATACACTTCCTTCGTGTGATATGGGACATGGAGGTACCACGACGGTTTATATAAAGAGAATATTTAATCATAAGGAATTCAATTGTGAAGCTCAGATAACGGTATTTGACGAAGCCCCTCCAATTGTTCGTACAAAGGATATTATTTTTCTTGAATTAGTAGATGGTGAAGCAACGCTAACTGTAGATATGGTGGATGATGGAAGTTTCGACCCCTGTTCAGAGATTGAAATGGAATTGAGTAAAACTCTTTTTACCGAAGAATCGCTTGGAATGAATACTGTATTTCTTACGGCAACAGATGAAAATGGAAATACAGCTTCTTCTTTCTCAAAGGTTTCTGTAGATGATGGTAGCCAATGCAATACTGGGTTTATCATTCGTCCTCAAGATATTACTGTTTTTGATCCAAACGGTACGAAAGATTTTTTAGATCTAGAAGAATTCTCTCTAAGATATGGATATAACCTAAATGAACTAAGACCTTATACCAATTCAGTTTGTGATGATATATTCATTACATATTCTGCTCAGTTTAGTCCAATTTCAAATGGTTTTTTAGCGAATTACTCATGGACCATTGTAGATTGGAAAAATGATCAGACGCTACAATTTACCAATAAGCTTACTATCCATACCGGGTACTCTACTGCGTTGTCTTGTTATGGTACTACAATATTTGATAAAAATATACTTCCAGTTCAACTAGTTGCAGAAAGCTTTCTTGCTGGAGGACCTTATGATCTTGATAATATGACCCTTGAAGTAAGAGATGCAAACGACAACCTTATTCCCAATAATGTAATTACAGATCAGTATTTGGGTAGACCTTTCTACTATACCGTTATGGATAATACTACGGGAAATACATGTTGGGGATCAGGAATTATACTTAATCAAAATAATGGATGTAGAATTTTTGAAAATATGGTAGAAACGCCATTACCATTAATTGAACTTCCAGGAGATAATATCGATGCCAAAGAAGTGACTCCAGAATTTTTAACTTCAAACTACGGATATCAGAAATCGGATGTTTTAATCACTTGGCCGCATGAAGACTGTACGATTGCTAGCTGCTCTTATGAGGATGATATCACTGAAAATAGCGACGGGAGCTATACCATTGAACGCTCTATAACTATGGTGGATTGGAGTATTTTTGATCCTGCTGCTCCTGATGTAGGCATTTGGAACTTTACTCAAACAATTCAAATAGGAGCGGTTTCTTCCACACCGGTATGCAATGAATTTCTCAATATTTCACTGATTGGTATTCAAGATAATATAGTAGACGCTGAGGTGTTTATAGAAGGGAATCCAGATTATGAGGTATTAGAAGTGTCCTTGGACAATGTAAATTTTGGTGAAAGTGTTTCATTCAATTGCTCAAATGCAAATGAAGTAATTCCCGTTTATGTTCACATCGTTCAAGATGGTATTGATTACAATTGTACATCACAAGCCAGTCTTGAAGATAAATTAGCACCTGTGGCGATTGTAAAAGACTTTACGATTGATTTAGCTTCAGAAACCGATACCTATACATTATTAGTAGATGATATTAATAATGGATCTGCTGACAACTGTCCTGACGTGACATATACTTTATCCCAAACAGATTTTTCAAGTGCAGATTGGGGTGAAAATTCAGTAGTGCTTACAGTAACAGATATTGGTGACAATTCTGTCTCGGCCACTTCTACAGTAACAGTTCTTGTCAATGGTCAAACTTCTCCATTGCAGTGTATTGCTTTAACCACAGAATCATCTCCTTGGGGGAGTACTGAAATATGGGGGAAAGATTTTGTTGAGAATGCGAATGATTATGATCAAATAGTAGTATCTCTAGACCCTGTTGGCCCATTTACAGAGTCATTTTTAGCTGCATGTGGATTGAATGAAGACCCACCTCAAATGGTATATATTCAAGCATCCAATGATGGTAATGTATTTGAATGTTCAACTGAATTATCGATTATTGATAATATCCCTCCAGTAGCTGTTGCAAATAATGAAATAATCCTATCCTTGGTCAATGGTTCAGCTACATTAACAGTAGACATGGTAGATGAAGGGAGTTATGACAGCTGTACAGATGTTATGTTTTCTTTGGATAAAACGGAATTTACTACAGCGGATATAGGAAGTAATACTGTGGTACTTACAGTTACGGATTTAAATGGGAATTATAATCAAGTGTTCTCCAATGTTGTAGTAGACAATGGGTCAGGGTGCAATTTAGCTTTTGTGATCTTTCCAGAAGACATCGAAATTTTTGATGAGTCAGCTACAATTGAAGACTTAACGGTTCAAAATCTACAAGATAATTATGGTTATTCTTACCAGGAAGTACATCCTTATACCATAGAATTGTGTGACGGTATAGCGTATACGTATGAAGATTTATACTTGACATTTGATTTTGGAGTCAAAGCGATCCGAACATGGACAGCAGTAGATTGGTATACAACAGAAATTAAGACTCATATACAGTTGATCAAATTATATACGGACAACACTACATCGCTTGCCTGTAATGATTTAGAAGCAATATATCTTCAAAATGGATCAGTAACCGTATGGCCAGCTGATGTATTGGAAGGAGGACCTTATGATTATGATAATATGACATTGGCTATCTTCGATGTGGATAATACGATCATTGTTGACAATTTAATTACTTCCGATTATATAGGACAGACGTTGACCTATACCATAACCGATAATTCTACAGGAAATAGCTGTTTTGGGCAAATAGCAGTGCAAAATTATCCAATAGGTGATGTACTTACAGTAATCGCCCCAACTATACAAGTTGATAAGGGCGAAAGTATTTGTATTCCTTTGACAGTGTATAATTTTGAAGGAGTACAGTCTGGATCTGGAACTATAAATTGGGATCCTGAAGTAATATCATACACGGGATTTGAAACAGCTGATCTTGAAATTTCATTTGCTAATTTTAATGAACTCAATGCGCCTGATGGTGAGTTAAAGTTTATTTGGTTTGACATTAATGTATCAGGGGCTGTCAATATACCTGACGGAGGAGCAATTTTTGAGATGTGTTTTGATGTGATAGGGGAGAATGGAGATATTTCACCAATTACTTTGAAAGAGGAAGGATCATTAAGCTTTGAATGGTTTGATGGACTAGATGATGTTTTACCTCAGGAATTAATCAATGGAAAAGTAACGATTGGGCAAGAAACTTGTGTTTTAGAAGATGAAGATATCAATTATCCACTCTCTGTTATTAATTTACCTGATTTCAATGGAGATCTAGCCACGCTTACCCCTGATTATTTGGTTGAGGCCTATGGATTTGCTCTATCCGAAGTATTAGTTACTTGGCAAGAATATGATTGCCTTTTAGCAGGGTATAGTATTGAAGATGACTATTTTAACTATGGAAATGGTATTAAAAAGGTGGTCAGGAATTTCACGGTCATTGACTGGAATACCTATACAGGTTCTGGGCCGGATGGCATCTGGACGTTTACTCAAATTATAAATACAGGATTAGATCAGGCTAGCTTGATATGTGACTTTTTACCACGGACTGCTGATGTAGTAGATTGTGAATTTGGACATACCTTAGCAGATGATGTGGAATGGCCGGCAGATTTAAGTATAGCAGATTATAGAATTGAACCAGAAGAATTAATCGCATTTTCTATGGTAGACCCGATGGATGCAGAGCCCAATTTTTACAATTCTCCAGATGATTATGAAGCATCGTATGTTGATTTGTTGGTAGAATTGAATCAGACCTCTTTAGTCATTGGTAGAGTTTGGACAGTGAGCCACGAGACTTTTGGATTTACATGGACCTATAACCAATCGATCACGGTTGACTTTTCAGATTTTGAAAATTTAGTCACTGTAAATACTTATACAAATAGAGTGATGCCAGGCGTTACGATCAATGGAAACATAATAACAGATGATGAAGGAGAAGCTCAGGTTGAAGGAATATTTGATTATGATGTGACCTATGAAGATGAGCTTCGAAATGGATTGAATGTTTTGGATTTAATTCTAATACAAAGGCATATTTTAGGGGAAGAAGCTTTAACAGGACTCCAACTTTTGGCTGCAGATGTGAACCAGGACAATTCTATTAAGGCAAGTGACCTATCAATGGCAAGAAAACAGATCCTAGGAATTGACTCAGGTTTTCCTCAGTGGAGGTTTTTTGATAATGCATTGGAAGGACCCAGCAATGTTATTCCAAAAGCTTCATTATTGGGAATTAAAGGAGGGGATATCGATGATAATGCAATTCTTCAAGGACAACAAATTCCAACACCTGAAGATATATTTCAAGTAGAGGATGTATTACTAAATATTGGTGAGACATATACAATACCTGTATATTTGGAAAATGCCTATGAGATATATGGTTTTGATTTTAGAGCAAAGATTGATACCAATCAAGTAAAGGTGATCAATGTTGAATCTGATTATTTTGCATTTCAACCTTCATTTGATTTCTCTCAAGTTGAATTATTGATTATTATGAATTCAGATCCAACAAGTACAACAGAAATAGGAGGGGATTTGACAACACCAATATTCACATTGGAAATAGAAGCAAAACAAAATAGTCTTTTGAGTTTAGCTATAGATATGGAAAATGAGTTTTCTTATCTGGCAGATTCAAATTTGGACTTGGTGATTTTAGGTGGAGAAGTGGGAAATATGATTGGAACGCATACCACTAGTGAAGAATTGAGCAGTCTGATGGTGTATCCGAATCCAACATCGCAATATTTAAATTTTGATATGTCTGATGTAAATGTGAGTGGGGATATAGCAGTTTCCATCTTTGGATTGGATGGAAGATTGGTCCTTTCAAAAGAAAATAGTACACAATTGGATGTTTCGACGATACCTTCAGGAATGTATTATTATAAAATCACAGTTGATTCATATTCAAAAGTTGGAAAGTTTATGGTCATCAAATAATAGATTGTTTAATTAAGTAGTTTTTGATTTTGATATCATAGTATTGATATCACGGAATAAATAAACCCGCTTGACTCCCAAGTCAATGCGGGTTTATTTTTATATCAAAAAGTTCTTTTTAAATTTTAATAAATTGAGAAGCAATTTTTTGATTGTTTGCTTGCACTGTTAGTATATAATTCCCCGTAGTCAATTGATTTGTTGGTATCTCATACGTAACGTCTTGACCCGTTTTAACTTTAATACTATTTTGAATTAGTTTTCCAGATTGGTCTAAAATGGAGATATTAACCATTCCTGTCCAGTCATTTGAAAGAGAAATTCTAGTATAGGTTTCTGCAGGGTTCGGAGATAATGTCATCTGACCAGAATTTTCTACTACCTCTATAGATAAAGGGTCTTGATTTTCATATGCACCAGCATCTGGAGCATCCACTCTTGGATTTCCAAGAATGTCCGTTTCTGGAGCACCATCAGTAACACCAATATTGATAGCTGGAGAGTTATTCTCTATTTGAAAATCATTATTGGCAGCATCAAGAAATAAAATATCTTCGCTATCATTGACGTCTCCTGGACCTGTGAGGATACCTTCTAGTGAGGCATCTGTGGAGATGTTTCCTCCAAGAGAATTTACAGTTGGTGTACCTGCCTCGATTTCATAGTTAATCCCCTCATTAGAAAAAATATTATTATGAAGATTGATTATGCATTCTGATGTTTCATCTTCAGTAAATGCGCTGATTCCGCTTCCAAGTATCGCAAAGTTATTTGCAAATGTACTATTGGTAATATCATAGGTAGCGGACTTATTTGCAGTAGTATTGATAGATATACCTCCTCCAGCACCTGCACCTGTATTAAAATTTGTTCCAAGAACTGTACTGGTCATTGTAAGATCTAAATCAACAAGACTTATACCAGCACCTTGAGAACTCACAGTATTCAATTGAATAATACTATTACTGATTTTTACAAAACCTTCTATTAAGTCAACGTCAGTACCTTGACTTCCATTTATGGCCCCTCCAAATCCTGCAACGTTCGATTCGAATCTACTGTTGTCTACGGTTAAGGTTACGGGACCAGAAAGATTAATGGCTCCTCCACTTCCATCGCCAACAGAATTTTCCGAAAAGGTAGAATTGTAGACTTCAACATTTGTAGTATCGTTTTGGCAAAACATTGCCCCTCCGAATCCTGCAATGTTGGAAATGAATTCACAATTGTCAACTACAACATTAGATCCAAATCCATTAATGAGGGCACCACCACTTGTATTAGCGGCATTTCCGATATAAGTATTGTTGATCATGGTATAATTTGCAAAATCACCATAGTTGGCTTGACAACCACCAAAATCAGCTGTATTACCTTGAAACGTATTGTTCATACTCATGATCTCCGTACCATTTCCGCTTGCAAATATGGCACCACCGTTAGATGCTGTATTATTACTAAATTGGCTATTGGTAATACTGTAACTTGCTGTAAATGAACGTATAGCTCCTCCACCAAAAGCTAGAGCGGTGTTGGCTGAAAAATTGCAGTTTTCAAATGTAACGTCGTCGGCACTTGGATCTATAGCATCTCTGTCATCAATATAAAACGCCGCTCCATTTCCTGCTGAATTATTTACAAAATTACAACCTTGTACTAATCCTTTACTTGCCCAGATAAACAAAGACCCTCCGAAATTGTCCGTGGAAATGGTTGAATTATTTACAAAATTACAGTTCTCAATTAGAAAACCTGTACTTGAAAAAGGGTATAAAGCTCCTCTATTGGTACTATTACTCTCAAATGTACATCCAGAGACGGTTACATCATTGACTTGATTAAGATATACTCCTGCTGCTTGGGAAAAGCATGAGTTTTTGGTAAACGTACAATTTTCAATTTTAGAGTTGTTGCCCCCTCCGAATTCTGGAGATAGGTAGACGGCTCCACCAGAACGTGCAAAATTATTGTTGAAGTTACAGTTGGCTATTTCAACGGTATTATAGGAAAATATTCCTCCACCTCTCCAAGAATAATCCGTATTGTCACTGGCTTCTCTTGTGTTTCCTCCTGTAACCGTTATTCCATCAATAACAATAACACTTCCATTGGCAGCAGATAAGGTCAAAACGTGAAAGACGTTATCCTCCTTGTTCATAGTAAAGTTATTGTCAACGTCATCTCCATTGAGATCCCCCGAAAGCGTTGTTGTGTTTGCTCCAAGGTCTCTTTCTTCAATGGTGGCCTCATCTCCTGCAAATCCGCCATAAATTGAAATTTCTTGTTCCACCAGAAATGTATTGAAGGTATCCAATGCCAATGAAGTAGGAGTATATACCCCGGCTGCAATCCAAACTTGGCCGTCAGCTGTGGCTGTCAATGCGGCTTGAAGATCAGTATATGCATCGGCCCAACTAGAACCGTCTCCTGCTCCTGAAGCATTCAGATTGACGTAAGTGACTTGAGAAAAAGATGAAAATGAGAAAAAGATGAATAAAAACAATGTAGTGAAGCTTTTGTAGAGTTGTTTCATGTGCAAAGATTTAGTTTATTAATGAAGTTAAGTGATTCCTAAATTTACAAGGTTTCAGTGAGTTTAAAATGATTTTCGTCGAATAAGTACAGCTTGTCAAGTGTCAACAATGACATTCAAGCTAGAAAAATCACCGATTTCACAAAAAAGAAATGCCGTTCATCTAAACAAAATGACAATTTGTAGTGTATTAATGACAGCTCAGTAGAAAACCCAAGAAACTATCATGAGTTTTAAAGTTTCCTAATTTTATATGTTTTATTTTTGCCGTTCAATATGAATTATAAAGAAGAAATACTTAATAAAACGTTTGGTCTTGTCATGAAATATGGGATTAAAAGCGTCAGTATGGATGATATCTCTAGAAGTATAGGAATATCCAAAAAAACGATCTATCAGTATTTCGAAAATAAGAGAGCTTTGATCGCAGCAGTGATTGATGATCATATTGAAAAAGATGAAGAAGATATTCGGAAAATCACAACACAATCTGCCAATGCGATAGATGAAATCATAGATATTGCAAGACACCTCCTTTCATTTCTAAAGGTAATGAGTCCTTCCATGATTTATGATACTCAAAAGTACTATCCAAAACAGTGGGAGAAAGTAGAAAGTCAGCATTTTAGTTTTTTTTACAACATTATCAAAACCAATATTGAAAGAGGCCAAAGAGAAGGATTGTATATCAACGATATTAATCCTGGTATCATCTCGCGATTGTATGTAAAACAGACTTTAGCTATTACAGATGAGTCAACATTTCCGATCAATGAATATAAAAGAGATGAATTATATAAAACGTTGATCACCTATCATATTCGAGGGATGTTAACAGAATTGGGAAGGAATAAAGCTCAATTAGAAGAAATAAAATAATGCGATATAAATCACAAGATAAAATGAAGAAAACAGCGCTACTATTAATGGCTATATTAGTTGGCTTTATAGTTGAAGCCCAACAAAGCTTTACATTAGATGAGGCTATTTCCTATGGATTAGAAAATCAAAATTCACAAAAGATTAATGATCTTGAAGTTGCAAATGCAGAAGGTGATATAAAGGAGTTCAAATCTATTGGAATGCCGAAAGTTTCTGGTGGAATAGATTACAACTATTACTATTATATTCCCAAACAACCGGTACAGGATTTTATTAGCCCTGCAGTATATAGCATTTTGGATGCAGAAGGATTGCCAACATCTACCCAAGGGCCAGTAGAAACATTTGAGTTGGCATTCGTTCAACCTCAACAGCTTAATTTGGGAGTGAGTGCCAGTATGTTGGTGTTTGATGGCTCATACATCTATGGATTAAAAGCAGCAAAATTGTACAGGGAGTTGGTGAAAAAGCAAAAAGATGCTTCGGAGCAAGAAATTAAAGCAAATATTACTAGAGCATATCTATCCATTTTAATCGCTAAAGAAAATGAGAAGACACTCGAAGATAACCTGAGCACTTTGAAAAAATCATTGGATGAAGTGAATGCAATGTTTGAGGCAGGTTTTATGGAAAGTTTGGACGTAGATAGATTGCAATTATCCTATAATAATCTTTCAATACAATTGGAAAACGTTCAAGGTTTAATTCAACTGTCTTACAATTTATTGAAATTTCAAATGGGTTTTCCAATAGAAGATGAAATTCAATTGGGAGAAACCATTGAAGAACTGATCATAAAGTTTGATGCAGAAGAATTTAATACAAATGAAATTGCTGTAGATCCTTCAAATCGGGCTGAATTTCAATTGTTGAATAAGACGCAGGAATTAAATAATCTGGATTTAAAACGAAATAAGGCAGGATATTATCCATCTGTTGCGGCGTTTGCTAGTTTTCAAGAAACACTTCAAAGAACTAATTTATTTGATAACGACCAAACTGGGTTTTTACCAACAGGACTATTGGGCTTTAACATCAATATACCCATTTATGACGGTGGAGAAAAGAGTGCAAAAATTCAAAAGGTGAAACTGAATATTGAAAAGACAGACATTCAAAAAAATGAGTTCACTAGAGCAATGACTCTTCAAGTTCGAAATAGCCAAATCGCTCTTCAAAATGCCAAGCGAAACTTAGAAAACCGGAAAGCTGCCATGGAAATGACGGAAAGTATATTTAATCGAACAAAGATCAAATTTACAGAAGGTGTTGGATCAAGTGTAGAGGTTACGCAAGCAGAATCCAGTCTCTATCAAGCTCAAGCAGAATATATATCAGCATTGTACGAAGTATTACAATCAAAAGTAGACTTAGACATTGCTTTAGGAACATTATAAAAAGAAAATAAAATTTGAGTGAAAACTCAAACACCATTTAAAGATCAACTATGAAAAATTTAGTATTCATTTTATTCTCAATACTATTGGTTTCTTCTTGCCAACCGTTAGATCCAGAAGCTGAAAAGCAAGCACTTCTGGCAGAAAAGAAATCTGAACTTACTGCAAAAAAGACGGAGTTGCAGACATTGCAAGAGGAAATAAATACATTGACCGAAGAAATATTGGTACTTGAACCCAAAAGAGAAAAAGCACCCATATTGATAACTACTGAGACGCTAGACAAACAAGAGTTTAAGCGATTTACTCAAGTTCAGGCATCTGTATTGAGTGATGATGAAGTATTTGTTAGTAGTGAAACTGGAGGTAGAATATTGAGTGTCAAAGTAAAAGAAGGGCAATATGTGAAAAGAGGCCAATTATTAGTCACGGTGGATTTGAAAGCATTAGTAGACCAAAAGGCTGAATTGGAAACTTCAATGTCATTGGCAAAAGATGTTTATGATCGACAAAAGAGATTGTGGGATCAACAAATCGGTACAGAAATTCAGTTTTTACAAGCGAAAAATAATTACGAACGACTAGAGAAGTCACTCTCAACGTTGAATACTCAAATTGGAAAGGCGAATATTTATTCTCCCATTTCAGGCGTTGTTGATCGGGAGTTCTTAAAAGCTGGAGAAGTTGCGGCACCTGGAGCTCCAATCGTACAATTGTTCAATCCTAACAAGCTGAAAATAGCTGCGGACGTACCTGAATCCTATTTGGGTAAAATCAAAAGAGGGGATCAGGTTGAGATTAATTTTCCGGCGATCAATAAGCAAATAACAAAAGCAATTGCCCTTTTGGGTAGAACGATTGATCCCAGCAATAGAACATTTAAGGTGGAGGTGACTACTTCCAGTGAAGGGGGTGCTTTAAAACCCAATTTATTAGCAGAATTGATGTTTAATGATTTTACAAAGCAGGATGCAATTGTAGTTCCATTAGAGATTGTTCAAGAAGAAGTAAGTGGAAGGAAATATGTCTTTACAGTAGGGGAAAAGGAAGGGAAATCTATTGCACAAAAAAGTTATGTGACCACTGGAGAAGGATACCTTGGAGATATTATTATTGAAACTGGATTGAATGCAGGAGATCAAATTATTATTGACGGAGCGAGAAGTGTAGCGAATGGTGACGTCATCAAAAACATGACAAAATAACCCAATAAACAATGGAAATTTTAAAAGACAAATTAAGAGAATTTGGGTTGAGTTCCTTTGCCGTAGACAATGCGACCAGTATATTTTTGGTGTCGTTGATGATATTCCTTTTTGGAATTTCTTCGTATACAAGCATACCCAAGGAACAATTTCCTGAAGCATCTCTTCCTACGGTATATATAAATACACCCTATTTTGGTAATTCTGCTGAGGAAATCGAAAATTTGATTTCAAGACCATTAGAAAAAGAAATTGAATCTATTTCTGGGCTCAAAAAAATAACCTCTACCTCAATCCAGGATTTTTCTGTAATGATTGCGGAATTTGATGCAGACCTTGAAATTGAAGATGCAGTACGAAAAGTTAAAGATGCGGTAGATACTGCTAAACCTGAATTACCCAATGATCTTGATCAAGAGCCAACAGTTCTAGAAATTAAGTTTTCTGACATTCCAATTGTGACGATTAATGTCTCTGGAGACTATGGACAAGATGAGTTGAGGGAATATGCTGAATATATTCAAGACAAAGTGGAGGTCCTTAAAGAGATTAACAAGGTGGATCTTAAAGGCGCATTGGAAAGAGAAGTACAAATCAACGTGGATCTCAATAAAATGCAATCTCTTCAAGTTTCTTTCAATGATATCCAAAATGCCGTGTCATCAGAAAACTTGACGATGAGTGGAGGAGAGATTGTTAAGAATGGTTTTAGAAGAGCGTTGAGAGTAATCGGACAATTTGATGATGTTGAAGAAATGAGAAAAATCATTGTCAAAAGTGAGAATCAGCGCCCAATCGTTTTGGAAGATATTGCTGAAGTGAAATATACTTTTGAAGACCGTACTTCATATGCCCGATCAGATGGGTTCCCAGTAATCTCTTTGGATGTCATCAAAAGAAGAGGTCAAAATTTGTTATCTGCTGCGGATAAAATCAAGATTATTGTTGAAGATGCAGCAGAAGTGTTGCCCGAAGACTTAAAAATTAGCCTCTTTAATGATCAAAGTGAGAATACACGAAATGAGGTTAATAACCTTGAAAACTCCATTATTTCGGGGGTCATTCTTGTTGTACTCGTTCTTTTATTTTTCCTAGGTCTAAGAAATGCTTCATTTGTAGGATTAGCCATTCCTCTTTCAATGTTGATGGGAATTTTATTCCTCAATCTAACAGGAACTACCTTGAATATTGTGGTATTATTTTCATTGATTCTTGCACTGGGACTTTTGGTGGATAATGCTATTGTAGTTGTGGAGAATATTTATCGATACATGCAAAATGGATACAATGGAGTGGATGCTGCTAAATATGGAGCAGGTGAGGTAGCGATGCCGATCATAGCTTCAACAGCAACAACTCTTGCCGCTTTTCTACCTTTAGCTGTTTGGCCGGGTATTGTCGGAGAATTTATGAAATACATGCCCATTACGTTGATCATCGTTTTGGCTTCTTCCTTATTTGTAGCATTGGTGATTAACCCAGTTTTTACCAGTACGTTTATGAGAGTAGACGAACAAGCGGAAAACGATAGAGAATATAGCAAAAAGGTGAAGAATGTTCTACTGGGTGCTGGCATACTATTTCTTATTTCGATAGGGGGTGTTTTTACAGGGTCAGATACAGTACGTAATTTCTTTGGTTTTGCCTTGATTTTAGTATTGCTGAATTTCTTCATTTTGAGACCAATGTCTTTTGGTTTTCAAAACAAAGTTCTGCCGATTTTAGAAAATACGTACAATGTATTTATTACTTGGGTGCTAAAAGGATTTAAACCCTATCTAATATTCTTTGGTACGTTTGTCTTACTATTTTTAGTTGGAATGTTGGTCTCTAATTTTCCACCTAAGACCGAATTTTTTCCTACTGCGGATCCCCTATATGTCAATACATTTGTAGAATTACCACAAGGGGTTGATATCAAGACTACAAATGAGATAGTGAAAGAAGTGGAAGCGGACATCACTAATGTGTTGAAAGGGAAGGAGAAAGTTGTTGAAGCAGTTTTAACTCAAATTGGTGAAAATACTTCCGATCCGAATGAGCCGCCTTCTCCTGGAGTGACGCCCAATAAAGCTAGGATTACAGTCACATTTGTACCTTCTAGTAAAAGGGGAGGAGTGAGTACCAAAGATATTATGAATGATATTCGTAAAGAAGTCATTGGCAAATATTCGGGGGTTCAAATAATTGTTGCGCAAAATGCAAATGGACCGCCAGCAGGGAAACCCATTAACCTTGAGATTAAAGGAGATGATATTGATTCATTGATTGTCTTATCTGATCGAGTGCTCAATTTTATGAATACGCTGGGAATTGGAGGGATTGAAGAATTGAAAAAAGATGTGCAGTTAGGAAAACCTGAATTGTTGATCAATATTGATAGAGAAGCGGCAAGAAGATATGAATTGAGTACATATAGTATTGCAAGCGCATTGCGTACTTCTGTGTTTGGAAGTGAAGTCAGTAAGTTCAAGCAAGGAGAGGATGAATACCCTATCATGGTCAGATTATCCGAGGATTCAAGAAATGATATTAATAAATTGATGAATCAAAGAATTACATTCAGAAATCCTGCAAACGGAAGAATTGTGCAAGTTCCGATTTCTTCAGTCGCTGATTATGAATATAGTTCTACCTATAATAACATTAGAAGAAAAGATGGAGAAAGAGTAGTGACGATTTTCTCAAATTTGTTGGACGGGTACAATGCCAATGAAGTAGTAGCAGAATTACAATCGAATTTGGACAATTATGAATTTCCTGAAGGATATACGTTTGAATTTACTGGAGAACAACAGCAGCAAGCAGAAGATATGGAATTTCTTGGTGGAGCATTTATCTTCGCTCTATTTTTGATCTTCATCATAATTGTGGCTCAGTTCAATTCGATTATCAGTCCATTTATAATTTTACTGAGTATTTTATTTAGTACGATTGGTGTAATGTTGGGCTACTTTTTTAGTGGGATGACCTACTCTATAATTTTCTCAAGTGTTGGGATTATATCTCTAGCTGGTGTGGTAGTAAATAACGCGATTGTTCTCATTGACTATATTAATCTTTTAATTAAAAGAAAGCGGGAATCAATGGGTATCGATAGTTTATATAAAATGGAAGTATCAGATATTAAATCTGCCATTATTCAAGGGGGTGCAACAAGACTGAGACCTGTATTGCTTACTGCAATAACAACCATTTTAGGATTGATCCCTTTAGCGCTGGGAGTTAACTTCAATTTCTTTACGCTAATTACTGATTTAGATCCTCAATACTTTAGAGGTGGAGACAATACAGCATTATGGGGGCCGATGTCCTGGACTATTATTTATGGGTTGACATTTGCTACATTCTTGACGCTTGTAGTTGTTCCAGTCATGTACTACTTGGCCTATAAGATTAAGTTAGGAACAAAACGATTGTTCTCAAGATCAGCAAGATAAATAAATGATATTTAGCAAGTAATTTTTTAAAAAAGAGCGGCTTCAATCATAGAAGTCGCTCTTTTTCTTTGGAGTACATGTCGAATAGTGATCAGAATATTACTTATTAGATCTTGGAATAGTTTCAAGTTTTTCTTGCCTTCTGTCCAAATATCTAAATCCATCTTCTGTAAATACTCCATCTTCTTCAAGCATTACGCGGATGATTTTGCCCCATTCTTTGATTTCGGAGGAAGAGTTCAATTCAATACTAAAAGCAGTATTATAATAAAGGGGATAATCACCACGACCGGGAGTACCTTTTTGATTGTCCCACATTCCAATAGTAGGACCTGCAGCATGACCATGAAACCCTATTGGGTGGGTATATATTGAGGCTACTATTCCTTCACTTTCTGCTTGTTTCAGGGCGTCCGCTAATATTTGATTCCCTGTCTTACCCGGTTGGAAGGATTCGGTAAGAATATCTTGTACTCTATTGGATACCTTGAAGGCGTCTTTTAAATATTTGGGAGCTTCTTTTTCATCTGGTTTTAAAACGTAAAAATGTTGTTGTTGATCTGTATTCAGCCGTAAGTAGGTAATGCCAAAATCTACGTGCAATAGGTCTCCATATTGAATAACTTGTTTTTCAGGTCGTTTTGAAAAGCTTCTTAAATGGTCAAATTTTTCTACGTTACCTCTTTGGAGACTAACTGTAGGATGAAACCATGTGATTAGCCCCAAATCCCGTACTCTTTGACGGAGCCACCATACTACATCGTCCGTAGAAGTCTCACCGGGTGTAATTACATCTTCTGAAAAAGCTTCTTGCAGAATGTCATGACCAATTTTACAAATTGAATCGTACATTTCCAATTCAATTTTGGACCTTGTTTCAAGCCAACCGATAGATAAATCTTCTGCAGAGACCAGTCGATTGTGATATTCAGTAGGAAGTTTCCAAACAAAAGATTGATGTTCCGTGCTTACCAAGCCATCGGCCAAACCAAAATCATCAGAAACATTTAACCCAATCTTCTCTGGATTTTTTTCTTTAATGTAATTGACCAATGCTTCCCACTGGTCTGGAAATACATCAATATTCCATTCTCCCTTGAGCAATCTTCCTACGCTATATCGTGCAATGGCTATTTTTTCAAATGGGTCACCATTCTTAGGCTTGTAAAATACCATGATTGTTCTTCTTCTTGCGGACAGCCATTCAGAGGGAAGCATGGTTTTCATGACAGGATCTTCATTGTACTCTCTGGAAACCAATATCCACATATCAATATTCGCTCTGTCCATCAAGTCGGGGAGTAATGAATCCAATCGGTATTCCAACATGTTATTGATCCATTCGGCTCTATCTCTCATGGGTAAAATATCTCCATCTTTGATTTGCGCTTTTAGGAGCATAGGGAGTAAGCAGATAAAAAGTAGTAGTAAACGTCTTTGCATAGTATTGTATATTTGCCTCAAAGTAATAAAATCAATCGAAAAAATTGGGTAAATATATCGTTGAATGAATGCTATACTTGAACCAAAATTTTACAATTTCTAAGTTGGATTTCGACACAATGGAGAAAAAGCGCTCGAATTATTAGCTTTTTGATCCTATTATCTGCATAATTCGTGGTGAATTGTATACATATTCAATAATTATCTGTACTTTTGCAGCCCTTTTTAAATTATTTAACCACTCCCGATTCTAAGTTGGGATACAAACCTGATTCTTAATATGTTAGACGACAAGGATCTTGTACAGGATGAAAACACAGCTGAAGAAACAGCTGCTGAGACTCCTGCAGAAACACAAGAAGAAACAAAAAATGAAGCGACTGAAGCTGCTGTAGAAGCAGTTGCGGAAGAAGCACCAGTAAAAAAAGAAGAGCCTAGACCAGAAGACATGAGAGGCCCTCATGATGATTTCGATTGGTCAATAGGTAACAGAAACACACACACCTATTCAGACGATGAAATTGAAAAATACCTTTCTGATTACGAAGGAACGTTAGGTACAGTTCAGGAAAATTCTGTAGTATCAGGATTAGTAACTGCGATCCATTCAGGTGATGTGGTATTAGATATCAGCTACAAATCAGATGGATTAGTATCCTTATCTGAATTTAGAGATATGCCTGACTTAGGTGTAGGTGATCATGTTGATGTTTACGTTGAAAGCAAAGAAGATGACCGCGGTCAATTGATCCTTTCTAGAAGGAAAGCGAAATTGATCAAAGCATGGGAAATGCTTGTGGACAGTTATGAAAACGGTACAATCATTAAAGGTACTGTTGTTTCTAAAACAAAAGGTGGTCTTATTGTAGATTGCAGTGGATTGGAGACATTCTTACCTGGATCACAAATCGATATCAAACCAATTATCGATTATGATGCATATGTGAATAAAACAATGGAATTCAAGGTAGTGAAGATTAATGAAGCTATCAAGAATGCGGTTGTATCTCACAAAGCATTGATTGAAAGCGATCTTGCTGAGCAAAGAGAGCACATTATCTCTACGCTTGAAAAAGGTCAAGTTCTTGAAGGTGTGGTTAAGAATATCACAGACTTTGGAGCATTTATGGATCTTGGTGGTGTAGATGGACTATTGTATATCACAGATATTTCATGGGGAAGAATAAGTCATCCAAACGAAATATTAGAGTTGAACCAGAAGGTGAATGTTGTTGTACTTGATTTTGATGAGAACAAGAAAAGAATTTCTCTTGGTCTTAAGCAATTGCAACCGCACCCATGGCAAGTACTTGAAGCTGAGATTGGAGAAGGTAGCGTAGTGAAAGGTAAGATTGTAAACATAGAAGACTATGGTGCATTCTTAGAAATTATCCCAGGTGTTGAAGGATTGATTCACGTTTCTGAGGTGACTTGGAGCAATCAACCAGTTAATGCAAGAGATTACTTTACATTAGGTACTGAGACAGAAGCTAAAGTGGTAACTATTGATAGAGATGAAAGAAAAATGTCTCTTTCTATCAAGCAATTGTCATCTGATCCATGGTCAACAATCGGTGAAAAATTCCCAGTAGGACAGAAATTTACTGGTGAAGTTAAAAACCTGACTCCATATGGAGTATTTGTTGAATTGGAAGAGGGAATTGGAGGAATGGTTCACATTTCAGATTTATCTTGGACAAAGAGATATTCTCACCCATCAGAGTTTACGAAAGTAGGGGAGAACATTGATATTCAAATTCTTGAAATCGATCAAGACAGCAGAAAACTTTCTCTAGGACACAAGCAATTGGAAGAAAACCCATGGGATACGTTTGAGAATGTATTCCCAATTGGTTCATACCATGAAGCAACATTGATCAAGAAAGATGATAGAGGTGGAATCGTGCAACTTCCTTATGGATTGGAAGCATACGCACCAGTTAAACATTTAAGAAAAGAAGACAATACTTCTGCAAATGTAGATGAAACATTGACCTTCAAAGTAATTGAGTTTAATAGAGACGATAAGAGAATTCTTGTTTCACACTTGAGATATTTGGACGATATTAGAAGAGAAGCGGATGATTCAGTGAAGGCTGAGGTGAGAAAAGAAAGAGAACAAGTGAAGAAAGCAGTTAAGAAAACACAATCAAGTGTTGAAAGAGCTACTTTTGGAGATTTGGATGTATTCTCTCAATTGAAATCACAATTGGCGGATAGTGAAGCGCCTGCTAAAAAGGAAGCTCCTAAGAAAGCTGAACCGAAAGCAGAAGCAAAACCAGCTGAACCTAAGGCAGAGCCAAAAGCTGCACCAAAGGCTGATGCAAGCAGCGATGATTTCAAGAAGATTGAAGGAATCGGACCTAAAATTGCAGAGTTATTGAAAGCAGCGGGAATTGAAAGTTTTGAAGACTTATCAAAAACAGATGCGGACAAGATCAAAGAAATTCTAGCAGAAGCTGGAAGTAGATACAAAATGCATGATCCAACAACATGGCCAAAACAAGCAGGAATGGCTGCAAGTGGAGATTGGGATGCATTGAAAAAATGGCAAGATGAATTGGATGGAGGAAAGTAATTTTCAATCATTCATTTCTAACTGAATAAAAAAAGCCTCTGGTCGAATGATCAGAGGCTTTTTGCATTAATTCTATTTGTATGTCTTTTTGGTTAGTTACAGTTTTTAGTGTTTATCATATATCTCCATACTTTATAAAAGGAAGATCCGATTAAATAGAGATCCTCTTTTTTTAAAGATGAACTGTTCACATAGTTAGTGGAGTGACTTGAAGCTCCATCTAACGCTCCACTGAGTAATGCAACAAGATTATCTTTATAGCACAACTTGTCGGCATTTCTAGTTAGAATCTCAGGGTCAATAGCACAAGCGACTTCTGTTAGTAACTCCGCTTGGTTTTCGTACCCTTCATTCCTCTTTTTTATATGAATTAATATTTCACCTGCATCTAACATCCATTTATGTACGCGTTCGATATCTTGATACCCTATTGCTTCAATAATGTCATCTATAGCCCATATGCATGGACCTATAAAATCATGTTCATTTCCGCAGACTGCATTTTTATAATCCCCAAAAATCTCAGAACCTTTGGGTCCTTCTAATTCGTCATAAAATTGTGCAATTTCATCCGCCTCTTCTATGAATGTTTTTAAATAGGTGATATCAGAATCATTGATTTGAAATTCAACTTCATCCGTGCAAGAATAAAAAGTAAGTGAGGCTGTAAAAAGTAAGAATGTATATGTAATTAATTGCTTTTTCATTGGTATTTAATTTTGTGTTAACATCAAACTTACAAAATTATAATTATTTAAATAGCGGATTTTATAAACATAATTACTTCAGGTATGAATTCTTGTTGAATTTTTGATAGTGTAATTCGGCAAATATTTTCATTTAACAAATAATAACTCATTCAAGTAGGGATTCTTTTTCTGAATTGTATATTTTCTCAAGCATATTTCGAGTTTCTAATTTAGTATTCTATTTTGTGCATATTAAGTTAAAAACAAAATGACAATTTTCATGTTTGTTTATCATATTTGGTACAAAAGTTAAACAAAATAGCATAAACAATAGGGTATTCAATATGGGGCAGACAAAAAAAGTAGTAGTGATAGGATCAGGATTTGCGGGGTTGGCATCTGCATGTTGCTTGGCAAAGGAAGGAGTTGACGTTACTGTTGTTGAGAAAAATGATTCTTTAGGAGGAAGAGCACGAAAATTTGAGGAAAAAGGGTTTGTTTTTGATATGGGACCTAGCTGGTATTGGATGCCAGAAGTATTTGAGAATTTTTTTGAAAGGTTTGGTAAGAAAGTTTCAGATTATTATCATCTCAATAGATTAGATCCATCTTACAGAGTATATTTTGAAGATGATTTTGTAGATGTTCCTGCCTCAATGGAAGATTTGTATGCTTTTTTTGAAGAGCATGAGCCAGGATCTTCAAAATTGTTAAAGAAGTTCTTAGATGAGGCAGAATACAAGTATCGGGTTGGCATGGATGAATTTGTATGGAAACCTGGTCATTCGATTTTTGAATTTGTAGACATTCGAGTAATCAAGAGCTTATTCAAATTACAAATGTTTTCGAGTATTGATAAACAGATAAGAAGTCTATTTAAGAATCCCAAACTTGTAAAGATTTTGGAGTTTCCAGTTTTGTTTTTAGGCGCGAAACCTTCTGATACACCTGGACTGTATAGTTTGATGAATTATGCAGATTTGAAATTGGGTACTTGGTATCCTGATGGAGGAATGCATAAAGTTATAGAAGGTATGGTCAGCTTGGCCAAAGAGCTGGGGGTCAAATTTGAGACCAATACTAATGTGACTGGAGTAAGCATAGAATCTGGTAGGGTAGTTTCAGCGAATTCCGATCAGACGTCTATTCCATGTGATTTTTTAGTTGCGAGTGCAGATTATCATCACGTTGATCAAAAGATTCTACCAGATGGATATCGCAATTACGATGAGCAATATTGGGATAAACGTAAGATGGCACCTTCTTCCCTTTTGTTTTATATTGGGTTGGATAAGAAGCTGGATAGAATTAAACACCATAATTTATTCTTTGATGCTGATTTTGAAGTACACGCCACAGAAATATATACCAGCCCTAAATGGCCTACGAAACCTCTTTTTTACGTATGTTGTCCATCAAAAACAGATGACTCTGTAGCCCCTGAGGGATGTGAAAATATTTTCTTATTGGTTCCACTGGCCCCCAACTTAGAAGATAGTGAAGAGATGAGGGAAAAATATTTTAATCGGATTTGTGATCGAATATTTGCAAGAACAAGTATGGATATTCGTTCACACATAGTATATAAAAGGTCATATTGCATGGACGATTTTAAAAAAGACTACAATGCTTATAAAGGAAATGCATATGGACTGGCTAATACTTTATTGCAAACTGCATTTTTAAAACCGAAATTGAAAAATAGGCATTTGGATAATCTTTATTATACAGGGCAGTTGACAACTCCTGGTCCAGGTGTCCCGCCTTCATTGATTTCAGGTCAAGTTGTTGCTTCGGAAATCCTCAAAACCATAAAATCATGATGTCATTATATTCTAAAACATGTGCCGACTGCAGTAAGTTGATTACAAACTACTATAGTACATCCTTTTCATTGGGTATAAAAATGTTTGCTTCAGAATTGAGATCTCCAATCTATTCCATTTATGGGTTTGTGAGATTTGCCGATGAGATTGTTGATACATTTCATGATAAGGATAAAAGAGGATTACTAGAAGAGTTTAATCAGGATACATTTAAGGCGTTGGAAAGAGGTATAAGTACAAATCCAGTATTGCATACATTTCAAGAAGTTGTGCACCAATACAATATTGAATATGCGCATATAGAGGCATTCTTAAAAAGTATGGAGATGGACTTGGTGGATATTGAGTACGATGAGGCTACGCTTAAAGAATACATATATGGATCGGCGGAGGTAATCGGTCTTATGTGCTTAAAAGTATTTTGCAATGGAAATGAAAGTCAGTATAAGGAATTAGAGCCCTATGCTATTTCATTGGGATCTGCATTTCAAAAAATCAACTTTTTGCGAGATATGAAGAGTGATTTTGAAGAAAGGGGGCGAGTTTATTTTCCTGGCGTTGATTTATCGAACTTCACCCAAGAGGACAAGTTGAGAATTGAAGATGATATCCAAAAAGAATTTGATCATGCACTTATTGGCATTCAGAGGTTACCAAGAGGAGCTAAATTGGGAGTATATACCGCATATAGATATTATATCTCATTGTTCTACAAAATAAAGGAAGCTCAAGCCAGTAATATTTTATCCAAAAGGATTCGAATCAACAATGGCAAGAAGATGTATTTATTAACTGCTTCAGCGGTAAAAAACAAGTTTGGACTTCTTTAGTAGCTGATTTTTCTACATAACTTCTTGATTTCTAACAGAAGAGTTGGTGTCCCCTCCTTTTTCATCCACATCTAATCCATTTAGACCTTCATTTGTCTATGAATTTTGGGCATGTAGTCCGATTTATACTATGTTTTTCACGAATATCTAGGTGCAAACAATATTTTGATAACTTTTCTTATTTTTTTTTCAAATAAATTTTATTTCGTAGAATATCAAATCATCTACTTTATGTTTTGTTTTGTGGTAGAAATAGCAGAAGTTTAGAGCTTTACTAAAGCTTGTGAAATATTAAATTTTTGATCATTTTGATAGGAATAAAAAAATATTCAAAAAACTTTGCGAAAAGTTTGGTTAGTAAGTTCTTTTGCGTGTATCTTTGCGACCCCTTACGGAGGGATAGTGATTAAAGAAATCATGAATCTTG
>JARGNR010000185.1 GCA_029212405.1 Saprospiraceae bacterium
TTAATTAAATTCTGATTAACGCTCGATAAAGTATTGATTATCAAAAGTAATTATTCTGATCCAATTTACTTTTTTTCTATAAACCCTCTCCTAACTAAACGGACGTTTGGAAGGGAATTTAATTTTCTTTGGAAAAAAAGTATTTACTCTATATCGATTTTGGTTGATAGAATCTGGAAAATCACTAAAAATTTACTAACCAAATTTCGTCTAAAAGTTCTAGCAATTCATCTTTTTTGCGTAAAATATACACAAATAATTGCTTATTAGTTTTATCTCGTTTATATTTGCGTACAAATTACACAAATAAAGAGTTTAGTCCATACTGAAATTTACTAAATCTTCATTTTTATCTAACAATTAAACCCATTATATATGTCAGATTTAAAGCAAAGCCCCTTTTTGAATAAAATCTCAAGATCAAATAAGGAATTAAGAAAAGACAGAGCACTTATTATAGCAAAGGCTACAGAAAAAACACTGAGACGTAAGATTGAGGATTTCAATGACAAATTAGAATCCTTGAAATTAAGCTTAGATAATTTATTGGATATCAATCCTAGTAATACGCATACAATTATTAACCCTAGTGATTTTGATCCGGGAGACTACATTAATGCTGCCGAAGAAATTGATTTGAAAGTCAGAGATATTACAATACGAAGAGATCTTGCACAAGAACGGTATGATCAACTTTTTGAAAATGAATCACTAACAACTAAAAATTAAAAACCATGGGAGGAGGAAGATACAGCTTTACAAGCAGAAAAGCGCGAGCTACATCTAAAGGATACGACAGAGTAACCGCAATCAATTTTAAAGCTTCATTTAGAAGTACAAGTGAAAGAATTCATCAGTCACTAGACCCGATGGGGCTTCACATTCGAGAATCAAGAGATAACCTAGGGCAAGAAACAGTTGCTATCTTGATTGGCATTGACTTTACGGGGTCCATGGGTGCATTACCAACACAGCTGTGCAAGGACGGTCTACCGAACATGCTCCAGAACATTTTTGATGCAGGTATTGAGCATCCACAAGTTGCCTTTATGGGTATTGGTGATCATGAGTGTGATCGTTTCCCTTTTCAAGTCAGTCAGTTTGAAATTTCTGATGAGCTACTTGACGAATGCCTTACGAATATGATTCCTGAAGGTGGCGGAGGCGGCAATGCTGGGGAGAGTTATCTTCTTGCATGGTATCACGCTGCTATGCACACAGCTATTGATTGCTTTGAAAAGCGTGGTCAAAAAGGTGTACTGATTACTATTGGTGATGAGCCTACACTACAAACCCTGCCAGCTGCAGCTATTCAAAATATTTATGGCGCACAAGAATCTATGAACTGGACAGCAGAGCAATTATTGGAAAAGGCAATGGAAAAGTACGAGGTTTATCACATTAACATGTCTTGTACACATTCTGGAAATAGAAACAAGGACAATGATTGGTGGATGAAACATCTTGGAGAGCGATTTATCAATGAATCTGACTACAAGAACATTGCAAAAATCATTGCAAGGCTAACAGCTCAAAGTGTGAAAAAGTCGGGAGGTATAAGTGATTTGACTCAAACCGATATAGATAAACCAACTACTCATTTGCTGTGATTTATATTGTAACTGGTCTCGGTTTTGGTGATGAAGGTAAAGGGGTAACCACCAACTTTCTGAGCCAAACCCTAACCCAACCACTTGTGATTCGTTATGGTGGTGGCAATCAAGTTGGGCATACGGTTACCACTGATGCGTTGCAACATGTTCATCACCATACTGGTGCTGGAACACTTGCTGGAGCACCCACTTTTTATTCAAAATATTGTACCGTCGATCCGGTAGGTACTATCAATGAATTGGAAGCACTGAAGTCTTACCAGCCCATTGCCATCTATGATCCCGGTTGTATGTTGGTTACACCTTTAGATGTTTGGGCCAATCACGAATTTGAAAAAGTCAATGGACATGGTTCTGTAGGAGTTGGATTTGGTAAGACAGTTGAGCGTAATGAAAAACACTTCCGTTTAACCGTATTGGATATTTACAATGAATTCCTATTCAAATCAAAGTGTAAACAGATTGAGACCTATTATGGAAACCACTTTGATATAGAAACCTTTTACAAGGAATGTGTTTACTTCATTCGTCAAGTGACCGTATCGAAACTCTGGTCCATTAAATCTAATTATTCCAATTTTATTTTTGAGGGGCACCAAGGTGTATTACTTGATGAGCAATATGGTATTTTCCCTCATGTTACCCGCTCGAAGACGACTGGGTTCAATGCGCTTCGTATCATTCAAAAGGAGCGACTTCCCGGACGAATTCAGACTTATTTGATTACGCGTTGTTATCATACTCGCCATGGAAATGGGCCCTTTTTCGAGGCACCGATTGAGCTGCAAAATACGCAGTGGGAAACGAATAGCTACAATGCGCATCAAGGTAAATTTCGAACAGCCCCCTTAGACATAGAACTTGTTTGTCAAGCGGCACATTATGATTTAATGGACAATCCAAATCCTAGGAAACTAGTTATTACCTGTTGTGATCAATTGGAATATGCTGACGAGGTGGTGAAACAATTGAAGGATGGTTTAAATGCAATGGAATATTTTTCGAATAGTAGTCCTTATTCTGGGTTGAAGGTAATTAGTTGATAATGGGCTTGGTTGGGATTATGGTATATTTTATGTTTTTAATTATGGTTAACGATTTGAATAAACACAGGTGCCCCACTAAAGACACTTGACGTTCTATATTTTTATTGAGTGACATTGCACATACATTTAATAAGTTTTGGTTCGTGTTTTCAGATTCGTGTACTATTTTCTAGAATTAACCCTTCCCTTGGCTTTTCATCCATCTTCAAATTCTACTCTACACGTCCTCTTTACTCCAAAATCACTACCCAAAATCATACACTCCACTGACGAACATCAAGCCCACACAGTAGTAATAAAGTTGCTTAATCCGTAATTTTAAGTCACCCAAAAGCAGCACATTAAAAACTACCTTGATATGAAAAATATCCTTCTAATCATTCTATGCATCGTATGGAATCAAGCACTAGCGGCTCAATCCATCTACTACCTTCCTGGAAGCACACAAAAGATAGATCAACTTGTAGGAGATTTTGATCGGGAAAAACAAATCTCCGTTGCTAATCCAACAGACGCCAATTACCAGATTTGGGGCACAGACTTGGGTATCCCTTTCACACATCAGGGAAAAACATATTTACTATTTGGAGATATCCCAGTAGATGTTGGTTTTGGGAAAGATCGAGATCCCATCGCCTTTACCGAAGATACGGATCCTTCAGATGGACTGGACCTACAATTTATTACTTCCGCACCTGGGTTATATAAACCTATAACGATCACTGGCATTTCACAAGGAGCATTTGAGGTGCCACTCGACGGCATTAGCTTAGAGAATACGATGTATATCTATCATTCTACAGACGGTATGAATCGAAGTGTACTGGCAAAATCAATGGACGATGGTCAGAGCTTTACCTTGGTAGAAGAAAACATCTCCGTCGATCATTTTATAAATATCAGTATCAATAAAATCAATAGAACAGAATATCCAAATCTACCTGGTAATTTTGAAGACGGCCTTGTCATCCTAGGGACTGGTGCATATCGAGAAAGTGCCATTTACCTCTATTCCCAAGCTCAAAATAGCATCGAGAATAATCAGAGTAGGTATTTCTTTGCAGGATGGGATGGAGATCTACCTATTTGGTCTAGCAATGAAACAGATGCTATTCCCGTGATCGATATTGATTGTGGTGGAGAACTATCTACTGCCTACAACCCTTATTTGGAAAAATGGATGGTCTTGTATAATTGTGGCACCCCCCGAGGAATACAATGTCACTTTTCCGATCAACCCTGGGGACCGTACACCGAAGCAATCACCATTCTTGAACCGTGGAACGACGATGCTTATTGTCATTACATACACACCAGCTGGGATTTTATGGAGTGCGATGAAGTCCATGATCCAGGCCGAGAAAATGAATGGGGAGGCGAATATGGCCCCTACCTATTCAAAGAAATGTCTACCATGGACGACTCTCTAGTAACCATTTACTACACCCTATCCACATGGAATCCCTACACCAGCATCCTAATGAAATCTACTTTTGTAAAACAATCGGCAGTCCATACAGAAGATTCCTCCCTAACAAACAATAACATCCAATACTCCCCTAACCCTACAACAGGAATAGTTTATTTAACTTGGCCAGAAGGTAATTTTCAACAAGCCGACCTGTATCACTCCAGCGGTCAATTCATTACCACCCTACCATTGAGTAATAAGTCTTCCCAATCCGCTCAAATTGATTTGTCCAACTACCCGACAGGGGTCTATCTGGTAAAGATAAGGTATAAAGAATATCATAAAACTCTCAAAGTAGTCCGTATGGATTAGGATGCACTACTATACCTTCAATAAGAAAGAGTCTTATGGAATAGCTAATTGAATATATTTTTATAAAGCTAAAATCGTCACATTCACTCGTTGATTTGATTTTCTACCAAATGATGAATGGTTAGAATATTTTGGCGCTCTTTTGCCATATCCCTTGGCTACAATGTTTTCTGGACTAATGCCAAGTGAAATTAAATAATCTCTTACCGACTGCGCTCTATCATTGGATAATTTGTCGCAATATTCATGACTTGGAATAGAGCTAGTATGCCCACCAATTTCAATTTTTACAGATTTGTTGGCAATCAAAAATTCACCTAATGTGCTTAAGGATTTTTTTGAACTGTCATTTAAAGAAGCCTGATCCATTTCGAATTCAATTTCATTTAACTCAATAATTTGACCTACGTAAAGCTTTTCAAGCACCCATGGGTTTGACGGGTTATCGAAGTTTGAATGGAGACCTTGAACAGAATTTATATCCAAAGCTTGAGAGGTGGTACATAGAAAGAGTCCAAAAAGAAATGAAATTGTTGTAATTTTCATCGTGTGATTTTTTTGTGAATGAATAAAATCTAGGCGTTAATACCTAATACTGTTAGGTAAGGTAATATATTTTTTGTTCTCATGAAAGAAAAAAGAAACTCTTCCTACGAATTCTAGACGGAGTGGTACTAAGATGCGGCGACTCTTCAAGGGAATGCCATAGTAAACATGTGTTTTTAGCAGTCATTTTATAGCATCTTTTCCGAAGTATTTGATTTTTCTTGAAATAATTCCATTTTCATTTAAGTCAATTATTAAATTCAATTCTTGATCAATACTGTATTTGTATATTCCACTTAAGTCCTCTGCATTTTTAGTTTCTACTATAGAATGTTTAATATTTACCATTGAATTGCTTATAAACTTGAAAGTAAGATTGTCTTCACAAATTTCATGAAATTCATTAGACATACATGGATACGTTTGTAACATATTGGTGCTTAATACTTCAAATTGAAATAAATATTTGGAGCAGATATGAAATTCTTTATTTGATAGCCATTTGAAATTATTCATCACTTGTCGAAAAGTGGGATTATAAATTCCCAAAGTATCACCCATTTGATATTTAATTTTCACTTTTCTTTCACCTTTCCTTTGCATCCAAACTCCATGTTTTCTACCGTCAATATACCTGCCTTTTATAGTTTCTGATTTTGATGGGTTGGATCTCCAA
>JARGNR010000039.1:0-47856 GCA_029212405.1 Saprospiraceae bacterium
GCTGTGATTCACCACACTAAAGATACATTTTGAAAGCCAATCACAACTTGTGCTGACATATCCATGTCAATATATATGCTGTGATTCACCACACTAAAGATACATTTTGAAAGCCAATCACAACGGTACTCTACGTTGTATTTGACTTTATGAAGCTGTGATTCACCACACTAAAGATACATTTTGAAAGCCAATCACAACTCTAGAAGAAAAAGAGTTGGAAACGTATAGGCTGTGATTCACCACACTAAAGATACATTTTGAAAGCCAATCACAACGAAGATTACTCTTATTTAAGAAAAAATCATGCTGTGATTCACCACACTAAAGATACATTTTGAAAGCCAATCACAACGACCCTCAAGGGAACCCCGCAGAAGATAGTGCTGTGATTCACCACACTAAAGATACATTTTGAAAGCCAATCACAACCAGTTACTATGACTCCTGTAAACTTTACAGGCTGTGATTCACCACACTAAAGATACATTTTGAAAGCCAATCACAACGCTGTCGTCCGTTAAAAACTCAGACGCTTTGCTGTGATTCACCACACTAAAGATACATTTTGAAAGCCAATCACAACTGCTTTTTTAATCTCATTAGTAGATGATTTGCTGTGATTCACCACACTAAAGATACATTTTGAAAGCCAATCACAACAGTTTAAAAAGTTGTATTTGTTTATTGACAGCTGTGATTCACCACACTAAAGATACATTTTGAAAGCCAATCACAACACTATGATTTTCTTTGCTAGGTTTTCGTCTGCTGTGATTCACCACACTAAAGATACATTTTGAAAGCCAATCACAACCACATCTTATAGTTATTATGAATCATTTCAGCTGTGATTCACCACACTAAAGATACATTTTGAAAGGCAATCATGCTTTTTATTAAAAAAAATCATCAACCACTACTTTCCTGTATTTCAATCATTTACATCTCACTCAACAGTACTAATTAAATCATATCCATTGTCATCGTATGCATTTCAACACCACTTTACATCCCAAGTATATCTAATCACCCAGATATCTTACTACACCATGACTAAACATTTACTTACCGTATTTTTATGCTTACTTTTTAGTGCTACAATAGCACAAGACAGAATGCTTTCTGGCACGTTAACTGACAAAGGAGAACCCATACTTTTTGGCACCGTTGCCGTCTATCGCAATGGAGTCTTACTCACAGGAGTGGAAACCGACCTAGATGGTAAATATTCAATCCCATGCCAAGTTGGAGACAGAATCGAATTCAGTTATATCGGATACACGCCTAGATCCATTTATGTCACTGAACAAATGTTAAATGGATCTGATCCATTCCAGAAAATCTTTATTGCACCCAAAAAATCAGAAGCCTTCAAACAAAAAATGGAAAAAAGAAAACGGCTTTTTGAAAACGCATATGCTTTAGATTCATCCAACATGGGAGCAGTTGCCAAATTGCCATATAAAAATATACTCGATTTAAAAATTAGTGATTTCCAAATTAAAGATGGTCAGTTGAGTGTTGACCGCCCTGGGAAATATATTCACTACAAAGCCTCATTCTCCCAGAAAGTGGGCGTTCAATTTGTCGCACCTTGGCACAAACATCAACTGCAATCTACATTTGCCCAAGGTCGTCCGATTCAAGGCTTGTCCACATTCAGAGAGTTTAATAAAGGTGAATCCTTTAGCTTTGGTCCAACAATAACAAGTCTTCATGATCAAGGCATCCGTTCTAGAACGCATGATTTGATGACATCCGGCATTACACATACCACCAAAGCCGCCATTAAAACAGAGCAAAACAATAAAAAACTGTACGGTTCATTATTTCACCAACGCAGTCCTGATATTTTTAACAGATTTGATCAATCTAGAACCAAGTTCAAAGTGGGATGGACAAAATATAGCCATCATAAATGGAGTACCAACAATTTCATTAACGTTGAATTCCAATTAGAAAAAGCGACATTAGAAAATCAAAATTACACTGGAAATTATCATTCGATTCTACAATCGATGATGCTCCAAAGTCCCAGTTACGATCCAGAAAAGTATACTGCCTACAGTCCTAGTTTTCAAAATCCAGTTCAAACCCTCAATAATTCCAGCTCGCCCATCTCCTATCAAGTGGCCAGCTTATTATTGAATCAAAAATGGAAATCAGATGACCGTAACACCAAAATAAAAAACATCGTACGAATGGATATTCGGAATACCAATTTGTCAGATCGACGGAGTCAATTGATTGATGGAATACCTACAACATCAGAACAGTTTTATAAGGTACAATTGCCTACTCTTCAGTTAGCCTCATTTCTTGAACACAAATTTGGAGATCAATTATTTACGGTTGGAATAACTAATATAAGTAAGATGGCAAGAGCTAATTTTTCCGAACGAATAGAGTCCCAACCATCGATAAATCAAGTGCAGGACATGTTTCGTCACATCGTTGAGCCCAAAATTGCATTCGAAGAGGAAGGATTTAAATTGAGCTTGTCCAATGCTTTCTTATTCTCCAATAATCAACCCTCAAGCGTATTGAACCCAAATTATAAGACGTCTTACACCTATGAATTTTTGGATGCAAAAATTGACGAAATATCAGTTTATACCTCTGCTATTATAAGTGTTAAAGAGCAAGATCTACTTTTAGACAATTACAATTACACTTCTTTGCTCATCAACCACTATGACCTTCAAAATCAGCAGCTTAATGTTCCCTTATGGATACCAAACAGTTTGGAAAATGAATCAAAAGAAGCAACCAATATAGGAGTCATTCTTACTAAAGATTACTCTAGAGTAACATTTTCTACCCACTTGAAATACAGTTACATCAATCAAAAAAATGTCATTTTCCCAGTCTTAGTTAATGACCAATTTACATTGCAAAACACGAGTGATTTTCATACCCATAAAATAAGTTGGATCAACCGATGGAAAGGATGGAAAGAAATTATGGATACAGACATGAAATATGACAACTACATCGAAATCAGTCATTTTAATACAAAGGCCACTGCATTACATATTCCAAATGAACGGTTACCTATTGCTGGATTTTCCAATATTTCGAAAAATATAATCGAAGATCAACCGGTTGGGGTCATTGTTGGATCAGATTTTAATAGAAATGCAGAAGGTGACGTGATCATTGCAGCTGATGGTTTTCCTACTCGATCCGATGAACCGTCCATTATTGCTGACCCTACCCCACTTTTTACATTTAAAAATGAGCTCAATCTCAGTCATAACAATTGGAACATAACCATACGTGTTGATGGCCAAATCGGAGGAAAAGTATGGAATGGAACTCAACAAACATTAGACTACTATGGCGTATCTCAACACTCTGCCGACCTCAGAGAAAAAACAAACTTCGTATTCGACGGTGTGAAGGCAGATGGTTCTGAAAATGATATTGAAATCTCATTAGCTGATATTGAAAACGGATTAGATCAATTTTTCTGGACTCGATATGGGGAAGAAGGTATCGCCGCCAATTATGTCCAAGATGGCAGTCATATCAGTTTAAAACACATTGGATTAACCAAACTTTTTAGGGGCAGCAACTATAGACGCAATCTAGAACTGGGGATATATATGAACAACTTATTAACCATAGGATCTTTCCGAGGATTCACCACCTCACAACTTTACGAAGACAATATTGCTTATGGTCTTCAATATTTCAATCTACCTATCACCACTGAAATCGGGACATCTCTCACTTTAATATTTTAAGCTTATGAAAAATACAATTCACCTATTACTTGCATTATTTATCCTTTCTTTAAATTGCTCCTTTGCGCAATCAATTTCAAAATCTTCAGATCATATTGAAAAGGTATACATTCAAACCGATAAGCCCTTGTATCTCCCCGGAGATGTAATCTGGATAAAGGGATGGATCGTCAATGGAGACAACATGCCCTCTATGATAAGTCAAAAAGCAATTTTGACCATGATCAAACCAGATGGAAGTCCTATGATAACTAGAGATTTGAAACTCACTGATGGAGTCGTATCTACCAATATAAATCTGGCAACCAATTGTAAAGGTGGTATTTACCAATTGAAACTAAAAACTGCATGGCTGAATGAGGTAGATTCCACACTCGAATACACTAAAGAAATTACAATACAAAACTATGACCCTCCAAGGCTATTGATGAAATTAGAATTGGATAAGGAAAGTTATGGTTCGGGGCAAAGTGTACTCGCAGACTTTACCGCCAAAGACTTAAAAGATCGCCCAATTGCCAATGTGAATACAACTTTCACACTCTTTGTAGATGGAGAAGAACAACAAAAGGTACACATTGAAACCAATTCTGATGGAATAGGCATGCTCCAAATGAAACTACCTGAAAATATAACAACACCAAACGTTAGTATCAATGCAAAAATTGAGTATCGCAATCAAATAGAGTCCATAAGTAAAAGAGTACCCATCATTCTTGAAAATATCGACCTTCAATTTTTACCAGAAGGAGGTCATTTAGTTGCTGAGGCCTCTAACATTTTAGCATTCAAAGCGATTACAGACAAAGGAGATCCCGCTGATATATCTGGTGAAATATTTGATGAAAAAGGACGTAAAATATCCAATTTCAAAAGTATGCACGATGGTATGGGCAAACTGCAATTCACTCCTAAACAAGGTGAAAACTATTATGCAAAGATCTGCAGCCCCTACGAATCTGCTTCATCATTTCGTATACCCTACCCAACGTCTGATAAGGCCAAAATTAGTGTTACGACACTATCAAATGAAATGGTTGAGGTAACCGTGGCAGGATTCATTAAAAACAAAACTCAACTACAACTCTCTAAATCCAATATCGTTCTTTGGTCTAAATCAATTGCTTCAAATACAAATGAATCAAAAATTCAAATCCCTATTGATAATTTAAATAGAGGCATTCACAAATTAACATTACGGACAGAGGATGTTATTCAGAGTGAACGAATCGTGTTTTTACATCCGAGTAGAAGCCTTGACATTACGATTGAAATGAACAAATCCGTGTTTGGGCTACGAGATCGTGTCACAGCAAAAATCACCACTTTAGATCATAATGGTAATCCGGTTCCTACAGACTTAGGGATTGCTGTAGTAGAAGACAAAATGCTTTCTTTTGCCGACGATAAACAAGGGAATCTTCCTACGGAATTACTGCTTTCTTCTGAATTAAAAGGGGAAATCCATGAACCCAACTATTACTTTGATAGCTTATCTACGGAGAAAATTGAACATTTGGATTTAGTGATGTTAACCCATGGGTGGCGCACCCATTGGGAAAATGTGACAAAAGCGGATGTTAAAAATTATTTGATGGCACAACGCACTTATTTTGGTCAAGTATGTAAACGAAATGAAAAAAACGGAATTCAAACACAAGTTTTGGTTTACGATCCAAAATATGACAAAGTACACATCGTCGAAACGGACAAAGAAGGATTTTTCATGTTGCCTTTTCACTCAGAAAAATATTTTAAGCTAATAGCTAAACAATCCAATCAAACAGCATATATTAAAACTTGGACTTTTGAAGAATTACAAAAAAATAAAGCCAAAAAAGCACAGAAATTAATCAATCAATGGGATCAAAAACCTAATTATTTAACTGCTGCTGAGATTACTAATCATCAACCAGACACTCCATCAGGATTTGATGAAGAATTTATGATGTCTTTGGATGAAGGGGTATTGATGGATGCGGTAGAAGTGGTGGAATATAAAGTTCCACTCATTGAAATGGATTATACGACTACAGGGTCAGTAGTAACAGCAGAATCCATAAGGAGCCTTCCCACAAAATCAATTAATGCGATAGCTGGTTCTACAGCAGGAATCTCCGCAACGGATGGAGCAGCAATTAGCATAAGAGGCTCGAGGTCAGATGCAACAGTATATTATGTGGATGGAGTCCGAGTTAGTGGTCTTATTCCCCAGTTTGAAGAGGAGGAAGAAATAATTTTAGACAGTCGATATTATGGTAATAAATTTAGATTCAACTCTAGACAACCACTTGCTCAAAAAGAAATCAGGCTTTCCTCCAAACGGTCCCAAAATGCACAATTTTATGTTCCAAAATATGAGAAGACAAATGTAACCGTGCGCTCCGATTTTAGAAAAACTATCTATTGGAATCCTAGCATTCAGACAGATAAAAATGGTGAAGCAATGGTTACATTTTACACCTCAGATGAAGTCACCTCTTTTTCTTTCATCGCTGAAGGAATCACCTCAAATGGTAAAATAGGAAGGAAAACGGAAAAAATTGTTGCTGTCAAACCATTGAGTATTGATTGCAAATTACCTTCATATTTTGTATTGGGTGACACTGCTGAACTGTCATTGGTCATTAATAATGAGAGCAACTTTGACCAACATATTTTTCTAAATGTAGCTTGTGATGCACTTGCTATTGATTATGCTGACCTTCAGAGTATACTCGTAAAAAGTGGAAAAAGCATTAGCGTACCATTGCATGTAATCCCAAAGGATGTATCTGAAAAATCAACATTGAAAATATCTGCCAAAAGTGACAGTGATTTGGATGTCTTAGTTAAACAAATTGCAGTAATGAGTCCCTATTTCCCTATGCAGTTTTCGCATTCTGGAGTTGATACTGACACGTTTAAAATACTACTTGAAAACCCGATCCAACAGTCAATTCAAGCACAGTTAAATGTATACCATCCTATCAATTCTGCTATGGCTGGTATAGAATCACTCTTTAGAAGACCTTCAGGGTGTTTTGAACAAGTTTCTTCTTCTACCTATCCTAATGTAATGGTTTACCAATACTTAGAGAATAACAATTCAGCACAACGAGAAAATATGGCTGAAGCAATGCGTTACATCATTGATGGATATAAAAAATTAGCTGCCTATGAAACTCCTGTGGGTGGATTTGATTGGTGGGGAAATGCTCCTGGAAACGTAGCATTGACAGCCTACGGATTATTAGAATTTACTGACATGTCCAAAATTTATAAGGGAGTAGATTCAGAAATGATAGAACGAACGATAGAATACCTTTTGGATAAGAGAGACGGAAAAGGAGGATTTAAAGTCCAAAAAGGCAGCCATGCATTTAGAAGTGTGCTCTATGATGTTCAAAACGCATATATTCTGTATGCTCTTTCTCGACAGACGATCAAATCAGTAGACCTTAGTCTTGAATATGAAACTTCTAAAAAGCACGTGCTTGAATCCAAGGATTTGTATAAAACTTCCTTAATGGCCCTGACAGCATACAATATGGAGTTCATGGATGACTATCAAAAATTCATGGAAATCATAAACACTGCATTGCAAGAAACCCTACTATCAAATATCACTTGTCAAAGTAGCATTACTCGATCAGGAGGTAACAATAAGAAGATAGAAACGCTTTCCTTGATGGCACTTGCAATGATGAAAGATCAGCAAAGTAGTAAAGTGACAATGTCCAAAATAATTGATCATATTATTTCCTCAAGAAGAAACGGTCGGTTTGGTTCCACTCAATCTACGTGTTTAGCTATTCAAGCCATCCTTACCTATTCAGAATGGCCTCCAAATACGCATTTAAAACAAAAAGCTACGATTACCGCTACGATTGACGAGCAGCCTTCGTCAATCATTGAAAAAGAGCTCCAGCTTACTGGAATAAACAAGGATACGCATCATATGATCATTGATTATAGCACTTCCAGTTCAAAAACATACGAAGTCAGTGTTGATTATCTGAGTAAAATTCCAAAATCTAGCTCCGATCCAGAATTAGGCCTCACCACACAATTATTGACTCCCCATTGTACATTGGCGGATCAGGTAAGTCTTTATGTAGAATTGTCCAACTTGAAAGACAAATGGGCAGCAAATCCTACTTTAATTTTAGGGATTCCATCAGGGATGAGTATTCAAATGAAACAACTCAAGGAATTGAAAAAAGCAGGTCAATTTGACTATTTTGAAGTTTTTGAAAACAAATTGGTCATCTATTTCAACCAGATGGCTCCATTGGCGACCAAATCGTTGCTAATAGACCTCAAAGCGGATATCGCAGGTCAATATACTGCACCTCCGAGTTGTGCATATCCCTATTACGATGATCAAAATACGACATGGGTAAAAGGAGTGAACGCCTCTATTCAGAGAGAAAAACCCCTTGACGAAAATTAAGAACAGTAAATCCTTCAATCTAAAGCACTATGCCTAGGTTGGAGGATTTTTAATAAAATGTAGTCCATTAAATTCCACTTATTTTCATTTGAAACCAATCAAAAAAGTCTTTTTTCTTCCCTTTTGATATAGGAACCAATGAATTATTTGCCAATAACACATTCCCTCCATCCGATTTCAATACTTTTTGGATATGATCGATATTGATGAGGTGTGAATTATGGACTCGATAAAAACGATCCGAAGGCAATCTCTCCTCCACTTCTTTTAAGGTCTTACTGATTGTATATTTTTCATCTTTCAAATGAATGGTGGTGTAATTTTTAAATGAAACACAATGTTGAATATCATCGATCCGTATCACCACCCAGCCATCACTAGTACTCAATGAAAGGTACTTTCCGATCGGATTTGTCTTCACTAAAGCGGCTCTTACTCGTCCTATTGCCTCTTCGAGTTCTTCTGGATCGAGGGGTTTTAACATATAATGAATGGCTCCCTTCTTGAATGCTTCTATCGCATATTGATCATAGGCCGTAACGAATATAATCTCTCCTTTATAGTCAGGGATCATATCCAACATTTCAATCCCCGTTTTACCCGGCATTTGAATATCCAAAATGACAAAATCAGGATTCAACTGATGGATCATGTCACTTCCTTCCAAAGCATTTTTTGCCATGCCCAAAACATTCACATTTAACCCCAAGGATTGCAGCATCAATTTAGTGGTTTCCCTACTGTGTGCTTCGTCATCTACTATTATACAAGTATACTCCATAGCTTACGTCAAACTAATTTTAATAGAAACACGAGTACCTGAAGAGTGATCTTTTGCATCTTCTATAAATAATTGATAATCGTTCTTTTCCGTTTTATTCATTAGACTAAATCGTTCTCTTATTATTTTTAAACCATATGATTTTTTCTTATTCACCTCTTTATCAATACTCTCTTTGGATGTAGACATTCCAACACCATTGTCTTCCACATGCACCCACCATGAATTCCCTTCCTTTTCAATGCTAATTTTAATACTCTTTTCATTTTTCTCAGATTGGCTCAACCCATGCCAAAATGCATTTTCAACAATGGGTTGAATGACAAAAGGAGGAATTTGTACCGACTTCCAATTTTCATTTTGTGAATAATCTGTGGTAAATGTAAACTCATCGTCAAATCGCAATTGCTCCAATTGTACAAATAATTCCGTCAGTTCAATTTCATCCAGCAGATTTATCAAAGCATGCTCACCATGGTGCAAAGTTGTACGCAATAGTTTAGCAAACTTAGTGATATATTTCAGCCCCTGTTCTTTTTTATCCACCATGAATAAATACCGGATGGAATTAAGACTATTGAATATAAAGTGAGGATTCATTTGTGATTTTAGAATCATGGTTTCTAGTTGGGCAAATCGTTTTTCGTACTCTAGGTCTTTGCGTTTACTCTGAATATAGTTATTCAACAAAGCACCAATAATCCCTAAAGCCATAGCAACTACAATCGTATAAAACCACCATGTATGATACCAAGCTGGATGAATCTCTATTTGTTTTGTAATAGGAATGGACCAATTTCCATTGGTTCTCACTCGTACATTAAATCTATATCTCCCAGGTTGAATATTGGTGTAGCCCTTAGTTCTTCTCCCTTTGGCATCAATCCAATTTTTATCAATTCCTACTAATTGATATTGATAGGTTTCTTCCCACGGATTATGATAATTGATCGATCCAAAACCAAACGTAAAGAAATTTTCATTGTGAGACAGTATAATATCTTGGTCAGAAAAAACAAAACTATCTAAAGGAGTTTCATACAATTTAAATTCTGTAAAAATCGGTTCAGGAGTGCGTTCCTCCGCGGAGAGCAAGCCTCTTTTTTGTATCGTGTACAATCCATTGGTATGGGAAACTAATAAATTTCCATTCTCATCCGAAGAACTGAAAGTAGTCATCTCAGAAATCCCAAATTCCTTTCCAAAATTACGCGCTTTATCGGTTTTTGTATCGATAACAGACAACCCTGATCTTTCACAGACCCAAATCAAATCACCATCTACATTTAAATCCAGAATTTCTCCAGATTTCAACCCTTCCTCTTTTCCAATGACATGAATAAGAGATGCTGTTTTTTTGTTCCAAACTAACACGCCATAAGAGTAATCAGCAATGTAAAAATTACCATTGGGAGCTTCCACAATATCAACAATCGATTTCAACTCAATTCCATACTTTGATGCGATATCATCAGAAAGATAATTGGTCATTGTATTGTTGATTTTGTTGTAAATGGTCCATCCCATTTCTGTGCTTATCCATACATCTCCATCTGAATCTTCCATCATACTTCGGATATAATCTTGATATACTAATCTTGGATTACTATTCTGATTATAATGTACAACCTCTTTTCTCGAAACATCATATTTATAAATACCATCTCTCTGTCTTCCTGTCCATATGTCTCCACTCCCATCCACCAACAATGATTCGAATCGATAGGTATTATCAATAACCAATGGATCAACCATCTCAAAATATCCGTTGGGGTGATATTTAAATAATTCATTTACGGTTGCAATTAATATTGTATCCCCGCCCAAATCATACATGTACTTTATAACGCTAATCTTTTCATTCCCTAAATACTGAGATTTCTTTGCGCCAGTGGTGCTGTGAATGGATGTTATTTCTCCTCTTCCCTGGAAGTAGTGTACATAGTTTTCGCTTGCCAATACAGATTCTTGAAAAACAGCTAAATGCTTGTTCTCCACATATTGTGATTCCGTACAAACTTTATGAATTCCTGTTCCTTTGTCAGCAGCAGAAATCATGTACAGACATCCCATTTGAGATTCAAAAAACCGAACATTCAGATAATATTTTGGTCCATATCCTTCCTTCTCTTTTAGTGTAGTCACTTTCAGCGTTTCCCTATCAATAAAAACCAAACCAGTATTTACTGATGCTAAGATTTTCTCAGAATCCAATTCGAATAATCCCACCCCATTTTTGGTGAATTCGCCATCATTATAAAATAATACCGTATAGCTATTATCTTTTGGATCAAATCGGACAATTCCACCAAAATTGCTCAACCACAATATCCCTTCATCATCCATAATCATATCCCTATTCCATACTGATCGAAGTACATCGTCATTGAACGTTGATTCTGTCAACCCTTTAGGAATTTTAGACGTAAACATAAAGTGTTCATACGCTTGAGTTCGTGTATTAAACTTTACCAATCCTCGAGTAGTGGACAACCAAAAAGTGTGCGGTTCAGAAGAATGTGGTACGACTTTTACTACTGTTTTTGGTCTTTCTCTTTTCAGAAACTCCTCACTATCTATTGAAAAATGTTCGAATTCTTTCTTCTCTTTCGTATATCTAGACAATCCACCTGAGAAATAAGAGACCCATATATACCCATCATTATCTTCGAAAATTCCCCACACTCGATTGGCTGCTATACTTTTAGGATTGTTGGGATCATGAGTAAACTCGCGAATTTTTTCCCCCTTAATCGTAAAAACATCAATCCCTTTACCTTCCATAGCCACCCAAATATGTTGATCACTATCAATAAAAAGATTTTCAATATTATTACTCCGAATTGAGGAAGTATCCTTTTCTATGCTCCTAAAGCATTTTAGAGATGAGCCACTGTACCTACACAATCCTTTTTTTGATCCTATCCAAATAAATCCCAATGAATCCTCTACCATCGGATTGATTACTACCTGAAATCGAACACCCAAATCCGCATCGATTTGTTCGATTTTTTGAATAGCCGTAATGTTATATTGAGCTATTGACAATAGATACACACATATAAAGAAGGTAGTAAATAGCCATCTTGAGATGTGTGTATCCATGTTTAAAATAATTTAGTTAAAAGGTAAAAGTATTAAAAACTCCATGTCCCTTCATCTATCACCTGACTATTCTCAATAATTTGATAACTACCGCTTCCATCCGCACTCCAAAATATATTCTGAGATACTTTACCTCCCGTTTTTATTGTCAATTCTCCAGAAAGATCTTCAAATGTCCGCATTCGATAGGATTCACTATCACTCTTATACTGATCGGTACCAAAATCTACAATCTTCGCTGTGCCTGCTTGTTGGAAAGAATAGGCAAACACAATATCCCCTCTCTGTTGATCACCTTCATCTTTATAGGCATATTGAATGTAATCAAATTGTTCGCAATTTTCATCTTGCTCCACATTGATGACTTCTCTGCCAGATAAACTCTCACTTCCATAATAATAGATTTGATACCCATTATTTGTAAGCAGATATACATATCTTTCTCCACCAGATGACCACTCATATCCAGTATCATTCGCATTAATTGTGATTCCGTCAACTTCTGCAGCTACTGCATTCTCAGGAGGGTATAGTCCCATGCTCAAAGATTCTCTCAATGAATTGCTTAATTGCAAAACCGTATTGATTAGAATCGTTTGTTCGTATTGTGCATAATTGTTCATATCTGCTAATGTGGCTGGAAGAGATAGTGCGTTTGATTCATTCAAACAGGGTCTATTGAGCTGATCATATTCCTCTTGTGAGATGTTTTCATTATTCGTGTCAGGTCCATCAGTAGAATCACCACATGCGATAAATGCAGTTATTAAAAATGAAAATAAAAGAACGTTCATAGATTTAAATTTCATGATTTTAATTGATTTTATATTTGTCTAAAATTTGAATACAATAGTAGTTCCTTTATGTTGTGAAATTTATGAGAATGAATGATTGACTGTTTTGAAAGAATGATTGGACGATTAGAGCGAATCTATACATTGAACATTTGAATTGAAAAATCTGAATAATTTGGTATAAAAGATGTCTTTGAAAATATAAAACTGCTCATAACACAAGTGGAAGTAAAAATCTTATTCTACTTTTTATATATTAGGATATTAAACCAATTATTATGATTCGATCAATTACATTTTTATGCTTCTTTATTCTACTACTTCTGAACTCAGCTCGTGCTCAAAACACAGAAAATTTGTTTTCTATTCCTGGGTTGAAATACATTATTGACACCCACGATGATATCGGAATTTTTAGTGACGGATCTTTATTTTACCAAGGAACAGTTGGTCAGGATACGGTCTATCACAACTTTGTAGCAAAAAAAATTGGCCCTCCTGTACTGCTTTACATCGATGGTTATAAGGTATATAAAAAGAATTACTCTTCAAATCCTCCTCTGACATTGCTATATGATTTTGAAATGGAAGAAGGAGACTCATTATATATGGAAACTTACAATCAGGTATTTATTTTAGAAGAAAAGAAAATCATTCAATTAGAAGATGGATTGGATCGGATTGAACAATTATTGTATGATGTGTCTAATCCTGATAAAAAACTATCTATCATTGAAGGAATTGGGAATCGATTTTCAGCCATTCAAACCAACACAATTTTTACGAGTTCAAGTTTGCAATGTGTTACTTCAGATGCCAGTCATATTCTAATTAATGACGATTTCACACTAGAAGAATGTGAAGCTAGATCGTGCTTTCCACTGACTACTTTTTTTGTCGTAGAGGGTGAAGATGAAAATATCGACCTTACCCATTTCACATTCAATTATGATTCGGTATCAATGACATTTGGAGATGGAGTATATTTTGATGAGTTGATTGAATCATACACCTTTCAAGAAACTGGATGTTATAAAATTGAAATCGAAGCATATAATGAATGTGGCGAGACTTCCTATCATTCAGTGTATTACAAAAACTGCAATGACTCCCTTTGGGTCAAGAACAATGATTTGAAACTAAATAAAATCCATTTCTTAGATGATAATATCGGCTTTGGCATCACTAGAGCGTCTGCTTTTAAAACACTGAATGGTGGCATCAGTTGGATCGAACTGGCCATTCCTGACACCCTTTCCAACTTTGATATTTATTCGATCCACTTCATTGATGAATTAAATGGAGTCATTCTGGCAGCGAATACAAAAGAAGTAATTTTTAAAACTGCCGACGGCGGATTGAATTGGGATCATATATTCACTGACAATAGGAATTTCTGTGAAGCCTATCTTACAAATGACAATATTATTTTTGCGATTGGGGAAGGAATAATTTCTCGATCAACTGACAATGGTTTATCATGGCTTGATTTAGACTTGCCTTTCGGGATTCATCATATTGAGTTTCATCTTACATCCCAAAATGAATTAGCCGTCTCCTATCCTCAACCAACCAGTGATGGGTTAAAACCATTTTTATTTTTATCGGAAGACAATGGAGAGACATGGACTACTACCCCATTAGATTTCATAGATTTTTTGTCTGATCTTCATTTTTTTGATACACAGACTGGAATTGTTTCTGGAAACAAGAATATATATAAAACAACAGATGGAGGCGAGTCATGGATCACCCTATTCAATCCAAAAGAAAACGGGTATATCCAACATATTGAATTCACAGACGAAATGAATGGCGCTTTTGTCATTGAAGATAAAATCTATTCCACGGAAAATGGCGGCATGTCTTGGCAAGTAGAATTCTGTAATAATACTGAAAACATTCGTGATATGGTACGAATCAATCAATCCTCATTCAGTGCTCTTGACATCGGCTTTTATCAACGATCAGAACCAGCTGACTTTGATTGTATGACTTTCACTAAGACAAAAGATCTGATAGAAAATTCCTTAATTGTTGCTCCCAACCCTGTTTTGAGTCAATTTTCAGTTTTAGGAACACTTGATAAATCGTTTTCCGTTGAAATTAGAGATATGAATGGGCAACTTCTTTGGCAAGAACGAAATCAATATCAAACTACTTTTGATATTTCAGAGTTACCTTCAGGAATATTTATTTTGTCTATTCGGATAGATGAGAAGAATCAATCATTCAAGTTAGTGAAACTCTAATATTGTCATTCAGCTTTGATGATTTGTAGGTTCTTAATGTAAGCAGGATTTGATGTTTCAAAAATAACTTCATTTACATTTTCAATAGTTGCTGAGCAATTATCATTGACTTGATTTACATACAAATCAAAAATTAAGGTATATGGAAGGAAACTCGTTATCGTTCCACATTCCATATAAAACTCACTTGAAATTCGAACAAAAGGAGAAAACAATTCAAGTGTTCCATAATTATAAAATGTTTGAAAGCTCTCTAAAAATTCAGTTTGTGTACCATAGTTTTCAAAAATACTGATATCAAATAGTTCCGAGGCATACAGTCCATTTCCGTAATTTGTAATAGTAGCAATCATCCCATATTCTTCCACTGTTCCACCAATCGTTAGTTCACCATTAATCGTGATATCAATGATAAATAACGACATATCAAATGCCAAAGTAGATGCGAACTCAAAAAATGCATAATCAAAGTCTAAGAGTGTTGTATTTCCCGTTATCTCCATTCTTCCAGGAAAGGACGATAGATTTATAGCAAAACAATTTTCAGTAATGTACACTGTATCATCAATAGAAAAAGTTGACCCTGGATAATTATCCCAGTTATTTGGATCAGAAAACACTCCAGAATTTTGAAATGTGTACTGAGCAGCAAATAATTGCAATGTTATACACCCCAAGAGAAAACTCAAAACGCCCTTGATGATCGTTCTATTATTGATTATCATACCGCAGTAAAGATAAAGTAATTATCACGTCCTATCCCAACCAATCTTTAAAGATTTTAACTCGTTCTCTTGAAACCACTATTTCTACGTCTTCAGAACCGATTACCTTCACCTTCAATCGACTATTGCTGTACGACACAACATCTGAAATGAAATCGATATTCACCATTTGACTCCGGTTGAGACGATGAAATTGAGAAGGGTCCATTTCATCAGAAATAGCTTCTAATGACTGGTCAATGGGATAGGATCTCCCATCCTCTGTACAAATAAAAGTAATTTTTGAAGCACTGTAAATCATCGATACATCTGTCATCTTAATGCTCCTAAATCGATCACCAATTTTTACTTTTATTCGTTCACGATATGTATTTCGAGGGGATCGTAGCAATTTTGAAATTGCTTGTATGTCCAATGCTTTGGAATCAGAAAACATCGATTTAAATTTGTGAATAGCACTGCTTAGCTCCTCTTTATCGATTGGTTTCAATAAATAATCCACACTTTTTTGTTTGAATGCTCTTATGGCAAACTCATCGTATGCAGTAGTAAAAATAATAGGTGTGGCAACTTTCACTTTTTGAAGTGTTTCAAATACGATACCATCATTCAAATGAATATCCATAAAGAATAAATCAGGCATCTCCTTTCCATCCAAAAATGCCTGTAACTCCTGATTCGATTTTAGAATTTGGGTTACATGTATACGTTCGTTATTAAGCATTTTTACAAGTCTTCTTGCTGCTACTCCTTCATCTTCTATGACTACAGCTTCTATCAAATCAATGGAAGTTTAACGGTGAATTCATGGTCGGTAGCATCAATGACTATTTTACCTTCTTTTAACAGTGCATATCGATCACTTATATTTTGTAAACCAAGACCTGCGGATGTTTCTATATTACTCCTTTTTTGAATATTATTCGAAACGATTAAAACATTCCCTTCTTCTTTTATGCTAATTTTTAACGGCATAGCCTCACTAAATCCATTGTGTTTAATTGCATTTTCCAACAGTAATTGCAAACTTAAAGAAGGAATCTTTTTCTTCAATGAATCGTACCCTATTTCCGTATTGATTTCAATGCAATTTTCAAACCTCATTTGTTGAAGATTTAAATATTTTTGAGCAAATTCTAACTCATCTTTGACCGAGCTGGTATTGTCATTTCTTTGTTCAAGAACGTATCTATAGATTTTAGAAAGTCCAGTCAAAAAATCTTGAGCCTTTTCTGTATCTTCATCAATGAGCCCAGACAACACATTAAAACTATTAAATAAAAAATGAGGATCCACCTGATTTCTGAGTGCACTCAATTCCGACGCCATTTTTTCTTCTCTTAATAGTTGGCTGACTTTTCTTTCCTTCTGTATTTCTTGAAAAAAACCTATGGCATGGATTGTTACCGAGACGATTATTGTGATTACCAATGCAATAATATAAAAGTCACGATTTTCCATGTTCCACAACACAGAATACGATAATCCTCTTATATACACCCACAATATTAAATTGAGAATCAGAAGGGTCAACATCGTCACAAAAATAGAGCCTACCACCCCAAGCAGGGCCCTTCTTTTTGGATAAACTTCCCACGCAACATACTTGTTCAAGTAATCAAAAAAATATCCGTTGACCAAACTCAAAGGAACGCCATAATAAACATTGTAGAGTAATGATTTTCCCAAATTATTTCCAGTGATACTTCCTGTATAATAAAATTGTAGTAATATCGTCACTAGACAAATGATTCCGACAATAATCAGGGTAGGCTTCAGCTCTTTATAGAGGTTATTCATTACAACTTTCGGCTACTTGTTTTGCTCTTTCAATTCCATAACTCGGTGCAAATGGCACTTCTAATTTTTGATTCTCGAATTTAGGAATTATTTCTTTCATTTGGGCACAAAAAGGGGTCAGGTCACTACCAAAAAAACGAGCAGATCCCATTTCATATTCAATTTTATTGGCCCAAGCTCTTGGATTGTTAGGATCCAACTCCACTGCTTTAGCGTGCAATTGCATAATCATTGGAGAATATTTCATCCCAAATGTTCCCGGATCCATCGCTACATATCCTGTGTAGAGCAATCCTTCTAAGGTTGTAATTTCAGAGTTGTGCTCACTCCTCAAATGAGCCTCAGCAATCATCTCTTTTGCTTTGTCCAACATTTCATTTTTCTTGACCATGTCCTTTTCATTGAATTGAGAAGAAATCAAAACATTGGTCGCATGATAAATCGGAACCCAATTATCCTTCTCTACTTGACCGATTCTTTCAAACATAGCCAAGGCTTCTGTATCTTTTCCCTCTTGCCAAAGTGTAAACGCTTTTTGCATGCCTGCTTCATATTGAGATTGTGATTTCACAATAGTGGCGGTCAATACTGCCAGTGCAAATACAAGAATAATTTTATTCATAATAGTAAATATTTAAATGGTTGAATGATTTTATGTTATAAGTTGTCTAATTGATTTTTCATTTTGTCCTTGCTGAGCGTCACAAAGAATCCGACAAAGAAGAACTGATCATCGTTTGGGCGGATTACTCTACTTGGATATATACCTGTATCGCCTGGAACTCTCCCAAATTCATACCCAAACTCATTTTTAAAACAAGTGGCATTCGACACGGATACAAATAGTATTTTTTGTTGGGAAATTAAGTATGCCCAGCTCAAACTTATATTGTTGAATATCTTTGCTCTTTCGTTTAAGAACCCATCAGTATTTGGATTCTCATAGGGTCTTCCACTTGCCATTCTATAGGTAATACCCATTTGAGATTTGAGTTTAGAAAACCAAGTCTTACTTACGATGGATAAATTGTGATCTGTAGAATACTCAGGTGTAGCAAATTGAGGATAATCTCTGTATTTCCGTTCATGATTGATCCAGCTGTAAGAGACCCAAAAGTCCACATTATTAATCACCTGATTTGCTCTCCAAAATACATCTACACCATATGCTCGTCCACTTCCATCATTTGAGATGTCCTGCATAGTGGATCCTTCTGATTGAAAAGATATTAAGTTATCATACTTTTTGTAATAGGTCTCCAGTCGAATGATTTGTTTGTCCGTCTTATAATTATAGTTAAGCAAGAGATGACTCGACTTTTCAGGTAACAATTGAAAATCATGAAAAAGGAAATTAGGACTCACTTCCTGTGTAAAACTTCCAATTGCTGCACTCAACTGTCCATTTTTTGAAGTCTTTTGTGCCACTGTTATTCTTGGATTCAAAACAGCAGATCCTGATAAAGTAGAATACTCCATCCGCAGTCCTGTTTTAATTGCTAAATTTTTAGTGAAAAAATAGTCCGACTCTACAAAACTACCGTACATCCTTCTAGGTAAACTATTTACTTCATGATACCCTTGATATTCACTATCTGACCAGTCCTTTTGATGCGTAAAATCTACCCCATAATTCATTATGAAATGGTCATTTACAACAGTCTTGAGTGAAAACCTCGAATTTAAACCTTCTAATTCCGATTGAATGTTCACCTCTTCACCCAGTCCCACATCATCGTGATTATATCCGATACTTACCCCAGCAAAAAGTGAAGTATGGTTATTCAAAAAACTAGTATAAGAAGTATTGGAGTAAATATTCGAATTTCTAATGCCAATATGTTCCATTTCACCAGAATCCAAACTTTCTCTACTTAATTCAAACCTTCCAATATCTCCCGCCAGATAACTCTTTATTAATCCTTTTTTTGTTTTATATCTATAAACTGCTTCTCCTGAGAACCCTGAATATGGATCTATCCAATCTGCTCTTGAAGGCACCATCCACGTGTAAGGCGCAAGATCTATATATGAAGCACTTACACTCAACGATTGGTTGTCCCATGTTTGCGTATGTCCTACTCCCAAACCAACTGACATCAACGAAATATTTGTCTCCGTATCCTTTGGATCATCAATGGTATTCATATCTAAAATTCCTGATAGTGCCTGACCATAAGCAGCGGAATATCCTCCAGTAGAAAAACTTACTCCCTTAAACAAAAATGGAGAGTATCTACCTCTTGAAGGAGATCCGCCTATCGTTCGTGTATAGGGAGAAAATACTTTTAGGCCATCAATGTAGATCTTTGTTTCTCTTGCTTCACCACCTCTTATAAATAATCGACCGTCATCTGCATTGGATTGTGTTCCAGGTAAGGTCTGCATTGCCGCTATTACATCTCCCATAGATCCAGCAGTGGTAACGATATCCAAGGGTTTAAGAACCGCTACTTTTGAGTTGTCCCCAGCTTTAAATGTACTAGCAGATATTTCTACAGCATCAATAGAAAGCGCTGATTCTCTCATTTTTATGTGTAGCTCTATCCCCTCCTCAATTTGCAATTTTATCTCTTTACGTTCATACCCTAGATAGGAAATAATGAGCAAGACTTCTCCTTCAGAAGAAGTAGTAAAACTGAACCTTCCTACATCATCGGTAATTCCGCCATCATACGTGCCGTCTATATATAAGGAAGCTCCAATTATGGCTTCTTTCTTTTGATCTGTGACCAACCCAGAAATTACAACTTGCCCATACATTTGAATGCTTATAAAAATTAGTAAGAGAGATAGAATTGCATTTTTCATAGGTGCCTGTACTTCGGTTTGAATAAATAACATCACAAATATGGATCACTCCATACTTGTAAAAAATTCAAAGTTGACGAGCTGTCGTATTTAGCTTCTGAATTGTCACAAATCGAATTTTAAATATTTCCTAAAACCTAAGAATTCCTATTCAGAAGTGATCACACGTAGTATCTTCAATCGTATGTTGATAAGAATTTGTGTAAGTAGTGTTCTATTTCTGTTGACTTTTATTCCAAATGCATTCGCAGAATACGAGATAAAAGGAAAACTAAATCTATCCTCTGGATGGCAACATCAAATATTCCTTTCCACTATTCCAAAACTAGACGACTACTACAAAGCTGATCCTTCGAATATCATCCAGGTCGGAAATATTGAAGACGATGGATCATTTATACTTAAGGGAAATAACCTTCCGCTAGAAGCTCGCTATTATCGATTGTATGTAATCAAAGAAGAACATTCAGAATTTGACGCATGCATTTACGTAGATAGAGATGATCATAATTTCATTCACATCATTTTGGACAATACTACTAAAATTGATGTCCAATCGGACCCCAATCAATATGCTCCATTTGGAAATTATTCAATTATAGGGGATAAGGTCAATCAAAGTCTGAGAGATTTGAATATGATGATTATCCCTAGTTATTATTTCTATCAAATTAAATTTCCATCTGAACTTCAATTTTCTAAGCAAAAACTCAATAGAGATCTATTCCAATTTGCCGATTCCTGTGAACATATTCTTGTTTCGCTGGCAGCAATGATCAATACAGAAATGGATCATTATTATGACATAGAATCAGAAAAATATCTTGAATTTGGCAATCGGTTAGGTGCACAATTAAATAATCACAGTTACTCTGATGACTATTTTCGTAAAATGAATTACCACAGTGGAGACAAACAAACTTCTCAACTTCCAACTTGGATTATCATTTTGATTTCGAGTTTAGCCATAGCCCTTACTGTTGCATTTGTCAAAATTTTTCAACTTTCAAAATCATTGGGAGAAAAATCAAATCAAATATCAGAGAAACAAAGTCAACCTTTCATAAATATCACCAATCAAGAAGAAAAGATTCTATCGCTTATTCTTCAGGAAAAATCCAATAAAGAGATTGCCTCAGAACTATTCATCGAGCTCAGTACTGTAAAAACACACATTAACAAACTCTATTCGAAGATGGGTGTAAAAAACAGAACTGAAGCTAAAAATATGGCAAAGACACTAGAGAACATAGGGGTCTAGTCCTTTTTTCCACCCTGTACCAGCACTAAAACCCACCCAATAATTATTTATTTCTACCCCCTTCAACTCTACATTTGAATTGAAATTAATTTTAGTTAATCGAGTATCCTTGAATACTCACAATTCAAAATTTTATGAAAATTAAACACGCATTAGTATTTGCTATTTTACTTGTTGCAGCAAGTGCATTTACCTACCAAAATCTCAATACAAAGGAGACAATTACTACGATTACTCCAGATCATCCAGCATCCAATTGGACAGATATTTCTTCTGCAGTTTTGAATGCAAAAAAGGACAATAAAATGATTCTTGTAGATGTCTATACAGATTGGTGCAAATGGTGTAAAGTGATGGATAAGGAAACTTTTTCTGATTCAGATGTTTCAAGTTTTATTGGAGAAAATTTCCATTTGGCTAAACTGAATGCTGAACAAAAGAAAACGATTCAATTCAAAGGTAAAACCTACGAATTTGCAAAAAATGGAAAAAGAGGATATCATGAACTAGCATCTGAGTTGCTTAATGGTCAATTGGCTTACCCCTCATTAATTGTATTAGATAGCCAACTGAATACATTAGAAGTAGTACGAGGATTTAAAAAACCAAAAGAACTAATGATGATTCTTGAGGCGCATGTTGCTAAATCTTAGTTGATTCTTAACAACTGACAACCTATTCTATCCCCACGAAGTATACATTTTTGTACGATTAAGTTTAGTAATGTGTAAGTACAAAAAAAGTGTACTTCGTGGATAAGTATACGTCTAAGAAAGAAGTAATAAGAAGTACTAAGCAATTGGATTTGCGCCCCATTGTGCGATAATTCCGCCCATCAGAATCATACACACTGCCCAAAAAGCAAAATCAATTAAAAAATACTTTAAACTTTTACCCTGCCATAAACACTGATGGCCAATAAACGGTATAGCTACTATAACAGCTGCAAATAATGCGTGCACCACTCCATGACTAAACCTTGCATAATTACCACCATATTCTGCCAAAAAAGCTGCGGCAGTTCCAGAATTTATGGCTTCCATATCTCCTCCAACTAGTCCAAGTATTGAGAATTCATGAGTGACCATAGTGAATAAACCAAAAGCTAATAATACATTACAAATAAATCCTAATAAAAATTTCAAAGGTTTTTGATTTGCCTTCATGTCTTCTTGAGTCATACCAGCTTCTTTTAACCAAGCTGTCCCAAATAATGAAGGATGATACCAAGCCATGCCGAGAACCATTGGAATGAGCCCTGTCGCTACAATAATTAATAGATTAGGTGTCATAGTTTTAAGTTTTAGTTTTGGTTAATAACATACAAAATTGCCCATCTTAGAATCACTCTAGACAACTTTGGCAATTAATATAGGAATTTTATCGATGAAACTGATCAAGCTATCTATTATCTTCCATATTTGCGTGTTCAATAATTACTTTCAACGTCCATATGTTGAAGCTAAATAATTTACATAAATCATACGTCACAGAATACAATACCCTTCACGTTTTGAAAGGGTTAGAATTAGAAATAAAAGAAGGGGAATTTGTATCTATAATGGGATCATCAGGTTCAGGAAAATCTACGCTTCTGAATATTTTAGGCATTCTAGATGATTATGATGATGGGGAATATTATCTCGATGACCATTTGATAAAAAATCTCAGTCAAAAAAACGCAGCTCAGTATAGAAACCATTTGCTAGGTTTTGTTTTTCAGTCATTTAATTTACTACCATTTAAGACTGCTAAAGAAAATGTTGCGTTGCCATTGTATTATCAAAAAGTAGATAGAAAAACCAGACAAGAGAAAGCGTTGGAGTATCTGGATCAAGTGGGTTTGAAAGATTGGGCAGAACACTATCCGAATCAATTATCAGGAGGTCAGCAACAAAGGGTAGCTATAGCCAGAGCACTTATTTCCAACCCAAAACTCATTTTGGCAGATGAACCTACTGGGGCATTGGATAGTAAAACCTCTGAAGAAGTAATGGAAATTTTTAAGGCGGTAAACGCAAAAGGAAAAACAGTAATTATTGTAACTCACGAAAACGAAATTGCAGCCCAAACCGATAGAATTATTCGCTTGAAAGATGGTATTATTGAATCAACCGATGCTCCATGATAGATGTAGACAAGTGGCAAGAAATATTTGATTCTATCTGGAGACACAAGTTACGGACCTTCCTTACTGCACTGGGAGTAGGCTGGGGTATTTTTACACTTGTTTTAATGTTAGGAGCAATCAATGGACTTGTAAACAGTTTTGAGCATAATTTTAGTGACGATGCCATCAATAGTATTTGGATCTGGCGAGGAACGACTTCAAAAGATTACAAAGGTCTAAACAAGGGAAGGAGAATTCAATTTGATAATACAGATTTTGATTATTTAAGACAGAATTTTTCTGAGATTACAGAAATGACTGGGCGATTTTATCTGTCTGGAGATCAAATGTTCAAATATGGGATTGAGGCTATTCCGTATTCCATTAGAGGGGTCCACCCTGGCCATAAATTATTGGAAAACAGCCAAATGATGGATGGTAGATATATCAATGATATGGATTTAGAGAAAAGTCGAAAAGTCATTGTCATTGGTAAAGTTATAAAAGAGGAATTATTCGGAGATGAGCCCGCAATTGGCAAAGAAATAGAATGTGGAGATATTACTTATAAAGTAATTGGAGTATTCTATGATTCAGGTGGAGAAAATGAAATGAGTAGAGCTTATATTCCTATGACTACCGCTCAAAAAATCTTTTCGGACGGCAAAACCATGCATCAAATAATGGTGGATGGGGGTGATTTGACCATTGATGAAATGAGTAAATTGGAAGATGACATCTTTGCCGCATTTGCACAAAGAAAAGGATTCGATCCTACTGATAGAAGGGCTTTACGAATGAATAACCGAGCCGAAGGATATCAAGAATTTGCAAGTCTGTTTACTGCTTTTAATGTATTGACGTGGATTATCGGATTTTTCTCCATCATGGCGGGAGTCATAAGTGTAAGTAATATCATGTTGATCATTGTTAAGGATAGGACCAAAGAGATTGGAATCCGAAAGGCGATGGGCGCTACTCCAGGTTCAATAATTTCAATGATCTTACAAGAATCCATCTTGATTACAACAGTCGCAGGTTATTTCGGTATGATTATCGGTGTTCTTATTATTTATTCTGTGTCTGGAGCAGAGTCTGAATATTTCAGGCATCCAACTGTAAATTTAAGTGTCATTATAATGGCCACACTTACTTTGATTGTAGCTGGAGCCTTAGCAGGTTTAATTCCTGCTTTCAAAGCTGCCAATATTAATCCTGTAACCGCCATAAAATCAGATTGAAGATGTTTGATAAAGACAAATGGCAAGAAATACTGTCCACCATTCGCAAGAACAAATTGCGAACTTTCCTCACTGCGTTGGGTGTATTTTGGGGTATATTCATGTTGGTTTTTATCCTAGGAATGGGCAACGGCCTCGAAACTGGTGTGTTTAGAAATTTTGGTTCAGGAGCTAAAAACATAATGTTTGTGTGGACGTATAAAACTTCCATGCCCTATAAAGGATTATCTCCAGGAAGGTTTATTCGACTCAACTTAGATGATATGGAGAGCATTGAAGACAATATACCAGGTGTGGGTAATGTCTCTCCTAGAATGTACCTAGGCGATAGGGCTATTACATATGGAGAACAAAATGCTTCATATGAGTGCCGAGGGGAGTATCCGATTTCAAAAGAGATCGAAGGATTGATTCTGGATGAAGGTAGATACCTGAATATAAATGACATCACTGACAAAAGAAAAGTTGCTGTCATCGGTAGAACAGTTAAAAAAGAAATATTTGGCGATGAAACTGCTGTAGGCAAACATATTCGAATATCTGGAATTGACTTTCAGGTAGTTGGAGTATTTGCCACACCAGATGTAAAGGAATGGAATCTTGAACAAATGGAAGTTGTCACCGTACCACTCACTACCACATATGCTGCCTTTGGAATTCAAGATCGCAGAGTGAGTCAATTTGTTGTTGCTTCACAAGTTGGAGTAGAAGTATCAAGCATAGAAGAGAAGGTACGCGCCCATTTAAAAGAAAGACATAAGATAGACCCTGAAGACAAACAAGCAATACGAGGATTCAATTTGGAACAAGAATTTAAAAATGTACAAAATCTATTTTTAGGCATTAAGTTTTTACTATGGTTTGTAGGAATTGGGACATTGTTTGCAGGAATTATCGGAGTGAGTAATATCATGATGATTACGGTAAAAGAAAGAACAAAAGAAATCGGCATACGGAAAGCTATGGGTGCTGCACCTGGATCTATTATTAATATGATATTGACTGAATCCGTTTTTATTACCTCTATTGCAGGGTATTTAGGTCTGATCGCAGGTACATTTTTGATTTTCATCGTGAACTACTTAATGGTCGAATTCGGAGTAGAAAATCAAAATTTTTATGATCCCAAAGTCAATCTTACTATTGCCGTAAGTGCATTACTCTTTTTGATAATTGCAGGCACATTAGCAGGATTAATACCGGCTATGCAAGCCGCTAAAGTAAATCCAGTAATTGCATTAAAGGATGAATAATCCTGAAGGAAAAAACAAACGAAAAACACTTTAAATCTTAAAGAAATATGAAAAAAGGATGTTTAATAGTAGCTCTTGCAGTCTTAGGTATATTTACAATATGGATTGCGTACTACTTTATTGTTCAAAACAAAAAAGATCCTGTCGTTTACGAATACGTCAAACCAGAAATAAACGATATAATCAAAAAGGCAGTTGCTAGTGGTAGTATAAAACCCAGAAAAGAGGTAAATATCAAGCCTCAGGTTTCAGGAGTCATCGATAGATTGTATGTCGAAGCAGGGGAAATGGTCAAAAAAGGTCAAAAGATTGCATTGATAAAATTAATTCCAAGCGAAGTAAATATCAATAGTGCAAAATCAAATCTAGAGTTGGCAAGAATCAGATACAATGATGCCATCAGAGAACTAGAAAGGCAGAAAACCATCAATAGTCAAAAATTGGATGTACAACAAGCAGAAGCAAATTACAGAGTTGCTCAAAAAGAATTGACCCGTCAAAAAAGTTTGCACGAACAAGGTGTTATCTCTGATCAAGATTTACTTCAATTTGAATTGGATGCAGAATTAAAGAAGAATACGTTTGACAATATTAAAATATCATCCACAAACAATTTGGCTAGTTCTGAGATTGAAGTGGAGATTAGAAAACAAGAATTGGATGCTGCTCGGAACAACTTACAATTACTACGTGAAGGAAAAACATCGAATTCAAAACAGATTTCAAATGTAGTCAATAGTACCATGGATGGTATGGTGCTCGATGTTCCTGTCGAAGAGGGAAGCTCTGTAATTGAAAGAAATAACTTTAATGAAGGAACAAACATCGCTGTAATTGCGGATATGGGATCATTAATCTTTGAAGGAACAATTGATGAGTCGGACGTAGGAAAGCTTAAGGTAGGTATGCCATTGGTGCTCAAGGTGGGCGCTATTTCAAATGAAGAATTTAATGGTATTTTGGAATTTATTGCACCAAAAGGTGTTGAGGAAGAAGGAACGGTCAACTTCAAAATAAAGGCTGATATTCAGAATGAAAACTCCAATACATTTTTACGGGCGGGATATAGTGCAAATGCGGATATTATTCTCCAAAGAAAAGATGCAGTCGTATCAATCAATGAACGAGACATTATATTCAAGGAGGATAAAGCATTTGTAGAAGTTGTTTCAGGAGAGCAGGAATTCGAAGAAAAAGAAATTCAAACTGGAATATCAGATGGTGTACTTATCGAAGTCACTTCAGGAATAGATACAACCACGCAAATTAAAATGAGAAGTGAACGTGTAAATGAAAAATAATTGGGACATCAAATAAGAAAAAATAAACTAATTGGGTAATTGGTATTCTGAAATTAATGAAGATTGGACACTATTTATTAGTCGGGATGGTGTTCTGACGCAATCTCTGAAAAAAGGTTTCATTTCATCAGTCGATGAGTTAATATTTAAACCTAACGTCTTGGAAAATATTGGACCGTTAACTACTTTATTCAAAAATATTATACTGGTCACCAACCAGGAAGCTATTGGTCAAGGATTTCTAACTCATCAACAATTGGCTCATGTTCATACCGCGCTACTTGAACAATTAAACTTCTTTGGAGGCAGGATAGATGAAATTTATTACTGTCCAGATGAGCTTCATTTTGACTCTGTCAATCGTATGCCAAATCCTGGATTAGCTTGGCAAGCAAAAAAAGACTTTCCTTCAATAAATTTTAGAAAATCGGTTATGATAGGCAGTTCAGATGCAGAAATTCAATTTGGGAAAAACTTAAAAATGTGTACAGTTAAAATCGGCTCAAAGGCTCATTCTGCTGCTGATTCCACTCACCCATCAATTAAAGATTTTTTATTATATTTGAATAATTAATCATGTATAAATCAATGAAATATAGCTTAATAGCATTTTTATTTGCCACTCTTTTTATTCCACAAGGAAACTCACAAGACAACGCTCAAGGTCATTTTTTGGTAGAATTTGCGAAATTCACTCCGCCAATACAAGATTTGATCCGGACTTTTGAAGGACAACCAGCAGAACTCTTTTTAGCAAATGATGTCAAAGGAGTAGAACATTATTTACCAAATTATAAAGGAAAAAAAGTCCTTCTTTGGTTCTGGTCGGTGGATAATGCTAAAGCGAAAGAGCAAATAAATGCACTATTGCTCCTGCAAGAAAGAAATAAAGATTTTCAACTTATTTCTTTCGCTACCGAAACGAAGACAACTGTACAACAATACTTGCGAGAGTTCCCGATGGAAATGGTCGTCATCCCAAATGGTGAAGTATTTGGACAAATGGCGTATGGAGCAGACTTAGGAAGTCCTCGAATCTTTATTATTGATGAATTTGGTGTAATTAAGGCGGTTATACCAGAAGAAGCGTTTGATGATAATTCAAAATTATTAATATCACTGGAATCCATACTTCATGGATTATAAAGCAATAGATGACGAATAGACACCCCCACAATCAACAATAATTGAACTAATACATGGACAACAATTTCACAAAACAACACTACAGCTCAGGAGCAGAATGGGAAGAAATCGCAGGATATTCGAGAGCCATTCGAGTCGGAAATACGATAGAAGTGGCTGGTACAACCGCAATGAAAGATGGATCCCTTATTGGATCGAATGACATCTATATTCAAACAAAAACCATTTTAGACATTATTAAAGAAGCGATTGAAGGATTAGGTGGCAATATCAATGATGTAATTCGTACCCGAATGTTTGTTACAGATATCAGTCAATGGGAATCTGTCGCCAAGGCCCATGGAGAAGTTTTTGGGAAGATCAAACCAGCAAGTACAATGGTTGAAGTTTCGGGTCTGATTCATCCCGAAATGCTGATAGAAATTGAAGCGTCTGCATTGATATCAGAATAGTTGCAGCTTAAAAAATAAACGTATACCTAGCTCTTCCAGACAATCCAGGTGGAACAGTTTTCCATTCTCCAGAAGTAGTCAAAATAGAAATGGCAAAAGATCCACATTCTGAACAGCCATTAAATATGTGTTTAAAGTCAGTCAACATACCATTTTTATCTATAGAAAATTCAATGGTTACTTCATGAGGAATTTCACGCCTATACCCTCGTTTATCTATCTTCTCATTGGCATATTCGTCAAAGATTTTTTTACCGATTACAGGGATTGCTTCGTAATAGATTTTAGGTAATTCTTTTTTCCGTTTACTTTGGCTCACCTCTTGTAATGAATTTGCAGAATCAGTCTTTTCCATTTTCAGCGGCGGTTCGACAACTTTTCCATCTTTAGAATCATTACTACTCGTTTGGTTTGCATTATTTTCGGTTTCATCTAAGCGAACAATCGCATCATTGTTTTCTCTAATAGCTTGCGGTGTAGTGTTGAGCACTTCGATCTCCTCCTCCACATCTGGAACTTTATCTTCCAACAAATCTTCCGAAGAAGCAATTTCAGATGTAGTATTGTCCATTTTTTGTTCCGGAGTATTTACTTTTTCAGGAGAGGTTGAAGCGGGTTGCGATTGATCTTCTAAGGTAGATTTTTTCTTAGCGTTTATTTTGTTATCCGTTGGGATAGCTTCAGGTTCCTCTTCTGTTTTTTGAGGAGATGTATTTTTTGGTTCAGGGATTGTTTGCTCCTTTTCCACATCGTCAATCACCATTGCAATTGGTGAATCTTGTTCTTGTGTAATCTGAGATGAGTTATTCATATTGAATACAAAAGCAATCAATAATACAATAGATGCTGCAATTGCGATTCGTGGTAAAGTGAGTAATTTTGTGGTTTTCTTTTGCTCGACCTCTTCTGATTGATATAGAGAATATCCTTCTAAGGCATCAAACAAAAAAGGATCATCAAGAGCCTGCTTTTCGAGTAAAAAGCGGTCTTGATCAGATATGGAACCCTGCTTATACTGCTCAATCAACTCATTCCAATATGTCTGGGAATACTCAGTCATTGTTCACCATTTTTACTTTCAAGACAATTTTTCAAATTTCTTCTTCCGTTTTGCATTAATGATCTGACCATATTCCAGGACAAATTCATTTGGAGTGCAATATCCTTGTAAGATTCTTTTTTAAAATAAAATAAATCAATTGTCATCTTCTGTTTCTCCGTTAGCGAAGCAATACAAAGTTTCAATTTTTTAACCATTTGTTCATCTTCTACTTCATCAGGATGAAAAATGGACTCAGAATACATAAGTTCTGCATTATTTATTTTATCTCTTTTCCTACTCTTTTTTCTTAATACTTCAATGCAATAATTTCTAGTTACAGTATAAAGCCAAGATTTAAAGCTTTCCACCTCATGAATCTTCAACTTTTTATCCAACAAGACAAATATCTCGCTCACTGCATCATCAGCATCTGTCTTATTTTTGAAGTATTTTAGACAAGACCCATATACCAAGTGTTTATATCGAGCATACAGCTCTGACAATCCCGATTGACCGAGCTTATGCTTTGCGATCAGTTCTTTATCAGAATACTCTTTTAATTGTATTATTCTTGTCATTTGTTTTTACAAGATATATGGTCATCACAAAACTAAAGAAATATTCAACGCAATATATTGAAATCTTTATATTCTTGGCGCTCTCCCTCATTGACTTCTTGAAACATAACCTGCTTTACATCCGAAGCAGGAGACCCTAATTTGCACCAATCTACAAATGCTGAAACTTGATTTTGATCGCCTCTTATAAATGTCACCACATTACCATCCATCTGATTTTCAGTCGTACCACATAGCCCCAACTCTTTTGCTTTTAATTGACTATAGTACCGAAATGCAACTCCCTGGACTTTACCAACAATTGTAATTTTATAACACACCGTTGTATTCATATCCTCCAGTTAATTATTAGCCTAACATTTTCACCTCACCCTCAGAAATATGTATCGTTCTCAATTCCTCGGTTCTACTCCCTCCATCATCACTGCCATTTTCCAACCTCAACACTCCTCTTGGACAAACCGCAGCACAAACTCCACAGCCTACACAACTAGATCTAACAATATTTTGACCTTTTTGTGCATATGACCTCACATCAATACCCATTTCACAATACGTAGAACAATTTCCACAAGAAATACACTGTCCACCATTTGTTGTAATTCTGAATTTTGATTTAAATCGTTGGACCAACCCTAGATAAGCTGCTAGTGGACATCCAAACCTACACCAAGTTCGATTTCCCATTAATGGATAAAACCCTGTACCTACAACACCAGCAAAAGCAGACCCAATCAAAAATCCATACCAAGCTTTAACATTCTCTACATTAAAAATTAATATCTGAGAACGCTCAAAGACAAAAGCATAGATGACCATTAAGGTCATAACAATTGCAAATACTAGGACCCCATGTATAATATATCGTTCATACTTCCAAGCTCTTAAACTCTTATCTGATAATTGCCGAAAAGGGTCTCCCATTGTTTCTGCTAATCCACCACATCCACATACCCAACTGCAATACCATCTTTTACCATATAAATAAGTAAAGAGCGGCACTCCAATTACAAATAAAAGTATGCCCCAGAAAAACATGAATGGACCTAGACCACCACCATACAATAAATCTTGAATATTAAAGGAGAAGAAGAAGTCATAGTCCAATGGCCACATATTTTTGAAATCAAACCATGGCTGATTCAATCGAACCAAAATTTCTGGAATTAAAAATGCAAAGGCCGTTTGAAAAAACATCACTGAAAAAGTTCTTACCTTTTGATAGGTATTATGCTGATATTTTGTCAACATCCGTATTCCCATGACTATTACGATGACCGTATACATTAACCCATACAAAAACCAATTACTCGCATCTCCCCCACTCAATTTCTTACTTACAGGATCTACCATATCTATCCAGTTATTGATATATGCTGGAAACCAATACAACAAAATATAGAAGGCGATTAAATAAATACCCGCTAAAACACCCAACCATCCAGTATGAATAGGAGATGCACTCCGCTGTGGAGTATTTTGTTTTGAGTTTTCTCTATAGAAAACCAGATAATATATAAAACCTCCAACGACCAAAGTCACTAAGGGCCAAAACAAGTTTTGATATTTTAAAAACCCAAAAACGAGCATTCCAAGTATGGTGGCACCTAGAAATAAGGAACGAATATTCAGCTTTAAACCTCTTGTCAGACTATCGTGATAAATTCCATTGTTTTTAATTCCAGGATGTTCGTAAAACTTAGGAATAATGAATAGCAATCCTCCTAAAATAGCAAGTCCAAAGGTCAGTAGTAACCATAAAATCGGGTTTTCCTGAACTGGTCCGTTTGCTGATTTTTTTACGGCAGCACTGGTATATCCTCCGATTTCCCAATCGCCAATTTTTATATCCCATTCTCCAACTCCATCAGGAATAGGTACATTTAATTGATTTTGCTGAGCTTTCTTTAATACCTTGCCAAACACTGAGATAAATTCTATGTTCCCTATGTCTTTATTTAAAATGCCTTCTGCATTAGCCGCCTCTGCTATTGCAGCTTTATGAGCAGGTGTTTTACCGGGAATATTTTCTTCGGTAAGACGTTGGTTCCCTATCCCCAACATTATCGTAAATAGTAGTATGGCTACAACAAAGAGTAATAAGCCAATATTTTGTATAATTTTCATAGTAGTCTATTTGAATTGGCCTTTGAATTATCCTTTTAAGAAAGCGAGTGCTTTTGCTAAGCCTCTTTTTTGTTTCAATTGCAATTTTTTGCCTGTTGTGTGGTTGTACGCATCGACGATTTCTTTTTCGTATTGCTTAAAAAATTCTGGATCAAAGTTGGCCAATCCCAAATTCTGCAACACTTCTTCAATATGGGTTTTGTCTTTGATCCATTTTTCACATACCTCATGTCGGTATCGGATTCCAAATAAATTAAATCCCTTCACCTCACCTGAAGCTGTGTGATAATTGATCCGTACACTTTTTTCATTATCTGAATGCTTCCAAAACAGACTGGTTGTTGCTTCATCATGTTGTGCTGGCATATCTCCGTACACTTGATATTCTATATCAATAAATTTAGCACTATTGAACCAAATACCAGGATCATATTCAACAGGTCTGCCACAAATGCCATAAGCAACCGTTTCTCCCATCATTCTTCCCGTGTACCAAATGGCTTCAATATTCCTTCTACCCGGTTTTGGATTTTTCAATTGTGCACAATCTCCAATAGCATATACGCTTGGAATATTGGTTTGTAAATGGTCATCCACTACTATTCCTCTTTCAATAGACAGATTTGTTTCTTTCAACCATCCAACATTTGGACTTACTCCAGCGGTCAAACCTACATAGCCACATTCAATTTCTTCTCCAGTTTCTTTTACAGTGACTGCGCAAGCACGGCCCGTTCCATCATTCTTAATCTCACCCAGATTAACTCCAAGTCTCAAGTCAATATCACTTTTTAATATGTGTTGGCTAATCATTGCAGATTCTTCTGGAGGCAAAACATTGTTCCAATAATCAGATTCTCGCACAAGCATGGTCACAGGAATATGTCTCGAATGAAACATTTCTGCCATTTCAATACCGATTAATCCACCACCACATACGACAGCCCGTTTTAATCCTTTAGAGTATTTCTCCATATTTTCAAGATCCTGGAGATGGTACAATCCTCCTACCCCTTCCAAATCTTGACCAGGCCATCCAAACTTATTCGATTTGGACCCTAAAGCAAGAATTAGGTTGTCGTATTGTATGGTAGAATTTGATTGAAGGGATAGCATCTTATTTTCAAAATCAACAGCGGTGACATGATCTTGAACCAGATCAATTCTATTTTTAGACCAAAACCAATCTTCATAAGGTTTGGTATCTTCATATCTCATATGCCCCATGTAAATATACATCAGCGCTGTCCGACTAAAAAAATGTTGGGATTCGGATGAAATAATCGTAATTTTTTGATCACTCAATTTACGTATCCATCTTGCTGCAGATGTACCCGCAATTCCATTTCCAATAATAATAGTGTGAGACATTAAATCTGTATTTAAATTCTTTTTAAAATATCAATTTATGCAAATATGACAGTAATAGTACAATTATTATTTCAATCAAAATTTAAGTATAAAGTAAATTTAATATTTAAGCATCAAAAAACAAATATTTGTTTTCAGATAAGAAGTACAAATTTTCTTTGGAAAAGCCATTAAACTATCTACGCTCAACATATAAGATTTGCCTGATATTTTTTACAGCGCTAGCCCAAAATATATTTCGCCAATTCTTTAAATACCTAATTTTTAGGATATTCGTCAGCGTGAAGACTAATTACTACACAGTGGTGCTACGAGTGAGCCAAATTTTTATATTTTCGCAGAATCGAATTACTTAATTATTAAAAAATTCTAACTAATGAAAAGAATTATACAATTATTTATACTTGTTTTTATTGCTCATTCTGGGTTTGGACAGATTCTATTTAAGCAAGATTTTGAAGGGGGAACGATTGACCCAATGACGATGGTAGACAATGATGGACAATCTCCAAACATAAATGTAGGGGATTATTCAGCAGCATGGACAGTAACTGCAGCAAGTCAAGTTGGTGCCATGGGAAGCCAGGTTGCTGTGAGTAACTCATGGTATTCACCTCCAGGAATAGCTGATGATTGGTTAATTACACCACAACTTACGATCGAAGATGCTAAAACAGCATTATTATGGGAGGCGCAAGCAGTTGATCCAAATTTTGCAGATGGATACCAAGTTTTGGTTTCAACAACTGATAATGAATTAGCTAGCTTTACTGATATGGTATGGTCTACTACTGCTGAACAAGCAGGAGACAATTTAGAACAACGAATTCTTTCATTGGCTGACTATGTAGGAAAAGATATATATATAGCGTTCAGAAATAATTCTGCTGACAAGTTTTTATTAGCCTTGGATAACATAGAAGTTAAAGTTATTCAAGCAAGAGATGTAACCGCAAATGGATTTATTGGTGCAAGATATTATGTGAAAGATGTAGAAATACCAGTTACACTAAATATTACAAACAATGGTGGAGATGTAATAAATAGTGTTGATTTCACTTGGTCAGCTGGAGGAAATACATACACAGACAATATCACTGGCTTGAGTTTATCTACAGGAGAATCTACGGATATCACGCATAGTGTTGCATTTTCAGCTACCGAAGCAATTTCATATCCACTAACTATGACCTTGTCAAATGTAAATGGAGAGGAAGATCAGTTTGCAGATGACAACGAAGTTATGGCTACTGTAGCTGGAGTATCTTATGTTCCAAATAGAAAAGTAGTAGTAGAAGAAGGAACTGGTACATGGTGTGGATGGTGCCCAAGAGGGGCAGTTGGACTGGACGCCGCTAAAGTGATGTTCCCAGACAACTTCATCGGAATTGCCGTACATAATGGAGACCCAATGGCTATTGCTCAATATGATGGCCCACTAGGTATCACAGGATTTCCTGGAGCGAAGATAAATAGATTAGTTGATGCAGATCCAGGAATTGAAACTCTAGAGGAAGTAATTCCTATTTTAAGAAGTATAGTTTCACCAATGGCTCCAGTTGTTACTGCTTTGGGTGATGAAGATACAAGAATGATTAATATCAGCACTACAACAGAGTTTGTAACTCAATTAGATGGTATTGATTTTAGAGTGGCTGCTGTAATCATTGAAAACAATGTAACAGGAACAGGAAATGGATATGCGCAAGAAAACTATTATTCTTCTCAATCTCAAAACATTGATTTATTTGATGAAATCAATGACATCAACTACAGAAACTTACCAGCTACAATCCCTGCAGCTGATATGGTATATCAACATGTTGCTAGAGATATCTTAGGAGGATTTGACGGTGTTGAAGGAAGTATTCCATCAAACGTAGTTGAAGGTGACATGGCAGAATATAATTTCACTTATGAAGTTCCAGCTGCATTCGACATGAAAGAAATGTATGTAGCTCTTCTTGTTATAGATAATGTGACTGGAGAAGTATTAAATGGTGATGAAGTGAAAGTTTCTTTGATAACAAGCACAAACGAAATTGATGAATCAATTTCAAGAATCTACCCTAACCCTGCAAATGGCTTAACAAATATTGATATCAACTTACAAGAGTCTGCTGATGTTACTCTTGAAGTACTTGATATGATGGGTAAAAGAATCACAAAACAAAACTTAGGGACATTATATGGCAACAACAGAATGACATATGATGTAAGTGAATTCAACACAGGTATGTACCTTTTCAGAGTAACTGCTGGAGATAAAGTATCTACTAAGAAAATCACTGTAGTGAACTAAATATGATTTTATTTAAACCTCTTAATGAGGGTTAAATAATAATTTGACAATCGGGTATGTGGCATCTAGGCGACATACCCGATTTTTATTAACAAAACATTAGGCAATTGTTAGGCAATATTTACTCTGAAAGCCAAAATTATTCCTTATCTTTATGAGATATATCTAAAATCGAAGATCATGGTAAGAAATTTACTTCACACTTTTATTTTATTGTTGGTAGCAAACCTAGCGATAAGTCAGATCGACATCGATCCTCAAAGCATTGAATTTGTGGGTGAAGGACAAGAGTCGATAACCGAATACATTGAAATAACAAACAACACAGGTGATGTTCTTAATCTTTATTGGGAATTTGTTCCTGCTGAAGGATATCCAGCTGAATGGACAACACAGATATGTGATATCAACTTGTGTTATGCTCCAAATAAATTAAAATCGAGTGCTGCAATGCCAAACACGATTGAAAATGAAACTACTGTAGAGTTTAGTTTTAAAGTTTGGAATAATAATGGAAATGTTGAAGGTACTTCCTATGGAATTTTAAATCTGTACGATGATTCTGATTTTACAAACCTAGTTGCATCAACTTCAGCTCCATTGACATCTACTAATAATTTTGATGTTCAAGAATTGGTAATATATCCAAACCCAACAACTGAGTTTATACAAATTAAGAATGATGCTTCAATTTCATCTATCAGTATATTCAACGTTGTAGGTAGACTAGTAAACACATTAGACCACTCAACAGGAATGGTACATGATTTGACAGGACTTAGATCCGGTATGTATCTTGTACGGTTAGAAGATAAAAATGGTGATGTTATAAAGTCAATGCGACTAAGTAAAAAATAATATCCAACTAGATATAAAATAAAAAAAGGTGTCGAAAATTCGACACCTTTTTTTTTGATCATTCCTTATTTGATAATGACTACATTCTATTTCTTACATAATCCATAAATTCATTTCTTAGCGCCTGTTCCTCAAACTTTCCAGAATATTCAAGGGTCACTGTTGTAGAATGTGGATCCTCAATACCTCGACTAGAAACACAATGATGTTTCGCTTCCATGGCAACCATAACATCTTTAGTATCCAATGCTTCTTTTAATGCCTCTACAATCTGTCTAGTCAGTCTTTCTTGAACTTGAGGTCTTCTTGAATAATAATCAACGATTCTATTAATCTTTGATAATCCGATTACCTTACCTGTTGAAATGTATGCTACATGAGCCATCCCTGTTATAGGTAAAAAGTGATGTTCACATGTTGATTCAACTTTAATATTCTTTTCAATCAGCATTTTGCTGTACTGATAGGCATTGTCAAATAATGAAATCGAAGGTTTGTTCATTTTATTGAGTCCCTTAAATTTCTCTTTGACAAACATCTTAGCCACTCTTCTTGGAGTTCCAGCCAAACTATCATCTGATAAATCCAGTCCAATGGTTTCCATAATTTTCTCAAAGTGTTCTGCAATGATGTCTATTTTTTCATTGTCACTCTTATGAAACGCATCCGCCCTCATAGGGGTGTCAATAGAAGTCATAATGTGTTGCTCCCCGATTTCATCAATATTGTTTAAAATTTTTGTCTCTGTTTTTTTTAACATCTTGGTATTATTAGTTCACTTAATTCTAAGCACACCTTCTATAACCACTACTATCGCATTTTGTTTAAGCAACGTTAAACAAAACTAAACACAGTTGATTGCGATGAATGTTCTGTAGTCAACAGATACTATGCTAAACTAAGGAGAAAGCAGGTCTCTACTCTTTTTCTTGAATTTCATTCCAGGTTTGAAATAATATTTCCTGTTTTGGTTTGTTCGTTGGCTGTTTCCTTAGTGGGGAAACGAGTTTTGCAAAAGCATGCATGTCGTGGGGTAATGTCTGATACAATTTCGTTCCTTTTGTTTTCCAAGCAATCATTTGATCGGAAACTTCTTTGATCACCTTAGCCGGATTTCCAACTAGTAAGCTTCTTTTAGGGACAATCATATCTGCTTTGACAAAAGCCATAGCACCTACAATAGATTCGTCTCCTATTTCTGCTCGATCCATAATCACACTATTCATACCGATCATGCAATTATAACCAATATGCGCTCCATGAATTACAGCTCCATGGCCAATATGTGAGGATTCTTCCAACACCACTGTAGTCCCTGGAAACATATGAATCGTACAATTTTCTTGGATATTAGAACCATCCTTAATGATTATTTCACCCCAATCTCCTCTAATAGCAGCCCCAGGACCAACATATACATTTTTTCCGATTGTAACATTTCCAATGACCGATGCCTGCGGGTGAATGTATGCCGATTCGTCTATTACTGGAATAAACCCCTTAAATTCATAAATCATAACTTAGTATTTAGTAACAGCCTTGAGACGCTCTACAATAGCATATGCCGCGGGACACACCAAGGTATTCTTAGCATTCATTTTTGCACGTCTATGAAAATGAGTTTGATCCGTATGAGGGTATTCTCTGCATGCTTTCGGTCTTACCTCATAGATTTGGCAAGTATTATCTTCATTCAAAAATGTACAAGGAACTCGTTGCACAACCATTTCTCCCCCAAAATCTTCTAATAAATATTTTCTACTGAACACCTTCGGAGGAATCCCTAAAAACTTGGCAATTCTCTTAATATCAGAGCGTTCTACGATTGCAGGTGTTGTTTTACAACAATTGGCACAAGCCAAACAATCTGCTTTTGCAAATACTTCCTGATGAGCTGCCTTAGACAGAGCATCGACATTTGGATTATTTTTAAGAGTATGTAAGAAAGATCGATTCTCAGAATAATCTGACTCTGCGTTTTCTTTCCATTTCTCTAACAAATCTTCCAAAAATGATTATTTAATTTTAAAAGCTTTTTTAACCTTATTGATGTAATCCAACTTCTCCCACGTGAATGTCTCCACAGTAAGTGTTTTTTTATTCCCTGAACCATCTTTAAATGACACTTTCTTCTTTTCAGGATCCCTTCCCATATGTCCATAGGCTGCTGTATCAGAGTATATTGGACTTCTTAGCTTTAATCTTTTTTCTATCGCATAAGGCTTCATGTCAAAAACGGAATATACGATATCTGCTATTGCTCCATCTGATAAATCTACCTTAGCACTTCCATTGGTGTTGACATATATATTTGTAGGTTCAGCAACTCCAATTGCATAGGAAACTTGCACCAATACTTCATCACAAACACCTGCCGCAACTAGATTTTTAGCAATGTGTCTTGTTGCATAAGCTGCCGACCGATCTACCTTACTAGGATCTTTACCAGAAAATGCACCTCCACCATGGGCTCCCTTACCACCATAGGTATCCACAATAATTTTTCTTCCTGTCAAACCGGTATCTCCGTGAGGACCACCTATTACAAACTTACCTGTTGGATTTACATGGTAGGTAATCTTATTTGTAAACAGCTTTTTTATCGCAGGTTTTAGCAATTTCTTCACTCTTGGAATCACGATGTTTATTACATCCTCTTTGATTCGTTTTAACATCTTACGATCTGTATCAAAATCATCATGCTGAGTGGAAACTACAATGCTATCAATTCGCTGTGGTTTATTTTCATCCGAATATTCAATAGTAACTTGAGATTTTGAATCGGGTCTCAAGTATTTCATCTTCTTACCTTCTTTTCTAATTTCTGAAAGAACTTGTAATATTTTATGAGATAAATCAAGAGCCAATGGCATGTAATTATCCGTTTCACTTGTTGCATATCCAAACATCATCCCTTGATCCCCTGCTCCTTGATCTTCTTTATTTTTTCGATCAACTCCTTGATTAATATCTGGAGACTGCTCATGAATAGCTGATAAAACTCCGCAGCTATTTCCATCAAACATATATTCAGATTTTGTATATCCAATTCGATTAATAACATCTCTTGCAATTTGCTGGACATCTAAATACGTGTTGGATTTTACTTCTCCCGCTAATACAACTTGCCCTGTTGTAACCAATGTTTCACAAGCAACTTTTGATTCTGGGTCAAATGCAAGAAAGTGATCAACCAATGCATCCGAGATTTGATCAGATACTTTATCAGGATGTCCCTCAGAGACAGATTCAGAAGTGAATAAATATGCCATATACCTTTATCTATTATTTATAAAAATGAAGCCGCAAAGGTAATAAATTTTATTTAAGAAGGCTTCCAACATAAATGTCTTAGGTCCTTAAATATATCATAAAAACGTCAATAAATTATCCCTTTATCGATCCCGACACTGCTCTATCTTCTATTTTTAAGAATCTTTCAATTTCTTGTTCCAAATACAATTGAGTCTCCAGATTCATACCTTTCACCAATTTAATCTTTCGACTGTTTGTTTTTAAAATTGCATAGAGGGCATATGCATAATTTGGCTTTCCATTTGTTGTGCTTGAAACATACTTTGAAACATACAATTGATCTATATCTCTGACATCTATTTGTTTGCTTTTTTGAAAAGGAGATTTGATAGGTCTATGAGATATCGTAATATGCGAAGAAGTGACAATAATATCTGTATAATTTAAGTACACCATTGCAAGAAAATAGATCAATCCCAAGCCTACTAAAATATGAATACTCATGAACCCCAAACTAGTAAATGATCCAGATAGAAGTGCACCTGCCCCAAACATGGCTAATATTCCATTCCACAACACCGTAAAAAAGGTTAGAAACCCCAATGTGCCACGAGCATAGGATTTTAACCAATCCAATCGTATATCCAAGGAATTGCTTAACTGCAACACATCCGTACCTTCAGGCATGATCATTTCTGGCCTTCCAACCCGTTCTTCATTAAAAAAATGATCTTCTTTGATTGAAAACACGCGCTGGCAATTATTGCATTTTGCCAAACTTGAGTTAATATTGATGTCTTCACCTAAAATGTCTGAACCGCAAGCATCGCAAACCAAATCCAGTTCATCGGCTTTACCCAATTGCACTTTTTTGAATTTAATCTTTGATGTATGGGGCTTATTCATCTTAGAATTCCATGTTTGACATTACTTCTTGAGCAAATGCTTCCGCAGCAATCTTTTGTGCTTTGGGTTCAAGTACGGTATTAAACGCAACCATGAAGGCCCAATCATTACTAATTCTCCATACATATTTGCCCGCTTCAGTGGAATATGCACCATCATCACCAAATCCTGGCCAGTCTTTATATTTAAAAACTTCAGGGCTTGCAGGATTTTTTTCGCCGTCTGTCTTTTTACTAGAAATAAGGTAGGTAAAATATTCAGGTACATCTACTTGAACTGGATTTCTTTGTAATTGTACCATCACTCCTGCGTTGGCAATTGCTGAACCATCCCATTTAAAAAAGCAAGCCCTTGCCAATGGATTTTGAGGACTTGAGCCATCCGCTAAAAAAATCTCTTCTGCGGGCTGATTGACATAACGTGCAATTGTTTTCGTAGATAGCAAGTCACATGCATCTGGAATCCCTTCTTTATTATAATTTGTAATGCCAGAAGAAGGTTTTTTACCATCTGCTTTGGTCATAGATCCAGAATTCCCAGATTGCTCACCTCCTTCATTTCGACTATTCTTAGCAGGGACAGTTTGGCTAGGAGTATTGTCCTCAGATTGAGTTGTAACAGGCGCATCAGGTTTACAAGATGCAAGAAAAACAACAACCATTAATATTAACAAACGCATATCTACAATTTTATAATTCATGTTCTTTATTAAGATACAAAAGTAGCAATATTAAAGTTTTCCAACTAATCTTATTTAGACTTATCCATTTCACTATGTTTGGGCCAATCTCCATTCTATCTTTCCTTGAAGTCTTGCCATCAACGAATAATTGAAAAATCATGACAGTTAATAAACGTGCTCCATTGCTCAGCAATAGCCAAGTGATCTTTATATCCTAATCAATAAATAATAATATGGAACCCAATGCAAAAAAAAATGTACAAAGAACCTTGTATTATAAAATAGGATTTATTCTAGTTCTAATTCTATTATTAATGATACCCAATGTAATGATACAAGACTTAATCCTGGAAAGGCAGACGCTAGATCAGCAAGTAAAAAGAGAAATAAGTGAAAATTGGGGACCAAATCAAAAAATTGTGGGTCCGATATTAAGTATCCCTTATGAAACAGAAATTGTCAAAGATGATAAATCTACCATCATCAGTAACACGCTACGTATAGTGCCAGAGTATGTAGACATCAATGGAAAAATAATTCCAGAACAGCGTAAAAAAGGAATTTACAAAGCTATAATATACAATGCTTCGCATACCATAAAGGGATCATTTAAAATTCCTCAATCAATTCAATTCGGTAAAAATGTAAAGGAAATCTTTTGGGATAAAGCCAGTCTTGATTTTGGTTTTACTTCTGCTGCCAGTCTAAATGACATCGTACATATCAAATGGAGTGGTGATGTGTATAAAATGGAGTCTGGTGTTTCTTATCCTTCCTTATTTGAATCGGGAATACATGCTCAAGTTAATATAAATCCCACAAGAAATGACTATGAATTTTCAACCACAATCGGAATAAATGGAAGCGAATCCATCCAATACTTACCTGTTGCTGATCACACAGAAATATCTGTGAATAGTACCTGGGATGCGCCTGGTTTCATGGGTCTTCCTGCTCCAGTGTACAGAGATATTGATAAAGAAGGGTTTACAGCTGTATGGAAAGCAACAGAGTACAATCGTCCATTCAAGAAAACGTGGAAAAACAATGAAATTAATGTAGATTTAAATGCAGCTCTTTTTGGGGTAAATCTTGTTCAAACCGTGAGTCATTATCACAAGAACATGCGCAGTGCAAAATATGCCCTTCTTATTATAAGTCTCAGTTTTTTAGTCTTTTTCTTTTTTGAAATATTGAAAGGCAATAAAATTCATCCCATACAATACATCTTTATTGGCATGACTTTATCTGTTTTTTACATTTTATTACTTTCAATTTCCGAACATTTTGGCTTTGATACCGCCTATATTATTGCATCGGTTTCTACCGTTGCTTTGATCAGCTGGTATAGCAAATATTTACTTAAACAAAGCGGAAGTACATTTACCTTGACCACCCTACTGTCCATATTGTATGCCTATATTTTTTGTTTATTGCAATTGGAAGATCTAGCCTTGTTAGTAGGGAGTCTCGGCTTGTTCTTTGCCTTGGCTATCACGATGTACCTCAGTCGAAATACGAATTGGTACAACATGACCTCAAATAAAGTATCTCCTATCTCTACGGAAGATCTAGATTTTCAATAACTTTTAGAAGGTCAATTTAACAATTCTATTTATAAAAAGGATGCTTTCATTTTAGGAAGCATCCTTTGGTATTTTGAAAAACAGCATGTAATAAAATGGCTTCCCAACACAATTGAGAAGCCATTTTTATTACTTAGTTTATTACTTAGTTTTTTACTGTTGTTGTATTATATTTTAATGATTCGCTCCATACTTGCAGTTGATTCATCGTTCTGAGTTTTGAGAAAGTAAACACCACTTTTGAGCGTTGATAGATCTAATGTGGTCACCCCATTTTTTGTTGGTATAGAAGTATTTAAAACTAGCCTCCCATTTACATCATAGATTTGGACAGTTCGCGCCTCATTCAAAAAACTTTCATGTGAATCTGAAAAGGTCACGGTAATTTCTTGGTGAAATGGATTGGGGTATACGGATTTCATGGTTCCATTGCCCTTATAGTTTTCTACCACTACATCACTATATGAGTATGCGCCATCATAATCAATTTGTTTAAGCCGATAATAATTTAATCCTGGATGTGGAGTAGCATGAATCATTTGATACGAATTGATTTCATTAGAGGTGCCTCTACCTGCTTCTATTCCGATCACGTTAAAGTTCTTACCGTCTTTGCCATGTTCTACTTCAAATCTTTCGTTGTTTATTTCGGAAGCTGTCACCCAGTCGAGCACGACTTGATTTTTTCGTAATCTAGCATCAAACGATACTAATTCTATAGGCAACATATTGGTAATAAAATCATCTGGACTTAGCGTAATATTTCCTGATGCCCTATTCCAATTGTTTATATTTTGTAAATCAGAAATTGTAGTATTGACTCTAAAGCTTCCAGTTTTATAATCAATATTTTGATTGCCCGGATTGCCTGGATAATTATTGGGTTCAAGGTAAAACGCATTAGGATAATCGTTGCTTATGATTTGATCATTCAGTGGATCGATGACAGCAGTCCAGTAAAAACAATGGATTTCTGTCACATTATCCCAAGGGTCGCTTGCACTGGATGCAGAATACGCATAGATTTCATCTTGAAAACTCAATCCCCAAGTTCCTGAACCTGCTACATGCGTAGCCGATCCTCCTCCTCCAGTAACAGAAAAGGTATTGGGACTCGATTCTGTGATTATGACTACATCCCCTTCCAAAAGTCCACCTGCTGGAATCGTATATTCAATATGGCCTTCACCGCTGAAAAAATTATCGCCTGAATCAGAATATTCATCTTCAGTGAAATAGATGATTTCACCAGCGGCAAAATCTTTTAAAAGTACAAAAGAGAATTCATCCCCTCCATCTCCATCAGAGCCAACAATGACAACTATCGGAAGGGCATTTAAATTTAAAGAAAAAAATAAGGGTATAATGAGAGTGTAAAATAAATTTTTCATACCAAATTACTTTTTATACGGTCTAGATTAAAAATAGACTTCTTGTTACAAAATGGGTACGGATCTTAAAACGAATGGTCAATGATGATGATGATATCAACAACAATCTTTATAAATGAAATATCAGAAATAATAATTAGAATAAAAGTACCCATATTTCAATTGAATATGGGTAGTAATTGAAATGTAAAATCCCTAGCTTCGGGATGGATATACGCCTACTAAAGCAATAATATAATTCACTGCAAGATAAGGCTGCATATTATTAACAGGTTGTTGATTACCAGTATGTGTTACGGTAACACCAGCATAACTAGAATTTGCTTCTTCCGCATATATTGCTGCTGCTCCGAGCACTCCTGAAGGTTCAGTTCCAGCTGCATTGCTAGTAGGAACAGATACAACGTGATTATGTGAAGGCATATTCGCAATGGTATGCGTATTTCTTTCAGTACCACCTCTTTCTCCCAAACTATAATCTGTGAGTCCTGGGCCTCTCCCAGCTTGTATAGCAATTCTACCCCTCAAATCTGGCAGTCCAAAAGTTGTTCTTCCATCGCCACCGTAAATAGTGCCTAAAATTGAGAATAAAGCTGAATGACTTGATATTGCTAATAGTTGTCCTTCGCAGAATGACCAGCCTCTTGGGGCAAAATTCCCTCCAAACAAAATTACTTGTCCAATAAATGGGTCCATAATATATTTTTTTTTAAATTAATTTAGATAAAGATTTAGCTTCTTGAAGGGAATGTTCCTTGAAGTGCTATGATGTAACTAAGTGTCAATACGGGTGCTATGTTATTTACAGCTGTCGAAGATCCTTTCATTGACATCGTAACACCTGAGTAACTAGAATTTGCTTCTTCGGCATATATTGCTGCCGCTCCAAGCACTCCTGAAGGTTCAGTTCCCGCTGCATTACTGGTTGGAATGGATACAATGTGATTGTGACTAGGTAAATTTAAAGTAGTAAGAAAATTATTTTCTGTACCTCCTTTTTCGCCTAATCTATGTGTATTAAGTCCTGGACCAGTACCGGGTGAAATTGCTACCCTCCCTTGTAAATCAGGTAAAGCGAAAGTTGTTCTCCCATCGCCACCATAGGTAGTACCGAGTATTGAGAATAAGGCCGTATTTTGTGCAATTGGTAAAAGTTGTCCTTGGCAGAAAGCCCAACCTCTTGGAGCAAAATTTCCACCGAACATTATTATTTGTCCTATAAACGGATTCATAGTATATATTTTTTTTGTAAATAAAATTATTTCATCGTCAATTAGTTTCTAGAAGGGAATACTCCTTGAAGTGCTACTATATAATTCAATGCTAAAAAAGGCTGAACATTATTGACAGATTGACCTCCGCCAGTGTGAGTAACAGTAACATTAGCATAAGTAGAATTTGCCTCTTCGGCGTATATTGCTGCAGCTCCGAGCACTCCTGAGGGCTCTGATCCAGCTGCATTACTCGTGGGTACAGACACTGTGTGATTATGTGCAGGCATTTGTTGCTCAGTTATAGTATTTCTTTCCGTACCTTTCTTTTGTCCCCAACTATAATTAGACAATCCCGCACCATGACCTATACAAACAGGTGCTCTACCTCTTAAATCTGGCAATGCAAAAGATGTTCTCCCATCTCCCCCGTAGGTAGTTCCGAAAAGGGAAAATAAGGCTTGATTTTGATTAATGGGTAATATTTGTCCTTCGCATAATGCCCAGCCTCTAGGAGCAAAATTTCCAGCAAACAAAATAATTTGACCTAAAAATGGATCCATAATTATTATTTTTTTTGTTTTAAAAATTGTTTTCGTTCCAAATATAATATTTGATTTGTTCTATTTAGAGCGTATAATATCTCTAATAAAAAACAGGTATTTATACGCATACCATTAACTTTAAAATTATATACATTTGTAACCGTTAATTTTGCCCTGAATTTTCTATCAAATAATGCAAAGCGCTACACACATTTTTGTGGTATTTTTTGTTTGATGTAGATGAAATGGATCAACCAAAAAACCACTTATCTTATAATTTTTTGGTTCGTTTTCGTTGGGTAATACTGATCTTTCTCACACACTAATTTACATTTTATGAAAAACATTATTTACTTGTCTACTCTATTATTTCTCGTTGGTCTTATTTCATGTCAAACTTGTCCCAAATGTCCACCACCAGCGGATGACATGGTAACGCTACCTCCAGAAGATGCCATTCCATTGGCCCAATTCCAAGAGTGGGTGCACAATTGGGATTCACTGGGACAAACGTATACTGCAAATACATTGACACAATATTTTACCATGCCTTTGGTGGATATGACAGAGTTTGTTGATCACATTGATACTACTGCCACGGATACGGTTGCCGCTGCACGATTTTATTTAGGATTGGACATCAGAAATAATACAATGACACCGCATGTCATGTTGGTTGGAGTCAATACAGAAGGAGATTCGCTTACGGATGCTTCGATGGGACAATATATTTACGATGTTACAAAACCTTGTCCCTCAATGTGTAATAAAGCTTCATTACCC
>JARGNR010000039.1:47956-58060 GCA_029212405.1 Saprospiraceae bacterium
ATTCTTGGATTTTGTATTTACTTTTTTTATTTAATACTAGAATACAAAAGTAAAAATTACGATTTTACTGTCGTAAAATGGTTTGTATATACACTATTTATATACCATAGTATATCGTTAATTATTATGTTCTTAGGAAATGTTATATATACACTAAATAAACAACCTCAGGCTTATATTTGGACATTTAGAATTTTAGTAATTCTAGCCACAAAAATTATTCTTATAATTTGTTTTTCTAGATTATTTTTATCGCAGAAAAGACAATCGATTCAATGAGTGAAAATGACATTATCATATACATACTTCTGAGTTTAGTCATTATGCTCCTTTTTGCATTTGCCGTTATCTGGTTTTTGAACCAGACTCAAAAAAAATTAATCACCAGTAAAATTTCAGAGCAAGAACTTTTGCTCAAATTCAGAAAAGAATTATTACTGAATACGGTAAGAACAGAAGAAAACGAACGAAATCGAATATCTAAAGAGTTGCATGATGATGTAACTTCCCAACTGAGTATTATAAACTTGAACATCCACTTACTCAAGCAAAAGGTGACCGACAATGAAGACATGTTTAAAATCATTGATCACATTGAAACCTCTCTCAAACAAAGTACAGAAAGAACCAGAACGATATCCCACGAATTAATGCCATTGATGCTTAAAAAATTTGGATTACATCATGCGGTACAAGAATTGGAAGACTCGGTAAATATTACTGAAATATTTCATTTGGATATTACCAATGATCACATCATTCAAATTAATGATGATTTTAAATTATTACATATTTATCGTATTATACAGGAATTAATCAATAATGCTATTAAATATTCAAAAGCTAAAAATGTACATATTAGTTTTGAAGAAAAGCAGGACTTGAATATTAAAATGACATATACAGACGACGGTGTAGGATTCAACAGCAAAAAGATCAAACGAGGATTAGGGTTAAGTAATATGAATGCCCGAATTACGTTATTAGATGGAACAGTTAAGATTGATTCTATTCTAGGTTCTGGAACAACCATAACCTTTATATTTCCAAACCATGACTAAATACAAAGTTGCACTAGTAGACGATGAAAAACTGATTCGCCAAGGAATGAAATTAATTTTGGAACAAGGCAACAAGATTGAAGTTACCAATGAAGCTGAAAATGGCCAAGATCTATTAGATCAAATTGACGGCGGCACATTTAGGGCAGACATCATTCTATTGGACTTGTCTATGCCTGTATTGGATGGCATTGATACCTTGTTGGAAATCAATAGAAGAGGACTATCTTTTAATATTATAATACTCACTTCCCACTACAATGACAGCATAATATTAAAATTATTAGATGAAGGTGCTGCTGGATTTCTAGCCAAAAATGAAGATCCGTTCGAAGTGATTAAAACGGTTATCCAAGTCGGTGAAAAAGGGTTTCATATCAATGATTACATTCTACAATTGATACGTAAAAGACGATTACTCTCTGCTCAGAAAAAGCTAAAGCTCGAATTGACAGCAAGAGAAATAGAAATAATCAGCCTGATTTGTCAAGAACTCACCAATAGAGAAATCGCTGAACAACTTTTTATAAGTCCTAGGACCGTTGAAGGACATAGAAATCGGATCCTTGAAAAAACCCAGTGTAAAAACATAGCTGGAGTTGTGATCTATGCCATTGAGCATAACTTATTCGATGTAAACATATCCAAATACAACTAATTTCTACCTGCTTTCAAAACAGGTGTAAACACGCTACTATTCATACGGCATTGGACTTATCTTTACATCTATAGTTAAAGGATATTTGATCGAGGTAAATAAGATCACTTCAGTACAAGTTATCAATGGATTATTAAGATTCATATTCTCACTCACATTGGATATCCTGCATAACCCCAATTGACTATTTTGAGTAATATTGAAGTCCTTCTCCTTTTAAAATGAATGCTTAAAAGGAGAGGGCAATTTTAGTTATTTAATGAATAGTAGAAATAGGATAACCCGCGTATTTTTATTTCTTCTTAAAATTTTCAGACTATATAACTAAATCAACTAAGACAGCAATAGCAAGTATTGTGAATAAGGTAGACAGCATGATATTCAGATTTTTCGTGATAAACTGAGAGCGCTTAGCCACAATCTCTGCTAAGATCGCATACACACTAAACATAAAAAAACCACCTATCAAAACACCTACCGCCATGAAATAAATGTAGGGCGGTGTCGCTATGATTTGTCCACTTGCCTCTAACCCTAATGCCGAAGCAAAATAATAGGGCATTGCCAACATATTGATAGAAGATAAAAATGCTCCAAGGATAAAAGGATGGGTCTGTTTTGTGTTTTCTCTGGCACTTATCACTTTTTTAGATTGTTGATAAAAAAAATATGCCAATGTAAATAGCACCAAAACACCTATCCTTTTTAGCCAATCAATAACATTTGGATTGCTATCCAAAAAACGTAAAAAACTAAAAGAAATTAGTGATTGAACACTATTCACCAAACTTGCACCTAAAGCAAATAAAAACCCTGCATTCCTGCCTTTGTCGATTGATGTACGAACTGTAGTCATGTTCAACATTGCCGGTGCCAAAAACCCGATGACTGCTAATAATATTCCATATAAAAAATGTACTCCCACTCTACTTTATTTGATCATTGAACGTTGTATTCTTACAAATGTTGATCTTTCTTTGCAAATTTACTGTTACTTTGGTTACATAGTTAAACTTTAGGTTATTACAATAGATGAATTTCCATTCTTTTATTCCATACTGAAATCTATCCTACAAAATATCTTTAAATTCCTCTTATATTTACATTTTTCATCATATAACATCAATTTGAATCCACATTTAGATCCAACAGAATCACAATTCACTAGTGAAGAAAAGCAAGTTGAACGTGCATTGCGCCCAAAATCGCTTGGAGATTTTAGTGGTCAACCCAAGATAGTAGAAAATCTAAAAGTATTTATTCAAGCTGCTACACAGAGAGAAGAAGCTCTAGATCATGTATTACTTCATGGACCTCCTGGTCTAGGAAAAACTACATTGTCGCATATTATTGCAACAGAGATGGAGTCGGATATCAAAATGACTTCTGGTCCAGTGCTAGAAAAACCTGGAGATTTAGCAGGTCTATTGACCAATTTGGATGATGGGGATGTACTGTTTATTGATGAGATTCACCGCTTGAATAACGTAGTAGAAGAATACCTATATAGTGCAATGGAAGATTATCGCATTGACATTATGATCGATAGTGGCCCCAACGCAAGAAGCATTCAATTGAGCCTCAACCCTTTTACGCTTGTCGGAGCAACGACAAGAATGGGACTATTAACCGCTCCAATGAGGGCACGGTTTGGAATAACCTGTTTATTGGATTACTACGATATTAAGACCTTAGAAAATATTATATTCCGGAGTGCTGAAATATTAAACGTTCCGATCGATGCAAAAGGAGCTCATGAAATAGCCAGAAGGAGTAGAGGAACTCCAAGAATTGCGAATGCGCTATTAAGAAGGATAAGAGATTTTGCTCAGATCAAAGGAAATGGTACCATCGATCAAGATATCGCCCAATATGGTTTGGAGGCACTCAATGTAGATGATGGAGGCCTTGATGAAATGGACAACAAGATTCTTCATACCATAATTACTAAATTCAAGGGTGGACCAGTTGGTATAAGTACCATCGCCACTGCAGTGGGAGAAGAAGCTGGGACAATAGAAGAAGTGCATGAACCCTTTTTGATTATGGAAGGATACATCCAACGAACACCTAGAGGGCGTGAAGCTACAGCCAAAGCCTTTAAACATGTAGGTATAGTACCTCCCACCCAAACAGGAAGCCTCTTTTAATTATGAAAGTGGCTATTATCAATTCGTATAAGGAAAAATTTAAAGCTTTTCTTAGTCAACAATCGGTACCTGAGAATTCTTTCTACTTTGAAATCATCGATAATTGGAAAAAACATTGGAACCTTGAAGGAAAGAATTTAAGTACTATTTACGACAGCAGTCTTCAATCTAAAACTTCTGCAAGACTTTGGGGAGGGAGTGTTAATTCTCCTAAGTCTATAATAAAGGTACTATTAGAAAATGAAGAAGAGTTTATGCGTGCGACACTTCGAGACCTATTCAACGAATCATTAGATCTCGGTTTACGACTGGATCGTTTCGGATATCATACAGATCAAGTATTCAGGCCCATTCAAAGTAAAAAGCCCAAATACGTCTCCCACTTTCATCATGATCGGGAGATCTTATGCTTATACCTGGCCCTGGAATACCCAAGTCAATATTGTCTTTTTGACTATCCTACTTTCTTCAAAATGATGACCATTTTTGAGTCCAGAAATATTCCTACAAAAACGGAAACTGAACGGTACTATAAATCCTGTCGAGGAATTAAGAATCTTTTGGTAAAGGATGAAGAATTTGTCTCACTTTTTAAACAGGCCTACCATCTCAAAGAAGAAGACCAAATCGGCTTGATGCTCATGTCTATTTTTATGGAATTCGTTTCAGAGTCTGCAGCATGAGTAAAGGATGCAATTTTTGAATGTAAAAATGATAGGAATAAACCAATACCATTCTATGTTATTTTCACAGAATAAATCGTTTGAAATTCAAATGATTATCAAGTAATAATTTATACATTTTGGTTCAACCCTAAATAAAAAAAGAGAACCCCATTGGAGTTCTCTAAAAAAGAATCTAATTCGAATTTATGATTCAAAACCATTAAATCTTCACTACTTTTTTCATTATTCTTCTTCCTTCAGCATCAAAGAGGATTAAAATATACATGCCCGCATGCAGATCTTCCATTTCAAGACGCTGACCTTCTAAATTTCCTTTCTTCACTAGATTTCCTTGATTATCCATCAACATATAATCCAACTTTATTTCTGTTTCAACATTGACAAAATTATAGGTAGGGTTTGGGTACACATTTACCTTTATTGGCTCATATCCTAGCGTCGAAGTAACACAAGCATCACCAATTCCATCGCCATTTGAATCTTCCTGATCAGGATTGGGCACCAATGGGCAATTGTCTTCATCATCTAATACTCCATCGTCATCGTCATCGTCATCACAATCATTTCCTTCTCCATCTCCATCTGTATCCAATTGATCCTCATTTGGGAACGTTGGACAATTATCTTCAACATCACATATTGAATCGTTATCACTGTCTTGGAAACTTCCTTTACACGTGCAATCGTCTAGCACCTTATCATTGACAGTACAGTCGTCGCCATCATCGCATGGATCATTAATAAATAGATTTAAACCTGGACAGAAGTTAGGATCATCGGTTCCAACACATGCACAGTTTTCATCGATTTGATCATTGAATGTGGTATCGTCATTATCATCACAAGCAGTGCCAGGTTCTGGTCCATCTTCACAAACATCCTCTGCATCACAAGTTCCATCATTATCACTATCTTGGAATACTCCCACACAATTGCAATCGGCATCTATCTTATCCTCAATTGTACAGTCATCCCCATCATCACATGACGTACCAGGTTCTGGGCCTCCTGGACATTGATCTTCTGCATCACATACTCCATCGTCATCTATATCTTGGAAGATTCCTACACAATTACAATCTGCATCAATTTTATCAAACAAAGTACACGCATCATTATCATCACACGCAGTACCAGGTTCTGGACCTCCTGGACACAAATCATCCGCATCACAGACACCGTCGCCATCACTATCTTGGAACACACCCACACAATTACAATCCGCATCTATTTTATCTTCAATTGTACAGGCATCATTATCATCACACGCAGTACCCGGTTCTGGACCTCCTGGGCATTGATCTTCTGCATCACAAACCCCATCATTGTCACTATCTTGGAAGATTCCTACACAATTACAATCTGCGTCTACTGCATCAAATAATGTACAATCATCTCCATCATCACATGAAGTACCGGGTTCTGGTCCTCCGGGACAAACATCATCTGCATCACAGGTGCCATCTCCATCACTGTCTTCAAAAGTTCCGATACACGCACAATCATCTGTAACTGTATCATTAATCGTACAGTCATCTCCATCGTCACAACTATCTCCAATACTCAAATTTAGACCAGGGCAGAAATTAGGATCATCGGTACCTTCACAAATACAATCAGAATTAATTTGATCATTTAAGGTGTTCGCATCATTGTCATCACATGGCGTGCCAGGTTCTGGTCCATCTGGGCATACATCCTCGGCATCGCATGTACCATCGTTATCGCTATCTTGAAATGTCCCTGTACAATTGCAATCTGCGTCGATCGCATCATTGATTGTACAATCATCATTGTCGTCACATACAGTGCCGGGTTCTGGTCCTCCAGGACAAATATCCTCAGCATCACATGTACCATCATTATCGCTGTCTTGAAACGTTCCAATACAATTACAATCACTATCAATCATATCATTGATCGTGCATTCATCATTGTCATTACATGCTGTGCCAGGTTCTGGGCCTCCTGGACACAAATCATCTGCATCACATACACCATCTCCGTCACTGTCTTCAAATACTCCCACACAATTACAATCTGCATCGATCATATCATTAATTGTGCACGAATCATTATCATCACATGCCATGCCTGGCTCCGGGCCTCCCGGACAAACATCATCGGCATCACAAGTACCATCATTGTCACTGTCTTGGAAGGTGCCTACACAGTTGCAATCAGCATCAATCTCATCATTTACAGTACATATATCAGTATCATCACATGCCGTGCCTGGCTCTGGGCCTCCTGGACACAGATCGTCCGCATCACACGTACCATCTCCATCACTATCTTGGAAAACTCCTACACAATTGCAGTTGGCATCAATCTCATCGTTGATTGTACACGCATCATTATCATCGCATGCTGTACCTGGCTCTGGCCCACCAGGGCACAAATCTTCCGCATCACACGTACCATCTCCATCACTGTCTTGGAAGACCCCCACACAATTACAATTGGCATCGATCTCATCCAATACAGTACACGCATCGTTGTCATCACATGCAGTACCCGGTTCCGGGCCTCCCGGGCACAAATCATCAGCATCACACGTACCATCTCCATCGCTATCTTGAAATTCTCCTACACAATTGCAATTGGCATCGATTTCATCATTGATCGTACACGCGTCATTGTCATTGCACGCTGTGCCTGGTTCTGGACCTCCCGGACAAACATCATCCGCATCACAGACTCCGTCACCATCACTATCTTGAAATATTCCCGTACAATTACAATCGGCATCAATCTCATCATTGATTGTACAATCGTCATTATCATTGCATGCCGTACCTGGTTCTGGGCCTCCTGGACACAAATCATCAGCATCACAGACCCCGTCACCATCGCTATCCTGGAATATACCCACACAATTGCAATCGGCATCGATCTCATCGTTGATCGTACAATCGTCATTATCATTACAAGAGGCACCCTCATAAAGATCTGCATCAAATGGTGCACAGTCCTCTGAATCAATTGTGCCATCATTATCGTCATCGTCATCGCACACATCCCCTTCACTATCTCCATCATTATTGGCTTGATTTGAATTGGAAACATTTGGGCAATTGTCTTCAGCATCACATACACCGTCACTATCCGTATCTTGTTCGGTTCCTACACAATTGCAGCTGCTATTATAGGTATCATTGATTGTGCAGATATCGTTATCATCACAAGGGGCTCCTTCATAGACATCTCCATCATTTGGTGAACAGTCGTCTGCATCACAAACGCCATCCCCATCGGAATCCTGGAAAGTTCCAGTACAATTACAATCTGCATCGATCTCATCATTAATCGTACACGCATCATTGTCATTACATGCTGTCCCTGGCTCTGGTCCACCTGGACATAGATCTTCTGCATCACATGTGCCGTCACCGTCAGAATCTTGGAACTCTCCTACACAGTTACAATCGGCATCTATCTCATCATTAATGGTACATGCATCATTATCATCGCACGTAGCTCCTTGATAGACATCTTCATCGAAAGGAGCACAATCTTCCGTATCTATTGTGCCATCATTATCATCGTCATCATCGCATTCATCTCCCTCGCTATCTCCATCATTATTATTTTGATTTGCATTAGGAGTATCTGGACAATTATCTTCTGCGTCGCAAACATCATCCCCATCGGAATCTTCAAATTCTCCGATACAGTTGCAGTCGTTGTCTATCACATCATTGATTGTACATACATCATTATCATTACATGGAGCTCCAAAATAGACATCTTCATCATTGGGGTCACAATCTTTAGCATCGCAGTCGCCATCCCCATCTGTATCTTTATATACGCCCGCACAATTACAATTATCATCGTATACATCTCCTTCAGTACAGATATCACCATCGTTACAAGTAGCTCCAGGATAAATATTTGCGTTGAAAGGTTCACAATCCACCGTATCTGGTGAACCATCATTATCATCATCTGGATCACATGCATCTCCCAGGCTATCGCCGTCAAAATTATTTTGATTTGCATTTGGAGTATTTGGACAATTGTCCGAGTCATCAGGAATACCATCGTCATCTGAATCATTATCTGGGGCTATCTCCAATGAAAAATACATTTCTTTAGTTGGGCATGCATGGTACTTTATCACTGCAGCAGCTCCATAGATTCCTTCTCCAGCCCCTTGGTCTGCTATTATTGTATTGTTGTCACTGTCTACAGAAGCTAAAAAACTTCCTGGGCTGCCTTCTTTATAAACTAGATTCGCAGCGACTACAATATTACTAGGATCTGATCCTTCAATAAATGGATCGGTCATTTCAGTATCAGGAACCTCCGTATCAGAAAGAAAAGCCAAATTAGGCTCAAAATCATCGGAACTATAAAGTCCAGACTGATCAATAAAAAATCCATCATTTGTAAATGTTCCACTCTGAAATAAAGCACCTGTCATATGTTGAACGATTCCTTCATTATTTCCAGTCAGAAATTCTAGCGTACCCTCATTTTTTACATATCCGCATTGATTTAGGTTGAGGTTTTTGGACGTTACCAACCCATCCTGTTCGATGAATAAATCTCCAGAAAGTGTCAATGTACCTCCTAAATTGAGCAATCCATCTTCTAAAACGGTAATATCACTGGATGATGCCAATGAAAGATTGGTTCCATTTGCATTGTTGTTATCTCCATTGTCATTAGGGAAATAGTATTGCTTATTCCCACTGTTAAAATTGATTACATCTCCACAATTGAACCAATTTCCTCCAGCAGTAATTGAACCGGAGTTGCATCCATTCCAAAAACAAATACTAATATCATCTGTAATCAACCCTTTTTGACTAGTAGAAGTAAAATTACCAGACCCCAATTTATAAATCACACCATTATTAGGACCAAAAGAAGAGTTAGTGGTGGCCATCGATTGAATCTTACCATTATTTGTAAAATTTGTCCCGTTTATATTTTTTGTATTGTCTAAATAAATTTCTCCACATGGATCATTGACGAATGACCCTGCATTAACCAGAATATTTGCTGCACCCACACTACCTTCAAAAGAGATCTTACCTGTATTCGAAAAGGTTGCTCCTCCCGTATTCCATATTCCTCTTGAATTTATAGTTCCAAAACAATCTATAAGTCCATCATTATTAAATGTTCCTCCGGATGTATTTCGAATACCTGATTGCGTTATCAATTCCCAAAAACTAATACTTCCTGTATTATTGAAAACTCCTGTATTAAATACACCGTATCCCTCCACATCAATAACATCTGAATCTCCAATATCAAGGGCCGCATTGTTGAAGATAATGAAGGTCGCAAGGCGCTGCAGAAACGATTCCTGTTTGCGCAATCGGTGCATCAGAAGGATCCCTGGGCGGAGCGCGCGGCAGGCTCGGAGAGCCACCTCCACAAACATATCGCCGAAATCCGGCCCTTTGCTGTCCTGGAGCCTGCATGATGGAGGACGCAAAATGGATTGATATCGGTCCCGTCGAGCAGCTGCCTGCCCTTGGTGCCAGAACTCTGCCGGTACAGGGCGGTCAGGAAATTGCGATATTCCGGAC
>JARGNR010000040.1 GCA_029212405.1 Saprospiraceae bacterium
AAATATGGAATACCATACTGTTATGGTTGAAAATAAGGCCTTGGTGTGAGTTTTTTGTTTTTAAGAAAATGGAATTTTCCCGCCCATCACTTAAAGGCCTCTAGTCCTAATGAATTTGGGGATATTCGGTAGTACTGAATATCCCTTCAGTATTGGAAATAAAAAAGGCCTATCAAAATGACAAGCCTATCTATTTTTCTATTTTTGACTATACCCTATTTGAAAGCATTTAAACCAGTTACATCCATCCCAGTAATTAATAGATGAATATCGTGTGTACCTTCATACGTAAGTACCGTTTCTAGGTTAGTCATATGTCTCATGATTGGATATTCGCTAGTAATACCCATTCCACCATGGATCTGTCTTGCTTCTCTAGCAATTTCCAAAGCCATATGTACATTATTCCTTTTTGCCATTGAAATCTGAGCTGGAGATGCTTTACCTTCATTCGCCAACGTTCCCAATCTCCAAGCCAACAATTGAGCTTTAGTAATTTCAGTAATCATTTCAGCCAATTTTTTCTGCGTCAATTGAAATTGAGCAATCGGTTTCCCAAACTGTTCTCTCTCTTTTGCATATCTCAATGCAGAATCATAACAATCTAGTGCTGCACCTATAGCTCCCCAAGCAATACCATATCGAGCTTTCGACAAACAAGAAAGAGGTCCATTTAAACCTACAACTCCCGGAAGGATATTCTCTTTTGGTATTCTTACATCTTCAAAAACCAATTCGCCAGTGATACTAGCTCTCAACGAAAGTTTGCCATGAATCTCAGGGGTAGTAAAACCTTCCATTCCTCGTTCAACAATAACTCCTTGAATTTTACCTTCTGGATTTTTAGCCCAAACAACTGCAACATCTGCAACGGGTGAATTAGTAATCCACATTTTTGCCCCGTTCAAAATTATATCGTCTCCGTCTTCGGTAAAACTCGTTGTCATTCCTCCTGGGTCAGAACCGTGATCTGGCTCTGTCAAACCAAAACATCCAATGATGTCTCCCGTTGCCATTTTTGGAAGATACTTTCTCTTTTGCTCTTCTGATCCAAAACGATATATCGGATACATGACCAAAGACCCTTGAACGGATGCCATGGATCTTAATCCAGAATCACATCTTTCCAATTCTTGCATGATTACTCCATAAGCAATTTCGTCCATACCACCACATCCATATTCTTCGGGAAGGCTTGGGCCAAAGGCACCAATCTCTCCCAATTGCTTGAATAAGTGTACAGGACATTCTGCTTTTTCAGAATATTGTTCGATTATTGGGCTTACTTCTCTTTTTACCCACTCTCGCACCGCTTCTCGGGCCAATAAATGATCTTCAGAAAGTAATGCATCTACACCATAATAGTCATGATGTTCGTATTTATCTGTTTTAGATTTATTAATCATATTTTCTAATCCAGTTTGTGTTGTAGTCTCCATAATAATTTTTGGTTAAGGTTTGTCAACTAATAACAACGTAAAGGTATAGATATTAAATTTGGCACAAAGTAACTAAACAAAAAAAATAGAATTCGATGAAGACAACTGTTTCAATAAAAGGCGCTGAATTTTTTGCTTACCATGGATATTACGAAGAAGAACGGTTAACTGGGAATACATTTATCATCGATGCGGAGGTAGAATTAAAATCGTTTGATTCAAATGATGACAATATTCACGATACTGTGAACTATGAAAAATTATTTGCAATTTGTGATGAAGAGATGAAGAATACTCAAAAATTGCTGGAGACAGTGGTATTTAATATTATTACAAAATTCAATGCTTCTTTTTCCAATGTCACTGGTGGTAAAGTAAAATTAGAAAAATTAGGACCTCAGCTGGGTGGTAAAGTTGAAAAAGCTGTTGTTGAAATGGAATTCTAATAGAGTTGGATGTTTTGCTGCATGCAATAGATTTCCATATTATATAGGTTTTAAAAAGATAATGACAGGTAACTTTTGTAGTATTACCGAGTCAAATGATAAAACATAAATTATGAAAAAAATATATTTCTTCCTTCTGCCTTTATTTTTGGTAAGCTGTGATCCTGCAGATATACAAAAAGCAATGGATACATTAAATGTAGTAAGCAACACGGATATAGCCAATGGATTAAAACAAGCTCTAAATTTTGGGGTGGATGAAAGTGTAGAATTTCTATCAAAAGATGGAGGATATTATACTTCTGCCTATAAAATAATCCTTCCCGAAGAAGCTAGAAAGGTGACAGACAAACTTAAATTCATACCAGGTTTTACAGATATCGAAGAGGTATTAGTAAAAAAACTAAATCAAGGTGCAGAAGATGCGGCTTCCAAAGCAGGTCCAATTTTCTTTAACGCCATTAAAACCATGACTTTTGATGATGCCATGAATATTTTAATGGGTTCAGAAAATGCAGCAACAACATATCTGAATAATAAAACCTATACCAGTTTATACGGAGAATTTAATCCAATTATTGATTCTTCACTTAATAAATTCAGCGTACAAGAATATTGGGGAAAAGCCGTGAATAAGTACAATCAGATTCCTTTCATTGATAAAGTAAATCCAGATTTAGGTGATTATGTAACCAATGAAGCATTAAAGGGACTATTTGCGTTGGTAGCAAAAAAAGAAATAGGCATTAGAAATGATATTTCTCAACGTACTACTGATTTATTGAAAAAGGTTTTTGCAAAACAAGATTCGTAATAAATCTGGATAACCCTTTATAAATAAAGACGAAATTATCAGAATATATATTAGATGCTTTTTTGTAAATTTTAAGAGCAAAACATAGCATGGATGCTGAATAATATCGTCAATTAACGAAAAATAACCACTCCAAGAATTAGTGGTTATTTTTTGTTATCCTTCCTGCAGTAACGAAGTCTTTGATCCAAAATAGTTCGTTCAACGAATTAATATTAAGACCAAGACCTTTTGCTGCAGATCTAGGTGAAGTTGCATGAACAAAAATATTGTCTCGTAAATAAATACCTACGTGGTTGATTCTTCTAGAGGTAGATCCATGCGCTTTAAAAAATAGTAAGTCCCCCATTTGCAAATCGTTTTTGTCAATGCGTTTACAATATGTATCCAGAATACCTTGAGAACCTCCTCTTATTTTCTTGTTGAATAATTCCGATTGCATCACTCTAGCAAAACCACTACAATCAATTCCTCTTTTTTTTGTTTTAATCCTCCATTCATTAGAAGCCTCATAGTCAGACCAATCTGGTGTTCTATAATTGGTATTCATCCAAGAAACTATAAACCAATACACTTCCGGATCCGATACTTTCAAGCTTTCGATTTTACTCAAAAGTTTTTGATTGTATTGCTCAAGTTGTAGTAATTCACTGCTTACGTTCACCATTTCTTTATCCAGGGAAGGCTGACTAGAAGAATTATTACATGAAATGATTAAAACGGACATTAATATCCAGCAATGAATACTTAATCGTTTGAGACTTTTTCCAACTGTTGTAGAAAAAATCAAGGGGCGAGTCTTTCAATTATCCAATTCCCATCAACACGTCTATATCTCAATCGATCATGAAGTCGATTCGGTCTGCCTTGCCAAAACTCAATTTTCTCAGGCTTTAGATAATATCCACCCCAAAAATCAGGTAAAGGTACATTGGCAACATCCATGAATTTTTTGATCATGTCCTCTTTTCTATTTGCAAGAAAGTCCTTATTTGGAATTACTTGACTTTGAGGAGACACCCAGGCACCCAATTGACTTCCCTTCGGTCTGCTATTAAAATATGCTTGTGATTGCTCTTTTGTTGTTTTTTTAGCAAATCCAGTAATTCTAACTTGTCTTTGAAGCTTTTTCCATAGAAATAACAGAGCAATGGCTGAATGTGACTCAATCTCTTGGGCTTTATCACTATTATAATTGGTATAAAATAAAAATCGGTCTGTTTCTAACCCTTTTAATAAAACTGTCCTTGATGCAGGATTTCCATCTTTATCTATGGTTGAGAGGGTCATAGCATTAGGTTCTAAAACTTCGGCTTTTCTAGCTTCATTAAACCAAACATGAAATTGCTTCATTGCATCAGCATCGACATGTTGTTCATCTAAGGTTGAAAGATCATAATGTTCTCTCATATCTTCTATCTTATTCATGGATTTTACTGTTTTATATATCAAAGATAGATATGTACTAAATGTTCATTAATTATTAATAAAAGTCATTTCCATACAAATACAACTGTTATAATAGCTTACTATTATTCTTATGACGATCAAAATCTCGATTCGTCTTCTTTAAAATATTATTCTTTACTGCCTTTTCAAGATCTACTCCAGTCTGATTGGCCAAACAGGTCAACACCCATAACACATCAGCCATCTCATCAGCCAACATCTCTTTTTTTTCTTCTTCAGTTACTTCTTTCTTAAACGATTGTTCTCCATACGTTCTACTCATTATTCTGGCAAGTTCACCCACCTCTTCCGTTAAAATAGCCATGTTGGTCATTTCATTAAAATAACGAACACCTATTGTCGTAATCCATTGATCCACTTCTTCTTGTAATTCCTGTATTTTCATTACTCTCTTAATTTGCTATCTACTATTATTGTTACTGGTCCATCATTAATCAATTCAACTTTCATATCAGCACCAAAAACTCCTTTTTCCACCTGTAAACCACTTTTTGAATGCAAGTGCTTACAAAATTCCTCATACATAGGAATAGCATGATCTGGTCTTGCCGCTTTTATAAACGAAGGGCGATTCCCTTTTTTAGTACTCGCATTTAGAGTAAATTGACTAACTACAAGAAATGCACCATCGACGTCTTTAATGGATAAATTCATCTTATCTTCCTCGTCAGAAAATACACGCATATTCATACTTTTATTTACCAACCATTGTATATCCTCAATTGTATCTTCTGGAACCACACCTAATAATATTAAAAAACCGATGCCAATTTCGCCTGTAATAGAATTATCTACCTTTACAGAAGCTTGACTTACTCTTTGTAATACTACTCTCATGATATAAAAAATCTAGGGATTAAAATGTATTTATACACATTACAATTTTACTATAAATGTAATGAACTAATAATGAATAACACAGAAAAATTTCTATCCACACTAAAATGTGTATCAAATGATAAAAACTCATAAAATATGGATAAAAACTCGTTTTATATATTATATTAAATTATATATGTTTAAATCGTGTATAAGTTCACTCACTTTTGAACAGTAATTTACCACATCAAAAGTGAAAAGTTATTCTGTTAATAAGTTATACACAAGATGTGGATAAATTGCAAAATATAGAATAAACATCTCCTTAAAACTCAATAAATATGGAATGCTATTCCAATAATGATCAAAAATTAGAGATGTGTATACCTAGTGAGTTAATGTGTACTATATAAGATTATTTACAATTAGTATAAATAGTCAAAAATTATATCCACAAACTAACATTACTAATAATAATGAGTTTCATTATTTAATAAAAAAAGATTATTTCTATTACAGAAAAGGGTGGATAACTTCAGAAATGAAATTTTTCATTCTTGTGTGGTACATTTGCAAAAGAAAACAAAAACAATGTTAGAGAACAACAATAGATCATATATCCGGTATTCATGGTTTTTGATGGGAATGGTATTTCTTGTCATTCTTGCAGGAGGGGTAGTCAGGATGACTCAAAGTGGTATGGGATGTCCAGATTGGCCAAAATGTTTTGGTATGTGGATACCTCCTACGGATGCTAGTCAACTTCCTGCAGACTTTGAAAAATATTTAAGTAAACAGGATATTGATCATAGTTTTAATGTATTTCATACCTGGATTGAATATATCAATAGATTACTCGGTGCACTTCTTGGTGTTTTTATTTTAGGTTATTTGGTATGGACCGTTCGTAAATTTTGGAGTACCAACAAAAAACTAGTTGGAATTGCATTTTTACTACTGGTTGCCGTAGCCATACAAGGATATTTGGGAAAGGTAGTTGTCGATGAGAATCTATCTGTAGTGAAAATTACGATACATATGATTGGTGCTTTAGTCATAGCTGCACTTCCATTAATCAATATTAATTGGCTTTCACCTAATAAATTTAAAGTGGATGGTTTGATTCGACATGGTACAACGATCATGATTATCGTGCTATTGGTTCAAATTATTTTAGGTACTCAGGTTAGGGAAGAAATAGATATGATCTCAAAGTCACTTGCGTATGAGCAAAGAGAGTTGTGGATAAATCGTTTAGGAAATATATTTGTTATTCATAGGAGTTTCTCTTGGATTGTTTTGTTAGGATGTATGGGATTATTTATCAAAGGAAGATCGATAATGGGCTTTGCTTCACACATTAGAAATATTGTATTGGTGCTGATTAGTATTATATTACTTGGTATAATTATGGCATATTTAAATATGCCAGCTATTGCTCAACCGTTACATTTATTACTTGCGAGTGCATTATTGATGCAGTTATTCTATACTAGATTAAAAATGGAATAGTAATTGTATTTATGATTAGAATTTATTGGACAATTATTCGTTTACTATACAATAGTTTTTATTAGAATTGTATGTATTGTAATTAGAATTTTGTATCCTACACTAAAGGGGATTAATACGATCATTTTATATTACCTTTGCAAACTGTATACTACAAAAAATATGATGATTCAAGAAGGATCTATAATCAAGGATGGTGAATTTAAATATCAGGAAACCAAAGATAACAAAGATGGTGCTATCATATTGTTACATGGATTGATGGGTGCTTTAAGTAATTTTGGTGGTCTAGTAGAATACTTTTCTAAGACGCACAATGTTGTGTTTCCTTTTCTTCCTATATTCGAAATGCCATTGCGCAAGCTATCAGTAATGGGATTGGTTGATTATGTAGATCGTTTTATAGAACATCAAGGATATACGAATGTACATATTGTTGGGAATAGTCTTGGTGGGCATATAGCACAGTTATATGTTTTAAGGAGACCTGAAAGAGTACAATCGTTAACATTAACAGGGAGTTCTGGGCTGTTTGAAAATGCAATGGGAAGTACTTTTCCTAAACGTGGTAATTATGAATATATAAAGAAAAAGACAGAGGATGTTTTTTATGATTCAAAAATTGCCACAAAAGAATACGTTGACGATTTGTATAATACAGTAAACGATAGAAACAAAGCCATTCGAATAATAACAACGGCTAAATCAGCGATTCGTCATAATCTTGGAGATAAATTGCACAATATATTGTGCCCTACGCTGTTGGTTTGGGGAAGGGAAGATGGAGTTACACCATTATTTGTGGGTGAGAAATTTCATGAACTAATTCCAAATTCTCAACTCTCTATTATTGAGAAGTGTGGTCATGCTCCTATGATGGAAAAGCCAGAGGATTTTAATTCCGTCTTCGAGGCATTTTTATCTTCCTTCAACGAAAAAGAATCCAAAGCCTCAGTGGCTTCAGATTCTTAAAACTAACTAACCCATTTACTAATTCTTAAAGTAGTGTCTATCTAAGCCATCTTCAGCTGCAGTTTTGTATGCATAAGCCATAGTGGTAGTGATTTCATAATCACTAGGAAATTGCAAGACATTTACTTTTATTCTTTTATGTGTTGGTTCGGATAACGCTCTTTCATCTCCTTGAAATGTACAGGCATAATCATTGAATTCGTGTGTAACATTAATTGGAACGGTATTCACATGCATGTTGTTTAATGCATCGATAATAACTAGTCGTCCATTCATTTGTGCAATTTTTTCTCTTTGTATTTCACTGATAGTTGCACTTACATCTATAAGTCTATCTGTATATAGAATATTACCTAAAGTATCGGTTATTACTTTTCCACTTCTATCTTTTATTGGTATTTGGCCATCAATTATCCTTTTCGTTTCCGTAAACGTGTTTATTCGTTCTCTTTCTATTCCTGGAATAATTTCCGTAACTTCCATTGTTGCTATATAGTTGTAGGTGGTGTTTCCATTATCATTTATGTAGAATTTTTCCCACTTACTATTTAGTCTACTTACATTTATTTCGCTGATAATATCTAATGTATGCTCAAATGCAATGTTAGATCCTTTAGTATATTGCTCGACTAATATTCTTGATTGACCTAATTCATACGCTTCGTTTTTTAATTCATAACTGTCTTTATAATCATTGAAGTAGAATTGAGCATCTTCAAATAAATCATACGCTCTTCTAGCTTCTAGTTTGTCATTATGTCTTCGTGCAAGTTCTAAATGTTTTATTGCATTACTGTAATGTGTTTCGCTTGCTGTCTTAGATGATTCATAAATTAATTGGGTATAATCTATTATCTTTACTTCGGCCAAGTATCCATCTTCGCTTATTAACGGCAATAATGGCATTACGTAATTCTGACGTTTTTCCATCTTGTCATATATATCAACAATACGATCATATCTGTTTCTCTTGCCGCTCAATTCTAAATGTCTAATTTCATTTAGATCTTGGTTATTAAGTTTTAAATATGCTTTTTCTAAAGCTTTAACATATTTAGTTTTCTTGTTTTCTTTACCTCTTAGTTTGTCAACTCCATATCTTAATGCCTTATCGTATTGGCCAGATTCAACCATTTTTTCTATTGACTTACAAGATGATAGTAAAAGTAGCGTTGATAGTATGTATATAATCTTTTTCATGGGTCATTGTTTTAGAAGTTATATCATATATTCTGTTTGTTTGTATAATGACTTCGTTGTATCTATATATGTAACCCAGTTCTTTAGGCTTAGTATAGGATTAACCATTTAGATGTTCTTTGTAAAATTCTTGTTAATAAAATTGTTCCACGTGGAACATTTACATAATTATGTCTTAGTGTATAATTTCTTGTATTATGTTATTCCTTTACAATTGTCTTGAATACCTTTGATACTAAATAGTACTATGTTCCACGTGGAACATACCTATATAATAGATAACATAATATTAGATGGAGAATAAAACAACAGCAGAAGGCATAGCTATAAAGAAGGAATATACAGATAATGACCATTCTAATGATGGAGGATTAATTGCTGGAAAGCCTCCTTATCTCAGAGGACCATATGGTTCTATGTATGTTACTAGACCGTGGACTATCCGTCAATATGCTGGTTTTTCTACAGCCAAAGAGAGTAATACGTTTTATAAAAAAAACTTAGCTGCGGGACAAAAGGGATTAAGTGTTGCATTTGATTTGGCTACCCACAGAGGATATGATAGTGATCATCCAAGAGTAAGTGGAGATGTTGGTATGGCTGGTGTTGCTATTGATACGGTAGAAGATATGAAGATTTTATTCAATCAAATACCATTAGATAAGATGTCTGTATCAATGACGATGAATGGTGCCGTAATACCGATTTTAGCATTTTATATTGTTGCTGCAGAAGAGGAAGGTGTCCAGCAAGCAGATCTTACAGGAACAATACAGAATGATATACTAAAGGAGTTCATGGTTCGAAATACATATATATATCCCCCTACCCCATCTATGAAAATAATCTCAGATATATTCGAATACACTTCCAAGTATATGCCTAGGTTTAATAGTATAAGTATATCGGGATATCATATGCATGAAGCAGGTGCACCGGCCGATTTAGAGTTGGCGTATACCCTATCTGACGGTATCGAGTATATCAAGGCAGGATTAAAGGCAGGTATACCAGTAGATAAGTTCGTACCAAGGTTCTCTTTTTTCTGGGGAATTGGAATGAATTTTTTTATGGAGGTTGCAAAAATGAGAGCGGGCCGGTTATTGTGGTCTGAACTGGTTGCTCAGTTTAATCCAGAAAATTCAAAATCACAAACCTTACGTACACATTGCCAAACAAGCGGGTATAGTCTATCTGCACAAGATATTTTTAATAACGTTAGTAGAACCTGCATTGAAGCCTTAGCTGCTGCTTTTGGAGGTACTCAATCACTTCATACCAATTCTCTAGATGAAGCCTTAGCATTGCCGACCGAATTTTCAGCAAAAATTGCAAGAGAAACTCAAAAGTATTTACAACAGGATACGGGTATTACTAATGCTATTGATCCTTTTGGTGGATCTCACTATGTAGAATATTTAACCGAACAACTGTACACAAAGGCTAAAAAACACTTAGAAGAAATTGATACCTATGGAGGAATGACCAAGGCTATAGAAAAGGGTATACCAAAAATGAGAATTGAAGAAGCAGCAGCTAAAAAACAAGCTAGAATCGATTCTCAAAAAGAAATGGTTGTAGGTATCAATGTATTCCAATATGATAAGGATGCTACTATTGATATTTTGGAGGTAGATAATCAAAAAGTCCGAGAAGGTCAAATAGCCAGAATAAATAATGTAAAGAAGAATAGGGTAGCAACTGAAGTTGAATATACTTTGAAAGCAATTACGGATTGTGCTAATTCTGGGGAGGGCAACCTATTAGAATTGGCTGTTGAAGCAGCCAGAAATAGAGCAACACTTGGTGAAATTTCACAAGCGATGGAAGAAGCTTTTGGAAGATTTGTTGCGGACTCACAAACAATTTCAGGGGTGTATTCAAAGGAAATTACTATGGATGAAAAGTTTATGCAGGCTAAAGCACTATCTGATGAATTTGCCAGTAAAGAAGGAAGGCGACCTAGGATTATGATTGCTAAATTGGGCCAAGATGGTCATGATAGAGGAGCTAAAGTTATAGCTACAAGTTTTGCAGATCTAGGTTTTGATGTTGATATAGGACCTTTGTTTCAAACACCTGAAGAAGCAGTTATTCAGGCGGCAGAGAATGATGTGCATATCTTAGGCATTTCATCTCTGGCAGCAGGACATAAGACATTGGTACCTGATGCTATTCGTTATTTAAAAACGATAGATAGAGAAGATATAATGGTCATCGTAGGAGGCGTAGTCCCACCTCAAGATTACCAATTCTTGTTTGATCAAGGGGTGGCAGCTGTATTTGGTCCAGGTACTGTTATTTCTGAAGCTGCTTCAGAAATATTAAAAATTTTGTTGGATAAATAAATTCTAAAATATTTGTCTTGTCCGATGTTTTTTGTTTGTCGAAAACTATAAGTGCTCTTTTATATTAGCCGTATAAAAATCCGTATGTTTGCCGCTTATTGAACACATCCTGAATGAGCAGATTTAAGTTTTTATTAGAAGCTTTAAAAAATTTTAAAGAGGTTGGTACTGTAACTAGAAGCGGCAAAGCACTTTGTAGAAAAATCACCAGTTTTATTACAAAGGAAGATAAGTATGTACTCGAGTTAGGTGCCGGTGATGGCGCCATTACGGTAAGCATATTAAAAAATATGCACCCTGAAGGTAAATTGTTGTGTTTTGAGATTAATCCGAATATGGTAGAGGTATTGTTATTGATAGATGATCCAAGATTAATCGTTATCAATGACAGTGCAGAAAAAATGGAAAAATACATGAGGGAACATGATATTATATCTTTTGATGGCATAGTATCTGCAATTCCTTACATCGTATTACCTAAAGAACTTGCAAATAAAATAATCACACTTTGTAAGAATAATCTTAAAATGAATAAATTTTATTTGCAAGTCCATTATGCTAAAACAAAATTGTCTCTGTATACGAAAGCATTTGGAAACATAGAGACATTCTGGGTATTATTAAATGTGCCTCCGGCGTATGTTTTTAAATGTGTTAAACGGGATTAATTGATCGTTAGCTCACCATAACGCATATCCGCTAAAATTTGCGCTCCTCCATTTTTCGATCCCCGATAAGCCATCAAGTTTAAATCACTACCGTCTTTATTTACACTGTATTTTTCATAAGGTTTACTTACATGAAGGTCTGTTTTTGACCCTTCAAAATTAAGATGAAAATCACCTGAAATGGTAAAGTTGTATCCTGTATATTTTGATTTTATCAGAAGATTACTTAGCTGATTAGATGTATTTTTAACATGAACGCTTCCGTATTTTGTATCGAATTGACCTTTGTGATTTAATACGCCAATATTTACATCTGTGTACTTACTATCAATCATAAACTCATCAGCAGACCCTATTTTGAAATCATCGTATTTACCTGAGTTTTTAATGCTTCCAGCCTTTTCAATACTATAGGAGTCATATTTTGTAGCAGATATCATTTGATCACATTCTCCAATTTTAATAGTAGAGTATTTTGTGTCTATCTTCAAATCTTTGGCACTTTCTATTTTTATTTGACTGTACTTAATCTGCATTTTTGAATCTCCGACATTTCCTATTTTCGCTTTGCCATATCCTAGATCAAAATCTAAATCTCCACTTACATCTTTAAGGAATATATCGCCATATTTATTTACAACATCACAATCTCCATCAATCGCAGCTTGTTTTATATTCCCATATTTATTGATCAAATTTGTGCTCATTTGTTCTGGAGCTTGAATTGTATAATGCACTTCAAAATCGATGTTCTTATTATTTCCAAACCAATTACTCCACCATGAATTATTATCTTGATCAGGGTACATTGTTTTTGCATATACTCTAGATGAAGAAGAAGTAAAGTCTATTTTAATAGCGTCTAAGAACTTCTGTGCTTTTTCGTTATTATTGGATTGAACCTTTATCAATACATCAATTTGTATTTGATTTTTACTCCAAGTCGTAATGTTGATATTTCCATATTTATTGTGTATTCCTAGGTCTACTCCTGGAGAAACATCAAACGTCTCATTAACCTCTCTAGTGATTTCGTTTTTGAAGGTAGGTTCTGTGGCCTGTAAAGGCAGACTCACATATAGTAGGGCTAGAAATATGGTTAATTTACATGTCAATTTTTTCATCATCTAATATTATTTGTTGATTGTTAGTTTTTTCTGTTTTGTATTCTTTCAGTACGGTTTCTAAGATATCGATCTTTGATCGGTAGTTGTTGATCATGGCATTCACCACGTAATCGGTATCCGCTTTAGGGTTGGTCAATAATTCATTTTTTAATTCATTGTAGACTGCATCCAAGGCATTAATATCATCTTGTAATGTTTCTTTGTCTTCCACTTCACTGGCGTTGACAACGGTCCACATTTTATTTATTTCATTAGAATAGTGTTTTTCCGCCTCTACAAATTCCTGTAACTGTGGGTTTGAAAACGTGTTTTGACTGCCACTATTGATTTGTAAACCGATAAGTAAGCCTACACCCATCACCACTACAAACATTGCAGCTACTTGCATGATACGAACGATATTGATCGTCTTCATTTTTCTGACTACAGTTAAATCTTGTTTAGATTCCAGGTGTTTTTCGATATTCACCCATACCATTGGAGGCGGTGTATCTTGATCAAATTCACTTTTGTGATCTTGTATGTATTTTTCTAAGTTGTCTTTTGACATAACTTCCTTTTTTAATATGCAGATATTAATTCACGAATCTTCTTCTTTGCTCTACTGTATTGTGATTTGGATGTAGATTCTGAAATATTCATAATTTGTCCTATTTCTTGATGATCATAACCCTCCATCGCATACAGTGAAAATATGGCACGGTACCCATCAGGTAATTGTAAGATGGCTTTCTTAATCTTATTTACTTCGAACGAATGATCCGATACCTCCTGTTCTTCGATTGGTATATATCTACCTTCATCAATATCTTCAATGTGTAATTTTCGTTTTCTTAATTTGTTAATACAGTTATTTACTACTATGCGCTTAATCCAAGCACCTGGTGTAGATTCATATTTAAACGTATGTAACTTTTTATATACGTCAATAAAAGACTCTTGCAACGTATCTTCAGCCTCCATAGAATTGTTAAGCATCCTCAGGCAAATGTTATACATTCCTTTTGAGTACATTCGATACATATTATATTGAGCACTACGCTCGCCTTTTATGCACCGCTCTACGAGTTCACGCTGAAAATCCAGTTTTTCCAATTAGTAGTAGTATTAAGGTTATTTAGTGGCTCTAATTTTTAAATAAAATATCAAACCTTTAAAATAAAGTCAAAAATGAACCTATTCGTATCAAAAAATTGGCGCGTTTAATTCCAATGTTCCGATGTTCCATTTTTGTGATTGCTTTATTCTATAATAATAGACAGCACTTCCATTTCAAGGTTGCATGGTTCACAATTTTTATTTTAGTACTTTTATTTTTCACATCTATAAAACTATGAAGAATTTAAATATTGTAATCCTCTTTTTAATAGGTTTGATCTCTTGTGATCAAAAAGATACTACATTATCTACACCAATACCTCAAGTTACCAATGAAGTTCAATTTGATTCACTTAGAGCAGTCAAAGTGGGTGCGGACCAATATGGCATGAAACAATATGTAATGGCATTTCTAAAAAAAGGACCCAACCGTGATCGATCTAAAGAGGATGCAGATCGGTTGCAAAAAGCACATATGGAGAATATTGGCAGATTGGCAGAAATGGGGAAGTTAGTTCTAGCTGGGCCATTTCTGAAGGAAGGTGATTTGAGGGGTATTTACATTTTTGATGTTACTACTGAAGAAGAGGCAAAAAGTTTGGTAGAAACGGATCCTGCCATACAAGAAGGAAGTCTGGTTATGGAGCTTGTCCCGTGGTATGGTTCAGCGGCATTGATGGAGGTAGGAGAGATCCATGAAAAAATTTCAAAAATCAACATTTAATTATAAAATACTGTAAATGAGATTAATATATATAATAATTTTATTAATACCAATTTTTGCTATCGCGCAAGATGACAATGAAAACACTCCATTCTTTAATCATAGCTATATTAACGATTCGGGAAAAGTGCAATTGGAAGTATCCAATTTAAATCGAGAGTTTTTATATGTAAATTCTTTAGCAGCGGGAGTTGGTTCGAATGATATAGGTTTAGATAGAGGAAAGCTGAATAGAACTAGAATTGTAAAATTTATTAAAAGAGGGAATAAACTTCTACTACTACAACCCAATCAAAAATTTAGAGCAAATAGTTCTAATCTCCAAGAAGTGAAAGCAGTGGAGCAAGCGTTTGCAAGTTCTATACTTTGGGGGTTTGATATTATCAAAACACAAAATGATGTTTATACGATTGATATCACTAGTTTTTTGCTTCACGATTCAAACGGAATAATAAAAACGTTGAAAGATCAAAAACAAGGCAGTTACAAACTAGACAAAACGAGAAGCGTAGTAGATAACCAACAAATTTTTTCATTTCCGAAAAATATTGAGTTTGAAGCCATTTTAACTTTTGTTGGTGATGGTAACGGAAAGTATATCAGAAGTGTGGCTCCTTCCAACAATGCTGTGACGGTCAGTCAACATCAATCTTTTATTGCACTTCCAGATTCCGGATATCAACCTCGTGTCTTTCATCCTTATTCAGGATTTAACAATATTAGTTACTACGATTATGCGACTCCCATTGAGCAAGCAATGAATAAGCGGTTTATTACGCGACACCGATTGCAAAAGAAAAATAAAGGTAGTGCTCTATCGGAAGCTATTGAGCCGATCGTTTATTATGTAGATTCAGGATGCCCGGAACCGGTAAAAAGTGCTTTAATTGAAGGTGCATCATGGTGGAATCAGGCATTTACTGCCGCGGGTTTCAAAGATGCTTTTCTTGTAAAAGAACTCCCTAAAGATGCGCATCCTCTAGATGTGAGATATAATGTAATTCAATGGGTACATAGAAGTACAAGAGGGTGGTCATACGGGGCATCCGTGGTTGACCCTAGAACAGGAGAAATAATAAAGGGACATGTTTCTCTAGGCTCTCTGAGAGTGCGACAAGATTTTATGATTGCTCAAGGTATTTTAGCTCCATATTCTACAGAAAATGATGATCATACTCCGATGAAAGAAATGGCACTTGCGAGATTAAGACAGTTGTCGGCACATGAAGTGGGGCATACCATAGGACTTGCACACAACTTTGCAGCAAGTGTAAATAATCGAGCTTCAGTTATGGATTACCCTCATCCATTGGTTACTTTAAATCAAAACAAGATTGACTTATCCAATGCTTATGATGATAAAATTGGCGAATGGGATAAAAGAACCATTATGTATGGTTACACTGAATTTGCAGACGGAAAAGAATCGGCGATAGGGTTGAATGAAATATTAAGGGGGACAAAAGGCTTAAACCTTTTGTACATGTCTGATCAAGACGCTAGACCGATGGGAAGTGCTCATCCTATGGCCCACCTTTGGGATAATGGATCTGATCCAATTGATGAGTTAAAGAGATTAGCCATATTGCGTAAATACAGTCTCGAAAATTTTGGAGCGGATAACATCCCTCAAGGAACTCCCTACTCAGAAATAGAAAAGGTCATTGTTCCAGTATATTTAATGCATAGATATCAAATTGAAGCAGTAAGCAAAATCATCGGTGGAGTAGATTATACCTATGCCGTAAAAGGTTTTGATGAACCTATAAATAAACCGGTGAGTGAACCAGTTCAACACCATGCAATGCAAGTTTTATTAAGTATGTTATCTCCAGAAGCATTGGCAATTCCTTCCAATGCAATGGATGTATTATTGCCAGCTGCAAAAGGATATGGTAGAAACCGAGAATCTTTAAAATCAAATGCAGAAATGGTTTTTGACCCATTAAATAGTGCAGAGGCTTTAAGCAATTTTGTATTGACTTTAATGCTTCACCCAGACCGATTGACCAGAATAAATCAGCAAGATGCTTCTTTGAGCGAATACCTCAATGCCATGCAATCAAATTTGTTTTCAGTAGGAGAAAGTGACGATAATTATATGAATCAATTGGCTATGATACCACAAAAAGCGTATGTGATTCATTTGATTAAATTGGCAAAAGGAAATAAATTTGACAAACAAATCGTGGCGATGGCCCAACTAAAGCTGAAAGAAATAACGTCATTATTTAAGAATGACACTTCTGATGATTGGAAAGCGCACAACTTGTATCTGTGGAAAATGATACAAAATCTTGATAAGCAACCAGAACTGGTTGAATTACCAGGAATGGCTGAAATGCCTCCAGGTAGTCCAATTGGATGTGATAGATAAAGATTTTTTGTTATCTTTTTGTCACAAAATTGTCAGTAGAGGCGTTTAATAGAGAGCATTAGGCAAATAAGTGATAAAAAACAAAAGATGAAAAAATTACAAATTGGACTGTTTTTGCTTTTAGGAGTAGGCTTAGTTATGCAATCATGCAAAGACAATATTGCGGATTCATTTCACGATTATACAGATGACGAATATGAAATTATTTCACAAAAATTAAACCTTCCCATTGAGGTTTTTGAATATTCTTCTGATCAAAATGTATTGATTGACGACTTTGGGGAACAACACATTCCAAACCGAAGAGATAACCACAAAGCAACATTAGGAAGAGTATTATTTTATGATACTAAGTTATCAATAAATGAAAGTATTTCATGTGCTTCATGTCACAAGCAAGATTTAGCATTTGCAGATGATGTAGCGTTTAGTGAAGGCTTTAATGGAGAATTAACGACAAGAAATTCACTTCCACTTGGAAATACGATTGGTTTTGAAATGGCATATGGTGGCCCTAGGGGTTCGCTTTTTGCTTGGGATGAATCCAATGAGGATATTGCTTCTCAATCCAAAGCAGCAATAATTAGTGAAATAGAAATGGGTTTGGATATGGATGAGCTTGTAGATAGAATAGAAGAAGATGAAGTATACTCTATTTTGTTTTCAAAAAGCTATGGAGACAGCGATATTTTTCAACATCGAATTTTAGAAGCAATAGAAGAGTTTGTCAATAGCATTGTTTCAAATGAATCAAAGTTTGACCACGAAACGGCAGATATTGGAGGGGATGTATTCAAAACTTTTCCAGGATTCACCGAAGCAGAAAATAAAGGAAAGACGATATACTTCCAGAAGTGTGCAACCTGTCACAGTTTTGATCATAAGTTGACCGCAAAGGCAGTAGCCAATAACGGGTTGGATGTAGAATATGAGGATAAAGGTTTAGGAGGAAGAACCTTAAATGCACACGATAATGGAGTTTTCAAAGTGCCATTTTTAAGAAATATTGAATTAACGGCTCCTTACATGCATGATGGAAGATTTGCAACGATAAGAGAGGTAATCAATCATTACAGCGAAGGTATTGCAAATCATCCCAATTTGGATTTGCAACTAATAGAGAATAACCAACCTAAACAAATGAACTTCACGGAAGATGAAAAAGTGGCATTGGAAGCATATTTAAAAACACTAACCGATAAGGTACTTATGACAGAGGTCAAATTTTCTGACCCTTTTAAAATATAAGAACCATCTATAAAGTAGAAAAGGCCTAACACCATTATAAGTTGTTAGGCCTCTTCATTTTACAGTAGATTACGTCTACTATGAAATATATTTCTGGTCAACTATTAAGTTCTTTTTCTAGTTTTTTAGCTGTTCTTGCTACAATCAATATGCTTATTTCATACAAGAGTAATATTGGCATACTAATCAAAAACATGGTTGGTGGATCTGGCGGAGTAATTATTGCTGACAAAATCATAATCGCTACCACTGCATGTTTTCTATATGTTCTCATTATTTCAGGCGTTACCAATCCAATTTTTGCCAAAAAGAAAACCAGTAAAGGCAGTTGAAAAATAAGTCCGGTAGGGATAGTTAACATAGATAAATAACCAACGTAGGACGATATAGTCACCGTATTTTGAACTTCTAAGCCTACACTATAACCACCTAAAAATCGAATAGCAAACGGAGCTAAGATGATAAATCCAAAAGCAACTCCAATCAAAAATAAAATAGAACAGGTGAATACCACTCCTTTAGTTGCTTTTTGTTCGTTTTCATATAAGCCAGGCTTTACAAAAGTCCAAAACTGGTAAAACACATATGGAAAAGCCACAATAAGGCCGAGGTAAAAAGAAACCTTTAATGAAGTAAAAAACTGCTCTGACAAGATGGTAGTAATAATCTTAAAATCAGCAGGAGAAAAACCCATTCCCATCTTTTGAAAGATTTGATAGGTAATAAAACTTTCCTTTTTATGAGCAAAAATGATGTTTTCAAATACCCAGCTTTCAAAAACAAAAGCAACGATGGCAAATAAGAAAACTGCAACGATTGACTTTACAATATGCCACCTCAATTCTTCAATATGGTCTAAGAAGCCCATTTCACCGCCTTCTCCTTGAGTAGGTTTTTGATCACCACTTGACAACTTTCTTAACATAATGTATTATTAATTCCTGCAAATATAGTTTCGATTTTGATGTACACCTATTTTATTGCTTTAATTTCGATGACTTAGGCAATTGTCTTAGACCAGTGCAGTTTTTTTTATGGTACATAAACGTTTACAAAACAATAAATCCTATTTTTGCAATCGAATATTTAGCGATGATAAATGAAACAGTAATAGAAGGGGTAATAAACCACTTCCAAAATGATGATGATGTCTATATCAATGCACTTGCTGAGGCGATGGATGCACAACCTGCATTGTTGGCTTTTTTAAAACAAGAAAGTGTCGACATTTTATTGGAAGAGGAAAAGGATATATTATGGTATATTGTTTTGGTCATTATTCATTCTATTCATGAAAATGGAATAGATTTAATCGAGATTAATGACGATAAGCTAAGTGAAAACGAAGAAAAAAACTGGACAGTTTTTCAAGAACAACCCAGAGGACCCTTTAGGGATCGAGTTACTGTATTTTTTGAAAACTATGCAGAAGAAGACCTCTTGGCATTTGTTGAAGATACATTGGAGCTTGATGAGGAAAGCCCAGTAACGCCTGTTGGACGTGAAGTAATTTTTATTGCTTCAAAATCTATTATTGACACCTTACTTGCTTAATTATAACAAAATGCAGAAGCATACATTTCTATTTATAGTATTCATCCTTGTAGGATTATTCAGTTGTCAAAAACCAGCAAAGAAATTTTCTGCGTCACAATTTGACCCGAACTCTAAGAGATTCGAATTTCTTAGGGATGCAGTAAAGGATGCAAAAGTATTGGCGTTAGGAGAATCATCGCATGGTTTTGGAAGCATGCACACGCTTAAATCTAATCTCGTTCAATATCTTCATAAAGATCTGGGCTATGAGGTCTTAGTAATGGAAGCTGGATATGGAGATGTCGGACTTTCTTGGTACAATATTGACAAATCCACGGACAAACAGCTTATTAATAGTACTATTCCTGCTAATCTTAGAAGTAAACAAATGTTACCCTTGTTTACCTATTTGCATGATAATGCAGAAAGTGAAAAACCTCTAGAGTTACGGGGCATGGATACAAATATATCGGGCACTGCATTTAGGTATAGATTGATGTGGACGATAAGAAGACTTGAACCAAAAGTAATTCAAGATTCAATAGAAAACGGTTTGTATGATTTTGCTCGAGCAGTAGAATATGTCAATAATGAAGAACAATGGGAAAAGTACATGACGGGTTATTTACAAACCTTGGATTTTGCCAAATCAATTATCGATGAAAGTAGAGAAGATATTATTGAACTTGAAATTGCAGAAGAAAAAGAAATTGAGTTGATGATCAATTATATCAATATGCTTAAAAAAGTTGTGGACTACGATTATGGAGAGATGTATTCGAGGGGCTTGCATATTCGGGACAGTATGATGGCGGTCAATGTATTTGATATTGTTGAGAAGGAGTTTCCCAATACTAAAATTATTGTTTGGGGGCACAATGGACATATAGAAAAAGGACCAGGAGAAGATGACAACATGAAGTGGCTAGGACACTATTTGAAAGAAAAGTTTGGCGACGAGTATTATGCATTAGGAATGTTTGCTAAGAAAGGATTCATCTATCAGACAGATGCGGGTAAAACCAGTAACTTCGAACTAAAAAGCCCATCATTTATAGAGACCAAAATACGTACAGATTATGGTAAAAATGTTTTCCTAGACATTCCACCATTTGATCAATCCAATAGCAATTGGGTCAACAAACCAATCGATGGCTATGAATTGGAAGCGGGTGGACAGGTAAGATTTATACCTTCAAAAAGATTTGACGGCATCCTGTTTATAGAGGAAACCGAAGCTCCTGATTATAAAATCAACGAACAAAAGAGAAGAACAAACTAATATACATACACCAGATAGAATTCTGAGGTTTGCGAATCGTTCTTTAATGGTGTATATTTGCAACTTTTTGGAGAGCCAACTGCTTTATGCAATAGGCTCTTTTTTCTATAAGACAATTGGTATATGTTTCCAAAGTATGATGTAATAGTAGTAGGTGCAGGACATGCAGGATGTGAGGCAGCAGTAGGAGCTGCAAACATGGGGTCCAAAGTATTATTGGCCACAATGAATATGAACACGATCGCACAAATGTCTTGTAATCCAGCAATGGGTGGTGTAGCCAAAGGACAAATTGTTCGAGAAATTGATGCGCTTGGCGGGTATTCAGGAGTGGTGACAGACTTTTCCATGGTACAGTTTCGAATGCTTAATAAGAGTAAAGGTCCTGCGATGTGGAGCCCTAGAGCTCAAAGTGATCGTATGATGTTTGCTGCCAAATGGAGAGAAATGTTAGAAGCGAACGAAAATATCGACTTTTGGCAAGAAATGATAACGGGCATTATTGTAAAGGACGGAAGGTGTTGTGGGGTGAAAACAGGCATCGGTTTAGAGATTGAAAGTAAAACAGTAGTGCTTACCAACGGAACCTTTTTGAACGGTTTGATTCATATTGGAGAAAAACAATTTGGAGGAGGAAGAGCTGGAGAAAAAGCAGCCAAAGGAATAACAGAACAGTTGGAAACCCTTGGATTTGAAAGCGGCCGAATGAAAACGGGCACGCCGCCAAGAGTAGACGGAAGGACCTTGGATTATTCAAAAATGGAAACCCAGAAAGGAGACGAGGACATGGGAAGATTTTCCTTTACGGACTCTGAAAGACCTGACCATCAACTGCCATGTCATATTACCTATACAAGCCCAGATGTTCATGAAAAGCTAAAAACGGGTTTTGACCGATCTCCCATGTTTAATGGAAGGATTAGAGGTCTTGGGCCAAGGTATTGTCCATCTATTGAAGATAAAATAAACCGATTTGCAGACCGAGATAGACATCAACTATTTGTTGAACCTGAAGGATGGAGCACATGTGAGATTTATGTCAACGGATTCTCTTCTTCACTGCCGGAAGAGGTTCAGTACCAAGCATTGCGAAAAGTGCCAGGGTTTGAAAACATGAAAATGTTTAGGCCTGGTTATGCCATTGAATATGATTTCTTTCCACCCACGCAGTTAAAAATCTCTCTAGAGACAAAATTGGTAGAGAATTTGTTTTTTGCGGGTCAGATAAATGGTACTACAGGATATGAAGAGGCTGGCTGTCAAGGATTAATGGCAGGAATAAATGCTCACTTGAAACATTCTGAAGAAGACCCATTTGTTTTAAAAAGGTCAGAGGCATACATTGGTGTATTGATCGATGACTTGGTAAATAAAGGGACAAATGAACCGTATCGAATGTTTACAAGTAGGGCAGAGTATCGTATACTTTTAAGGCAAGATAATGCAGACATACGATTAACCCCCATAGCTAATAAATTGGGTGTTTTCAATATGGAGAAAAGAGTAGAGCGCGTCAATGAAAAAAACGAAGAAGTCAAAGAAATTGATTCGTATGTTAGAAAAACGAGTGTAACACCTGACCAATTGAATGCCTATCTTGAAAGACAAGGATCTAAGGCATTAAGCCAACAAGTGAAATTGCATAGTGTGTTGATGAGACCGAACATCAACCTAGTAGACATGAGAAAAGAGCTACCAGATCTGGATCAAACATTAAAAAAGTATACCGATGAGGTTGTAAACCTGGCAGAAGTAGGCTTAAAATATGAGGGCTATATACGAAAGGAGCAAGAGATGGTTGACAAAATGAATCGATTGGAAGAGGTAATTATAAAATCAACGTTTAATTATGACGAATTGCAATCGCTATCTGCAGAGGCGAGAGAGAAATTAAATAAAATACAACCAAGAACAATCGGACAAGCCAGCCGAATAAGTGGGGTGTCACCCTCCGATGTTTCAGTCTTATTGGTTCATATGGGAAGGTAGATTACGAAGGATATAAAAGGCATGATATTACACCACCAATTGGTCATGTAATATCCATGCTTCATTCAACACTTGTATTGATCACAAAATCTCAAATCCGTAATTTTTATTAGATATTTTTGATTACTTGCTCAGAAACTGGTCCAAGCTCATAAGTACTTTCAAGTAGTTCTTTTTTTAAGTTTTTTAGTTCCGAACTGTGGTTTGTTGCATTCAGAATTTGGGCCATCAGAAATATGGGTTCTGGTTCGAACGTTTTGTCTTTTACAAAATCTATAAGGATGTCTACTGCTTCACCTTGATTTCCCATTTTAAACAAGGACCAGGCAAGAAGACTATAGGATTGTGCTGTAGGACGCATCCAAACCTCATATTTTGCTAGTTTATGTGCTAATTCGCGTTTTTCGGGGTCTTCAGAATAAATAAGGATATTGTATTTGTTGTACATGTTTCCAAACCCATCCGTGGATTTTAAAACCTTTAGGTATTGTGTGAGTAATTTATCTTTCAAGTCCAAATTGGAGTCAAACTCAGCTATTTCTGATTTGAATAAAAGTAGATCAGGGTTTTGATAATTCGACTCTAAATGGTTTAGGATTCGTATTGCTTCTTGAGTATCATGTTCATGTGAATACACAATCCATGCAATTCCCTTTTTAGCGTATGCATCAGTTGGGTCCATGGACAATGCTTTTAAATAGAATTCATACGACTTCTGAATGTTTCCATCATGTCCGTAATAGTCAGCGAGGTTGGTTATTGCCCACTGCATCAATGATTTATTCTTGGCAAGTGTTACCACTTTTAGTCCTCGTTCCATAAAATAAATCGCTTGAGACAGATTGCCCTTATGATCTTCCCACTTTGATCGTCGAATCAGGTAGTCAAATTCTCCTAAGTGTCCACAAGAATGGATGAGATAATGCTCAGCATCGCTATAGTTGCCCAATTCCATATGAATATCAAATAACATTTTATTGGTTTGATCTAAATTCGTTCCTATTTTTTGGGCGGCCAATAAAACCTCTAAAGATTCTAAAAATCGGTGTTCTGAAATATAGTTTTTTGCCAGAGCTCTCAAAATCGAGGCATCCTTACAATGAACCATATTGTTTGCGGTTTCTAACAATTCCGTTGCTTCTGTAAGATGTTGAATTTGCCCATCTTTTTTGAACAGATTGTTTTTTGCAGAGGCCATTTTCACCAAATAGGGATATTGATAGGGTGATGCGTTGAGTTTATTTTTCCAAAATAGATATTCCGTTTGAAGCTTTTGAGTGGATTCTTCTGACTTCTGAATTAAGAAATGGTCGTAGTCCTTTTTGTCTGTGGTTTGATATGTGCTTGGAATAAAAGCTAGAAAGAAAATTACACAGATGAGAGAAAGTATATATTTCATGTTGTGTTGGTGTTGAATTAGTAAAATATTTTTTAAAGAATTGTCCTCTTCCGACCACCTAATCACTTATTAGGTGATCGGTTAAGGAATATATATTAAAAGGGTGCTGCCAAATATGGAAAGGATGATAAAAATGGTTTATCATTTGCATCAACATGATCATCAGATAAAGCTGGATTTTCAGTAAAATCTTCGCCTCCAAATATCAATAATAGCTCTACGGTAATCACATCATCTGCTAATGCCCTACCTGTAAGGACATTTGTACCATCATAAAATGTTGTGACTCCATTTGTACTAACAGTCAATACATCAGTAGCAAGAACACCTGCAAATGCAGCGGCATCTAAGCCAAGAGCATTTTGATCGCCCTCATTGGCATAAGCAGGACTCAAAGCTTTGAGTCCATTCTCTATGGTCATTTGAAAAGCTGCAGCTTGATCCGCGGGCAACGTTTCATTATATGTATCTTTCATATTACTAGGAATAAATACAGTATTTATGGCAGGTCGCCCCATTTGATCGGCTAAGGCATAGGTGCCTGAAAAGTCTACAGTGGGTTCCATCGGTTCGTCATCACCGCAAGATGTTATGAAGACCATTGTGCATATTGCAAAAACTAATAATTGTATATTTTTCATTTTTATGTATTTAATTTTTAAGAATAATTCGGCGGATTGGGTTTACTTTGTTTTGGTTTCTACCCAGGTATTGAGCGACCCATTCCCACCTAAAAGGCTTTTGTCTACTTCTACTACAATTGACATTACATTCGTACCAGCGAAGGTATCTGAACCAGGATCATTGAATCCACTTGCCATACCACCTACAACTGCACCATATTGAGCAAAGTCCATAAAGAATGGATCATCTCTTGGACCAGCAAAAGCGGTAACTCCGGCATTGGTAGCTGATATTGGTGACTCGGAATATTTTGTGATATCGACAACCGTTTGACTGGCACTTTCGATGACAGTGCTTGATTTGCCTGTAGAAGCTGGAGCAGTCGGACCAAAGACATACATTTTACCATTTCTTGGAATAGCCTGAATGACTAGATCTTCAACATAATCCCCATCATTATCAATATTAAACTCCACAAGCACGTTCTCATCAAAGGTTTGGGTAGTGGTCATTTCTGGACTAAGTAATCCATTAAGGTTGGCCACAAATACTAGATTGGAAGCGTTTTCTCCTTGGAAGGCATAAAAATCGGTAATATCCGCACTACTGCCAGAAACTGCAGGAGCATCAATATGATCCGCTGACATAAACAGGATACCAAAGGCAAAGAGGATAATTGCGATTCCTGCAACGTTTAAATTTTTCATTATTTTAGATTTTGTTTAATAAATATGTGTTACATACCTACTTACGGGGATAGAGTAAAAATCGGATTTAAAAAATGAAATAAAAACTTGTGATTTTTTATAATCAATTGATTAACAGTATTCTACTTTAGCATTTTTTTAAAATAAAAACACGATGAACGTATTATTATCTTTTAATCATCAAAGATTTTATAAAGGAATCTTGGTATTACTTGCATTTAGTATTCCACTATGTACTATGTCACAGGAAACTAAACCGAATAAAAATGCGATGTATATCACCTTTGGTTCAGCGATAATCCCCAATCAAGTTTCTATTTCCTACGAAAGGACCATATTGACCGAAGATGTATATAAGGTTGGAATAAAAGCACACGTAGGGCGGTATTTATCAAATTATGGTGGTCTGGATTTGGAATCAGGAGAAAAGATTATTGAAAATCACATGGGCATATCTGGACTTTTGAGTATGGGACAATTCGAAGTAAATCTGGGCGCAGTCAATACACAGTATAAATTGGCAAAAGGTGAAATCGTCAACCCTGATATAGATTACGACAAACTGTCTAGCGTTATAATACCCTATATTAATGTTGCGATGCGTTTTGAAAAGGAGGACCATGTTTTAAAAATTGGCTTTGGAAATATAGAGTTATTTCATTTCAGTGCTGGATTTAAGTTTTAGAAGTTGGATGATATATATGCTTAGGAGGTAAAGAGTAGAAATTCGTTTATTCTACTATTGGTTTCCATCAAAAGATATGGAAGCACGTCAAATTTTATGTCACAACAATCCTACGAAACAGTTATAACTCAGAAAGTCCAAAGTCAATAGTTACACATTTGTGTCTATCTTTGTGCAGAATGGCAGAAGAATATTCTCAGAAGGCAGGTAGCTTTCTTTAGGTAAAAGAATAAACAAGGCCAAGATTTAATTTGCCCAATAATATATGGATACCACTAAAAACTTCGAGAAGGACTTAGCCGAACAGTTTGTCCTACATACTCAAAAGAATATTTTTCTTACAGGAAGGGCAGGAACAGGGAAGACAACATTATTACAAGAAATTCTAAAGAAAACAAGTAAAAAGTCTGTTGTAGTTGCTCCTACGGGAGTGGCAGCAATAAATGCAGGCGGGATGACGATACATTCCATGTTTCAATTGCCAACCAAAACATTTATTCCTTCCAGTGAGACGGTCAATCGGGATTATTTCATTAATAGAAACGAATTGGTAACAGTCCAAAAAATTCGGAAAGAAAGACGAAGACTGTTACAAGAGTTGGAATTATTAGTCATTGATGAAATAAGTATGGTTCGAGCAGATCTGTTAGATGCAGTAGATTTTACGCTTCGTCGATTAAGGAAAAATCAAAACCCCTTTGGAGGGGTACAGTTATTAGTTATTGGAGACCTGTATCAACTGGCACCCGTGGTAAAAGAGTTTATTTGGCCAACCCTGAATAGATATTACAAGACACCTTTTTTCTTCTCAAGTATTGCTTGGAAACACTCTCAAGCCTTCACCATAGAACTTAAAAAGATATATAGGCAAGAAGATGAGACTTTTATATCCATCTTAAATAATATTCGAAATGGAACAAGAGTTGAAGCCGATATTGATAGATTGAATGCGAATTTCAACCATAAGTTAAAAGCATCAGAAACCATAACGCTTACTACACATAACAGCAAGGCCAATGCAATCAACCAAACAGAATTAAACAGGATAGACACTCCGGAATTCAAACTTAATGCGAAGATAACGGGTCAATTTAATGAATCGTCTTATCCTACCAACGAACAGATCATTCTTAAGGAAGGTGCTCAGGTTATGTTTATAAGAAATCATTCTGATGGATTGTATTATAATGGAAAGATCGGTACGGTACTTTCCAAAACAGAAGATGGGATCAGCGTTCAATGTGAAGGAGATGCGCACCCTATTTTTGTAGAACCCATAGAGTGGAAAAATACTCGATACCAACTTAATGAGGCGACCAATGAAATAGAACCAGAAGAAGTGGGGTCGTTTGAACAATATCCACTAAAATTGGCGTGGGCAGTTACTGTTCACAAGAGCCAAGGTCTTACGTTTGACCATGCAATTGTTGATTTAGAAGACACCTTTGCTCCAGGGCAGCTATATGTGGCGCTTAGTAGATGTCGATCCCTAGAGGGCTTGACATTATCTTCGAGGATTCGACCTGAAAATATTATTGTAGATCAAAGAGTAGGGGCATTTTATGAGATATCTAAACCCCCAGAAAATGTCGCTCAAATATTACAAGAGTCCAAGCAAGAATATGAAGATATCTCATTAAGAAAATCCTTCTACTTAGTCAAAATTGTAGATCACATGGAGGTATGGGAGGAAGGCATTACGGAAATAGAAATACCAGAAAAGGCGAATGTTTTTTTATTGGCGCGACAACTAAAAAAGAAATCGAAAGCATTGCAGGAGACAGCCTTAAAGTTTGAAAAGCAATTGTACTTTTTGACTCAAAGTGAAGAGGAAGAGGCATTGGCTTCGATTTTTGATAGGGGTGAAAAAGGTATTTTATACTTTACAGAGGAAGTGCATGAAAAATTGATTAAACCTCTCGATGACCATAGAAGAAAATATATGGTCAAGCCCAAAACACGACGGTATATTCAGGGAATTAGGGATTTGATTAATCATTTGTGGACATATGTAAATACACTATACGCTATTGAATATAGAGGATCAAAGATTTATTCTAAAGAACCCAAGTATAAACGGGTTATTCTTTTTAACCCAGATTCAAAAAAAGGAGCCAAAAAACCAAAAAGGCAAAAAGGAGAAACACAGCGGATCACATTGGAGCTTTGGAATGAGGGAAAATCTATCTTGGAAATAGCGAAAGAGAGAAACTTGGTGATTGGTACAATAAAATCTCATATGAGTAAGTGGATCAAAGAAGGAAAGGTGCCGATTGAAAAAGTGATGGATATGGAAAAGGTAAAAACAGCATGGGAGTGCATCCAGAATCACCCTGACAAATCTTCTGCAGAAATTCGAGAGGTTATCCCGTTTAATATCGATTACTCTGAATTGTCAATGGTTCGGTCATGGGCTCACTTTTCTGGTCTTGACGGTAATAAAGAGGAAGAAAAACCTCAATAGTTTGTCTGTACCGCATATAAGAATACATTTTTGATCAATTAAGACAATTTCATTTTCATCGATCATGTATATTTGAGTACATATATAATACAGATAAACATGAAATACCAATTCTATTGTAGGCTTCTTTTTTGTGTTCTTTTACTGAACGCTTGTTTTGATAAAGAGATTATACGTCACGAAGCATTGCTAGACAAGCACAAATACCCATCCGATTATATGTTTCTACAAAGAGCATATCCACATGGAAAAATCGACAAAGCTGCTTATCGGAAGGGATATCAATTGGCCCAAAAACTAAAACAAAAACCATCATCAAGAGAAGGAGAATGGAAGAATGAAGGACCGTTGAATATCGGAGGACGTATTGTAGATATTGAAAAAGTGGGATCAACATTGTACGTAGGGGCGGCCTCTGGAGGTGTTTTTAGCACAGATGATAATGGGAATACATGGAGAGCCTTATTTGATAATGAAGCGACACTAGCAATTGGAGATATTGCCATTTCTGCGCAAGATGAGCAATTATTGTATGTTGGAACTGGAGAAGCGAATGCAGGGGGAGGATCTTTGGCGTATGATGGAGAAGGGATGTACAAATCTATCGATGGAGGAATGCAATGGAGTCGAATCGGATTGGAAGATGTAGGTAGTATCGGGCGGGTGGCCATAGACCCAACAGACGATAATACTGTATATGTGGCAGCTATGGGGACATTGTTTGCCGAGAACATTGAGAGAGGAATTTATAGAACAAAAGATGGTGGCGAATCTTGGGAAAAAGTATTGTACGTGACTCCCAAAACGGGAGCAATAGATGTAGCAATTGATCCAAGTAATCCTCAAATTATTTACGCAGCACTGTGGGAGAGAGAAAGACTATTATATGATAGAACCTATGGAGGGCCAACAAGTGGCATTTATAAATCTATCGATGGAGGAGACAATTGGACTAAATTAACCAATGGACTACCAACAGAAAATATGGGTAGGATTGGTATATCCATTGCTCCGTCTAATCCGAATGTTTTATATGCAACAATTACTCGAGCAAGTGGAAACCTACTAGGAATTTACAAAACGAATGACAAGGGAGCTTCTTGGGAGCTTAAGAATATAGATGGTATTCAAAATGTCTCCTATATGTATTGGTTTGGAAGAATAAAGGTGGACCCAACCGACGAAAATACAATATACCATGTAGGATTTCGAATGCGAAAAAGTACAGATAGCAGTGAGAGTTGGGAACTTGTATTTTCAGGAGTTCACGTAGATCAGCACGAAGTGTGGATAAATCCCGATAATCCCAATCAAGTATACATAGGGAATGATGGAGGAGTTTATTACAGCACCAACGGAGGAATAAGTAATACGAAGATTGATAACATCCCAATTACTCAATTTTACAGATGTGAAATAGATTACCTTCAACCAGAAAGATTATATGGTGGAAGTCAGGATAATTCTACAATGAGAACATTGACGGGTTCGAATAATGATTGGTCGATCATTTATGGAGGGGATGGATTCACACCATTGGTTGATCCTACGGACAACACCTATGTATATGTAAGTTCGCAATATGGTAACTTTAGACGATCTGTAGATGGTGGATTTTCTTTTACAAGTGCTACGGTTGGAATTCCTCCGAGTGACCCGAATAACTGGAACAGCCCGTATGTATTTGACCCCAACAACCCAGAGATAATTTACTTTGGAACCAATAAGTTGTATAGAAGTACAGATCGAGCAGAAACCTGGACATTGATGAGTCCAGATTTGAGCAATGGTCCATATGTAGGTGTAAACCCTTTTGGAACATTGACGTCAATAAGTGTTTCGCCGCATGATCCCAATCAAATATTGGTTGGAACAGACGATGGCAATGTTTGGATTACTGATGATCAGGGAGGTACTTGGTTACAAATAGATGAAGAATTACCGAATAGGTGGGTGACCAGTGTAAACCATCATCCAACAATTGCAAATAGAATGTATGTCACATTTTCTGGATATAGATACGGTGAAACTGCGGGATATGTGTATGAAATGAATTATCCAGAAAACGCATGGACATCAATAGATGATGGATTACCTCAAGTGCCAGTCAATGACTTATTGGTGATCCCAAAAACAGAGGAAATAGTTGTTGCTACTGATGTGGGTGTTTTCATAACAAATGAAGACATGGAGTGGGAAAACTTAGGGAACGTGCTGCCGAATGTCGTAATTAATGACCTGGATTATCATGACCTGGAAGATAAATTGATCGTAGCCACATATGGTAGATCCATGTATACCTATTCATTTGAAAGGGATGTTACTTCAACAGAAAACCAAAAAGAAATATCCTTTAAAGTGTATCCCAACCCGGCTTCTTCGTATGTAAATATTGGAGTTAAGAGTGAAATCGAGACACAAAAAGTGTGGATTGCCGCCATGGATGGACGTAAAATAAAAACACGTGTTGAAAGAATTTCTGACAGTGAGGTTCAAATGGACTTATCGGATTTGAAAGCGGGGGTTTATATTCTTAATCTAGAAACACCTTCAGGAATATTAAGTGAACGAATAACAAAGATTTAATGAGTACAGATAGCCTAAAGGTTACAGTTGTGATTTTGGTTTTATTGCTAAACTCAAAAAGTCATTCGCAGTCCATTACAGATGTCGTATTTGATAATTTTGCCCACCATTCGGAATCAGGAATATATATATATGCGAAAGAGGCGTTGTGTGTTGTGAAATACTGTGAGCCAGTATATAAGCCCTCTATACAGATCAAAGAAGGAAAGTATTCAAACACCTATTACATTTCTTATTCAGGAGATTCATTAGATTTAGATGAAGTGGTTTCTACCAATGGAGTGAAATTAATTTTTCAAGCTGAAATAGAAAACCATTCCAAGCTGTATTCATATCGAGACGAATATGGAGATGCTTATGAATTACTACATTATCAACATGGAGATAGTTCTATGTTAATATCTTTTTGGAAAGGATACCGAGGAGATTATTTTTTGTACGAATATTGGTCCACGTCTTGTCCCTTAAAAGAGGATTTTTATCCCATTGTAAAGGGATATCTAAAGCATAAAAACTACACAATTCAAAAAGAAAAGATTTTGAATTTGCAAGAAGTTCAGAATGAGAAAGAACAAAATTTTATTAAAAAAGCGATGAAGCTCAAGTAAAAAATTCAACTCGACACTTAAAAAGCGCTTTGGACCATCACTCCAAAGCGCTTTTTTCTTTTATTTATTCAGTAAATTAAAGAAAGCTTATTTGCATTACTCTTTTACGATTTTTAAATCCCGATGAGAATTCGTTTTTACATCCCAAAGTCGAATAATGTAAACTCCTTGTGGCAAGAAGGAGAAATCCACACTACCATTTTCAATTCTGCCACTTTTTACACGGATTCCCAGCAAGGAATATAAATCATAGGATATGTCAATAAAAGCACTTGATTCTACATAAAGTTTGTTTTGTAGAGGGTTTGGAAAAACAGTAACCCCGTCCAAAATACTTTCTGCTGTAGAAACAGACATTCCCGTAATACACATTTGAAAAGAGGTGGAACCTGGACAAGAAGTGTTAGAAATAGATGTGACAGCAATAGAAACCACTTGATTTTCTTCCAAACCGCTTACAGTTATGGAGGTATTGGATGAGAAAATGGATGGGTTGTTGTCTACTTTTACTTCATATTCAGAAACTCCAGTTATTTCATTCCAAGAAAATATAAGAAAATCTGTTCCAGCCGTGTCGCATACAACATTCAATGATTCTAATTCTGGTTCTACAAGTACTGTGGAGGAAGCAACATTGGAAACACATCCATCTTTTGTAACCTGGAGCGTTATTTCTTTCAGCCCAGGTGAGGTAAATTCAACAGTTTGATTTGTTAAAAGCCCAAAACCAATTCCTCCACCTAAATCCCAATCTAACGAAGCATTAACAGTACCTGTATACACAAGACTTAAGTCATCGGTTATACAAAGAGAATCAGGATCTTGTGTGAAAGAAGCAACGGGAAGATTAAAGACCTCAATTGATATCATGGCCGATCCTTCACAGTCACCAATGTCTGAAACAAAAGAATAGAGAATAGTATTGATTCCGATATTTGCAAGACTAGGGTCAAAAACACCATTGACTTCGTCAATAATCCCAGGACCAGAGAATACCCCTGTTCCAGATTCACCTGAGGTAATAGTAGCTGAAATAGTGAGAGGATCTCCATCCACACAGACACTGCTTAGAGACTCTAAGACTACAACAGGAGCAGTACAATCTTGTGATATACATGAAGCAGAGGTACTTACAAAATCTCCGCAAATTGTATTTTCAGGAAATGACAACAACTCTATTTGTACGTTTTCCCCTTCGGACAACCCGGTAATTGTAAAAGAATTATTATCAAGAACTCCTCCCATTTGACCACTTAATACATTGACTTCAAAACCTGCAGTACCTGCTGGAATATCCCAGGTGAATGTTACTTGGCCAATAGAAGCCATACATGAAATAAGTGGAGCCTCAATAGGTACGTCTACGGCAACTGTTTTTTCAGTTTTGTTGGAAATACATCCATTTAGATCGGTAGTAATAAGTGAAACAGGCTTTTCACCTGAATCACCCCAAAGCACTTCATATGGTCCCATTCCACTACCGGAAAGAATGGTTGCATCGCCAAAGTCCCAGAGGTAATTGGATACATTTATACCGGTACCAAAATAAGTAATGGTAATGGCATTTTCAATACAAACACTGGCAGGTATGGTAAATTCAGGAGTTACTTTTTGTATTATTTCAACATCAATTGTGACTTGATTACTCTGTCCACAATTATTTTGGGCAAGAGCTACAATTTGTCCACCATTTGATCCGGTCCAATTTATAGTTAAGTTTTCATCATTCATGCCAGAGACTGACGCCGAACTTACATCGTTTGGAAATGACCAAATAAAATTGGTTTCGTCATCCACAAATTCTGCGGTATAAACGGAGAGCATATCTCCTTCACAAACTAAAAGTGGACCAGAAACAACAGGAGTAGAAGGCAAAAACGATGCAATATTAACAACGGTACTATATGCATAAGAGCATAGTTCACCATTTTTATTTATTGTAACAGTTAAATTATAAATACCACTTCCACTGCTGAATGGGGCCAAAACAGTTGTCGGGTCTGCTCCAAAAGATAAAACATTACCTGAAGGGTCCGTCCATTCAAACTCCAGAAAATTAATATCGGTAGATAAGTCTTCTATATAGTCAAAGACAAGAGAGATTCCTTCCAAGGTACATTCGGGCTCCAAAATCGATCCTTGTAAAATATTTAGTTTTTCAACGGTAAGATTTATAATGCTATCACAACCGTTTTGGTCCTGAGAGTTTATCAACAATAAACTATCAAATGAGAGGGAACTCTCTCCACCAAAGGAGAATAAAGAAAAATTTAGTACATCAACCTGTATCGGCAAATCTTGCTCACAAACACTCACTAATACATCAGCTACAGGTGTCGATGGATAGGAAGACAAAGTAAATTGTTGTTGGTATGAGCACCCTTCAGTGTATACAATTCCTGTATTTAATCCCAACACTTGATCGGGCGAAGCTGCATTCCACCCAAAGTCTCCATCGCCATTTGGGTCTTGGTTTGCAAAAATAAATACTGTAAAATCATCAATGTTATCTTCACATACAAATGTTTCACCAAAATCTTCATCTTCTGGTTGGGGTATCGCTGATGAAATATCAATCTGTCTACAAATGCTTCCTGTCCAGGTTTGACTTGGACAACCATTGGAGATTTGTTCTATACAAACTTCATATTTTCCTTCCGTAGGAAAGTTGACTTGAACAGTATCCGTCGAAGTTACAGGGTTTGGATTACCAGGGTATGGAGGTCCACCTAATGTGTTTATTGACCAGGAATACTCTCCTACAATTCCTACCCCCCGAGCATTTATACTTATATCTGAATTGGGACAATAGGATAAATCATTACAAACAATATTTCCATTTGAAAAAACACAGACATCATCAGGCTCAAGAGATGGAGTGGTAGGATTGCCACTAATATCAATAGAATAATTGCAGACATTTCCATTACAACCATTGATATACATATAGTATACTTGTCCAGAAATTAAAGAGCCGGCACCAATTTCTATTGGCTGGTCTGTACAGTCTGAACAGAAAGCTGCTTCTTCAAATGAACAATCGGTATATAAACCCACTTGAATGCCCTTTGGCCCAAGTGTCCCAGTAGGACAATTGAACGGAGTGATTGTCATGGTGTATGACCCACCGCCAGCTACAAAAGAAAGCCAAGAGATATTTTCGGAATTACTAAATCCATCACATAAAGGGGTGGGTTGAATTCCTCCAACAGAATCTGAAGGCATAAGGGCACATAGATTATCTAGATTTAAGATCTCACAAAAAGTTTCAGATCCAGTAAAAGCATCACAGGATTCAACGGCAAATGGATTGGGCTGGTCACAATTGGCAAAGAAGCAAAAGTCAATGTACTCTATAGGCACATCATTCATAGGATCAGCATTGTCTAAAGTAAACGTGGTACTAAATACATCACCAGGGGCGGTATCTGTGCCATTGTCGTCATTGTCTACCATATTGTTGGCATCATTGAACCCTAGACAACTATTTAGGTTGAATAATGCTCCTCCAATTAAGAAAGCATTATTATCAATGAGAATGTAATACTTGCCAGGGCTTACTTGATTGAAACTATACTCTCCAAGCACACTGGTTGTCTGCGCAACCAGGGTATCTTGGTCACTATCTATCAGTGACACGATAACACCAGAAGGTCCTGACTCGCCATTATCCATAGCATTGCCATCGGTTTCTACCCAAATACTCCCAGTAATGTTACTCAAAACAACGGCACTAGGTTTTTCTGCAGTGGATGGATAAGACCAGCTGGTTAAAGAAGGTAGTAGGAAAAGTAAATAGCAAAGAAATCGGTAATTAAAAGTGCTAAAATGATAAGGGATAAATGCTTTCATGATAATGTCAAATTTAGATTCAGAAACCAAAGGGATGAGGACATGCATGATTATTATCTCCTAATATACAATCAATTTTCGAAGATAAAAAAGGCTTTTGATTCTATTGGTCAATGATACCATGGAAATGAGCGAAAAAACAACTCAAAAACAAGTTAAAGAATCTTATTCTTAAATCCCCATGAAACCAATTCGGCCACATTGCGTGTCTTTGTTTTCTCAAGAAGTTTCTGTCTATATCCTTCTATAGTTCGTGTACTTTTAAATAGTAGTAAACTGATTTCATCTGCAGTTTTTCCACCACTTATATATTTAAGAATATCCTGTTCTATTTGGGTAAGCTCTATTCCTAAACTAGCCAACTTTTCTTTGGATTGCATTGTTTCTACAATAGCGTTTGTAGTAAACGAATCATAGTATTTACCTTCTGTGTGTACTTTTTGGAGGGTCATTAGAAGAATTTCAGGAGTAGTATCTTTTAATAAATACCCTTTTGCCCCTTTTAATATCATTGTGTTGATATAAGAAGATTCACTAAACATAGTAAGCATAACAACCTTTATTTCTGGATTGCTTTGCGATAGTTGAATAAGGATATCCAACCCATTCTCATGTTTTAAGTTGATATCTAATAGTAATATTTGAATAGTTGATTTCTTAAGAGCAGAAAAAAATTCATCACCAGTGCTCGCAGAAATTTTTACTTGAAAATCTTTAGAATCATTTATAATATCTACGACCCCAGACCTAAAAAGTTTGTGATCATCGACAATACCTACGCTAATTTTTTTACTCATTTTTATAAATTGGTCGTTTTGTTAAAGATATAGCTAAAGGGGGAGGAATGAATAAGATTATTGTTAAATAAATATGTTAAAGTATGGAGTCCAAGGTTATTTTGGTTCCCTCATTTATTTTAGATTCAAGGGTGAAATCATAATTTATTGCCGAAGCTCTCATTTTCATATTACGGATTCCAATTCCATGATTTTTATCTGTAGTTGTGTCAAAGCCAGAGCCATTATCATAGGCGCAAATGGATACATTTTCTCCAGATTGAATTATCGAAATATCTATGGTAGAGCAATTACTGTATTTAATTGAGTTGTTGCAAAACTCTTGAAGAATGCGATATATGTTAATTTGAGTATGAAACTTTAGGTTGTCCAAGAAAGGATGAATAGAAACGGTTACGGTCAAGTTCTCTGAATTGATACGGTTGGCGAGTTCTTCAATCGCAGATTTGAGACCATATTTTTCCAGAGTGTTGGGGTACAATGAATGAGAAAGGCTTCGGATTGACTTTATAGTTTCATCAATCATCATTTTAAGTTGGGAGATATCCCGCTCGCTTACTTGCTTTTCACTATTTAAGTTATTGATTTTCAGCTTAATAGCTGACATGGTGGGTCCAAGATCATCATGTATATCAGCTCCAATTCTAGCTCGCTCAGACTCTTGTATTTGGATAGAATCCACTAAAGATTTTTTAGCTTTTTCAAGTTCTAGACGCTGAATTTCGTCTTTATTTTGGTTCATTCTCCGATTATGAAAAATGAAAAAACTAGCAAGAAATGTTGCAAAAACAAATAAACATAGACTTACTATAATGATAATGACGGCAGAATTCATTCTTCTTTAAGTTGATGTTTATAAAGAATATAAAAGGAGTATGCAATAATAATATTATAAATTAAATAAAAAGCTTGACGTAAAATCCACGTAAATTGCATGGAAGATTTTCCATACATTAAGGGCTGAGCAGCTAAAATAATGATTGTGGAAAGACCAAATAAAATATAGGCTGAGGCAACAATGAAGTACGGATCTTTCAGAGGAGGAGAATATATTTGAAGCTGAATAATTTGATAATAATACTGTAAACCGAAGGTCATTCCTGCAAATACACTTAAACACGACAGGATATAAAATGTATCCATATTCAAGGATGAAATGATGGCATAGCCAAGCATGATAAAACCGATTAACAATCCAAAAAGCAGCACATACAACTTAGTTCTAGGTGTGTAAACAGTTACTTTTCTCCACATTAAAGTAATTAATACAATATTCGAAAAAAGATAAGTTGAATAAATGGACATATTGGAATCGGGAAAAAAATTCGAAATACCAATTATATCAAATGTTTGTGACAATAAAATCGATGCAAGAAGAAATTTAAAAAATACATTTAGTTTGGGCCGATATACCATAAAAACGATTAATGGCAGTAAAGGTGAAAATGTAAAAGCTATCATTACTTCTCGCATCGTAAAACTCATTTAGATTTTTGTTGCTGGTGAAGAACAAAAAGTTGGACAAGGTACACCTGTATCCAAAATCTCAAAAGGAGGAGCTGCCATATCATCTCCGTTGAGGTCTGTTCCTACTATGACCAAATGAGGATCTCCATTCAAGTCCGTTCCATAATACATACGTAAGCCCATACATCCGGGTTGATTCAATAATTGAAAAATGTGATCTCTACCAAATAAGATTCCTTCAACCGACCGGTTGATTGGAAATGCAGGACTGTTTCGATAATTGTTCAATAAATGTTGAGCGTCGATTCTTGAAATCATGCTCCCTTCTTTACCTGTTGCCATAGTGTTAATTTGTAAGGGTTAAATAATAAGTTGTGTAAGCTTTAATTTAGTCAAAAAAACGCTAGAAAATAAAAGACAGAAAATAGTATCGGTTTATGAATAGCCATAATGCCAAGAAAATCAACATGATATATATGTTAAATGATCTCAAACGATAAATTTTGCGTAGAAATACGCAAAAACATGTAAAAATCCGCAATTTAAATTAAGTAGTTCTACGGGATAGGAATCCGTACATTTTATAACAGTATTGTATTTATATATCGCCATTTTTGGTCTTAGTTAATTAAGCCCCATGAATATAATTATCACATCGACCAAGATCGCTTGCCTTAAAGAAGGCAAGAAAACAATGTTATAAGTCAACATTCCATAAATAGGATACGAGATTAATGTACATAGTATGTTAACAGACCAACCCCAAATAATCATAGTAATCACGACAAACTATGTATTCCTCGTATAAGTGAAGGAGTCTATACAAATAGACTTCTCATATTCACACTCACAGCCCAATTTTTCATTAGACCTTTGGAAGCAACTTAAATTTAAAAGAATCTAATGAGACATCCTTAACTGGAAGACTTATGCAGACATAGTTTTATAAGAGGTGCATTGAAAGATGTACCTCTTTTTTATTTTTATGTCTTTTCATTTACGTCCTTAATCATTTAAAAAGATTTTTATTTTTATACAGTACAATAAAAAAGTAACTATATTTAAGACAGGAATATGTAAATAGTTTTTTCCTATTCCAACAACCATTTTATTAACCCCAAAAAATATGATCATGAATGAAGATCAAGCGGTAATTGACAATGCCATTACCAACGTAAAACGATTCATTACCCTCGACAGAATTGAAGAAGCATTTAAAATTCTAAAAAAGGATATAGCACCTATTTCCGAAGACCTTGACACATCAATTATCTTGCAACAAGGCAGTTTAAAAGGATTAAATGATCAAAAAAGAAATGGAACAATAACAGAAGAAAATTATAATGTAGGTAGAAAAAAAATCGCTGCCAACATGATCAGTTTGATGGCGACAGTAGACGAGGAGCTAGAAGTAAAGCGAATTTTAGGGGAATACAACTCTATCTACGTAACTTCTCCTCCAGCGGAACTAGAGAAAATACATGGATCAGGAAATAACCTCGTCCCAATGAGTTGGATCTACAAATGTATTGAAGCATCTAAAAGTGTGTGTCAAGTTAGAACAAGTGCTGGGAATTTGGGTACTGGCTGGATGCTCGAAGATGGTTGGATGATGACCAACTTTCATGTCATTCCAAATAAAGATATTGCGGCAAGTAGTAAGATTGTATTTGATTTTGAAGAGGATTTACACGGAGGAAGTAAAGAGACCATCGAGTATAAATTGGATCCAGAAGGAGCTATTTTTAGCCCCATCATGAAACTTGATTACGCCTATATCAAGGTCATAGACAACCCTGCTGATCCAATTGCCAACCGAGGATTTTTGGAAGTGGATACCTTCAGCGACCCACAAGTAGATGACAGGGTAGCAATTATTCAACATCCAAAAGGAGAAAAGAAACAGATTGCACTTACAGAAAATAAAATCACTGCGGTGGACGGAAATAAGTTATTCTACCTTACCGACACACATGGAGGATCAAGTGGATCTCCTGTTTTGGGTAAGGACTGGAAAGTAGTCGGTTTACACCATGCAGGAAGGACAGAAGCAGAAGGAGGAGTTGTAATCGATAGCAGCACTGGAAAAAGGGCAGGAGCAAATGAAGGGCTGCTTATCAAGGCAGTAATGGCAGATATTAAAAGCCAACAAGAAGGATAATTAAAAGTATATAACCTCAAGACAAATAAACATGACACCAGAACAGTTTTTAGAAAGAGCAAGAGCAGAAATTTCAGATGATCCAAAAACACGATTAACATTGTTGGCAAAGACAATGATGGAACAACCAGACTGCCTGATTGATATCCACACCCATATTTTTGATAAAAAATGCCTTTCAGTAGGTTATATATTATTAAGAATGGCAAAAGCGTTGGGCCTAAAAGCATTGGGTATAGAAGCAGTAGAAACAGAAGTGGATCGGATGGAATTGCTTTCAAAGGATGAACCTGAAATCTATGATGATATTGCAGCAAAAGAAGAAGACACAGATGAAGATTGGGCGCTTTTAGAAAAAGAACTTGAAAAGACAATAGACATCCATGAGACCTATGAATTATTTGGATTCAATGTCAAAGATGGGTACAAAGTCTTGCGTAAGAAAAACATGATGGAAATCCTTGACTTTTATCATGAAGAGTTCTCAATTACAAAACTTCCTGCTTTTACTAATCATAAGATGGTCCTCGGTATTTTACAGATGGATTTAGAAACAGGTTGGGACTTTAAACCTAAAAGAGGATTTAGACAACAGGTTAGAGAAATAAAGGAGATTTCTAAGACTAGAGCAATACTACCGTATTTTGCCGTGGATCCAAGACGGGCCGAAAAAAATGGACCGGACGAAAATTTATATGAGCTATTTTTAGAAGCGTTTACGGATAAAGACAATCCATTTTTTGGTGTAAAATGTTATCCTGCCTTAGGTTATCTTCCATCTGATGTTCGTTTAGATCCAATATTTCAGATTTGTGCAGAAAAGAACATTCCTGTTTTGACACACTGTGGAGGCGAAGCGGTCTCTACTTTTGAGAAAAAGATCATGGTCAAAAATGAAACGGGTTATGTTCAATTTGAGATACCGGGAGATACCAGAGATTTAAGGGCCCGATACCTAAACGAACCACACAATTGGGAACCCGTCTTAAAGAAGTACAACAACTTGAAATTGAATCTTGGTCATTTTGGAGGAGGAAGCACATGGAAAGAATATGTGAAAGATGGCAGCAGTGCGCGTCTGGACAAAATATTTGAACTTATGAGAAACCCTAATTATAGAGTTTGGGGCGATTTCTCGTACAGCATTATTGAAGACGATCTTTTTGACTTGTTTAAACAAGTATTAGACGTCAATGACGATATATTGAAGCAGTCGCTGTATGGTACAGACTTTTGGGTGGTACTGCCAGCTGGGGACTTGCTCAAAAAACAAGAAATCTTTTTGGACAAATTAAAAGATTACCATGACCCACTTTTGAGGTCTAATGTGTTGGATTACCTACTAAAATAACAAAGAGGCTAGATCATTCTTTCCCATTTGTTGGATAGGTACGTGTTATATTTTGAATTGATTGATGATGTCTTAACGATGTTCATTTAGATCGAGGGTTCGGTAATTTGTCTTTGTAATTTAGACATATGTATTATTAGAAAACGGTGTTATGAATATTGAAGATTTAAGGACTTTAGTACAGAATAATAAGACAGAGGAGTCTATCGAATTCTTAAAAAAATTTAGTGTAGGCCCTCTCAAACCTTTCTTAAATTCTCTGATCATTTTAAGGGCTCGTTTTGACGAATTTAATAAAAATCAAATTGTCAATATCCCCCAAGTAGAGAACTTGAATAGTATTCACAAAACCATTTTGGATATTGCAGAGGAAATGGCTGATCATGCTGTTCCTACTGAGGAAATAGAGAATCTAATCGAAAGCAGATTACTTCTGGAAAATAGCTTTCCATTTATAGATAGAAAAAAATTCCGTACAAGCATTCAAAAAAAGTTGGCTACGGATAAGGCGCATATTTTTTTAGTAAGTGGCCAACCCAAATCGGGTATGTCCCATTTGGAAAAGTTTCTAAAAAACTTAAGTGAAAACTTAAAAGTGATCACATTAATTCCTTGTGATATTCCACAAATATTGGACGAACCCAACATGCATTTGGGAGAAAAACTGGCAAAGTTTATTTCGTTTTCTATGAATATGGAAGTCAATTTTGATGACACCGAAAATGCACAGTTTAAGTTTATTCAGTTTATCAATAAGTTGAAAGAAAAGATAAGGAGTGAGAATAGAGTGCCCGTCTTTTTTCTTCATGACTTTCACAAAATCAATGAAAGAAATGAAAATCTTTTGGAGTTTATATTCATGCTGATTACATCAATCAATAGTGATTTTCCAAAATCAATATTCATAGTTGCTGGATTGAATTTTGAAAATCTTAGAAACTGGCACAACGACCTTCGCTTTACTACAGAGATTTATAAAATGGAATCTGTAAAGATAGAGGACTTAAAACGCTGTTTGTCTATTATCTACGAAGAGTACAAGGGTGAAATTCAAGAAAAACTGAATCAGCCGATTACCAAAGAGGAATATCTTGAACAGATGGTTCAAAAGCTAACCCAAGAAGGAGAGCCATTAAATATTAAGACGATCGGAGAATCCTTATCGGACCATTTATTCACGCTAAAAAGTTAGGCACATGGAATCTAAATTTAATATGGATGCGCTTTTCAGTAAACCACACAAAGAAGAGTATAAGGACAAAGATATTTTCAAAAAGGCAGCATTATTGTATGAGTTTGATATTGATTCAGACTTTAGTGAATTCAATGAAGAGGAACGAAAGCTTCTGGAGAAAAACTCTTTCTTAAAACCAGATAAAAAAAGAAGACTTAAGAAAGAAGATAGAGTGGAAATCCTTTCTGAAAAGATAGGCAAGGAAAATCTTAGCTCAACGATCGATCAATATAAAGTTCAAAATGACTTTAGTGATTTGGTAAAAAGAGCCGATAAAAAAGAAACCATTGATTTGTCAAAATTGCCAGACAATCAATTGTATTATGCTACAGTTTTGTCAGAAATTTATACAGACGAGGTCAATGGGCTTGAGGCTCAGCTTATTTATCAACGACGTCAATTTTTTAATCAATTTGAAAAGGTCACCCGCAACTTTGTAGGGAGAACGGATGAAATCCGGAAAATAAATAATTACATAGATTGGCTTCCAAAATCAGGATTCTTACAGAAAATAACCTCAAGTTTTAAGAATGTGATCGGATGGCACGATAAACCCCCCATGTTGATTAAAGGAATAGGAGGTATTGGAAAATCTACTCTTATCGCCAAAGTGATTTCTGACCAAAATACCAAGATAAAAGGGAAGACATTGCCCTTTATTTACATTGATTTTGATTTGCCTGGGTTTTCGATATCTGAACCCATGACTGTTTTATTAGAAGCATTGCGACAGATTGAAATACAAAATCCGTCGTATGAAAAGCTCATAAATCAGATAAAAAATCAGATTGCTGAAATGATTACCGACCTAGACGGTAAGAAGATAAAGACGAAATTCACTGCTTCACAAAGAGGGGTTGTTTTTAACTCTATTCAAGATATTGTTGATAACTATAACGTTGAAATCACAAAGTTCAAAGACACTCCGATTTTAGTTGTTTTTGACTCCTTTGAGGAAATGCAATATCGGGCTACATCAGAGCAATTGTTTAGTTTTTTTACATTTATTCAAGAAGTATCTGAATTGATACCTAGGATACGACCTATTTTTGTAGGAAGAGCAGAGATTGATGGAAGTTTTGGTGGATTTACCTTTGAAACGCTTACCCTTACCGAATTTGATAAAGATTCGGCTTCTGCCTATTTGGAAAGAATGAAGGTTAATGACTCGACGACAAGAGAATTCATTTATGATAATTTTGGAGGAATTCCACTGATGTTATTATTGGCATCCAATGTATATAAAAAAGAACAGGTAGACTTTCAAGATAAGGAGAAAATAATAGGCAAAAAGTGGGAGTATTTGGTGACGCGTATATTGGGACATATCCACAACGAAAAAGTAAAGAAAATTGCTATACCAGGAATGTTGGTGCGCAATATTAGCCCTGAAGTAATACTACACATATTAGCGGGCCCGACTAAAATTTGTCCAATTGATATAAAGGAATCAAAATTGATATTTGAAGAATTGAAGAAAGAAGCGGCATTGATAACAAAATCAAGAGATACCGATTCTTTTTCATTTAGGCAAGACCTTCGGATGACGTGTAGAAATATGATCCTTGAAAAGTTTTCGTCTGAAGCGGCAGAAATACAAGAAAATGCAAAGCAATATTATCAAAAATATACGGAGATTGAGGAAAAATCTAAACGCGACCAATATCAAGCGGAATATTATTACCATTTGCTGAAAGAAGGTCAAATACCTGAGGACTTAACGCAAGAGGTATATGTACGGCTCCGCTCTTTTTTAGAACAAAGTATTATTGAGTTGCCCGTATCCTCACAGATTTTTATTCAATCCTTAAATAAGTCAACAGTTGGTGAAGCCACCTTAGAGAAGATAAATACCGAGGAATGGCAGAATTATTACTCGGGTCGAATTAAAGATGGTCTTCGTGGAGAGTTGGCTTTTTTAGAAACTCAGTATAAAGAGATGCGCTCTCGGAAAGAGAGAATTAATGATGGTTTTACGGAATTCGGATATTATGAAGCAGTAATGTGCCAACGGTTGGATAAAATTAGAGAATCCAACCAGGTGATACAAAGGGCCTTGGATTTTCAAAAGGTCTTAAAACCAGAAAATAATACATTGACTTTTTCCTTTTTGTTGTTGCGAATACAAAATCTGGAGTATGAAGAAAAGTTTAAAGAAGCATTATCCGAATTGAATGGAATGCAGTTGAGAAAGCAAGCGGTAACACAGGACAATGAAATGGTCTTGGAGTTTTTGTCGCACAGGTTACACAGCAGGATGGATGAATATTATGAGTCAGACTATTTAAAACAACAACCTAAAGGGAAGTATTCCCAAGAGGGTGATGCAATTGACGGACGATGGAACTTCATATTTAATGAAAGTGTGTGGCAAAATCCTCGATATTTATCAAAGCAAGAGTTTAGAGATAAGTATAAAGAGACGCATCAAAAGACCAGAGACAAATATGAATTTCAAGAAGTTGCTTACAAAGCGCTGGGGACTTTTATGAATAACATTACATTGGCAGGAAAGCATAGAATATTAATGCATGATTATATCTACTTTTCAGAATTATTGGAACAAAAAACAATGTCACGGTCTTACTGATTAGGGTGATTCAGGAGTTAGGTAATCTTAAAAGTGAATTCTCTTTAGATCCAACCGCTGTCAAAATTGCAACACAACTGTCAGGCATATGATTTTTCGGCACGTAGCATGGCCTCATAAAAATCACTTCATTGACATTACCGTTCCTTCATTGAGAATTTAATCTCTTTTGTTTGTTTGCCTTCGGCATTAAAGTAGGAAGAGACATCGATTGTCTTTTCTTGAGGTTTATATCCAGAATATGAGACGACTAGAGTGAAATCTTTGGAGGGAACCCTTAATGAAAATGTTCCGTCAATATCTGTAATAGTACCAGAGCTTGTTCCCTTTATCAATACATTTGCTCCTATTAAGGCCTCGGTACCGTCATTTATCGAACCACGAATAGAAAGATTTGGAGGCAACCCTTGACTTCTAGTGCTTTTAAGGGAAAGGTAGACGACAGAATTTTTTATCAAAGCATTATAAGAAAGGGTTTGTTCTTCATAATTTCTTTTTGAGACAAGTATTTCAATTACATTATTAAAGTTCGAAATGTTAAGAGAACCAGCTTGGTCAGTACTCTTGATATCCGTTCCATTGTTTCGTTTAATACGAATGCTAGTACTTGGAACAGGACGGCCTGTTTTTTTATCTAACACTTGAACCTTCATTTGAAAATCATCAATAGGACGTAGTTGGATTTTTATGTTTCGCCCAGTTTTATCCAAGTTGACGACTTCCTTTTCGTATCCTTTGTATGTTATTATTATTTCATTACTCCCCTCAGGAACATTAAGTGCAAAAGCTCCATCAAAATCTGTTGTTGTATTTACATTAGTCTTTGGGACAAAAACATTCGCATCAATAAGTGGTCTTCCTTTGTCGTCCAAGACGATACCTGAAATAGGTGTGCTTATTGATTCTTTTCGTAAAGAAACATTCAAGATCTGATTGTCTGGTATAATGGACACTTCTTCTTTGATGTATCCAGTTTTCAAGAAAGTAATCGGACTATTTTTGTTAAAATCCTTTAATGAATATTTACCGATTCGATTCGTACGGGTTCTATTATTGCCTTGTTGAATAGTAGCATTATAAATTGGTTTTTTTGTGTCATAATCCAATACTGTTCCATTGAGATCTAGTCCTTGTGCACATCGGCTGATTACTACTAAGGTTTGTGTACTCGTATTTCCACAAAAATCCGTAGCGGTGAATGTAACTTTTGACTTTCCTTCATAAAATTGATCTCCAGAAGAACGGTCAGAAGTTATCGATTTAACGCCACAGTTATCGGATACGGTTGGTGTTTCCCAAGAGACCATAGATGAACAGTTGCCGTTGCTTGAGAATACCTCTTTCACCCACAAGTTTGGATTATTTGGTTGTTCAAACTGTGGAGGTTCCGTGTCTTTTTCAGATAATCGGGATTCGCATTCTGCGCACGTAGTGCCTACATTTACCGCAGTACTAGCACCTGGCAGGACGACAATAAATCGTCCAACGGCGCCCTTTTGTTTTTTGGCTAATTGGGGGCTGGGTTTTTTTCGAAAAGTTTTACTAATTCTTTTTCTTAAACGATCAGCCTCTTTCTCATCTGATTCTTCAAAGTAAAAAATAGTAGGGGACTGAACGGACTCACCAAAAGGGGTGGCACCCTCTAATACAAAGTAGTCAAATTTATTTTCTAATTCATCCACCATTTCTTTGTACTCATCCGTGGTTTTATCAAAGCCGATAAAGGAGATAGAATTTTCTAACGATTTAGTAAATTCTTCGCACCAATTAACCATGATTGCCAACGTGTCTTCAAATTCATAGGTGTTTGCACTGGAACCGGACTCTACAAGGTTATTACTAGAAGTAACTTTTTTGCAAAAGTCTACAGCAATTTTACTTTTTTCAGAAGAAGAAAAAATTGCTTGATTGGGTTCATTGCGAAGACTTCTAGCGTCTATAAGTGCTTTATTCAGAAGATCTGCAGCAATATTTTTTTTGAAGGCTTCATTATAGTTTAGTTCTACAACCTCTTGGAGCTGATCAGATTCAATCAATGCAGGGTGACGTTCTACAATTTCATCGACCCCCATAAAAATGTCTCGACGCAGTTGGTTTTCTTCAAAAATTTTATCTGCATCTGGTAGTGTAGATTTACAGATTGTTTCTTCAGAAGATTTCTGTAGATCGAATGGTTCATTCAAACTTAAATTGTTTTCAATCAGATCATAATTTAAAGGTATTGTTTCAATTGTTTCATAGGACTCGTTACATTGTTGTTCATTAAAAAACAAGGTCAACAAGATATAGGGCACAATAAATAAACAGGAGGCAATAAATAATTTAAACTTATTTTGGGAATCGGTGAACCATCGTTTTAACCTTGTTGATAACGGTGGGTTTTTAATCAGGTTGGCTTTCTTTTCAACTTGAATATCTGCCTGCAAACCTCTACTGTATATTTCATTGAGTTCTTTTTCTATTTCCTCTTTTTTCTGTTCGTTTGGCCGATTCGATTTATTAAGTAATTCGTTAATCAATACCCCTTCTCTAAACCAATCGGAAGCATGGGATCCTACTGGAGGATATGAAAGCTGGACTTCATCAACGATAAACGAACGTACACAGTCGGTTAATTTTTGATTTTTTGATTCAAGATCATCGATTAGACTTTTTCGGATTTCCGCAGGAATGCTGCCCAAAAGAAACCATGGGAGCGAAAACACCTCTTCAATTTCTTTTGTAGAGAAATCTTTGTTGTGGTGCGCAAACACAATTTTTCCGATAGAAAGACTCAAGTCATAGTGAAGCGAAGGAAAAAGGCAACAAGCGGCAATCCAATCCTTTTGTGGTTTTGTAAAACTGATTTTCACATCCTTGAGTGTGATTTCTGACCCAAAATTATTTAGGTGTTCGCTTCGATTTGGTTTATATTTTAATTTTTCCGTATCGTTTGGTAAGATTTGGAAATACGCAAGACTAGACACCTTTAGCGGCAAGACATGAAATAATCGCCCTACGGTCTCTTCCCTTCTATCCCAAGTAAAATAATTCTTTGAAGACAGGAGGTATCGTGTTGACCAATTTTCAAAAATAGTGGTCCATTGGTTAAGTTTTCCAGTAATGGGACTCATGAAATTGTAATAATCACCAATGACAACCAAGATGCTGCTAGAGTAGTAATTATGCAGCTCTTTAAGACTAAGACCATTCGGAAATTGGTCGTTGTAACAAAGTCGTACATCACTGTTATAGTGAAAGATGGTGGTATTGATATCTTTGGCATTGAGTCCAGAAACAATTTCATTCCATAAACTTGCATTATGGTCAGATTGTGATCTATGACCTATAAGGAACAAAAACTCTGACTTGATAGACTCTTCATTAAACTGAAATGTGACAAAACCACCAGAGTCCACCGTCTTTTTAATGGTTTGTGGCACATTCAAGGCAATTCTCCCAGAGAGCATTTTACTCCTTAAGAGGTGCACTTTTCTATCTACAGTTTCTGATAAATTGACTTCTGGAACAGAGGGAAGAGTAATTTTCCAAAAATAAGGATGGTTGTATTTATGTTCGTCTTTTTGAGCCGCTTCTTTGTTTTCTTTTGGTTTTTGAACTAAGTAAATAATGAACCAAGTCAAAACACTGATTAATAATGAAATGGGTAATTTGTATTTTCCTAAAAACGATTTTTTAATATCGGGTGTGTCTTCCAATACCTGTAAAGTACGTTTAGGGTGCGGGTATTTTTGAATAGAAACAACAGGAAAAAAACCCGCAGGGATGGTGTCAACAACAGACTCCTTGGTTATTATCGTAAGTTCTATCTTTTGTTTCCACTCCATACCCATCCAATTCCTTTTGGATTTGACCCAAAATGATATGGTGCTGGCTCCTTTTTTGTCATTTGGTTCAAATGTAAACGCACCAAAGTTGTCGTTTTCATAGATGAATAATCCATTGTCTAATTCAATACGAGCATCCAAAGAATGAAGTTTTCCTAACCATGTGGTATCCTTTGGGGGGAAGGAAGATAGAGACTGATCAATTGGCTCCTTATTGAATTCAGATAAATTGGGTATGTTAAGTTTGAATTTATCCCCTATACGAAGTTCTTCAGTCGCTGGGATATAAACAGGAGGATATTGGATACTGTCGAACTCAATGTATTGTTCTAGGTCTAAAGGAATAGGAATAATTCCTGTTTTCTCTATTACTATTGATTCAGTATCTGTTTTTGCTGTACGGTGAATTGTTACGGTTGAAAATATTTGGTATAGAACAAATAAGGATAGAAGTAGAATAGGTATCGTATATGACGTTAATTTTTTTTTGACGACTTCGACTTGTTCATTGTCCAGGCCTGCGTGCGCAAAGATTGGATTATATTTGCCCTTGTAGAAGTTGTTCCATCTTTTAAAACAATTTGTCAATTCTGCCTGATCATCTGCGTCTTGAGCAACAATCGCAATGATGCTATATTCGAGTTTCTTCACCTCTTGATCAGTCAACGAATATGCCTTATCTTTTGGAAGTGAATTTACAAATGACTCATATACTTTTTGTAGTTGACGATACGCTTCAGGAGTCATTCTTTTATCCCGGGAGCCGAGGTGGCTTTGGATATAAGTAATGTAATTGAATATGTCTCCTCTGCGTAATTTCAAGATGATCTATAGGTTTACTATTTTTTTAAGGTCACTATGACTCTTTCCCAATATGCTGTAGGAAGCTTTAAGGATGGGGTCGTTCTTATCTTCAATTTTAGAAAAATCGAAATTTTCAGTTTTTAAATACGTGGCCCAGGCCAAAAATTCTGCGGTGGCAGGTTTTTTATAAAGACCTTCTATATCACGAATTTCAAAAAAGTGTTTGGCAATCTTCGATACGGTAGAGGCATTCATATTTGAATCATCATCAAAGACTCGTTTATTCACGATTTTGATTAATAGTTCTTCATCAGGAAAAGGGATATGATAGAAGACCACCCTTCGTAAGAAAGCAGAGGGTAAGTCTTTTTCAGAATTTGAGGTAATAATGATGAGTGGATTCTTTTCTGCTGAAAAAGCAAACGTTTTATTATTTAATTCAGGGACTTTGAATGACAACTCCTCAATGGCTTCTAATAAGTCATTCGGAAAATCCCGAGGAGCCTTATCGATTTCGTCGATGAGCACAACCGATCGCTTATTTTCCTGAATCGCTTTTCCTAAGGCATTGAAATGGACAAACCTTTTTTCTACTTCAGCCGAAGGAATGTCTGTTTTCTGACTTTCACGGAAGTGACCGATGGCATCATAGGTGTAAAACAAATCGGTATAGGCCGAATTGGTGTGGCTGACAAACTTATGTATCGTTTCCATCTTTTCTACCGAGGCAATATATTTTGCAAAGAGCGTCTTACCAGTTCCAGGCTCTCCAGTAAGTAAAAGCGGCATTTCTAATTTAATTGCAACGTTGGCGGCGGCCATTAGTCCAGGGTCAGGAATATATCCCGAAGGGGCTCTGAGATTTTTAACACTGCTCTTGTTCATTATTTTTTACTTTTGATGAATGCATCGTATAGAGTACTTTGAAATTTCTCCATGGATTGCATTGTTAATTTTTTTGTCTCTTTGAATCCTGCGATTTCCTCTTCAGGAATTTTCAAAAAACTTAAATGGTTGATAAAATCGTGGTCGGAATAGGATCCCAAATTGACTTGACCCTTCCAAGCATCAATATCTATATCAAATACAGGGTCAAATATTTTTAATGGAATAATAGGTACAGAACCAAGGGATTTTTTTATCTCTTCCATGTGTTTTTCTACTTTTTCAATGTCTCGAAAACCAAGTACGATAAAGAATATTTGAAAACTTGTTTCTTCAATACCCGAAAACGTTTCATGAATCCAAGCGGTAAAGTCTTCAAGCATCTCATCTCCTAAACCATAATTGTATTTGATGGAAAAGGCAAAATTTCTAAATTGATGACGAGCAAAATACTCTTTTGCTTTATCCATATTCAAACCTTCGAACAGGGATTCCATACGTTTACAAAATTGCTTTTTGGAAAGTTCGATATTGGGAAGGATATCAAAAGGAATTTCGTCGACCCTGCGATCTCCATCGGGTTTTCTATACAACCAGCAATTGTGCTTTCCGCTGTCAATATCCTTGGAGTATTCTAGTGTTTGCAGCATAATTCGCTCCGCAAAAGAATGGGGCATATCTTTGCTTTTTCCGATGGCATACGTAATGGTACACGAAGGATCCATTCCTTTATAGTACGTTTTGATTTGTTCGCTACGATTGCAGTCTACTCTGCGAATTTCTCCAAAGCTGTCTTTATTGATGAGCTTAATGATTTCTTCAAAAGGACCCTTTTTCTCTTTTTTGGTACCACTTTTATTGTATTCAATTCCATATTTCATGGCGGATTGGACGACTTCATTATCTGGATAGTCAGAAATTACATTTTCCAATATTTTAGCAACACCTGCCTCGTGTTTCATTGCTTCCATAAGGATATTGTCCCACATCGCTTTTGGAGAAGTGTCAAAATTGATCCAACCAGTATCCAATGAAGAAAACTCAACAGTAGCCTTCGCCCCTTCCTTCTCATCATAGAGATAGGCAAGAGTATCACGGAGTTCTATCATTGTGATTTCTACCATAATTAATGGATATTTGTTTTTATGTCATGAATAGGTTTATTCGGTGATCATATCAATAAATTGGAGCAAAGCATTGACCAATTTATTTTCATTTATTGAGAGGTCAGCGGCAGAAACTACACCTTTTCTTTCGTCAGACTTCATCTGTGCATGACGAGAATTAAGCAGAATCAACTCATTTTGTGCCGAGGAGCTTAATTTTGGAGATTCTTTGACTAGTATTTGTAACACTGCATCAATTCTACGGTTGGCGATTAACTCCTTTAGCTTCATAGCACTGACAGATAAGGTATTATTTTCGGAACCACCACCATTAGAAGAAGGTGGCTTCTGAGGAGATAGGCTGTTTTTTATTTTCACCAAAACCTCATCGCCTTCGTATTCTCCTAATGCGGACTCAACGAGTTGGAGTAAGCCATCTTTGTGTTTATCTGCTTCTGAAACGACCTTAAACCACATGCTTTTTGGGTTTCCTGTAAAGTCAAATTTTTCTTTCGATAAACCAGCAAAATCTACCACCATTTTGGCGGTCTCAGGGTTTGAAATTAATTCGGCCAAACGATTTACAAGTTCTCTTTTATTCATACCTCTTCTGTATTCAATTTAATGTTTAATAATTATTCAATGAGGATTAAGAAAAGGCTTGGTGTTTTAGGATTACAGTCTTAATCTTACCCTTCAATTAATAATATTACGAAAATGGTGGTAAAGTTTCTAATAGAAAACTAAATATTACAGGTCGTGTGTCCAATTGAACGACTAGCGGTCAGGAAAATGATACGAATGGTTTCTGCTCCAGAACTTAATTTATATGCTTTTATCCCTTTTATTGATCTTTTAAAGTTGACGATATTGTCTTAACTCAAAAATCAATTCTCACGAGAAATCCAAGAGTAGACGAACGGTTCTTTTATAGATCGCTTTCCATTGATCTTTTAAGTTTGCTGGGAGGTGAATATAAGATGGATGATTCATCGTTTTAATGCAAATGTCATTGGACTTGATGTCATTTTGTTCTAAAAACACTTCTACTAAAAGTAGATATTTTTTATGCCACATCAAGGACCCTTTTTGCAGGGCTCGGATATAGGATTCTGTTTTTTCGAGTGCGTTGATTTCAAGATAGTAGTCAATGATGTGCAAGATAAACCGCTGACTACTAGAAGAGTGGTTGTAATAGAGGCCTTGAAAATATGAAATGGCCTGTAGGAGCAACTGTTCCAAACTTTCTCCCCACAAGGTCATTGACTTTATATGATAATAGTGGAAGTGGTAGAACGAATAGTCTACGGCCAACTTGGTTTCTAAAGAGGCCAACAGTTTTGTTGTTTCTTGAAGTTGTGAAGAGGTATTTGATGAATAAAGTATAGATGCTTGGTTCAAAAGGTGTGTAGATTTTTGTTCCAAGGCAATAGCGAGTGTATATTTTTTATAGAGGGTTTGATAGCGATCAAACAAAACCTCATTTTGACTTTTAGAGAAATATTGCAAAAGCTGAGAACAAAGCTCTTGAGCAATAGTGTACAAGTGGATAGATACGGCTTGGGGCAGTAGATCTTTTGCCATTGCTACTGCTTCCTCTTCAAAACCCAGGACCAACAGATTACAGATGGCTAGATGTCTTTGTCGTATAGTGGTTTCTTCCACTTGAATTTTACTTCCCTTAGGCGGGGTGGATGCAATTATGAGTATCGCTTCACTTTCAGTATATGTTTTATTGGGGTCGCTGTTGAATATCGAAGAATGGGATTGGATGATCTTTTGTACACGCATGATATTTATAATATTAAGTAGTGGTCATAAAATGGCTGGTTGGATACACATACGGTCGAGTTTTATATAGTTTATTATTTCCAAAGTAAGTTGAGTAATAGATATAGACGCCTAATAGACCTCAATGATCTATACTGAGAATAAGTGAATTAAAGGAGGGCATTGCTCTCCAGTTTCACCTCTTTAATACGGTTGCTATAATTCTATTCCTGCTTTTTCTGCAGACTTTTTCTGTTTATCAATAATCCCCTTAAGGGTTTCAATCATTTCTTTTTGTAATTCTATTTGTGCATCGGCTCGCCTCAAAGCATCCTTGTACCATTTTACTTCATTGTCTGGTATTTTATGGGATAGATATTTCTGATCAGGTTCTTGGATAACGCTGGAATGAACCAACATTTCACCAGCACCTTTCATCAACCAGTTTAAGTTCAGGTCTTCCCATTTCTTTCCCAAAGTCGCTATACTATCACCATTTAACGATGTATTATTCTTAACTACTCGCGAAATAGCTCCATTTTTTAAAGTACTTTGAATTTCGAATGATCTTATACTAAGTCCTTTATAATCAATGTATTGTTTTATTCTTTCACCAAATGACATATAGATAAGTCGCTAATTTATGAAAAATATTTATCTATTATGCTATGAATATAGATAATTTAATATATATTTGTTGTGTGCAATAGATAATAACACTAAGTTAGAATTCTTATTTCAAATAAAAAATTGAAATAAATGAAGTGTAGAGCGCTTTCGAAGTTCACACCTAGTGTTATTAGATGATGTACGACAACCGTTACATAATTTATTCTATTCGGTGTTTTAGATTAAATCAAACGATTAATACTGAATTATTCAATGCGTCAGAATTTGTTATGACAGATTTCACGTTGGTACTACGATGTTTGTGTAGGGATCTGCACATTCAGAAGGGAGTTGCCTATGATCTTAACTATACCTACAAAAGGTGGCAAAGAAGAGTTATTTCTAGAGGTTATTAATTGATATGGGAGTTTGTTTTTCTTTTGGCCACTTTTGGCAATTTATGGACAACAACGTGATCGCTCGAGGCATAGGGGTGTGGCAGAATACCCCTGCCTCGATTTAGTAATGAATCTGTAAATAAGATTAGACTTCGGACAATTAAAATAGCAAGGTTAAACATTCAAAAACACTCGACGACATGATTATTATTTCACTATGATAGGAAGAGATTCTTTAGTTACATTTCCCGCTAATTTGATCCACCGAATATGGCCGAAACTATAGAATTCAATTTTTAGGGGTTTATGAGTAGGGAGTCTCGCACAGGGGCTTCCTCTTTTTATTTATCTTATTCCAGTTCTACCCAGAGGAAGCATGATGCAATTGATTTTCGTTTGCATAGTAAGAAAATAAAACTTAAACGTATTCTGTGCATTCAGCTCCAAGTATATCTACCTATCATGCAAAGTACCTTTCCAAGTACATTGAAGCATTTAAAATATACCATTTTAACGATACGACCAATGTACAATTACTACCTAAAGGAATTTTTGAAATCGTTTTTCAAAGTCAACACTCCTTTCAACATTGTACAGAATACAGTTCAGGTTGGAAATTACGACCCCGGCATTTTGTGGGAGGACTACATCATAAGGCGTACCAGGTCAACCCAGGTCAAAAACAAAATTATTGTATCGTTGTAGAATTTAAACCAGAAACAGCCAAATATTTTATTCCAGAAAAATTGGATTCACTTCAAAATGCCGTGGTAGACATCCAAGACATTTGGGGAACTGCCGCCCGAAAACTCATCCAGAAACTTGATCGTGCAAAACAAGATTCTGAAAAAATAGCGCACATAGAACAGTTTTTATTGGACCAATTCAACGCAACGCCAATATCAGTTATTGATCAAACACTCTTGAAAATACACGCCACCAGGGGATTTATAGAACAAAAACAATTGGCCACACATTCAGGTTTAAGTTCTTCGCAATTTAGAAAACGGTTTCGAGAAGAAATAGGCATCGCACCGAGCCACTATTGCAAAATTTTACGAGCCAAAACATCTGTATCAATGATCTCACATAAGAAGGATCTTACTTTAACAGACATCACCTACCAGCTGGGGTACTTTGACCAGTCCCACTTTATTAGAGACTTCAAATCAATTATGGGTACCACACCTAAGCAGTATCAAACAAACCATTTATAGTCTTGAATTAATTCCAACAAATTTTCTTGTAGATAGAAAGGTTGATTCCAAAAAGAGACCTCTTTTACAGTTCCAACCAGAGTAAGTCCACACATCTTGCATACTCAATCTGACGATAAGCGATATGTACAATTTAATTCGAAGGGGTCCATCTACTTTTACAATAAAAAAGATAGAATATGAAAAGACTACTTTATATAACGATATTCTTGGCTATAGTGGGCTCAATAACAGCGCAAACAGAAGATCAAAAAGCCTTTCCTTGTCGATATGGCGATGAATATAAAAAGCTCGACTTTTGGTTGGGAGAATGGGATGTCTATGTGAAAGATAAAAAAACAGCAACCAGTAGTATTACCAAAAGTGAAGGAGGTTGCACACTGCACGAAGACTATAAAACGCTTACAAACTTTTTTGGAAGAAGTATTAATTATTATGATCCCAAAGATGAAAAGTATACTCAAATTTGGATAGACAAGTTCAATGGGATAACAACGTTCAAAGAGGTAGAGGCCCGCAAAGGATACCTCAAAATGACAACGGATGACGGAAATGGAACTCTAACCAATATGGATTACACGTTAGATGAAACAGTAGGACATGTAACACAAACAATGGAAAGCTCAAAGGATGGAGGCAAGACTTGGAAGCGATCTTTTAAAGGAGTTTATAAACCAAGAAATGAGGGCCAATAATATAAATCCGCGTACTCCACAAAACGTATTATTTAAAAACTACACCATGAAAAAAGTACTGCTTGCTTTATACCTGACCTTCTTTTTTGGTCTTTCATTTGGACAAACCTTTGATATCTATGTATGTGACGGGGGCAACTTCAATAATCCTCCTTGGCAAATTTTAAAGTTTGACGAGAATGGAGACAATCCACAAGTATTCATCAATGATGCTCTCAGTTGGCCACAAGATATTGTCTTCATCGAAGAGCAGAATGTAGTGTTGATTTCCAATCTAAATACGGGAAGAATTACAAGGTATCAGGCAGATACAGGCGACTATATTGATGATTTTGCCTCGAATATTGACGGGCCTACACGTATGAAAATCGGAGGAGATGGATATTTGTATGTTTTGCAATGGGGCAACTCTGGACAAGTGCTGCGATTTCAATTGGACGGAACATTGGTGGGTGCTTTTACAGATACAGGAGTCACCAACAGTATAGGCTTGGACTGGGATGCAGACGGTAATCTATATGTCTCTTCGTATGGTGGAAACTTCATTCGGAAATATAATCAAAGTGGAGAAGACCTTGGGAATTTTATCAGTTCAGGTTTGCAAGGGCCCACCAATATTTGGTTTGGAGAAAATGGGGATCTTTTTGTTAACAATTGGAACGGTACATCCGTCAAGCGATTTGATTCAAACGGAGTCTTTATTGAAGACTTTATCACAGGGCTAAGTAACCCAGAAGGCATTGCTTTTTATCCAGACGGCAACTTATTGATAGGGAATGGAGGAACAAGTGCGGTCAAGTTATTCAATAGCGAGGGTGTATTTATAGATGATATTATTTCTGCTGGTTCAGGAAACTTGCTTTTACCGAATGCAGTAGTATTACGAGAGCGAGAGGAGGTGGCAATACAAAATGTAGACAAAGACAAGGAACGGCAATTTTTACAATCGAATATAGGTGACAGGTTTATGATGAACAGGCATTTTAGAAGCAAGTTAGATAGGGTAGTGGTATATGCATTGGATGGAAGAATATTGGAAAATAAAGACATAACAGGAAGACTGCTTTGGGACGCAAGCGCATCTGATGGAGGGGTATTTGTGATCCG
>JARGNR010000041.1 GCA_029212405.1 Saprospiraceae bacterium
TTTAATTCCCAAACTTCTTGTTTTTTATGTTAGTCTACTCCTGAATATGCCTAAATAAAAAATGCCTGCAATCACGAATGAATGCAGGCATCTTATATTATATCTTTCGAAATTCTGACTTAGAATCCCATTCCTCCGCCCATTGCATTCATCATTTCAGCGAATTCTTCCTGAGTCATCTTTTTAAATCCTTCTGTATTTAATACAAAATCTGAATCCGCTACTTCTCCTTTTATATCGGTTGCAGTAAACGTAAGTGTCATTTGTGGGTTCACAATACTAAACTCTAATGGAAAACCTGCTAATTTTAAATCTTCCATTCCTTGAATGATATTAGCATCTGTCTTAATTTCTTCCGTTACAAATCCTTCTATCTTCATCCCTCCTGTTGAAGGTCCAGTAATTGTGGTTTTATAAGCTTCATAACCCAAAATAGTTTTAGTTACTGATTTATCATACTCGACTTTAAAATCAGACATATCCTGAGCTCCTGGTTGTGTTTTTTTAGCTTCTTCGATATTTGTATTGACCCACATTTTTTGGCCCATTGCATCAATAAGCATATCCATGGCATTCGACTCTTGATTAACGAGGTTTGTCATGTTTATCATTCCTCCCATCATACTCATAGAAGTTTTATATTTTCCATCTTTAAAGAAAACTTCTGTAACCGTACCTTTCATCATTTCCAATTGCATTGCTGCTTGAGGATTGTCACTTGTCGCTTCAGTAACTTCTATTTTCACATATCCTTTATCAATAGTATTTTGCGCTGTGACTCCTACAAAAGGAACTAGAAGAAGGAAAAAATTAATTAAGTGCTTCATTATTGTTTGTAATTATAATTTAAAATAAATATTAAATGATCTTATGTAAGTAATACCAATAACATACAATAAGTTCATTGGTGAATGCTCACAATTATTGGACGTGTCAAACGAGGAATAGTTACATATACCCATTCATCTACTTTCGTTTGTTCAATTCATCTCGAATCCGAGCGGCCTTTTCGTAATCTTCTTCTGCCAATACTTTTTCTAGCATTGTATTCAAATCTTCTGTAGATTCCTCGGCTAATGTTTTCTTTGGTGGAGACTCTCGTTTTGGAGGGGCTGAAATGGCCCCCTCAGAATCTTCTAAGACCACACCGGCAGTTTCCATAATAAATTCAAAAGTATATATCGGGCAATCAAAACGGACTGCCATAGCTATTGCATCTGATGTTCTTGAATCAATTTCAAACTGTTTTCCATTTTTCTCACAAATGAGTTGTGCATAAAAAATTCCATCCAACAAATTATTGATTACAATCTCTACCAAGTTAATGCCAAATGTATCCAAGGTATTTCTGAACAAATCATGTGTGAGAGGTCGATTGGGTGACATTCTCTCCATGGCGACCGCAATAGCCTGTGCCTCAAATCCACCAATTACTATAGGTAGTCTTCTGTTGCCATCTTCTTCACCTAATACTACAGCATAATTATGTGACTGAGTCACACTATGTGATAAAGCTACAATATCTAGTTTAATCTTCTCCATTTAATCGTATTTCGAATTGGGGTGCAAAGTAAATACAATATATTAAATTAATTATAATGGGTCGTAAAAGGTTTTTCAATTGACTCACTTTTTTACCTATTTTAAACATAAACGCCAACTTCCATCAAAAGATTTATCTTTTCAAGATTTAACAAATCTTTTAATATCCACCTCCCCATCTAGGTCAATTCCATCTTCAAGATAAGCGATTAAATGCTTTGCCCAAAATGGTCCCAATGAGGCACCTTTGGTTCCCAGCCCATTAAAAATAGCAAGGTTGGGATGTTCAGGATGCTTACCTAAAAAGGGCCTTCTTCCCTTTACACAAGGCCGTATTCCAGCAATATGTGATACGATTTCATAAGGAACATTCAATATTTTGTCAAGTGTTGCGATCAATTCTTCTCTTTTCAAAGGATCAGGAGAATCATCCGCAAATTTCCATCGATAATCAGACCCTACCCAATAATGTTCATCATCAATCGGTGCGATAAATACCTTGTGCCTTAGAATATTATCGAATGGTCTACCCTCGATTTTTATTATAAGAACATCTCCTTTTGCTGCTTCAAATGGCAAATAATTGAAATAGGGATTAAATTGTGCTTGATAACCTTCTGCAAAAAGAATTCGACCTGCCTGAATATTTCCGTATGAAACACTTTCCTCATTTATTTTGAGTTTATCATATTCAAATCTCTCCTCCTTTATCCACCCATTAGATCGTAAATATTCTCTGTATTTTTTAATAATAATAGGAAATTGAACTTGCATTCCTCCTTTTAAAACACCATATGAAAAAACTCCGTTAATTTTTCCATCATACTCTTCTGAATTTGGTCGATCAACAATAAATTGTCCCGCTACCTCATCCGTTTTACGCGTCTCCCAGGTATTTTCGTCATGTATATTGTACAAGCCTCTATAAATCAACTTATCATGACCTATTGTTGTGGATATAAAGTCAGAAATCTCTGAATATGTCAATTTTGCTATGGGTAAGAACTGCTCTATCCTCCATGATTTTACATACTTTCTTCCAGTTATAGGATTGATGATCCCTGCGGCAATATTGGAGGCTGCATGGTGATGATTATTATCAATAAAACAAAATGATTTATTCTGTTTCTTCAAAAACCAAGACAACAAAGTACCACCTATCCCCTGCCCTACAATCATGTAATCATAGTTTTCACTTATCTCCATCTTCCTTTTTTAGTTGTTCTAATTCCATTTTTTTTGCCTTGGTCAAAGATTTCACCACTAAACCATACGAATGGTCTATGAGCTTTAAAATAATGGATTGATCCAAGTTGCCTTCTCCAACGATTACCGTATTCCAGTGCTTCTTATTCATATGATACCCTGGGATTATCTCTGGGTATTCGTCTCTTAATTCTAGTGCCCAATCTGGATCACATTTCAAATTCACGCGCAATGGATCCTCAGTAATATTGGAGGCTGCAAACATTTTTCCCATAACTTTCCACACCAATGTATTTTCATCAAACGGGAAAGTTTCTTCCACACCAGCTTTCGCAGCATTGTAGCGTATTAATCCATCTAAATCCATGATTGATTACATTTTTTAAGATTTTGCTCAAAGATAAGAATGTACCCAACTTATAAGTGAAATTAACTTTTTATTGACTGCCGTATATTTTCTTTTTCAGTTCCGGATTTTTGCCACTATCCTTCCATTGCAACATCAATTTGACTACAGTACTATAACTTGTCATTCCTCCTTTCACTCCATGACTTTTCAAGTAGGTATCATATACGGCGTTTCTAATTTTTGGAAGGATATCAGGGTATTTATCCATTTCGTCCATGACAGCGATCAAATCACGCCTCACATTAGCATCCAATTCTCGCACTAATTTTTTATAAGTAAAGGGTGCTCCTCTTCTCAAGTTATTGGCCATATACCTCCAAAGACTCATCATTGCAGAATATTGAATCATCTTATCGTCGGATTTCATACATGCTAAAAAGCCCGTAAAATTGCACGTACCTTCATCTGCTAAACCGTAACCGTGACTCATTTCATGTGCCATAGTAAATGGATATTGTATAGGATGTAATCCAGCATCTATATGTCCTTCAAATACAAACGGGATATATACCCCTGCAGTAGAAATCCTAAGTAATGTTCCTTTTGGGTATAATTTTCGTACCCTCACTCTTCCATAAGTGGGAATGTCCCAAGAATTTAAAAGACCTTCAAGGTTCTCCCTGATTTCATTTTCTAAGTGAATGGGTATTTGATCAAATGAAAGGGGTATCGTATCCGAAGAAATATTTGATCGAAGTGATTTCATTTGATTCATGAAAAATAAGGCTTCGGTATATAGCTCCGAAGAGTCTGCTTTTATCTTGGGAAACTCCAACTCTTCTGATAATGTTTTTTGCTGATAATTGAATCCCCACAACACATAGAAAAAAAACAAGATTGCCCCGATTAATGAGCAGATGGGTAGCAAAATAGAGCTGAGTTTACCCCAAGCAGTTCTTGCCTTCCGAAAGCCCTTAAATTGTATAAAGGAATAGATTAATTGGACTACTCCTAAAAACAAAACATAGACCATGGGGAAGGGAATCCAGCCTAAAATATAATCATATACAACCCGGATTATTTGAAAAACAAATTTAAAATAGACCCATTCATAGAGGACTGGAAATACGCCAAACAAGCCATTGAGTGCTATGGCTCCCAAACCCAATACGATCCAAATGTAGGCTTTGATATTCAATAGATATTACATTTCTCTTAAAAGTCAAATTTATTCAAACAAACTTGAAAGTCCAATTACAAAACCTCGATCCATTAACCCTTCATCTCCATACGACCATACATAGTCCAGTCTAAATAAACTGAAACTGCCAATTTTAATATCTTTTATCCCTGCTGACAGTTCATAATAATTTGAAGCATCTTTACGAACTAAGGCATTTCCACTGATAACAGTTTCCCAGCCTAGCTTGTTTATAAAAGGCAATAAATCCATCAAATACCCTTCAAGATGATGTTCATAAAACCCCATTACATAGTCATTTGTTGTGCTGTACTCGTAATGAGGCATGAGTTTGAATCCTATCATATATCTATTCCGCAAGGTGATTAATGTAGTATTTGACAAAAAGTGATGAAAATCTATGAACTCGACCTCATTTTTATTCAAAAAAGTACTTGCTTCCACATTAAATCGCCCAAAACCAAGCAACTTATAATTCATGTAATTTTTTGTAATTCGTAATGTTAGCTTGTCATAATCTGTATCCGCTAAGGTCAACCCTTTTCGATACTTCAACCATATATCTGGCCAATTACTAGGGCTGCGTTCTCTGAATTTTGGAAAAGAAGAATATTTTTGACCAATCCTGAAACGCACATCTAGATAAAATTTAAAATCATTATGTGTTTCAAAAAAATTACTTGTTCCATTTGGATCAAAAGGATTATTTTTTGCGTAGGTATTCTCTTTTTTCCGGAAGCTATATTCTGTATTATTGGATAAGTCACTTCTTCTTGAATACATCAAACCCGATCTTAAAAATACTCCATTGGCAATCTCTCTTTGATATTCAAATCCTATATATCGTTTATTAAAATATCGACCCAAATTCTCCTTATACATTAATGACATCCATGATTCTACCATAGAATATACTGGTCCCCGTTCATCAAATTGTCTGTAGGTATCTCCTAATCTGATGGACCAATTTTCCCAAAACAATCGATTGGTCCTGAGTGTAATCAAGGATTCTAACTTGAAACGTTTATCAGCAAAACCGTAACTTAATTTATTATTGAATCGAAACCTCCGATTTTCAGCACTATCAATTTTCACATAATTAAAAGCTCCTTGTATGGCATGTCCTTCAATGGGGTTAAATTTATATGAACTTAGAGGGGAGGAATAACTCATATATCGTTTATGGTAAGAATCCGCCCAACTGTATCCAAATAAAAAGTCGCCGAACTTGAATTTATTGTTTACTCTGTCTACAGAATCCTTGTATTCCTTGGTTGCCCACAATCGTTTTAAAGAATCTTTTCTGATGTAATTATCTTTCTCTTCCTGGGTTAATTTTATCGGCCGCACAGACGTCCAAAAAGTGGAATCCGTCTTAATTGCACTCTCGTCCATCCGAAATTCTTCACTATCAAAAAATGATTTATCAAAATCGGGATCGAGATTGTAGTCAGAAAATACATAGGTAAATCCACCACCAATTTTAAAACCGAATACCCCCAATGTAAAATCCATGGTTTGAGAAAAAACCATCCATTTATCTTCTTGAACTGGCAAATGGAGTTGTCTTACCCTAATGGTATCAAAAAATGGTTCTTTGATCGCTTTGCCAGTAAACGCAAGATCTAATTCTTTTACATTCCATTGATCTTCTATAATGTATAATTCGCCAAAAAGTGTAGGCCTGCTGGATGATTTTGGGATAACTTGAATTCTATTGACCAACCTTCCTTTATCATCAAATCGAGCGTCAATAAGTTTATACCTGTAATACAACATTGCATTGTCTGCAAGAGGGTTGATCATGGATCTACTGAATTCATAATACTCCTTATAAATGTCAAAATTACTTCCAATAAAGCGATTGAAATTATAAGAACCATCATCTTCTGCTACGATAGACGAATACATTTCTTCTTTTACTAAATTGGGTTGATGGAAATATATTTTGGATTGCGACTCGCCTAAGTACACTATTCCCTGACCAGCAGTATCCAACATCCCTTCCATTGTGCCAATTTCCTGTCCAAAAATTTTCTCCGGAGTTTGAAGCATCTTTACTACCCCTTTTACATAAATATCCGCTGAATATTTCCCAACCTTGCTTCTATTTTTCTCTCTATTTTCAATGGCCTTTCGAATGACTCTGTATGCGGGATCTTCCGCATCCGCAGATATTACCACTTCATCTACTGTTATACTTTCTTCACTAAGTACTACATCCAGCGTCATGGGCTCACCCAAATTTATTTCCTCTTTATGCTCTGCATATCCTATATATTTAAAGATTAATACATGCTTTCCTTTTTCCAATTCTAATGAATACCCCCCATCCAAATTACTCACTGTTCCTTTAGATGTTCCTTCTTTATACACTGTAACAAATGGCAACACTTCTCCTGCATCATCGTATACTGTCCCTGAGATCTGAGCCGATATCAAATTGAAAGCGCAAGAAGTTAAAAACAGCATTAAACAAAATCTTACTATATATTGCATCAAAATCAAATTTATACGTAATAAATGTTAAACAAAGAGTATTCCTTTGCCACTACAAATGATTTGCAAGAGATTACGAACCTCTTCAAAAACACCATTCAAAATGTAGCATTGAAAGACTATTCGGCACAAGAAATAACTTCTTGGTCAGAAGGAGCTAAAAATACAGACAATTGGCTGAAAAGAATAGACACACATTATTTTTTATTAGTTAAAATTGAAGATGTCCTTGTTGGGATGGGCTCGCTTGATTCTAATGGGTACTTGGATGTAATTTATGTCCATCACGATTATCAAGGTCATGGTATCGCCTCTGATTTACTTCGCCGAATGGAAGAAAAGGCCAAAAGCGACGGGCATCGTTTCATTACGAGTGATGTAAGTATTACTGCCAAACCATTTTTTTTACATAAAGGATACACTCTAGTAAAACCACAGTTGGTGTTATGCAGAGGAGTGGTGTTGAGGAATTACCATGTTCAAAAACAATTGGTTTAATTCAGAATTACATTAAATCAAACAAATTTCTTACTCCAATAGTCCGTTCTACAGTGAAACCTTCCGCATAAGAAGCGTTGATATCTCTTCCATAGGTTTGATGCTTTGAACGAACAAAGTCCATGAAGCTTTTCCCTGAGATTGGAGTTTTTGGACCTTCGTAGTCCGTCAAGTTGAATTGAGTTTTATACGCAAGAATACATTTCATTTTCTTCTCCATATAATTTGAGATATCAATCGTGAAATCAGCTTTTAGATTTCTATCTTGGATATAGTGATAGACTGCTTTTGGCCTCCATGGCTCTAATATTGATCCATCTTCATCTGTAATTTCAATTTTTGCAAGTCCAGAATAAAAACAAGCATCAGAAGTTAACTTAGACGCTCTCCCATGATCGGGGTGCCTATCAGAAATCGCATTCGCCAACACAATTTCTGGTTTATATTTACGTACAACTCTACAGATTTTTAGAATATTTTCTTCGGTATGCTGAAAAAAGCCATCCGCCATTTTCAAATTTTCTCTCACCAATGCCCCCATGATATTTTTAGAATCTTCCGCTTCTTCTTTGCGCGTCTCTGCTGTTCCTCGAGTTCCCAATTCTCCTTGTGTCAAATCTACTAATCCGATTTTCTTACCTAGCGCAATATGTTTAAGAAGCGTACCTCCACATCCCAACTCAATATCATCCGGATGTACCCCAATAGCCAAAATATCAACTTTCATACGTTTTTTTTATCCAGGTAATATAACATACGATTCGCAACCTGTTGAGGGCTATTAAATGCTCGGATTACCTGGTTTGCTTTCAAATAATAATGTTCTCTTTTTTGGAGAGACATATCAATAAACTGTTTTACTTGCTGTTTTGTTTTAGAAGCAATGAGTGGTCTTAATTTGTCCCCTTGAATCCTTTGGAGAATGGTCTTTCTTCCCACCTTCAAATAAAATGAAAATGAATGGGACAAAATAATATCCATACTATCATAAAAACAAGGTGTCCCTCCTCCTGTGGATAGAATGATTGGTCTTTCTTGAGATAAAATGGATTGCAAAACATTTTGCTCCACAATTCGAAAATAGTCTTCCCCTTTTTCTTTAAAAATTGTAGAGATGGACATTCCTTCTTGTTGTACAATGCTTTCATCTAGATCTACAAACGGTCTTTTTAGCTTTTCAGCGAGTACTTTCCCTATGGTGGATTTCCCACTTCCCATAAATCCTATCAATACAATATGAGTTCTTCTACCTGACATTTTAAAACAAAAAGTATATTTGTGACAATAAACAAAAAAAAACAGCAATGCTATATATATTGATTCAATCAAATGGAGGAAGCTTTTTAAGTCAAATGCCATTATTGGCCGTTTTAATTGCCATCTTTTACTTCTTTTTTATTCGACCATCGGCTAAAAAACAAAAAGAGCAAGATACCTTTCTCACTTCATTAGAAAAAGGACAAGAGGTCGTTACATCAAGCGGAATCATAGGAAAAATCAATAAAATTACCGATAAAGATATCACGTTACAGGTGAGTGATAAAAACTTCATTAGAGTGACAAAGGGATCTATATCCAATGAACTCACGAATGCTTTTCAAAAGAAAGACGATAAAAAGTAGATTTTTAAAAAGGATCTATTTTCGTTTCACTACAGGAATATCCTTTACCGCCATACGGACCGTTTGACGAAAAGTCTCTTCAAAAAGGACGATTTTTCCTTCTTTCATTCGTGTGACCGTAGCGTCATCATAGTGTCTAACTGTAATTAATTCCAAGTCGTCATCTTTCAGTACATTATAATTCATTGATAGGTCCTCCATCAATTTGGAGATTTTCTTTGGATCATTTTGAACGGCCACAGAAAAACTAATCGCAGTATTTCTCATCATATTCACTTTGAGTTTATAGGTATCCAGACGTTCAAATATTTCACTCAGATGTTCTTCAGCAACAAATGAAAAATCCTTGGTTGAAATGTGAATTAGGGCTTGACCAGATTCTATGACAATAACGGGAGGATAAACTGTATCTACATTGGAGGTAATTAATGTACCCTCTGACAAGTAATCATTAAATGGTCGGACGTACAAGGGTATGTTCTTATTCTGCAAGGGTTTGATCGTCTTTGGGTGTATCACTTTCGCACCGAAATAGGTCATTTCAATCGCTTCTCTATAGTCCAACCGGTCGATTTTAGTTACGTTTTCGAACAATCGAGGATCTGCTGTCAATATTCCAGGTACATCTTTCCATATACTGAGACTCTCTGCATCGAGGCAATAACTGAAAATACCTGCCGTAAAATCAGATCCTTCTCTTCCGAGTGTCGTATTAAAATTTTCGGTGCTGCATCCAATAAAACCTTGTGTGATGATTATATCAAATTTCCCAAATAAGTCATTAATTCTTTCATCCATTCTTTTTTGGGTATCGTTCCACAACACTTTTGCTTCTCGATAACTGTTGTCTGTTATTAGAACATCTCTTACGTCCAACCAACATACATTGAGTCCTTCCTTTTTACATCGATGGTAGAGGATTTTTGAGGAGACCAATTCCCCTACGGATACGATCTGATCATAAATATAGTTAAACCCATCTTGGACTTCATCTTCAATCATCCAATCAATTTCAACAAAGGTATCACTGATGTCAGCTGCGATTTCCTCATTAAAAATATCTAAACCTTGCATAATAGATACATGGTCATTTTTGATACTTTGCAAATGTTCGTTGGCTTTGCCATCCTGATTATAATAGGATTGAACTACTAACTCCAAAGCATTGGTTGTTTTTCCAGTTGCAGAAACCACGGTCAGTATTTTATCCTTACTCGAATGAGCATTCAAAATTTTAGCAACGTTTTGAACTCCATTGGCATCTTTCACTGATGCTCCACCAAATTTGAAAACTTTAAGACTCATTATTTATTTCCTTTTATCTATTTCGCCCTTTTGAAGGATCGGATAGTTATTTTTTTTCGCAAAAATATCAATTAATCATCCACGCATAAATAAATCTCTAAATAAAAATAAATAGTCGATTCTATGGATATAGATTATTATGAATATACAGTACAACCTACTACAGGCAATGATGTTTAAATCAAAACAATTTTAATCCAATAGTTTTAACTTTTGATAAACATTATATGATTCTACAGGTTTGTGTAATACGTAGGCTGTGAAAACTCAATTCGTATCTTGCAATTGAAATATAATTTTATACTTTCGCAGTCTAGATGAATATTATATGGAATCTACAGTATCAAATGCGTTTTTATTATTAGGTATAGGGATGATTACTGTTTTTGCAGTATTATCAATAGTAGTGATTAGTGGTCATGTACTGATTACCTTAGTGAACAAATACGCTCCTGATCCTGTGAAAGAGTCTAAACTTATTAAGCCTTTAGTCTCTACCAAAGAGATTGCAGTTATCACTGCTGTGGTAGATCACATAACAAAAGGAAAAGGTAAGATTGATTCAATAAAAAAACTCAAGTAACTCTTATTAGAGAGATTACGGCACATGCTTTGCACTTTTTGGGGAAGAGTAGAGCGTAAAAGATTAACAAATCATCCTGTTGACTGAGCAGAGATGACAACCTAACAACAAATGAAAGAGATAAAATTAGCACTTGTTTATAGAGACATGTGGCAAGCAGCGGGAAAATATGTACCTACTGTTGATATGTTGACTAAAGTGGCTCAACCCATTGTGGACATGGGGTGTTTTGCACGTGTAGAAACCAATGGTGGAGGATTTGAACAAGTCAACTTACTATTTGGAGAAAATCCTAATATATCCGTTCGTAAATGGACGCAAGCATTTAATGATGCAGGCATTCAGACTCAAATGCTAGAAAGAGGATTAAATGGAATCCGAATGAGTCCAGTGCCTAAGGATGTGAGGAAATTAATGTTCAAAGTGAAAAAACTTCAAGGAACGGATATTTCCAGATCGTTTGACGGACTCAATAATCCTCAAAATCTAGCTCTATCTTTTCAATATGCGAAGGAAGGAGGAATGATTGCTCAAGGTGCATTAAGTGTAACCCACTCCCCTATTCATACTGTTGAATATTACATAAAACTAGCTGACTCTTTCATTGACCTTGGTGCAGAAGAAATCTGTATAAAAGATATGGCTGGAATTGGTCGGCCTGCCTCTATAGGTAAAATAATTAAAGGAATACGAGAGAGACATCCAAGTATTATTATTCAGTATCACGGTCATTCTACTCCAGGATTTTCAGTAGCCACCTCATTGGAGGCGGCTAGAAATGGAGCAGATATTATTGATGTTGGAATGGAACCTTTGTCTTGGGGTACCGGACATGCAGATTTATTAACCGTACATGAGATGTTAAAAGATGCTGGCTTTAGCCTTCCTGACATCAATGTCAATGCATATATGCAAGTACGTTCTCTCACGCAATCCTTTATTGATGATTTCCTAGGTGAGTATATTAATCCTAGAAATAGATATATGAATTCTCTATTAATAGGCCCAGGTTTACCAGGAGGTATGATGGGCTCATTAATGGCAGATTTAGAGAATAATGTTAAATCATTGAATAAATGGTTGACAAAAAATAATAGACCGAATGTCGATCAAGAAGAGCTGTTACTCAAGCTTTTTGAAGAAGTAAAGTACGTTTGGCCGAAATTGGGATATCCACCATTAGTGACTCCATTCAGTCAGTATGTGAAGAATGTTTCTTTGATGAATGTCATCAATATGTACAAAGACAAGAAACGGTTTGCGATGATTGATGAAAATACCTGGGGAATGATCTTAGGTAAATCTGGTCAATTGCTCGGTGAGCTTGACCCTGAAATCAAGCAAATGGCTGCTGACCAAAACCGAGAGTTTTATACTGGTAATCCACAAGATTTATATCCTGATGAGTTGGATGTTTATCGCAAAAAAATGGATGAGAAAGGTTGGGACTATGGTCAAGATGATGAAGAACTCTTGGAGTATGCCATGCACCCTGCTCAATATGAGGCTTTCAAGTCTGGGGATGCGAAAAAGAAATTTGAAAGTGATCTTGCAAAAAGAAGAGAAGCTAAAAACCAACCTGCTCCAGCCGCTGAATCGAATCAAAACGGTTCATCGGTAAACACTATGCCGAAGGAATTGACATTGAATGTAAATGGAGATAAGTATAATATCCAAATCTCGTATCCTACAGAAACGGCACAAGACAACGTAAAAGTTCAGGCACCACCTATAGAGCAACTGAATACTCCTGCTGCTTCTAATGGTGTAGCAAAGTATATTCTTTCTCCACTTGAGGGCAAATTTTACCTCACCAAAGAAACCTCTGAAAAAGCTAAAAAAGTTGGAGATCAAATTAAGGAAGGTGAAACAGTTGCCTACATTGAAGCCATGAAAGTAATCAACGCAATTACTGCTGACACCAGTGGTACTATTGCGGAAATAATGGTGAATCATGGAGATGAAATCGAAGAAGACGACCAAATATTTAAGATCGTTTAAATATGGAGGTTTTAAATCGATTGTACGAAATGACAGCTTTTGGGGAGCTGGTTAGTGAGCCTTTGACCATTGTCATGATCTTACTAGCATTCTTTCTATTGTATTTGGGCATCAAAAAGAAATACGAACCTCTACTACTCGTCCCCATTGCTTTTGGAATTTTATTGGCGAATTTCCCCGGGGGTAACATGGCAGTGATTTCAGATGTTGACGTACCTGAAATTAGCCATCTAACCATCATTGAAATTGCCAAGGACTATGGTATAATGAATATGTTGTACTATGCACTGATTAAAACGGGTTTACTCCCTCCTCTCATTTTTCTGGGAGTCGGTGCAATGACAGATTTCGGTCCAATGCTGAGAAATCTCCGATTGGCATTTTTTGGTGCAGCCGCTCAAATAGGCATATTTACCGTATTAATTACAGCTGTATTCATGGGCTATGATATGAAAGAAGCAGCATCATTGGGTATTATTGGAGGTGCTGATGGACCTACTGCGATTTATACCGCTATTAAATTAGCGCCTCACTTATTGGGACCGATTGCTATTGCTGCCTACTCCTATATGGCCTTAGTACCCGTGATTATTCCATTTGTTGTAAAGCTTTCTGTATCAAAGAAAGAATTGGCAATTAATATGAAAGAACAAGATCGAAAATTTCCTAGTTCTCGGAAAATTAAAGATCTCAAAACATTAAAGATTATATTTCCAATCGTCTTAGCCACGTTGGTCGCATTATTGGTTCCTTCTTCAGTTCCACTCGTTGGCATGTTATTGTTTGGTAATTTGATCAAAGAAATCGGACCAGATACACACCGTCTATTTTCAGCCGCAAGTGAAACGATTATGAATACGGCTACTATATTTCTTGGATTGACTGTTGGAGGGACAATGACTGCAAAATCATTTTTGAATTCTGATACATTGTTTATTGTAGTTGGAGGTTTCATCGCTTTTGCCATATCAATTTTAGGTGGAATATTTGCCGTCAAATTGTATAATTTATTTAACAAGAAAAAAATCAACCCTCTTATTGGCGCTACTGGGTTGAGTGCGGTCCCGATGGCTTCTAGAGTTGCCAATGAACTTGCACTGAAGGTCGATCCAAAAAACCATTTGCTTCAGTATGCTATGAGTAGTAATATTTCAGGGGTAATTGGTTCAGCAGTCGCCGCAGGTGTATTGATAAGTTTCTTAAGCTAGTACGTATTTGTTCTTTATAACTTCCAAACATTATTTAAATTAGGGTGATTCAGGAGTTAGTTAATCTTAAAAGTGAATTCTCTTTGGATCCAACCAGCCTAAAATTTGGCCTTATCCAGATTAGTATTTTGAAGTTTCATTTTCTGTTAAAAACACAAAAGTGTTTGAGCGAAAACAATGTAATGGTTGAAAATAAAATATGGAATACCATACTGTTATGGTTGAAAACAAGGCCTCTAGTCCTAATGAAAATGGGGATTTTCGGTATTACTGAATATCCCTAAATTAAAATCAACTCGCCGTTGAGATCATAGTTGTGTTCTTCAATGTTTTAAAATAAACAGTCAATACAAGAGATACAATCAAATAGATAGATATCAATACCGTTCCAAAAGGGATCGAGGTATCAATATCATACCAACTTCCCAAGGAATAAATCAGTGCAAATCCTATAATCAATTTTACTACCTCAAATGGGATTGCCAAGTTAGAAAAGTCCATTAAACTAGTATATGCAAAAATACTTAAGAACAGAAATATGCCATAGAGCAAGACAATCTCGAAAGAATAATCTGGCATTATTTGGAACATGTACAACATCAATACAATATGAAGGATCAATTGAAACCACATCCAAATGTGCATCTTTAGTGGTCCGTCCGTTGTATATTTAATTTGTGTACTAGGGTCTTTGATGTAAACTATGGGAGCTTCTTTCTCACGGTCCGCTGGCCTCCAGCCTGTAGGCATAAAAAAGACTTTGAATTTATCTTTTATTGATCTCGTATACCATGCATCCTTTAAAATACCCCATAGATGCTGAAAATTAATCAAAATCGGATTCCACGTGTTCACTTGTTTTTTGACACCATAGACCGGTGCTTCCTCTTCCAACTCTTCCTGAAAGGTACCAAATAGCTTGTCCCAAATGATAAAAATCTGACTAAAATTCTTATCTAAATATAAGTCATTAATTGCGTGATGAACTCTGTGATGAGAAGGCGTAACAATTATGTGTTCCAATATTCCCATTTTGCCAATAAGCCTTGTATGGTACCAAAATTGGGCAAACAAATGAAGTGGGGCTACAACAGCAATCACTTTTGCGGGTATACCAAGAACTGCCAGCGGTATATATAAAAAGAAAAAAATACTAAATATCGCTGATACATTTTGTCTAAGCGCACAAGCTAAGTTAAACTCTTCACTGGAGTGGTGAATAATATGCCTATTCCATAAAATATTGATCTCATGTTCGAAGCGATGTCCCCAATAACCAGCAAAGTCTAATCCTATAAAACACAGCACATACACGAGTGTTGATGACTCGATAGAAAAGAGGGCAAGGTGTCCCACCATCCAGGAATAACTCACAATCACAACGGCTAATTCCAATACATCTTTTATCGTATTTGATATTCCAGAACTTAAACTTGAAATGGTATCAAAACTGCGAATCACTTCTAATTTCATCCATTTCGAGAAGCTGTATTCTATACATAGCAATACAATAAAAAAAGGAATAGCGTAACTTAAAACTTCTGCATATGTCTGCATGAAAATGTAATGTTTGCCCAAATATACAGTTGAAAAATGAAAAGATGAGACAGATTATCTATTGATTTTCCTGCCCCATCTAAAAACGCTAATACTACATTCTTACGTATTTCTAGGTTTTCACTACTAATAGACAGCAGATTTTAATTTAGGTTGCTCTATTTATTAAAAATGATAACGATTAATTTATGCATATACCTAAAACTTAAAATTGAAAAGGCTATTTTTGCCCACCTAACAACCTAAGAATGGGAAGAACTTTCACAACACTTCTATTACTTGTATTATGCACGAGTATATTGTCATCTCAATGCCCTGATCTTCCATCAAATACAACTGTCAATGGATCTACTGACGCCTCCATCGATATGTGTGGAGCCATGTCTGCATTATTTGAAGTAAATGATCCAAACTTACCATCAGGTACAATTGATTGGTATTCCAGCACTATTGCTGGTTTTGACCCGCTGACAACTGGTACTTTACTAGGCTCTTCCAATATAGATTCTGCTGATCCTTGTGATCCTGGAGGTTGTCCAACAATAGAAGTTATTTATCTTGATGCATGTGGCCCTGGAGATGAATCACTAAATGAGTTTATGGTAATTGGATCAGGCTCAGGTTTTGCGGTAGACGACTTATCCATAACGTTTGATGTTAATAATACATTCGGCTCTGCTGGAAATGGAAATATCAATGTAGGAGGAGTATGTGGATGGTCAGAAGGTGATCTTTCTCTTTTATCTGGATGTGCCTCTTTAATAGCGGTAGGTCCAGGAGACTATATTCCTCCAAATAGTGCTGTCATCGTGCAAACTAGTTCATTTGGTACAACCATTTATGATGTATCATCTATGTGTGGTGTTTCAGAATGTGTATATGTTCTTAAAAACTCTTGTGATAGAAATGTAGGTGCATTTTCCAATTGTGGTGGTGGTACTGGTGGAGGAAGTACACGTACAAATTCGATCGGACTTACTTGTGGATGCAATGATGTCCTAGTGTATGACATTTTAGATCCAAATTTTGTAGATGTATGTATGAACATAGGATCGAACGGAATGCATGTATTCTCAGATCTAACTTATGCTAATAATTTATGCAATAGTGGCCCAAACCTGGGAGCGATTCCTCAATTTTCATATAGTGCTATCACCGATCCATTTAATCACAGTTTTACTGATGCAGATTGTAACACCACTCAATACGTTGTTGGTGTACTCAATTCCACACAATTTAATACCGACTGCTGCTCAGAACAAATAACCAACGAATATGAATTTGATATAGCGTGCATAACGGCTGAATTGCAAGGCAATGCTGATCTATGTCCAGGAGAATGTGCCGAAATTAGTGTTGTCATTACAGGAGGTGAATCCCCTTATGACTTGGACTTAACAATTACTGGTCTTCCTTTTCCTTTTAATAATATTTCTTTGCCATTTGTTGGTTTTCCAGTTGAGCAAAAAATAACCATCTGTTTTGACAATGGAGGTCCATTAGTTGATGAATCCACTTTCACTGTTGATGTTCCTGCTATTGCTGGAGGATTCTCTGGTTCATTGGGTTTAGATATGATAACTGACGCTACGGGATGTGCAGGTACAATAAACGGATCTACTATTGCTCTAAGTTTTAATAATGCACCAGATATTGTCAATCCAGGAGATCAAGAAGAATGCGACTTAGGAGATGGCACAGGTATTTTTATCCTTTCTGATCTTAATTCCATTATTAATAATGGTTCTGGACTTCAAGTGAACTATTATAGTGATGCTGCCGGAACAATGCCCCTTCCAGATCCCTATATAACTTCAGGAGAAACAATTTATGCTCAGGTAATTGGAAGCCCATGTAATTCTGAAATTATTGAATTTGATTTGATTGTAATTGACAATGGAAATGCAGGTTTTGTCACTTTCTTTTGCAATGATCCTAACAATGGTCCAAGCACAGAATGCACCATATGTGACGATGACGGAGTGGTAGGTGAAGAGATTACATTAACTATAATTTTTGAGGATCCCAATTTAAGTTATGACTATGAAATTGTTTGGAATGCGATCTCAGGTGCTTCCTCTACAATCACTGGCACAGATATAGGTACCGCCACAATTTCGTTTCCAATAATTGAATCGATGACATTTGTGATCTCAGTGGTTACTTCAGATGGAGATTGCCCAGACATGACAGATTTAGGAGATGTAGTTACTATCAATTATAGTTTGCAACCTGATCTTGATGTCCCTTCAGATTTATCGGAATGTGGATCTGTGATCTTGCCAAATATTACTGGGAATAGTGTACCTTCAAATGCCGCATATTATACTGAGACGGGAGGAATGGGTACCTTGTATAATCCGGGCGATGAAATTACTTCCTCTATTTCATTATTTGTCTATGCAGGAATCGAAGGATGTGATGCCGAATACATGTTTGATGTGACCATTGAAGAAGAAGCAATAATCGATGATCCTGATGATGTCATTACTTGCGGAGTATATGCGTTGCCCGAAATTACTGGAACGAATGTGGACAATGTCAATTATTATACGGAAATAGATGGAGGTGGCAATATTGTGAATGAAGGTACAATAATTTCTACCTCGGTGATTTTGTACTTATTTGATTCAAACTGTGGCGGAAACCAACCGACTATAGATATTACAATCACTCCTGGGCCGGTAATCGAAAATAATACAGATACGATAGTTTGTGATCTCTATATCGTTGAACCCATTATAGGTTTTGACCTTTCTGGAAATGAAGCATATTTTGATACAACAGGAGGAAATGGTTTAATTATAAATGTAGGAGATACGATCACCACAGATAGTATTCTATTTATCTATGACAATACTGGAGGGTGTGAGGTACAAATTCCCATATTTATTCAAGTAAATAATCCTGCTAATCCTGGATTGGATACTGCTATTGTTATTTGTGAAGGTGATCCTACTCTAATAGACATCAATGATGCTCTAGGGGGTAGTCTACCAGATACAATAGGAACATGGCTAGACATAAATAATACTGGAATACTCTCAGATAGTACTCAAGTCAACTTCTCCTCTTTACCTATTGGAACGTATTTGTATGAATATCAGATCTTAGATAGCATCTGTGTGGACACGCAAAGTATCTTGACTGTTAATGTTATTGGAACTCCCAATGCGGGGCAAGATGCGAGTATTACGTTGTGTTCAGACACTTCAGGAGTCAACATCTTTGAACTATTAGGTAACCCAGATATGAGTGGAGTATTTTTAGATGAGTTGACTATGGTGGCCACATTCGATCCGTTAAATGCCAGTTTTGATGCTTCTGTATCTGGGATAACAATTTATAGCTATATCGTAGGCGCACCAGGATCTTCATGTGGCACAGATACATCTCTATTTACTGTCATTGTTGAAGGGTCGGTCAATGCAGGGGAAGATAATTCTATAGTCATTTGTGCTGGGAATACGCTTGATTTAGAAACCCTCCTCTCCAATAATTCAAGCCTTGGCACTTTTACTGAATCTACCAGTTCCGGAGGATTATCAGGATCTACTTTTGATACAGAAAATGTGGATGATGGCGTATATATAATTTATCATGTTTTGGATGGAATAGGACAATGCCCTTCAGATAGTGCCGCGTTGACTATAACTGTTTCTGACGCAGCAAATGCAGGAGATGAAAACGAAATAAACTTATGTGGAGATACTTCTATTTCATTGGATGATTACATCAACGGAGATGAAGGGGGCACGTATTATATAAACAATATGGCATTGCCTTCGGGAGAAATTGATTTTACCAATGAAGTCGGAAGTATTGACTATTTATACATTGTCGGAGATGGAATAGAGTGCCCATTTGACACGGCCATCATTACCATTGTAAGAAATATTGCACCCGCTTCCATCTTAACTATAACCCAAACGGAGCTATGCAATGATGATTGTACAACAGTCTCTTTTAATGTTGCCAATTCTGGAGGTCAGTCCATTCAACTTTATTATCATATCGAAAGTGATGGAGGTGAAGTAGACAATCGAACTCAAAACATTGGGGATTTGATGCCAGATACAGAAATTACTTTTTGCATTGGACCTGGAAATTTGAGTACAAACCAATTGCAACCCGGTGAAGAATATACATTTGTATTGGACAGTATTGCCATAGATAATCCCGATTGCATTTTCCTAGATGGATCAAGTGTTCAATTCAATACACTACAAGGGTCAACCAGTACTTTTACTGGCTCATTTTGTTTGGATTCCGAAGTCATGGTAGGCGATGATATCTACACCCAAGCCATGCCATCTGGAGTAACTACTATTGAAGGAGGAAGTCAATCAGGGTGCGATAGTATTATTACTGTAGATTTAATTTTTCAAGCTGTAGCTGAGGGCACATACGCTGAAAATTTATGTATTGGTGACTCTACAACAGTAAATGGGGTGCTATATACTATGACCAACACTACAGATTCATTTACTATTCCAAACGGTAGCATAAATGGTTGTGACAGTTTAGTTGGTATCAATATTAACTTTTTTGATACATCAGTAGGTACGTACACAGAAACAATTTGTGCTGGTGATACAACGATCATAAACGGCGAATCTTTTTATGAAGGAAAAGAAATGGGAATACAAACCTTTTCTGGACAAAATATAATGGGATGTGACAGTATACTTACGATTGGAATAGATATTGAAAGTTCTGCGTCCTCCTCATTTATTGGGGATTATTGTAGCAATTTCTCGATTACAATCAATGGCACTTTGTATGATATAAATAACCCGATAGGAAGTGAAGTATTAGAAAGTCAAGCTACCAATGGCTGTGATAGTATTGTTGATATCAATCTAAGTTTCACAGCAGACATGATCGACTCGATGCTTGTTATTTCAACCTGTGATACTGATTTCTCTATTACCATAGGTTCTACTTTGTTTGACAGCACTAATCCAACAGGAGTATCTGAATTGTTTGCAGCTACACCTGAAGAATGTGATACCATAGTGAATGTAGAATTGATCTTTGGAGAACTTGGAATTGAAGCCACTGAAATCGATGGTGGATGTGATGAAAACAGTTCTGGGAAAGTTGTCCTTGAATCTTCAAACGGAACAGCCCCTTACAATTTATTATACAATGGAAATAACGCCATCGTATTTGACCTTCCTTATGAAATCGAATTGCCTAGCGGTACGGGGGAGATAAGCATCACAGATGATAATGGCTGTTTGACTATTCTAGACTATGAAATTCTTCCTGGTGGAGGTGAAAATTTTGAAGTTAGTCTAAGTCAAAATCAGCTGGAGATAACGGGAGGATTGGTGGACTCCATTATCTGGTCCCCTACTGAAGGATTAAGTTGTTCGGATTGTTTAAACCCAATGGCTGATCCTGATGTTACGACTACGTACACCGCTACAGTATTCTTCGGAGATTCTTGTTTTGTTGATTTAAGTGTGGAAATCGTAATAATCGACGACACCCCTGATTTTATCTTTCCTAGTGTATTTAGCCCCAATGGGGATAATATGAATGATAATTTTACATTGACGATAACACAAGGTGCCACTGGAGTACCTCAAAGTCTTAGAATATTTGATCGATGGGGAAATCTTGTTTACAATGGTATGGGTCAAGATATTGAAACCATAGGATGGAATGGGACCTTCAATGGAAACGAAATCCCACCTGGTGTGTATGTGTATCAATTGGCAGTAGGTCAAAATGAAAAGACCGTATATATTTACGGCGATGTTACAGTAGTCAGATAGATGTTAAAAATTGCATATTCTCCAATTTATAAATATGAACTTCCGGACGGCCATCGCTTTCCAATGATTAAATACGAACTGATCCCAGAACAATTGATGTACGAAGGTGCAGTTACTCAGGAGAATTTCTTTCATCCCCAGCAACTGAACTTAGACCAACTGTTGTTGACGCATAGTAAAGATTACATAGATAAGTTGGAAACCCTAACACTAGATAGAAAGGAGGTACGAAATATTGGATTCCCAGTGAAAAAAACGTTGATTGAAAGAGGGAAATTCATCGCTCATGGAACATTGGAATGTGCGCATTATGCTAAAAAATATGGTTGTTCAATGAATATAGCTGGTGGTACACATCACAGTTTTTCGGACCGAGGAGAAGGATTTTGCATATACAATGATATCGCAATTAGTAGTAATATACTTTTGCAGAATGGTACATTTAACAAGATTTTAGTGGTTGACTTGGATGTACATCAAGGAAATGGAACAGCTAAAATATTTGAAAATGAAGAGCGCGTCTTTACATTCAGTATGCATGGTGAGCGCAACTACCCTACTCGAAAAGAAAAATCTGATTTAGATATCGGTTTGCCTGATAAAACGGAAGATGAGTTTTTCTTAAAACAACTAGAAGAAAATTTACCAAAACTCATTGATGAAGTTCAACCCGATTTTATTTTTTACTTATCTGGAGTTGATATCATAGAAAGTGATAAACTAGGAAGATTATCCGTAACAAAAGAAGGTTGTAAAAAGAGGGATCGATATGTTTTTAATCAATGCAAGAAAAATAACATACCTGTTGCTGTGAGTATGGGAGGAGGATACAGCCCAAAAATTTCTGATATTGTTGATGCCCATTCCAATACATTTAGAGAAGCCTTAGACATCTTTTTCTAAAGGTATACTGCCTCTAATCGTAAATCCGTATCACTTTTCCGCTTTCAGCACCTTCGATACTTTTCACGTAGCCATTAATTACCTTGTTCATTGGGATTGCATTATGCCCCGGAAAATAGTCTTGGTACTTTTCTACTGCATCCTCAACTAATCCTGAAGAAACGACATTCAATCGGATGCCTCTTTTTAATTCTAAGGCTACAGCTTTCACAAAACTATGTATCCCTCCATTCACCATGGCTGCACTTGCTGTCATACGTACTGGATGATCTGCTAAAATTCCTGTTGATAAAGTAATTGACCCATTATCCGTTAAAAAATGTTGACCTATCCTCACTAAATTTACCTGCCCCATCAGCTTACTTTTCACACCAATGTAATAGTCTTCTTCGGTTAAATTATCAAATGTATCCCATTTGGCATCTCCAGCAATATTCACAATTGCGTCTACTTTTCCAATATTTTCAAACATGGTAGAAATTGAAGTGGAATCTGAAATATCTACTACATAATCGCCTTTAGACCTTCCAGCTATAAATACATCGTGTTTATTTTTCAAGTGATTCACTACTTTTCGTCCAATCGTTCCATTTCCACCTACTACTAGTATTTTCATATGTCCAATATTAAAAAAGCCAAATCAAATGATTTGGCTTCGGTTTTCTTAGAAGATTAATGTAACTATCTTCTTAATTATTTTGTCCAACTTGTTCTAAATCCCCTTTATCTAATCTCGCTTCAATATGTGTTGGGTCGTCATGTGTTCCACTGTGCCAAACTAAAAGTCTAAGTGGTTTCTCATGCCTTAGCATATCTAATGTAGGAGCTAATTTTTCATAGATAATATCAATATTCAGTTGATGTCCTGCAAAATATTTTCTACCTGGTTTCTCTCCTGGATTTAAAATATTAATATCAGCTACATTTTTACCATCAGAAAATAGAGATAACGTAGCAAAAGTTTTGCTTCTAATTCCCTCATCAGTAGGCTGTAACTCTAATGAATAGTCGTACCGATCTATATCGTATTTTGTATTACCCATTTTTTGGATTTTAATTTTTAAAAGAACTCATTTTATTGATAAGCTAAGATATATATTAAAGCTATAAAAGCGAAAATCAAAGACTACATTCTGAAAACGTAATCCATTTTGTATCGTTATTAAATAACTTAAACCATGTGACATCGAGAATTGAGGTTTTGACATTGGTGTCTTTGAATTTCAATTTTGGAAGAATCCATTCCATCCCCTCCAAAATCCGAGAGATTTTAGTCATGAATTAAAAAGGTTGGATTCGCTGTAGAGCCAATATGGAGAGAACCAATTTTTGAGCATTCCCAATTTCAACTTAGAATAAACACTTTCGTTGTACTATATAAAAAGCGATTCCTAATTAACTTAAGAATCGCTACGGTTGGTAAACTGAGAGATTAATGGTTCTACTAATCAATCCTCAGATCTTCAATGTGAATCCCTGGAAATTTACTTGCATCAAAAGCAAATATGGACAAGGGATATTTCTTATTGGGTGTAATATCGCTAATTTTCAGTGTATATCTGCCCCCGTCCTTAGAAAAGACCTTCATTTGGGCCATTTTTTTAGTCTTTTTATCCACATAAAGGGCCATTTTTGAGAATTCACTGTCTCTATCTAACGGCTTGAACTCTATTTGTGTCACTTTTTTACCATCTAATAAGGGTTCCGCTGTTATGGCATATAAATACTCTCCTGATTCATACAGCTGCAACATATCCTTTGGCGACATCATATTGGTATCATCTTCATCCATATCTGCATCATTGATCTGAACCTCATTATTTCTTTTCACATGCAACCAGACGTACGATCCATTCGAATAAATCGCTCTATCATCCAAATCCAATTTGTAGTTATCACCTTGTTGAATTACTTTACCATTCTGTACTTCTGTTTCCTGCTGTGGGAGCTCGAGCACTAATTCAAAATCAACCTCCATGGAAGTGTAGGTGTCATATTCTGCTTTCAGTTTGTCTAAAATCTTTTTGGCAGCAGGGTCATTGTCTGCAACTGACGTCATCGTTTGAGAAAATCCGACGAAAGTCATTCCTGTAAACAAAAGAATATAAATTGATTTCAACATATTTTAATTATTTGATTTGCGAATGTACTAATGAGACTTGGCATTCTTTATTTTAGTAACTAAAATATTGGTTAAATGGTTGTTAAATCCAAGTAGAGTATTGCCCTTGCAACCAAAACGTTGAATACGCTAAAGAATTGATAGATCGAAAGAAATTATATAAAGCATCTTTGAGAATCAATTTCACCTTGAATACCTCAATCCAAAATTATACGTTGCAGCGCTTCCATTAATAGAATTTAAATACTTGTTCGAAAAATCGGTTGCTAAAAACTCGATTTCAAAATTGGGGGACAATTGAAATTTTGCACCTAGTCCAAATTGTGTGAAATAATCGTACGGACTGGCTAGATATGGAGAATAACCAGCAAGACCATAAAGTGTCACATTTTTAATCGGAAAGTAACTGAGAATAACTGTCATAGGGGTAGATACTCTATTGGCCTTCCCTGCCCCTCCGATCTCTTCTATCAACAAATCAATTTCTGTGAAAAGTGAAAATTTATCACCGATAGATTTATCATTGAAAAATTGAGTCCAAAAAACGGGCCCTGCCCAATCCAAGAATGGACTATTTTCACTACCTGATAGTTGACTACCCAGCGGGAACGTAAATTGACTTTGAATTGAAAAATTGGACCATGCTTCTATTGGAGCCCATCGAATTTGTGGCCCAAAGGCCGAAATCCTTTGTCTTCCATCTGGTGCACTTAGAGATTCAAAAATATTGAAAGGAGATGAAGGAAGAGAAGCATTAAAAACCCTTCTATATCGGGCCGCAAAACCAATGTTGAATCGATTTGAGGTGCCATATAAAAAACTCAAACTAGACGTAAAATAAGTTGACCGTAAATCAGAAACATTCCCCTGACCTTCCACTTGTGAATACAAATTATTAAACAATTTCACTTCTATTCCTCCTTTAGGAATAGAAGCAGATGTTACGTATCTATACGAATTATTGCCTGTTGCTGAATCACCATTATTGGCAAATCGAACATCATTCAACGTCCAGTCGTAGTCGTAATAGTAGGTGTCACTGTCAAGATTTATTTGTTCATTTCGAAAACCATTTATAAACCGGATCGCTCCTTTTTTTCCATCAAATTCAAATCGATTCCACTTGAATATCTCAGACAATCCTATTCCTCGGTCAGTTTCCTTCAAGAAAATTGGATCATTCAACACCTCTCGGCTTCGGTTTTCCAACTGCTCCTCTATGATGTCAGCCTTATACGATTTGTCCCATAATTTAGGGCAATCTTTTGCTCCACAAACCAGAACAAAATGAAATCGACTATCTTTGTATGCTTTTAATAGGAGCTCCTTTTCAAGCGTATTCAAGGTCATTTCTTTGCTAGCGATCCGATATTTAATTCGATCAAAAAAACCTGGAATATCTTTAACAGAGGAGGAAGGGTAATGGGAAACAATCTGATCAATTACCAGTAAATTATATGAATTGATATAAAAAGCAATCTTTTGAGCATCGTTAAAATTACTATTATCCATCTCTGCTATACTTGTCACCAGCTTAGTTAAGTTCTCTGAAGATATTTTTATTTGCTCATAATCTACAAATCCATCGACAACATATTGGGCTAGGAATTCATCCATTTTCGCTTCAAATACATTTAGTTTTGCAACATCTTGACTGAAACAGATGATCGAATAAACCGATAATAAACAAAGTAGGCACGTTTTCATAAAACAAAAATACGATTTGATTATAGCTAAAATGAATAGTCCTCTTAAATGTTGTAGAGAATGACAAAGAGATGGTCAATTCGTCAGGATTACTACCTACTAATAAATTGATTCTAAACGAAGGCAACCTTTTTACTAAAAATCAGGTAGCAGCATATTTTTTTGGTCAAAGACATCGATTTCATCGATTAAAAAAAGGGTAGAAATTTATTTTATAAAAAATGGCACTTTTTGTTATCCTTTTCAAAATTCAACCGTTTACTACATATAATTACACAAAACTAATAGAAATTGAAAAGCTTAAAAATTACAATTACACTGGCTTTGTTTCTTGTTTCATTCTCCTTTCTCACCGCTCAGGAATATACTATTTCAGGCTACGTGAGAGACAGTGAAAATGGAGAGACATTGATAGGTGCCTTTATTTTTTTATCTGAAAATGGAGCAAGTACAGTTACAAATGAATATGGTTTTTATTCCATTACCGTTGAAGAAGGAACGTACACATTAAATGGTACATATCTTGGTTACAAAGACAACATCCAATCTATTCGACTGGACCAGAATAGAACCATTAACTTAGAATTAGTTTCAGATGCCAATACATTAGATGAAGTCATTGTCGTTGCAGAGGAAGTAGACAGAAATGTGAAGAGTCTCCAAATGAGTGTCAATAAATTAGACATCAAAACCCTACAAAAACTACCTACACTTTTAGGAGAAACTGAAATTCTAAGAGGCATTCAATTACTTCCGGGTGTTACTTCAGTCGGTGAAGGTGCTGCAGGATTTAATGTCCGAGGTGGTAGTATTGACCAGAATTTAGTACTTCTGGATGAGGCCCCAGTTTACAACTCTTCTCACTTATTTGGATTCTTCTCTGTATTTAATCCAGATGCAGTGAAAGATGTAAAATTATACAAAGGAGGTATTCCTTCTCGATTTGGAGGACGATTATCCTCCATTCTTGATGTGAGAATGAAAGAAGGGAACAATAAAAATCTAGAGGTGAATGGTGGAATAGGAACTATTTTTAGCCGTTTATCCGTAGAAGCTCCTCTTATTAAAGATAAGTCTTCTTTTGTCATTGCTGGAAGGAGATCCTACATCGATGTATTAGCCAAACCATTCTTGGACGACGATGCAGGAGAGACTGTACTTAATTTTTACGACCTGACATTAAAAACAAATTATAAATTTAGCGATAAGGATCAGATATTCTTGTCAGGATATTTTGGCCGAGATAATTTTGGATTTGGATCAGCCGCTGGATTTAATTGGGGAAACCAAACAGGTACATTTCGATGGAATCACCTGTTTAGTGATAAATTATTTGCCAATCTGACTACTTATTACAGTAATTATGATTATCAGATTAATTTTGGAGACACCAATGAAGACTCCTTCGATTGGAGTGCAAATATTAAAAACTACAGCATAAAACCTGAGTTCTCTTATTTTATTCGACCACAAAATATACTTCGTTTTGGTGGGCAGTCGATCTACTACATATTTGAACCTGCCAACGCCATTTCTGTAAGTAATGATCTGGTAACCGATATTAGTACATCAGAACAATACTCATTAGAGTCAAATGTGTTTGTAGAAAATTAAATAACACTATTTGATAAACTACAAATGAATTATGGTGTAAGACTTTCTCATTTTGCATATTTAGGAGGCAGAAATGTATATAGTTTTGGTGATGCCCCACTGGGTGAAATGAAACCCCTAACCGATATCACTGTGGCAGAGAGTGGAGAAATTATAGAAGACTTCTTAAATTTTGAGCCTCGATTTTCATTAAAAGTCGATCTAGATAAAAGTAGTTCTTTTAAAGCCAGTTATAATCGAACAGCTCAATATATTCATCTATTATCGAATACTACAGCTTCGACTCCAGTGGATATCTGGACTCCTGCAACCAATAATATAAAACCGGCAATGGCGGATCAAGTAGCTGTTGGATATTTTAGAAACTTTAAAGAAAACAAGTATGAGTTTTCTGGAGAACTGTACTATAAGACGATGGATAATCTCATCGACTATATTGATGGTGCAGATTTAATATTGAATGAGTTTGTAGAGGGGCAAATTCTGGAAGGACAAGGACGAGCGTACGGTGCTGAATTAATGGTCAAGAAGACCGAAGGTAGATTCTCAGGTTGGTTAAGTTATACACTGGCAAGAAGTGAACGATTGGTAGAAGGGGTGAATAACAATGAATGGTACCCATCTAGGTTTGATCAAACACATAATCTCAGTCTGACTACTTTTTATGAATTGACAGATCGAATGACATTGAGTGCAAATTTTGTCTACAATTCTGGAACACCAACAACTTTTGCCAATAGTGGTTATTATCAACAAGGGTATTTTATCCCAAATAATGATAATAATGCTCGTAACAATGTGAGGATTCCTGATTATCATAGATTAGACTTATCTCTCACTATTGATCCTAAACCTGGGAATAGAAAATGGAAAGGTCAATGGGTTTTTGGAATTTATAATATTTATTCAAGAAGAAATCCATTTTCTATTTATTTCAGACAAAATCCAGAACGGGTTGCTGCAAGTCAAGCTGTAAATACAGAAGCCATCAGACTATCTGTAATTGGAAACTTTATTCCATCTATCTCCTATAACTTCACTTTTAAATAAGAATAATGAATCAATTTAAATCTAAATATATACTACCATTGCTATTTCTATCTACTGTATTTTACATATCCTGTGAAGATACCATTGAAGTAGACAATGGGTTCGAAACTCCTCAGATTGTAGTAGACGCGTGGATTAACAATACCATAGATGAAACACAATCTATTTCTTTATCCTTTTCTCAAGACTACTTTGACAACAGATTGCCAGATCCGATTACAGATGCATCAGTGGTAGTATCTACTGAGACGAATACATTTGAATTTGTACACACTTCAAACGGAACATATAATTGGACACCACCAAGCGGTGAACGTATTGGTGATGTCGGAGAAACATTTACATTGGAAATACAATATGATGGTCAAACTCTTACATCAACAACCACACTTAATCGAGTTCCAGAAATAGACTCCATAAGTATCTATTTTGAAGATCAACCTTTTGGAGGGGATGAAGGATTATTTGCTGAATTATATGCGAGGGACTTAATTGGGAAAGGAGATACGTATTGGGTCAAAGGATTTCGTAATGATACATTACTCAATAGGCCCCAAGAATTAAATATTATATACGATGCAACATTTGATGCTGGAACTGAAATTGACGGCTCCACATTCATTAGACCGCTTAGATTTGCCATTAATGCACTCGATGATGATGGATTACCAAGAAATCTTGATCCAGGAGAAAAAGTGGGAGCTGAAATCCATTCTATTTCAAATGAAGCATTTCGTTTCTTACAGATTGTCCAAGAACAAACGACCAATGGTGATAATAGTATTTTCGCACTTCCAGTTGCCAATTCTAAAGGCAATGTGTTCAAAGAAAATGGAGATAGAGTATTAGGAGTTTTTAATGTTGCTGCCATTAGTAAAATGGAAAAAATTGTAGAAGAATAACCGTTTAGTTGGTTAAGCGAACAGCTACCAAAGTATTCCTCTTTTTATAAAAATTAAGGACGTAGATTTACTTCAAAAGATAGTAAATCTACGTTTTTTTGTTTACTGCCCTTTCATTTTCAGATTATATGCGTTAACTTTATAGTCGTTACAATATCCATTTTTCTTTTCTCATTCTTTGAAAAGAATACATTTTAAGATCTATGTAGTTCCAGTTTTAAAGTCCATATAGACCGTTTCTATTTGATACATTTCTATATTTTTTTTATTGAATCCTATTGGAGAAGGAAATTACCCTAGCTCAAAAACTTCACCAACTTGTGTACAAATAGAAATCGACTATCTCTAAAATTTCTACATCAGATTATAACTCCTTAAATAATAAATGATGGATATCGTAAAAGCTAATCTCATTCTAAAATCTAAAGATGGTATGTCTGTTGTAAACGACTCAAAATTTTTGAGCGCAAAAACAGTTAAATCATTCTTACCTTCTAGTTCTCACATTGATAAACTTGTAAATCAACTTACCAGTGCTGGATTTACAATAGAGAGTCAATCAAATACGCTGATTTCAATTAGCGGAGAATCTAAGTTATTCGACGATGCATTTGCCGCAAAAATGCAAAGGAAAACAACGCCCGACTCTTTATCCAGTAGAGGATTGGAATCTTCTACCTCCTTTTTTGAATCTGCCACAGCAATGCAACCAGATCGATTTTCAAATTTCCTTGAATTTGTAGAACCTGTAACACCTATAATATATTTTGATCGCCCATCAGCGACACCCCCGACACCTAGTCCAAATTTTTATTTCTTAAATGTGCTCAATAATGTTCCTGCACTCCTAGGGTCCAATGTTGTAAATACTGCAGGAATAACAGGAAATGGTGTAAGAGTTTCAATGTTGGATACCGGATTTGTAATACGTTATACTGAAGTAGTCAACGTCATCAATTCTACCACTGTAAATGCAACAGATAACCTCCGTCATGTAAATGGTGTATGGTTGACGACAGACCCATCTCACTCGGGTACTAACTTCTTTACTGGAGGTTCTTTTTCAGGAAACACGATTTCATTAGGTACGGCCTTGCCTCCAGGAACAACCACTGTAGAGATTGAAATTAGTGCCGTTCACCCACACTATATCAATCAAGGTTACACCATTGGAGACCTTAGAGCAACCCCTGGTCAAGATATGTTTTCCGATAGTTATGGTCATGGTTGTGCAGAAGCTGCTAATATTTTGGCCGTAGCACCAGGCGCAACACTCTCATTTGTTTCAATGGGACCGTCCATATCCAACCCAGTTACTGCTTTTCAACTTGCCAATATTAACCAAAATCCTGATATTATCACCTGTAGTTGGGGTACATCGAATAGAACAGCCCTCTACCTAGAAGTTGCCAGTACAGTGGCCGCAGGCAAAGTAGTAATTTTTGCTGCAGGTAATGGTCATACGGATTCAGCATCTTCTCTTGCTGTAGCTCATCCTGATATTATCTCTGTTGGTGGAACCTATCCCATCCAAGGAGGAGGGTTTAGAGCTTCCAACTATTCATCAAGTTATGACAGTGCTGTATTTACAAATCCACTACGTCATGCTCCTGATATAACAGGATTAGTGGGAGAAACACCTAGGGCGGCACTCATTATGCTACCAACACAGCCCGAAAACACAATGGATAATAGCGGCTCCATATCCGCATTCCCAAATGGTGACAATACAGCCAATGATGATGGATGGGTCGTTGTGAGTGGAACATCAGCTGCTGCACCGCAAGTAGCTGGAGTATGTGCCTTATTGTTACAACAACATCCAAATCTGACGCCAGATGCTGTAAAAAACATATTAGAAAATACAGCTGTTGACGTTACCACAGGGTCTAGTAACAGTGCAGGTCCAGATATTGCAGCAATAGGCTGGGACGATGCCACAGGCTTTGGTTTGGTCAATGCAAATAATGCTGTCAACTTTTTAGGCGCCACTTTCAATGCATACATAAGAGATAGTGTGGAAGATAATGGGACAGAACCTACCGTTGCAACACGCTTGTACACAAGTCCTGATATTATAGTTTCCAATAGTATTGTTGCCAATCCTGAAGATACATATGGATTAACCGTGAAACATAGAGATGATTTAAGTGATGATCCTGAATTAGGGCAAGATAATTTTGTCTATTTGAGAGTCCAAAATCGAAGTACGGTTACTGGTAATTGTACAGCAACGGTATATGTTACTGATCCAGGTATGTTATCCAATCCTTCATCTTGGACAGTAATCGGAAGTACTTCATTGAATAACTTAACACCAGGAGAATTTAGAGTTTCGGCTCCCATTACTTGGACAGCGGCTAATATTCCTGGTTTGGGTCATTATTGTATGATTGCAATCTTGGACAGCACCGCTGATCCAGCCCCGAATCTGAGTTCGATCACAACCCCTGCTGATTTTTCTAATATGGTGAAAAATCAAAACAATGTAGCATGGAAAAACTTGAACATTGTCAATGTCTTTTCAGGAGGAGTAATGAGTCATTTCTTCCATATTGATGGCCCACAAGGCACTGGAAATACGGGCACACTAGAAATTGACTTGACCAATTTTGCATCAGGATCTGAAGTATATGTCAAAATACTACGAAGATTAGGAGACACCGCTGGACTAGAAAATGCTACGCATCATAAACATACCAGTAGATATCGGTATTTAAAATTAACGACTGGCAGTTTATCAAAACTTAAAAATATGCCGCTTAATTCTAATGAAAGTTCAAAGGTTACCATAAATTATAAATTGGCCAACCCTACTAGCAATGGAGAATATCCGATTGTGAGTACCTTTAAAGTGAATTCTATTGAAACTGGAAAGTACACTGAACTTGTTAGAGTAATGAGTTTTAACTTTGTAGGAAATAGAAATTCTAAAGAGTTTCACAAAGCTAATTGTCCTTGGGTAAAATTGATGTCTCCTGGGAATAAAATTGCATTTAATGAAATGAGAATTGCCCATCGCAAAGGTTTTGACAATTGTGGCTATTGCTTGGGTGATTCAAAAAGGTGATTTTACGTTGAAAGAATATTATAAATATTACATTAATCCTAATACGTTTATGACTAAGAAGGATAGAATAATCAACGCATCGGTGTTTTTGTTTTCAAGAGGTGGAGACTCCCCTCTTGAAAGCTTTACACCAACTGCTAGAAATATTAAAAAAATGCAGCCTGACCATGCGTCTGTAGAAAAAGTCATTGGACAATTGAAAAAATTAGGCTTTCAGATTAATTCCAGAGGCTTTACCATTTCTATATCAGCCAATCAAAAATTATTTGAAGATATTTTTGAAATTGAGATCCACGATACTCAAAATGGGATCCAATTTAAACATAAGAATGCGGACAACGCTACTTATTTTAATCACAAATCTTTGAATTCAGTGGTAGCAGGAATATCCTTACAAACGGATGGCTCTGTATTTAAATAATACGACAATTGTTTTGTTCGGTCAGAGTGTATGCATACTTGTATGATTACATTCGGCCAAGAATAACAATTCAATTGATCACACCAGTCATTTGGCTGTATTAAAATGCCTTTTTAAACAAACCATATCCTAGCAAAGAACCGATAACAAGTGCTGCCATACCAGCAAAAGTACTTCCAAGCAACAACCACCCAAAACCAAATAGCGCACAATAAACCATACCACAACCCATAAGCATCATTAGAATTTGATCAGTCAACCCAGGGTCATCATTTTTAGCAATGATATCTTTTTGCTCTGTGCTCAAATTATCTTGTACAATTTGCCACCCTGATCCTTTGGGTTGAATCTTGGTATAAAACGCAGTTAACGTTTCCATCTTAGTCTGTTTTGTGGTATATGCAGCTATCATCCATGCTGTTGTTGTTATAATTACACCAATTATCATTTTCTCATAAGATTCAAGTCCAGCACCAAACGTGGTAGACATTATATCAGAAGGTACGTATTCTGGTCCATTTATCCATTGCAATAATTTTGGAAACTCAAAATAAAATGCGATGATAAAAGATACTACCATTGCCACGATCTCACTTAAGGCATTTATTCTCCACCAAAACCATCTTAAGATGAATAACAATCCAGTTCCTGCTCCAATTTGCAATAATAGATCAAAGGCTTGTTTAGCATTTTGTAAATAGAGTGCAAATACCGCGGCCAATACCATAAGTATAAACGTACTCAATCTTCCCAAAAACACTTTAGACTTTTCAGAGGCTTCCTTATTTATAAATCTTCCGTAAAAGTCATTTACCACATACGATGACCCCCAATTCAGGTGGGTACTAATCGTGGACATGAGCGCAGCAATCAATGCAGCCAAAATAAGACCAACTAAACCTGACGGTAGAAGGGTCAACATTGCTGGAAAAGCCAAATCATTTTTTACGATATCCCGATCTACACCTGGAAAAGCTGTCGCTATCGATTCTAAATCTGGAAATATGACAAGCGAAGCCAACGCAATAAGCAACCAAGGCCAAGGACGTAAAGCGTAATGTGCCACATTAAAAAGTAGGGTTGCTTTCACCGCATCCTTTTCACTTTTAGCAGAAAGCATTCTTTGTGCGATATATCCACCACCCCCAGGCTCCGCACCAGGATACCAAGTACTCCACCATTGCACTGCAATAGGCACAATAAATAATGGAATGATTAAATTAATGTCTGTGAAATCTGGAACAAAATCCAGTTTATCAACTACCGCTTCGTGGGTTACTAATGCATTTAGTCCACCAATCTCAGGCATTTGAAGAATATAAATAGCGGCTACGATCATACCCACCATACTGATGACAAACTGAAAAACATCGGTAAGAATAACACCTCTTAATCCACCTACAGCTGAATAAAAAACAGTGACCAAGGAGACCAATGCTACCGTTTGAACTGCGGATAGGCCCAACATTATACTACCTATTTTTATTCCAGCTAACATGACACTCGCCATGATCATCACATTAAAGAAGACTCCTAAATAGATCGCTCGAAAGCCCCTCAAAAAGGAAGCCTCCTTGCCACTATACCTCATTTCATAGAATTCTAAATCTGTCAGAATCCCTGCTCTTCTCCATAGTCGGGCATAGATGAAAACTGTCAACATTCCTGTCAACAAAAAGGCCCACCAGACCCAATTCCCTGAAATCCCATCTCCTCTCACGATATCCGTCACCAAATTGGGAGTATCCGCTGAAAATGTGGTTGCAACCATAGATACACCCAGCATCCACCAAGGCATATTATTTCCAGAAAGGAAAAACTCTTTGGCACTTTTGCCTGATTTTTTAGCTGACCAGATGGCTATCCCTAAGGTTACCACCATAAAAAGCACAATAATAATCCAATCAAAGGAAGTTAGTTTCATAATAAAAGTTGGTTACTCTAAATACAGAGATAATTAGGAGGTGAATAAAATAGATTAACAGAAACTTCAGGTAGCTCCATATTCAACTCCGTTGTTAAGCAAGGAATTAAACTACCCAATTTCAAATATCAATATAGGAAAAATTGATTGGGCAGCAAATTAAGATGTGATAAGTATATAAATAAGTGCCTTACAAAAATAGGTTAGTCAGCAATTTATTCTGAAATCTTTGTATATGTGCCATCATTGATGATTTCGAATTGATCGACATTATCCATCAATTCTATATTTCTTAAATGTCCTTCTCCTATTTTATCTCCTAATCCTTTTTCACGATTAAAGTCAAAAAACTCCCATTTTGTAGCAAATGGAATATTAGCAATGGTTTCGTAATCACTATATTTTATAGCATGTGCATTTTTTTCAGCTTCTTCCACAGAAGTGCCTCCTCCAGTTACAATGTAACCTATATATTGAACCAAATGAGAGTCTTCATCGGCATAGACAATATACCAGTCATCTGGCGCATCTCCTGTTCCAGCTTCAAAGGTAAGCATCGCTCTTTCCATGGGTTTACCTTCCATAACTACCTCATTCATCTTTTTCCAAATCGTCCCTTCATCGCTAAACTTATAGGGGGCCATAAAAAAATATTGGTAGGTATACACCCCAAATTTTTCTCGATTCCATTGCGTACTGTCTGCATCTGAATAAATGGAGCCATTCACCATAACCGTTGAAGCACCATCCTTTTTATCAACTCGAATGGCAGAAGAATTTGGAGTAGTAAAAATTTTCATTAGGCTCTTATTCTTACCAAATGTCATATCCAAATTGAAACATACTATCCCATTCTTAAGTAAATCACTTTTGCGGTGTGCTTTTTCCATTTCTGAAACATAGTTGGGATGATTGGTCTCTGACATTTCATTCTCCACCTGAGTGGTCTTTTGAATAGCTCCCCCACTTGAATCCTTGCATGAAAAACATAAAGTAATTAGAAAAATACCAAGAAGTGCATTTATATATGGTTTCATAATTTGATGAGGTAGGTGATTGTTAGAATTAGTGAACATACAAGAGTTAATGTGAAAACTAAATGATTTGTTTACGCTTAATGCCTAAATGAATTTCAGAAGACAAAAATTAGAAATACCAACAGGCAATTTTACCGAATGAATCTCGATAAAAGAAGAAGTCAAAAGAAAGTTTTTAGAACCATTTTAATCCAACTAATGCAAATTAAGTTGTACTTGCTTTTCCAATTCAACCACTTTATCCTTGAAAACCAAATCTGTATCCATAAGGTCTTGAACAGCCTTTACAGAATATAATACTGTTGTATGGTCACGTCCTCCAAAATTCTTACCAATATCTTTTAACGTACTGGTAGTAAAGTTCTTAGCCAAATACATAGACAATTGACGAGCAATAACAATATCTCTCTTACGTGTTTTACCATGTAATTTTTCAACTGGCACTTTGAAATACTCCGCTACTAGTAGCTTGATATTCTCAACTGTAATTTCCTTATTGTCCTGACTAATAAATTGATTAACAACATCTTTTGCCAACTGAAGATCAATCTCCTTTTTATTCAACGTGGATTGAGCAACCAAAGTGATTATCACTCCTTCCAGTTCACGAATGTTATTCTTAATGTTGTAACAGATGTATTCTTTTATTTTCTCATCCAGCTCGAGACCTTCCTTCTTCATTTTAACGTCTAGAATAGCCCTACGAGTTTTATAGTCTGGTGTAGTCAGTTCAGCAGCTAAACCCCATTTAAATCGGCTAATCAATCTGTCTTCAACACCTGCAATATTTTTAGGTGGTCGGTCAGATGTCAAAATGATTTGTTTTCCATTATGATGGAGTTGACTAAAAATATTGAAGAAAATTTCTTGGGTTTTTGACCTCCCTGCTAAAAAGTGAATATCGTCCACAATTAAGGTATCTATCATTTGATAGAAATTCATAAAATCATTTACCGCATTATTCTTGATCGCTTGCACTACTTGATTCGTAAAGCGTTCTAGAGTTACATATATGACTTGCTTTTTGGAATTTTGCTTAATTACTTCAGCACCGATAGCATTGGCTAAATGCGTTTTACCCAATCCTACATCACCATATATAAATAGTGGATTAAAGGCAGTCCCTCCCGGATTGGCTGCAATTGCTTTACCAGCCGTAGCGGCCAATTGATTGCACTCTCCAATTATGTAGGAATCAAAATTGTATGCATCATTTAACTGAGGATCAATCTTAATCTTTTTTATCCCTGGAATCACAAATGGATTCTTTATTTGATCGGAAGAGAATTTTTTTGGAATGTCATTATTTTCTCGGGAACCCGTGTTCTTACCAATTTTTCGATGATTATCTACTAATATTTGATATTCAAGTCTGGCATTATCACCAAGCGTCATTCTCAATGCCTTTTTCAGTTCCATGACAAAGTTTTCCTCTAACCATTCATAGAAAAACTTATTGGGTACTTGAATAGTCAGCGCCTCAGAGGTTAACCGCACAGGCTTGATTGGCTCAAACCAAGTTTTATAACTCTGTGCACTTATGTCTCGCCGTACAATACTCAGGCATTTATTCCACACTGTAGTATGGTCGTATATCATGCTTGGTGTCTATTTATCATTCTTCAAAATATGCTCAGTTCCGCAGGAGATTAATCTGCAATATCAAAGTCAATCTATAAGAAAGAATCGGCTGGGTAAAATTGATGCTTTGACTCTTCTTAATTAAGATCGGCTCTGTTGGGAAGGTCAAAAATGAGTAAAATATTTCAGCTAAAGTAACAAGTTGACACATATTTTTTTATGTCATATGATACGCTGTAATAGTTTGACACTCAAGTTACTATAAAACTATATTTTTTAATTTGTTGTCATTAAAAATCAGAGGATTATGCATTAAGATAAAGTTGATTTTATAATCGTCTGCTTTCTTTAGTGTTATAAATATAATCTAAATAATACGAAATTCTCACTAAATTATAGCTTCGAATTAAAAATACTTTTTATCAATTTTATAGAATTCTTTTGTGCTGGATAACCAGTGATTTGACTGTCAACTAATTAGAGAAAAATCATAGGCGATAATGCTTTCTAGAAGTAGAAGAAATATTTTACCTTATTTTAAACTTTAAATTTCTGAATGGGTATAAATTAAACTACATACGTGTTTTTACAAGACACACATTTGCCTTTTTTATTCTTTTCAAAATATACATCCAACCTACCCAACATAATTCCTGCCCAACCTGCTTGATTGATTACCACTTCTTCTCCCTTTTTATTCATTTCAATATGTGGTTCGCTCATAAACGTATGCGTATGCCCCCCTAAAATAACATCAATCTCTTCTGAGTTTTCCGCCAAGACTACATCAGAAACTTTATCTGATCTATATCTATAACCCAAATGAGATAAACAAATGACGAAATCACATTTTTCATCATAGCGTAACCTCTTACTAATCTGATTCCCAACTTCAATTGGGTCCATATATTGGGTTTCTTTATATAATGCTTTAGGCACCAATCCTGTTAGTTCAATTCCTAAACCAAATACGCCAATACGAATACCATTCTTGATGAAAATCTGATAGGGCTTGGTCTTATTGTGAAGTATGGTATTTTCAAAATCATAATTTGCCACTAAAAAAGGAAAATCTGCATGAGGCATTTGTTTCTCCAAGCCATCAATCCCTCCATCAAAGTCATGGTTGCCTATTGTAGTGGCATCATACTTCAATTTGCTCATTAGTTTAAGCTCCAACTCGCCTCCAAAAAAATTAAAGTAAGGAGTCCCTTGAAATATATCACCACAATCAAATAATAATACATGATCTTCTGACTTTCTTACTCGTTCTACTAAGGTTGCTCTTCTGGAAACTCCACCTTGTCCAGCATTTCTACTTCCATCCATTGGAAATGGATCAATTCTACTGTGTACATCATTGGTATGAAGGATGGTCAACCTGGTAATATCATGCACCTCCAAGATTCTATCTGGAATACCTGACATTGCTAATCCAAGAGTCGATAGTGTACTTTTTACTAAAAAATCCCTTCTTTGCATCCTATTAGTTTTTTGAGTTGTTTATTCGTAAAGATTCATCTGCGCGTATGCGTTTAGCATCTTGTGGTTTGTTTTTAAGGTGGTCAATTACCAAATCTCTGATCAATACATCATGATCTTCTCTTTCCGCCTGCTCCAAGAAAAAACAGTTGTCTCCCCCATTAGCAATATAATCAGCAAGAGCTACCGTGTACTTTTTTGTATAATCAATGGGCTCACCTTTGATCAATATCTGTTCAGCCTTTGATCCATTCATGGTAAACCGCAAGGTACTGCTTATTGGCCAGCCTCCTTTCTCTGCAACTCTATCCAGTAACATTTGCAGCAGTTTTCCATCCATAGTCAGAATTACCAATTGATTGTCAAAAGGCATCAATTCATATATATTCCCGACAGTTATGTCTCCCTGTTTTAAAAATGGAACACGTATGCCTCCATAATTCTGCATGGCCATGTCAATATCTTTATCATACACATGCACAGCTTCTTCTAATAAAACATCTGCAAACCAATTCCCCAAATTTGAATTCGGTCTTGCCTTTGTCATCTCTTTCTCATTAAATGCAATGACTTCATTCATTTTTGCATCTAGCTGAGTTCGATAAGGTTTGATCAATTGATCCAACTCACTATCCGAGGCATTCTTTTTAGAAATCCGGTAATAAGAAGTGTCAATATCAGCAGTATAAATCTGTTTTGAACAACCTAGCACACATAAGGTCAGTAGGTAAATCCAAATTACATGAAATGACTTTTGCATCGAATATAAGTTTATAAAATGATATCAATTTCTTTTTTAATCGCTCGTTTCGCAGTATCAAGTGGGCTTCCTCCCATATCTCGAAGTAAATCATTCGCTTTCTGTAATAAAGCTGCAGGTGAAGACCCCACTGACACATCAGATGCAGCAGCAGTAATTATATTTTGCATTTGATCTTTCGCCAAGGTAATAATCTGCCAAAGTTTTTCAGAAATATACACCTGCTGACTCATATTGTGTTCATACTCTTGTTGAATCGCAATCAACATAGCATTGCTCATAGACTGTGCATCCAATTTTTGACTACTCAATCGATAACTTAAGTTATTTAATGAGATACGTTCACAAAACATAGCCATTCGTTCATAGGCTTGTAATTTTACAGGTAATGTATTTTTCAATTGATCCTGTTTGAATTTAAGCGCCTGCGTACTATACTGCATGTCTAAAAACTTCTTCATTATGAAGTAGACAGTAGCAAATACAATAAGTGCTGGTAGGATATACTTTAATATTTCCAATGCTGTTTCCATGGTCTTGCAAAATATTTTGTTTCAGCGCGCTAAGTTAAGTGGAATGCAGCGAAGATTTTAGAATTCAAATTAAAATAACAGTGCATGAAGGAAAATAATAAATTTTGTTGGTTAGAATTAGTACAGGATTTTGATGAACGATTTAATTATACGTGGTGTTTAGTTATAAATAAAAATGGAGGGTGAAATGTGTAATAAATTAATTTTTTATATTTTACCTTTGAAAATGAATAAAACAAGCATACTATGTCAGATATAATAACAACAACCCCTATCCAAATTACTGATAGTGCGTTGAAACAATTAAGGAGAATCATGTCAGAGCAAAATGTACCTGATGAATATGGATTAAGAGTGGGTGTAAAAGGAGGAGGTTGTTCTGGTTTTTCATACATCCTTGGTTTTGATGTTTTAAAAGAAAAAGACCAAGTATTTGAATTAAACGGATTTAAAGTATTCATGGAAAAATCTCATTCTATGTACCTATTGGGAATGGAGATTGATTGGTTGGAAGGATTAAATAATAGAGGATTTACCTTTAACAACCCTAATGCTGATGAAAGCTGTGGATGTGGATCCAGTTTCTCTGCGTAATTAAACAAACATTACAGAATATTTCAAACAATATCCATTGAAATAATCTAAAAACATATTTAGCCAATATTGGTTAAACCCTATAGTCAAATAGTACAAAACTATTTGACTATTTTTTTTGGTCAATAATACCATTCAAATTTTGATGAATAAAATCATGTGGAAATTCCTCTACTCCTGGAAATCCTAATCGAATGTCCTTTCCATTATGAGGAATATAAGCCGTTCCAAAAATATAATCCCAAATAGCAAGAGTGAGTCCAAAATTGATTCCATACCTACGCTCCTCTGGTAAATCGTAAGAATGATGCCAAATATGCATTTCAGGGCTATTAAACAATTTCTTCATAAATCCACCGAATACAAAAGCTCCGATTAAAATACAACCAGCAATTACCCCTAACTTTATCAATAAGGAAGGATCTGAAAGCAGACTAATATCCAATAAAGAATTTGCAATTACGATACCAATAAGTCCTCCAGTAATTCCACCTGTGATCTTACCATCAACAGATATATTTGAGTGGTTGTAGTGTCCCCATGCAAGAGTGAATATATGAATTACAAAAAAGTCATATAAACCTATTCCTAGCAGGGCCAATGGGATATACTCCAACGTTCTGTACACAATATTCTCCATCCAATGGTACCTTAAATGAGCTGCAAATCCCATTTCTTCTACTGAGTGATGCACTTTATGAAACTCCCAGAGACGATCTGATTTGTGTAACAATCTGTGTACCCACCACTGAACAAAATCCCGAACCATAAATCCAACAATTAAGATGATCCATAATGGCATGGTTCTCAATGGATTCATTGCCTGTAAATCAAATCCACCACTTACGGCTTTGATTCCATCGTTGAACAAATTAACAACTACATCAGAAGCAGCATTGTAAATAATTAGGCTGAACAGGAAAAAATTGAAAAACATATAAAATACATCCAACCAGAAGTCTTTTCTTAATACTGGCTGCTTTTTTCTCCATGGAATGACTACTTCTAAGACCAAGAAAAATAATGAAACTAAGATCAACCAATAAAAATAGGAATTCCAAGAAGGTGAGATAATGTCATTGTATAAGTAACCGGCATATCCTTTATATCCTTCAATAAAAATGTCTAAATACTTCTGCATGCTTAAAAATTATTAACTGTAAAACACTCTTAAATCTCAAAAGTTTACTAAAAAAACTAAGTTTCAAATATACATTGAAATTATGACTTGACCATGATACAGATCACTCCTTACACTGATATCAATTACTTAGTTCCTATTCATCGTATATTTGATTTTCAATTTTATGGAGGACGAAAATAAAATGGCATTCTATAACGAAATCTATACTTCGACATTTCAAATGACTACACTTTCCTGACCAACCACCTTGATATACCCTTATGATTTACAATTAGAAGATACCCCACAACGATATTGATAAACGTCATTGTCCAGTCAAAGTACGATACGGTTGTATAATTTAGTCCTATTAACCCGTCCAAGCCTTTTGTGTCTGCAACAGTTCTAAAGGAGTAATAACAATTATGGAGAAAACTCGGGAAATAATCAATGATTAGAAACCCACCAATTAATATTAAAGTCAGAGAGAACATCTTTGACTCATCGAGATTACCAAAGTTTATTTTCTTCTCTTCAAAACCATGCTCCAAGTGCAACCAATCAATCAATAAATCTGCATTCTTTACCATCCCTATGAATATGCCCACGATGATCAACAAAATTGCAACCAGCCAAAAATAGCTCATTACTCCTTCTTCATATATAAACATACTGAAATTGAAAGGGATGAACTGAATAATAGTTGTAAGCAATGCATACAGTCCAAAAAGTTTGATAATTAATCGAAAGAAATCTCTTATTTGCATGGAATGAATTATAATTGGTTCGAAAAGAAAAAAAGTCCTATCACAATATAGGAAAAGGTGAGGTTTTTATCTCTATTCACTCATCCATGTAATCAATACATACTACTACATTAATCATCCAACACAAAATATTAAAAAATGGAAAACTCATATTGCACCTATGCTTCCTCTCAAGATCAAACCAATGTGCACAAGATCTACCATGACACCCAATATGGTTTTCCCATTGAAGACGATAATGAATTGTTTGAACGTTTAATCTTAGAAATCAATCAAGCCGGTTTGTCCTGGGAAACCATCTTAAAAAAGAAATCCAATTTCAAAAAAGCTTATGACAACTTTGATATTCAAAAGGTAGCCAAATACGTTGAAAAAGATCGGGAAAGATTGTTATCCGATGCAGGTATTATTCGAAATAAGCTAAAGGTGAATGCAGCGATATATAATGCAAATCAAATCATTGACCTTCAATCACAATATGGGTCTTTCAAAAATTGGTTGGATAACAACCATCCACTTACCCGAGAAGAATGGGTCAAACTATTTAAGAAGGTATTCAAATTTACGGGTGGGGAAATCACCAATGAATTTCTCATGAGTACTGGATATTTGAAAGGAGCCCATGGAACGGGTTGTCCCGTGTATTCTGTCATCGCTCAAAAGAATCCTCCATTTCTGCAACAATAAAGGACCAACTTTTTTGAGTTGGTCCCCACGAATTTGAAAATTAGCCTTAGGTTATTTTTGGGCCATTCCTTTCATTTTAGAGATCTCAGCTCGCAATTCATTGAATTGTTTGTCCTGATCATCTAGCCGTTGTGTGAGTGCTTGGATTAATTCCTGTTGTTCTTGTATAGCGGCTACTAAAACCGGTGTTATTCGTCCATAATCCACCGTCATCGGTGAATCCTCAATGTCATCTGATGGACTTCCTCCCACTACAAGTGGCAACACAGTTTGCAAATCTTGTGCAATAAACCCGATTTCGTCGTGACCAGGTTTTGATTTTCTTTCGTAAATCGATGGATTCATTTGCTCAATGAGTTCAAGACCAGACTCAAACGATCTGATATTTTGTTTCAACCGTCTATCTGAGGTAGTTGAATACATTGTTCCTCCTGAACCATCTCCCCGGATGCCTCCAATATTGGTTCCGTTTCCATCTAAAAACAAAGAATAATATACAGAAGAGCTAGGATTTGAATTAGGGCCTGTTTGAACGATAAGACCTCGACTACTAGCACCAGCGCTGGTATTTTTAAAACGTGCAATGTACGAAGTACTACCAGACTCAGACACATCCAATTTATAAATCGGATTACCAATTCCTACTCCTACATCACCATCTTCGTAAACAACATCATCCCCCGCACCAAATTCCCAGGGAGCGTCAATATCCGTCCAGACCAAGGTACCTCCTGAATTACGGATATATTGATTATCTAAAGGTGCTGTAGTAGGTAATGTGTACAATCCATCTATGTTCACCTCTGCATTTAATCGTACCAATTCATTATCAAATTGACCATAAATCAATGTATTCAAACTATCGGTATCGTCATTGGTGATGTATAATTGATTGGCCGACTTAGAATTGATTCCAGCCTGATGACCTAGGAAAACATTTCCATTAGTCTGATTATAATATCCTGCGTAAGAACCAATCATTACATTCTCTTTTCTATCAAAACCATCAGTGGCAAATACAGTTCCTCGCCCTGCACCAAATCCCACATACACATTATCTACAGATGAAGAATCATTTACAGCTGCAGTACTTCCGATGGCAATCGAACGCTCTGCAGTATTGGTAGTATTCATTGCATCCGAACCTATGGCCACATTAAAATCGCCATGCAAATTTGATCTCAATGCCGATTTACCAATGCCGATATTCGAGGTTCCTGATATCCCTTTATTCAGTGCACTAAACCCAATACCAACATTTGAAGTCCCTGTCAAATTATCCGTCATAGCTCCAAACCCTATAGCCGTGTTTTGAAATCCACTAGTATTTTCAGATAGCGTTTGAAATCCATAAGCAGTATTACTGGATCCAGAATTAAAAACAGCTGGATCAACTATCGTATTTTTTCCAGAATCAAATCCAAAAAACATCGATGATTGAAGATTGGTCTGGTGAATCGTATTAAAACCGCCAGCATTCTTCTTGATCGAAATAAACTCTCCACCATCAATTTCAAATCTGAATTTTGTGGATTGGGCCGTCAGGGAAGTAATCATAAAGAGAAAAGCAATAATCGAAAATAATAGTGATCTCATCGTTTTAGATTTATGTAAATTAATGATAAATCAAATCTAAAGGATGAGAATGTGGTAACCTTCACCTATTTGGGTGAAATAATGAATAATGAATAATTAATAATGAATAATTAAGATTCAATTGTTTGGATCTAGTCGATTATAATTGGTTCTCCTCTTTTGTTCCAATAAGGTTGTCCTTCGAACTTCGGCAAATCTATCTTTCCTGGTTGTAACCCTGTTGTATCTGTCAATGCATGCAAAAAGGAAATAAGTTGCCCTACTTCGACCTCATTTAAAAGCAATGAATCTCCTGCCAATGTTTGGTGATCCACATCCAGCCCCATTCCAAGGCCTCCCCCGATATTATAAAAATCCAATACTTCCTCCAGCGTTTCAAAACCACCATTATGCATATAAGGTGCAGTTAATTCTGCATTCCGTACTGTCACTGTTTTAAATGAATTGTCATAATGTGGATGAGCATCTCCTCTTCGGCCATTGCCACTTCTCCCCTGGTCCTTATCCAAAATAGGACGCAAAGAGGTATACTTTTGTGGCACGCCTAGCACTTCCGACTCCGCATCTGTATAAAAAGGAGGTACAGAACCATTAAAGACGGGTGCAAAGTGACATGTTCCACAAGCAGCCTTCCCCATAAAAAGATTGAATCCAGCAATGGCGGAAGTATTTAAATCTGAGGCCTCCCCTCTTACATATTTATCAAATGGACTATCAAACGAGTTCAATGTATTTACATAAGCAGCAATCGCATTACTTATTGATCGTCTATTAATTGTATTCGATGATATTCTTCCATAGGCCTCATCAAAAAGTTTCACATATTCACTACTTTGTTTCAAGCGCTTTTCGATCTCCTTGAACCCAATGTTAAACTCCAACGAGTCTTCAACGACATGAGCCACTTGTTTTTCTAGATCGTGTTCCCTCATATCCCAAAAATATTTGGATGAATACCCAACATCCAATAAGGTTGGGGAATTTCGCTTCGTTGTCACATTATGAAGGTTGGTTGCACTTTTAATCAGGCCATCTGAAAAACCTAAATTGGGGTTATGGCATGTCGAACAAGACATATCTAAATTGTGAGAAAGAATGGGATCATAAAAGAGTACTTTACCCAATTCAATAGATGCTTCATTCTTAATGTCATTAAACGCAAACTGAGAATAATAGCCAAGATCTAAGAAATTCTCTGCGAATAATTGAGTAGAATTATAATCCTGAGCATGTCTATTCAATGATCTTTCATCAACATGCAATAACTTTTGAAATGAATATAAATTTTTATATAAGGGATTTACAACACGCTTTAAGAAGGTCATTCTATCAAAGGTATCGAAGTCTCTATTTTGTTCTAAATATTGAATGCCTTGATTAAATACTTCTAATATTTCTTCAAAGCGGTCCTTCTGTTTATTTGTCAAAGTAGAACGATACATAGAAAATGCATTATGCATGGCTCTCATACTCACTAAACTTTCTAAAATTCCATTGCCAGATCCAGGGGTATCGAATCCTGTTAAGCCCAATGTAAATATACGAACCACTCCAGATCGAAGCGATTCAAAAACATTTTGCTGGGAGAGCGTATCACTTAAATGACTGTCTTTAATAAATCGTATAGCCTGTAGAAGTTCTTTTGTTTTATCTGAAACCTCTTGATAACTCGTCGATAATTCTTCAGAAAAAATCAATTCATCCAATCGTTGTAATCCATTGGGAGGAATAATATCAACTTCTGAAACCTCCTTATGTAATTTAGGCAGTGGTCCACCGTTAATATATAAGTATGCATAATTGGGTTCCAGGTAATCAAAGATGAACTCTATCTTTTTATATGCAATTCGAGTTCTTGACAACTGCTCTTTAACCTTAAACTCCCAGTCTTTCTTGTTCTTCGCTGTTATAGTAGATGTAAGTGTTTGAATTTCATTTTGAAAATCGGAGAAGTCATGTCCATATTGTGTAAAAATCAATTTATGAACTTCCCCTTCAGGACTCATATATTCACTCTTTGTTAATGAGCAACTAACCAGAATAACAAAACAAGTAATCTGAAATATCTTATTTAATTTCAACATTATATATATTAAATAATAATCTTATATATTCAAAACCACAAACAAAAACATACAATTAAGAATAATAAATATATCTACTTTTTACCTTTTCAAAAGACAAAAAATTTTAATCTTTTCAAAAAACTAAAATCTTGAACATATCAAATCAATTGGATCAAACTCAAATCTAGATTCCATATTTATTCTTACTCTTGCAACTAGAAGACCATAATATCAGTAGAACTTCTTTATTTTGCAATTAAATAATCTTTTGTACCATTGGATTCATCAAACGAAAATTCCATTAGTCTTAATAAATACATTAGCAGCACTGGAATTTGTTCTAGAAGAGAAGCAAATGCATTAATTGCTGAGGGCAGAGTTACCATAAATAATTCTAAAGCCGTTTTAGGAAATCGTGTTTCTCCTGGAGATGTTGTTCGACTAGATAATAAACTTCTTAAACCAAAACCTGATCCGGTTTACCTTGCTTTTAATAAGCCAGTCGGAATAGTATGCACCACCGATAAAAAAGAAAAGAAAAATATAATAAGTTATCTCAATTATAAAGAACGACTCTTTCCAATTGGTCGATTAGATAAACCCTCTGAAGGATTAATCTTTTTAACCAATGATGGCGACATCGTAAATAAAATTTTGCGTGCAGGCAACAATCATGAAAAAGAATACATCGTAACTGTTGATAAAACTATTTCAGATCGTTTTTTAAAAAGAATGGGGAATGGAATTCCAATTTTAGGAACTAAGACAAAAAAATGTAAGTTAGATTTCATTTCAAAAAAGGTGTTTCGAATTACGCTCACTCAAGGATTGAATAGACAAATTCGTAGAATGTGTGAGTATCTAGGATATGAAGTAGTTCGATTAAAAAGAACTCGAATCATGAATGTAGAGTTAGGCAATTTAAAAGTGGGACAGTGGAGAAAATTGACATCTGAAGAAATTGAAACTATTCTTAAACTCGTCGCCCATTCAAGTAAAACAAAAGATGCTTCCTAGATATTCTTCATTTGTTAGGGATATTCAGTAATACCGAATATCCCCATTTCCATTAGGATTAGAGACGTTACACCTGAAAATATTACCCTTTTTTAAAAGCTTTCTCCTTAAATTCGAGGTAAGTATTTTAACCGAGTTATTTCGCTCGCCACAAATGGCGTTCATTTTCTGGCTTGGCCCAGAAAACAAACCAAAAGAACCCAAGGCTTTACCCAGATTTTAGGCTGGTTGGATCTAAAGAGATTTCACTTTTAAGATTACCTAACTTCTGAATCAGCCTTGTTAAAGTAAATCAATGCACCACGACCAGTGAAATAACTTTGTGTTCATTTCCTAATTTTACCTTCATCAAATAAGTTCCATTCAGTATATCTCCTACAAAGACATCCCACGTTGATTGATGTTCACTACGTGCACCAAATTCCATTTCTTTCACCATGCGCCCCATCTGATCAAAAATTTGACACTTTCCTTCTTTTACACCTTGCCCCAATTCAATTCGCAAGAAATCATGGACGGGATTGGGATAAATATTAATACTTTTATTAATTTCTTCTTCAACACCCACTAGAATATATTGAACTTCTGTTTCACATCCATTCTCATCTTTTACGTGTATCAAATAATCTCCTGGAATAAGATTGAAAAAAGTAGAAGAATCCTGGTATGTCATTTTGTTATCAATAGAGAATTGGAAAGGTGGAGTTCCTCCTATTGCTGAAACTGAAATAATTCCTTCGGTCCAATCCACGTCTAAAATTTGCACAACTAATGGATCAGGTTCATGAATATCAAAATCTACACTGGTTCTGCACCCTAAACTATCCACTACTTCTAAAATATAATCCCCTCCCGATAAATTATCAATAGGTACTTCCTCAAACATCTCTTCATTCAACATATATGAAACATCACCTACCTCATTTGATATATAAACATCAATTGAACCATCATTTTCTCCATGGCAACTTACATGCTCCACTTGAATTGAGTCAATAGTAATTCCTTCCTCCATTGGTACTGAAAAAATTAAAGATTGGCTGCACCCTAAACTGTCTACTACCGAAGCAATGTACTCCCCTGCTTCCAACTCTTCAAATAAACCAAGTGAATCAGTCATTTGATTTAATGAAAATTGAAACGGAGCAAAACCTCCAACAGCATTCAGATCAACCGCTCCAGTATTCGTTGGCCCACAATCATCTGGTTGAAGCATTGAAACAAACAATTGCAAAGAATCATTTTGAGAAATATGGATCGAATCCATAAAAGAACAGCCATTCAGATCAGTTATGGAAAAGATGAAATTTCCAGAGGACAAAGAATCAAACTGAAGGGTGTCGCTCTCATTAATGCTAAGAGAAAATGAATCCATCATAAACACATAGTTCGATGTGCCCCCTTGAATTGATAGTGCAATACTTGCCGTAGAATCACCATAACAAGCCACATGCTCGATGTCAAAGAATCCCAATTGTAAAGAATCAGGTTCATAAATGTTAACCTCAATAGAATTTGAGCACCCAGTAGAATCAATTACCTGAACTTGATAAATCCCTCCCTCTAAGTTGGAGAAAGTGGAACTATCTTGAAAACTTGTTCCATCCAATGAAAATTGATATGGTGAAATGCCCCCTTCTACCCCTATCGCAATCCCTCCATTTGAAGCTCCAAAACAAGAGATAGAATCTATCACATCTATGTTTAATACAAAAGTCGCATTCTCTTGAATCTCTATGCTATCTTGAATAGAACAGCCCAGTGAATCTGTTGCCCCTATTTCATAAAGCCCTGCTTGTAGGTTTTCAAAAACACCTGAAAAATTGAAGTTTTGGTCCAGAGAAAATATAATATCTCCAATACCATTTTCTATTTCTAATACGACTACTCCACTGCTATCTCCTCCGCATAGAACATCCGTAATTGTGGATGTCAATACCAATTCGTTAGGTTCTGCTACTTCCACCTCATCGGTCCATGTACAGCCCGAAGAATCAATAACAGTTACAGTATATTCACTCGCAAGTAATTCTGAAAATATTGGATTAGAAACAAGAGACCCTGTATCCAACTGATATTGAAAAGGGTCATTACCCATAACATTAATTATGCTTATCGAACCTGTTTGATCGCCCGCACAGATCACATCCGACACTTCAATATCGAATGTGAGCGCATCAGGTTCATCAATAAACACAATTATTTCCTCTGTACAATTCAATTCGTCCATCACAGAAATAACATGGGTTCCTTCACTCAAATCAAAAAATTGGGACGAACTTTCAAATACTCCTCCATCAATGGCAAATAAATATGTTCCTGTACCACCAAATGCTTCTACAAAACAAAATCCATCATCCATTCCATTACAAGTAATATTTCCCTTCGAAACAACAATTAAATCCAAGTCTTCTGGAGAATTGATCGTAGCTGATACTTGATCCGTACACTGGTTATCATCAAAAATCGTAATCACATAAAATCCATTAGATAGGTTTTCAAAAAGACCATTATCCTGTACTGGACTTCCATTAATGGAATATCCATATACTCCTGAAGCAACAGTGCCACCACTGGCAGCAACTTCAATACTTCCCCCTGAACCACCAAAACAGGTATTATCGACAACATTTAAAATTTCAGCAACTACCTCTGTAGGTTCATTCAACGTTATGGATAACATATCTGTGCTTCCTGAGCCATCTTGAACAGTTACAACATAATCACCTTCCGATAAACCTGTAAACAATGAAGCGTCTCCAAAAAGACCTCCATTCAGCGAAAATTGATAGGGTTCTACTCCTCCTATGGCTTCCACTTCAATACTTCCTTCAAATCCACCAAAGCAGAGAGGATCTATTTTTTCTACTAGATTAATTTCTACACCATTTTGAGGGATACAAGTCAATATTACATAACCATCTAAATTTACACCTCCTCCATTTTGGCCTGCTGTGTTAAAAATTATACTCCCAGAATAGAGTGAATTCAAAAAAGAATCTCCACCCTTTCCATTTTTATCTGTGGTTCCATCTGATCCATCTCCGCCTTTGTAGCCACCACCACCGCCGCCAACGGTTCCTGATCCACCTCCTCCTGCACCAAAACCATTCCCACCAGCACCGGCTACTACACCGGCTGTTCCACCTAATCCTTGGCCCATTAAAGTTCCTGCTCCTCCACCAGAACCAGCGGCACCATCTTCACCAGGACTATTAAATCCACCTCCTCCAGAACTTCCTAAACCAGCGCCTCCTTCGGGAGAACTATTCAAATTTGCTTGGCCACCTTCGCCCGTATTTATAGCTCCTTGTCCACCGCCGCCACCAGCACCGGCTGCAATCAACACATCTGTATTATTGATTATTACGGCTGTTCCGCCGCCACCGCCACCGCCACCTGGACTTCCCAAAGCATCAAAACCAGATTGGCCCACAATGATTAATAATTCATCCCCGCCCTGAAGAATAAAACTGCCTTTGAGGGTGGCTCCTTCTCCTCCGTCCGTTTGGGGATTGACACCCCATAAAAAGTCCCCTCCATCTGCACCTCTCACTTCTATTTCTACGGTATAGTTTTCTGAAACGGCACCAGGAATGGTAAACATACTCTCTCCCGAAGTAGTGAAATTTTGTTCACTAAAACATTGAGACCATAAGGTTGAAAAACATAAAAGAGAGAATAAAAAAGCAAAAGAAAATTTAAATGGATTCATTGAAATGAATTAGCTAAGAAAATATTATTTAAAGATATAAATATTATTGATTAATCTAATATGTATAGTTTGAAAACATCTTTTCACCTATCACCTTCTATAAAATTTAAAGTGATGCAACTGTAGTAGTTTGCATTTTACTATATTGGAGTTATAAAATACCAACACTACATCTTATGACTCGTCCATACATTCTTTTCAGTTTTATCTTCCTCCTTCTTATTGGTCCTTCAAATGCTCAAACTGTGACTGCACTCGTAGGCGGCACGCTCATTGATGGCTTTGGAGGAAAGCCCATTTACAATAGTGTAATTATAATTGAAGATGAAATAATAATAAAAGTTGGACATCAAGGAAATACAGACATCCCTGATGGAGCGAATATCATTTCTACAGAGGGAATGAGTGTCATGCCTGGACTCTGGGACATGCATGTTCATCTCATGATCAATGGACATAGTAATTATACCCATTGGGATACTGCATATATCAATAAATTGAACGACGTCGTTATGCCCGCATCTGCCCATCAACTTCTTATGGCTGGGGTAACCAGTGCCAGAGATTTGGGTGCTCCTTTATCAGAAAGCATAGAAGTTAGAGATCGAATTAATAGTGGTGAAATTCCAGGACCCACCATGTATATGTCAGGGCCATTTATACAACATGAGCCCTATCCAGGAACTGAAGCATTTAGATGGGGAGTAAATGGCACCACAGATGCAAGAGAGAAGGTTAGAAAATTAGCCAAAGCAGGTGTTGATTGCATTAAGCTTATAGATCAAGATCAAATGCAGCAGATTGAAGTAGATGCTGTTGTCGATGAGGCTCATAAACATGGTCTAACAGTGGTTGCTCATTCTCATAGACCAGAAGAAATAAGAAGAGGCCTACTTTCTGGGGTGGATAATTTTGAACATACTGGGCTTTCTTCTGCACCAGAATATCCAGCGGATGTCATAGAAATGATTAAGGAAAGAACCGCTCAAATGAATCTTGGACCTCTGTATTGGACTCCAACTGTAGAGGGATTATACAATTATGAATATGTAAGAGACAATCCTGAAAAACTAGATAATGATTGTTGGCATTTAGGTCTTCCCCAAGATATCATTGAGGACATAGAACAGTCTATTATCTATCCAGGAAGGCTTCCCTATTTTCAACTTACACCAGTAAGAAAACCAACATTAGAACGAAAAGTGAAACAACTTATGGATGCAGGTGTAGTCTTATTGATTGGGACAGATAGTGGTATTCCTATGAAATTTCATTGTCAATCCACTTGGAACGAGCTGGATGTTTGGGTTAATGAATTCGGTATTGATCCAATGTATGCCATCAAGGCTGCCACCTATTGGCCTTCAAAAATGATGGGTGTCGATGACAAATATGGTACTATAAGTGAAGGAAAATATGCTGACATTATTGCTGTGGATGGAGATGTCTTAAGATGGATTTCACTTTTACAAGATGTGGATCTTGTAATCAAACATGGTAAAAGAGTTAAGTAGACAAAACGAAACGTAAAAAGGAATATGTATGGGTGATCACTACATCTACCACATTTGCACAAACGAAGCATGGCAAACTCAATTTTCTTCAGACGAGTATGTACATGAATCGTTGTTTACCGAGGGATTCATCCATTGTTCAAGTGAAAGTCAAGTTGAAGGAGTATTGGATCGATATTTCAAAGGTCAAAGTGACTTGATCGTACTAATTATTGATACAACAAAGATCATTCCCCCACTAAAATATGAGAAAGCGCCTATTGGTCAATACTTTCCTCACATCTATGGTCCCATAAATAAAAACGCAATTATCGAGATTAAAAAATTAACCCATCAATAAGCTTTCATAGTTTCGAATCGAAAGAATAGTTCCATTTATAAATGCCATTCCTGATTGTAATTTTGAAATTACTCATACCTGCCTACCGAAAAGAAAGAACAAATTTGTTAATCATTTGGTAATTCAAGGTAATTCTTCTTGTAGTTCATGTCATCCTTTTACATTGAGATAATTTAAACCAATCATCATGAAAAATTACATCTTATTCTTGCTTTTTATTTCTTTTAGCATTCATTTATCCGGCCAACAATTCAGTAGCACTGATCCCGATTACATCAAATTTGTTAAGGCTGGAGAGGCCGCACTCAATGCCGAAAAATATGATTCTTGTTTAGTGTATTACAAGGATGCTTTTCAAATAAAACAAACCAGTATTTTGAGTACCCTTAGAGGTGCTGCTTGCGCATATAGTGCTGGAAATAAAGAAATTCTTGATCAATATCTTAGTATTGCCTTTGAATTGAATTGGGACCAAACAAAAATGATCTTTGATAGGTATGAGGAATTTAGATACCTTGATGAGACAGCTTTTGAAACGCGAATCCAAACAGAGTGGGAAAAAGGAGCAATCGAATCCGGCATTAACCTGACTCTTATGGCAGAATTAAATGAGATAGCCATTACGGATCAATTACAGCGAAAAGAAATGCGTGGCGTAAGAGAAAAATTTGGGTGGCAATCTCCTCAAATGGACTCACTTTGGAAACTGCAAAATATTAGTGACAGCCTTAACTTAAATCGCATCGAAGAAATCATTGCCGAATATGGCTATCCTGGTCCTTCGTTAGTTGGACCATCAGCTGCATCCACTGCATTTATGGTCATACAACATTCCAACCAAGAAAAACAAGAACAGTATTTACCGATGTTGAAAGAACAGGCGGATAAAGGGGCGCTGCGATGGTCTTCCGTTGCTTTGATGATAGATCGAGTATTATTAGGCAAAGGAGAAAAGCAAATCTATGGCAGTCAGATTTTCACAGATCAAGAAACAGGAGAGTACTATTTTGGCGAAATCGAAACACCGCTCGCAGTTGATAGTATTCGAGCAACCGTTGGATTAGGACCATTGCAAGAGTATGCTGACCATTGGAATTTCACATGGGATGCAGACAAGCACATTTCAAGACATAAAAAAATTAAAGAGAAAAAGGCAATGGCCGAAAAAAAGGAGGACTAGTTTCAATAGCCATACTTCGTTTTCCATTTTTGACGAACTAGTGCCGTCAATTTTTGCTCGGAAGGGTTTTGTCCAGGAGTGTAAAAAGCACTTCCAGAGATATCTTCAGGCAAGTATTCCTGATCGGGTTTATTTATAGATTCGTTGTGAGAATACTTGTAATTCTGGCCATACCCTATCGATTTCATCAGTTTGGTAGGCGCATTTCTTAAATGAAGAGGCACAGACAAGTCGCCGGTCTCTCGAATAGTGGACATGGCATTATTAATAGCCATATAACTTGCATTACTTTTAGGACTGCAAGCCAGGTATATAGCTACTTGAGACATGATAATTCTTCCTTCTGGCATTCCGATTTTTTCTATCGATCGGAAAGCACTTTCTGCGAGCAGGAGCGCATTAGGATTTGCCAAACCAATATCTTCCGATGCACAAATAATCATCCTTCGACAAATAAACTTCGGATCTTCACCACCTAATATCATTCTTCCTAAGTAATACACCGCAGCATTTGGGTCACTGCCACGAATAGACTTAATAAAGGCAGAAATAATATCGTAATGTTGCTCTCCAGTTTTATCGTATTTCACGAGATTTTGTTGAATCACTTCGAATACATAATCATCTGAAATGACAACTTTCTCTTCAGGCCCAAAACTCGAAACGATAATTTCAAGGCTGTTCAGGAGTTTACGTCCATCTCCCCCAGAAACTCGTAATAACGCATCATAGGATTTTATTTCAATCGTCCTGTTTTTTAGAATTTCATCAACCAGCATTACGAGGTCTTCTTTCTTCAATTCTTTAAGAATATACACCTGACATCTACTGAGCAAGGCTGATATGACTTCAAAAGAAGGATTTTCTGTAGTTGCACCGATCAATGTAATTGTCCCTTTCTCAACGGCCCCTAATAATGAGTCTTGCTGAGATTTTGAGAACCTATGAATTTCATCAATAAACAAAACTGGGTTGGCACGATCGAAAAAACGAGAATTTTCTGCTTTAGCAATAGTTTCTCTTACATCTTTAACTCCACTATTGATAGCTGACAAATTAAAAAAAGGCCGTTTTAAGGTAGTACTCAAAATACTGGCAATGGTAGTTTTACCCACACCAGGAGGTCCCCACAAAATAAATGACGGCACCGTATTACTCTCTATCATTCTTTTCAGGGCAGCCCCCTCTCCTATTAAATGTTCTTGTCCTACAAAATCATCTAAACTTTTTGGCCGCATTCGTTCTGCTAGTGGCTTCATTGAATCTAAAATTCGTGAATAAAACCACAAAATTAATCATTTATTGCAGCATATTAATGGTCGATTGTATATCCAGATAAATAAAAACAAACCATAAATATTAATTGATCTTTCTAGAAAATAGTAGGAAGAGAATAATTGTAGGAGGTAATTATTTAATTTAGTTCCAATAGGAGCAACAAACCAAAACAAAGTATGTAACTTTACTGTTCCTAACAATGAAATTTAATACCAATCAATATTAAAATTGAACCACTAAAAAAACGTACATGCAAGTAGAAGCATTAGAGAATTTAACCTTTATTGAAGAAAGTGCAAAACAGTTTGCTGACCAAAAAATTAGACCCCATTTTATGGAATGGGATGAGACTCAATACTTCCCAATTGAATGTATGAAAGAACTAGGAGCTCAAGGTTTCCTAGGAGTTTTAGTTCCTGAAGAGTACGGTGGTTCAGGTCTTGGATACCAAGAATATGTTTCTATCATCGTAGAAATAGCAAAAGTATGTGGATCTGTAGGCTTGTCATTAGCTGCTCATAATTCATTATGCACAGGTCATATTCTATCTTTTGGAAATGAGGAGCAAAAGCAAAAATACCTGCCAAAATTAGCTTCAGGAGAATTTATTGGTGCATGGGGATTGACAGAAGCCAATACGGGTTCTGATGCAATGAGAATGCAATGTGTTGGTGTCGAAGATGGTGATTATTATGTTATCAACGGTACCAAAAACTGGATCACTCACGGAAAATCTAGAGATGTTGCCGTTGTTTTAGTAAGAACAGGAGAATCTCTGGATAGCCATGGTATTACTGCATTTGTTATCGACGGAGATACACCTGGATTTACAGCAGGTAAAAAAGAGAATAAATTAGGTATGCGAAGTTCAGAAACCGCTGAAATGGTTTTTGACAATTGCAGAGTACATAAATCACAGATTTTAGGTGAAGTTGGAGAAGGGTTTATTCAAGCCATGAAAATTTTGGACGGGGGTCGAATTAGTATTGCAGCATTGGCATTAGGAATAGCGAAAGGAGCGTATGAAGCATCTGTTAAGTACTCAAAGGAAAGAGAGCAATTTGGACAACCCATCGCTAATTTTCAAGCCATCAGTTTTAAATTGGCAGAAATGGCTACCAAAATTCAAGCTTCAGAACTATTAATTCGAAAAGCGGCTGATCTAAAAAATAATAAAAAGAAAGTTACTACCGTCTCTGCAATGGCAAAATATTATGCATCAGAAGTATGTGTAGAAGCAGCAACAGAAGCCATTCAAATTTTTGGAGGATACGGATATACAAAAGACTTCCCTGTTGAAAAATTCTTTAGAGATTCTAAGTTGTGTACCATTGGAGAAGGCACAAGTGAAATTCAAAAGCTAGTTATTTCAAGGAATGTTCTAAAAGGTATTGGATAACTTTAGGGATATTCCGAGGAAGCAATATCCCTTTATTTATAGTAAACTGGGATG
>JARGNR010000042.1:0-18956 GCA_029212405.1 Saprospiraceae bacterium
ACGGGACCAAATGGATTCGCCTCAACTGATCAAAATCCAATTATCCCAAATGCAACTCAAGTTGACGCAGGATTGTACTCCTGCCAAATTCAAGTAAATGGCTGCACGAGTGATCCCGTATCTACTAATGTAGAAATCGACTCTAATCCCATCATTGAAATTACTGGTTCCAGTACCATTTGTCAACTCGAAATCACCACTATGACTCCCAATTCCGGTGGAACTTGGTCATTATACTGGTCTACAAATAACGAAAATGAAGCGACTGTAAATAATTCCGGGGTAGTAACGGGAGTCTTGCCTGGACAAGCAATCTTTCAATTTACCACCACATCAGGATGCACTGCACTTTCAGATACGATTACTGTAATAGAAATACCTGTGACAGATCTCACTGGTCCAGATCAAATATGCATAGGTGAGACAACCACCATTGAACCCAATACAGGAGGAACCTGGGATAGTACAGATCCTACTATTGCCACCATTGATAATTTTGGAAATATAACAGGAGTAGGTGCAGGTGTAACCGTTTTTTATTATACGAGTGCATCTACGTTATGCACATCACAAGAATCTGATCCCGTATTTGTAAATATACCCACTCCTGTATTTGCCCCAAAAGATAGATTGTGTATAGGAGAAACTATGACATTATCCCCTAATTCAGGCGGAACTTGGGTAAGTAGTAACACGAGTGTTGCAACCGTAAACGCCTTTACTGGATTAGCTACTGGAATTGCACAAGGATCTGTGATATTTACTTTTACGGATGCAAGTACAGGTTGCTCAAACAATTCGATACCTGTCATTGTGGATCCCAATCCAGCAGTAGCCTTCACGGGTCCCGATACTGTCTGTGTAGGTTCCACTACCTCAATAGCACCAACTACAGGAGGTACATGGGTATCTGATAATACTGCTGTGGCAACTATAGACAATTTAGGGAATGTAACCGTCATAAGTCCTGGAATGGCATTCTTAACATATACCAATACAACAACCGGATGTACTTCTGAAGCGTTAAAACTTACGGTCATCGAAGCTTCACAAACAAGTATAGAAGATGCCATTTTATGTGTAGGAGAAACGACACAAGTCAACTCCAACTCTCAAGGCACTTGGACAAGTAATGATGAATCTGTAGCTACCGTTTCTCCAACAGGTGAAGTCCAGGCAGTTGGTGCTGGAATCACGCAAATTGTCTTTAATCCCGACGCTGCTTGCCCAGATATCGACCCCTTGATCGTAACCGTAAATGGCCCCGAAACCGTAGTTTTGGAAGACACTCAAATTTGCATAGGAGGAACTACTAAGGCCACAACCACTGCAATCGGAACATGGATTACTAGTGATCCTTCCGTAGCCACTATTGATGCCAATTCAGGAGTAATCACTGGAGTATCAGCAGGTACGGTAACCGTACAATTTACAAATACTGTGACAACTTGCATATCCAATGAAAGTGAAATTTTAACAGTTCATCCTATCCCAGAAACTATTTTGGAAGGGCCAGGAGAAATATGTGCAGGAGAAACTACGCAATTTTTACCCAACTCTGGAGGAACTTGGACCAGTGATAATCCTGCGATAGCCATCATAGATAATAGTGGATTGGTTTCAGCAATTTCACCGGGAGGTCCCGTCGGCTTCACATGGACGAGCAATTCCACTGGATGCGCTTCCGATGCAAGTGAAACCATTATCGTCAAAACATGTCAAATGCCAGGTATTTCTTGCGAAGACATAGAGGCGGATAATGTGTATTGCGATTTCGATCTATTAGGTTCAATTCAAGGCAGTCTTTTCGATGGTCCTACATTAGGAACACAACCTGAGGAAGCATTGTGTGAAGGAGGTGATGAAGCATATAATTCCATTTGGTATGGATTTGTCGCTCTAGAGGGGGATTACGAAATGGTAGTACATACTTTTTCTTGCAGTACTGAAAACAATATTCGAGGTGCTCAAGTAGGCGTCTATTCCAGCTGTGATTTTAGTGAAGAAAATAAAGTGTATTGTGATGTAAGTATGAACGAAGAAAATGAATTTCTCATTTCTTCTGACTTATTTGAAAAAGGAAATGTGTATTATTTATTTATCGACGGAGTGAATCAATCCCTTTGTGATTATACTATTGCAATAAATGGATTTTATGACAATACGTATTGTACAGAATTATCAAAGGTGACAGGTACGGCCTACATTGATGAAAATGAGAATGGACTCTACGACAGTAATGAAACTCCTCTCAGAAATGTATTGATCTCACTTTCTCCGGGCAACTTCTCGGTATTGACCAATGATGAAGGAAAATACATCATCAATACACCCAAAGGAGGGACAACTTTGACCGCGCAAATAAATGAAGGAGAATGGGTAGAACATATTTTGACCATAGAAGACCTTTCCGTTTTCGACGATTGTGTGGAAGGGATTGATTTTGGTTTCATTGCAGACCCCACAACGATATATTCAGCTACCTTATCTGTCGCCAATACGATTGTTCGATGTGATTGGGAGACTAAATTTTACATTACCATAGAAAATACAGGTTCAGAACCGTTTATCGGAGCGCTAGAATTTGAATTTGACGACAAGGCTGAATTCTTTTCCAGTCCAATTCAAAATAGTACTGTAGTTGGGAATATTGTGTCTGCAACTACCGACGTTTTGCTTCCTTTTATTCCTCAGACCTATGAAATAACGTTAAAGATGCCATCTGGAAGTAGTAATCTACCAATTCTTGATTTCAAGGCTTCATTAAAGGATCAATTAGAGTTGGATGTTGCAGAATACAATTATTCAGAACAGTTGAGGTGTTCGTATGACCCAAATGACAAACGTACCTATCCAGATCGAGAAGGAGATGAAAATCTCACTTTGATGGATGAAGACATTGAGTATACCATTCGTTTCCAAAACAATGGGAATGACACGGCTTTTACCGTAAAAATTGTGGATGAATTGGATTCGAATATTGACCCAACTTCCATACGAGTTATCCATTCCAGTCACGAAGTAGAGACATGTATTGAAGGTACACAATTAATCTTCCTCTTTGAAAATATTGATTTAGTAGATAGTACGACGAATTACGAAGCCAGTCAAGGATTTGTTACCTTCAGAAGTAATACCAAAGACGGTAGAGCGGAAAATACTCCTGTCAATAATACCGCAGATATCATATTTGATAGCAATGCGCCCATCGTCACCAATACCACGCTCAATACATTGGTCAGTGAACTGTGTTCAAATAGTATTACAGAAATTGATATAGACATCTGTGAAGGAGAAATGTATAATGGAAATGAGGTTTCTGGAACATATACTGAGATTTTCCCACTGCAATACGGTTGTGATTCGATTGTCGTGATAAATTTGAATGTACAAGGCATTACCTATTCCAACCAAGAGGTAGAAGTTTGTCAGGGAGAAACTGTTGTATTAAATGGAATTCCATACAGTTTGAATGAATCGCAGGAAGTCTTAGATACCATTATCAATGAACTTGGATGTATTAGCAATGTGCTCACATTTGATGTTAAAGTTCATCCTATCCTAGAGCTTACCATCGATACCACCATATGTGAAGGGATGAGTTATGAAGGACTGACTGAATCTGGTACATATGTCCAAGAAGGCGCTGACCCGATTACAGGATGTAAAATTATTACTATCGTAAACTTGGAGGTATTACCAATCAGCGATCCATCTTGTTTGGTCAATACCACTGAAGTAGTCGAGACTGATATTCATCTCTATCCGAATCCAGCTCAAGATTATATTACAATCCAAAGTAATATTCCGATAGACCGCATAGAAATTTATTCTGTAGAATATCAAAAAATTACATCCAAAACGTATGCTAATCCCTCAGCGCAAACTCAAATTTCCGTTATGGATTTGAACCCTGGTTTGTACATTGTTTCAATTCAATCAAATGGGAAAAATTCTTATAAAAAATTGATTATAAAATAATATAATGATGAAATCCGGAGAATCAATACCACAAAAAAGGGGAATTTTCATCAAGCACATGTTGTTTACTTTTGCTTTCATAGGAAGCATGTTGAATGGTGTTTCTGCACAGGTCACAAGTGTTCAATATTTGATTGAATACAATGATATTTCGAGTCTGTATGATTGCAAAATAGTTATAGAAAGTGGATCTGCTATAACCTATCCACAGCGTATTCAGTTCAATACGCAATATACCGTTTTAGTCCCTGCAGAAGCAGATTGTATCCTTTCTGAATTTCATAATCCGCTCGAAGACAATCAATTTTATACCGGAACTCAACCTTTAGTATGGAAAGAACAAGCACATGTACTTTCACCTGACGTTCAACCAGAAAATGATTTTTATGCATTTATTCCTGATTTTAATTTGATTGCTTCCTATGATAATTTATATACTGGAGATACAGTTACTTTATTTTCCTTACAGATAAATGTGGACCCCTGCGAAAATGGTGTGCGTCCTTTTCAGAATAATATTGACCTGTACAACGATGGATGGATAACTGGTGCTGGCGATTACAGCAATGGATTTACCTTAGGCGGAATCGCTCAAATTTATAGTGGAAATTTAGAATCCTCTTATGGAGTAATTAATTATCTTGACCCTATAGAATTGTGCATCGGTTCCACCTCGTCAATCTTTCCTGTTTCAAATGGTATTTGGCAAAGTGATCACCCTGAAATCATACAAGTAGATGAACAAACAGGTACACTTACAGCTTTATCAGATGGAATAACACACATAACATTTACAGATCATCAAACCGGTTGTATCTCAGAATTTGAGGCTACTGTTTTCTCAGAAGTAGAGACCCAATTTCAAGATGAAAACACCATATGTATTGGTCATTTCACAACGGTTTCCCCTCCAGGAACATGGATTTCTAATGACCCTACGATCGCTACCATTGATATTCAAGGCAATGTTCAAGGTCATGCAGAAGGGAATACCTTACTAATTTATACCGACTCGCAAACGGGTTGCATATCTTCACCACTACAAATTCAGGTTGTCCCTCAAAATGACCCTAATTGTGTAGTCGGAACTACAGAAATCGAACCGACACAAATAAAGATATATCCAAATCCTGCAGAACACACCATCTATATCGATTCCGAAAAATCAATTGAATCTATTTCTATTTATACGTTGGATTTCCATTTGATGAAGTACAAACAAATAACTGGAAACGAAAAAAACACGCTACTTTCTGTAGAAAATATGTTTCCTGGTGCTTACTTGTTGAAAATACAAACTGGAGAAATAGTAAATTACAAAAGAATATTCATTACGAAATAAACCAATTGTATGAAGACCAAATCAAATTACACTATGAAACCTTTCTTGACTGCAATTCTATTTTTCTTTTTATCCAATATCCATTTAAACAGTCAGGTTACTGACATAAATTATGTCTTAGACTTCAATGAAGACACCCAACGTTTTGAAGTAAAACTAAAGGTGCTAGAAGGCATTGCAGGACACGCCTCAGAAAGAGTAGCCTTTATTCAATTATTGTCTCTTGTGGTACCAACAGGAAACTCAATCGAAATGGTACAATCGAATATGCCTCTTTTGGCGAATAGTGCTTACGGTGGAACAATACCCGCAGAATGGGCAATTGGCACCACAATTATTTCACCGAATGAACAACCCGAAAATGATTTTTATTCCATCAGTTTAGACGGAGGGCAAACTTCGTATTACAATAATTTAAATCCAGGAGATGTAGTCACACTCTTCAGTTTTACTGTTCAAAATGCTGACCAATGTTTAGGTCAAGTGCGCTTTTATGATTCATCAATCGACTACGATTTCAATGATCCAGAATGGTTTAGCTTTGGCTTTCAATTAGGCAGCAATGTTAATATTCATACTGGGAATCTAGATGCAACAGGTCCTCAGATAAAAATACCAGAACCAACCCTTTATTTATGCGATGAGGAATGCATCACCTTAGTTCCAGAAACAAATCTCTGTGTAGATGAAAGTTTTTCTTATCTGTGGTCTACTGGAGAAACAAAAAAATATATTGAAGTGTGTCCTACCGATACGACCACCTATACCGTTCATTTATTAGATCCCGATGGAGCCATTGTTTCCACGGATTCGGTCCAAGTAGAAAAACCAGAGACAGGAACTGGAGGGATTTATAAAACAAAACTACTTCTAGAATACAATGAAGAATCAAGTTTGTATGAATTGAAACTCTATATCGTCTGCGGATCTGCCACTACCTACCCACAACGTATCCAATTCAACTCTCAAATAACAATCGTAACTCCAACAGGATCAATTGTTTCACTCGTTGAATTATTTAACCCAAAAGAGAACAATCAATTTTATACCGGTACCATTCCAATTTTATGGGATTTTGGCCCTAAAGAAATAGCCCCCCCAATTCAACCTCAATTGGACTTTCATACTGTTTTTCCAAACTTATCTCCTCCAGGTGCATACAACAACTTATACGAAGGGGATACGGTAGTCCTGTTTAGTTTTGATGTAGAAGGTGTAAACCCCTGTGACAACGAAGTACGATTATATGAAACGGGTAAAGACCATACAAGCGAATATTCCCCATCTGGAGGAGACTATAGTCAAGGATTTACTTTCGGTGGAGGTATTCAAACGTATTCAGGTAATTTGTACACTCCTTATAAACCCAACTATATCACTCCAACAAACATCGCCACCATATGCGAAGAAGAATGTATTGACTTAGAGCCTACTTTTAATTGTCTAGAAGGAGTCACCTCTTACGAATGGTCTACAGGGGAAACAACACCCAATATCATGGTATGCCCAGAAGAGTTTACATCCTACTATCTGTTACTAAAAGATGACGAAGATGTAGTCTTGGATTCACTCTTTGTGAATGTCAATGTTACTTCTATTCATGTGACTGCAAGTACATACGAACCTTGCGTAGAAGAAACTGTCTATTTGGAGGGATGTCCGGGACCTGGAGTATGGGAACAAGATTCTGGTAATCCTTTCGGAGCCTCATTATCCCCCTTAGCTGGAGGTGCCGCCGAAATTACTTTTAACTCATTTGCTTCAAGTGGTATATATGTTTTCAACTTCTTTTCTGTAAACGGACAAAAAAACATTACATTAACATTAAATAACAGTCCACTAGTGCATCTTAATGACACAGAACTGTGTGTTGGAAATTCTACTCAAGTATTGTCTAATAAAGATGGCACATGGTCAAGCTCAAATGAATCGATAGCCTCCGTCAATCCATATACAGGAAGCATTGCTACACACGAAACAGGTAGCGTCACATTTACATTTACGGATCTAAAAGGATGCTCCTCTTCCACACAGCCTCTTGAGGTAGTTTCTACAATAAATGCTTCATTTTTAGGTTCGAGCCAAATCTGTATTGGTGGCACTTCTTCTGTTTTTCCTGTGTCAGGAGGTATTTGGTCTAGCTCGAATCCAGTAGTTGCATTTATAGATAATTCCGGAAATGTTACAGGTATGAATGAGGGTACTACCGAATTGATATTCATAGATGAATTTGAATGTCAGTCCGAACCGTTGCTACTCACCGTACTTCTACCCGAAACGGATTTAATAGGACCCAACGAAATTTGTGTTGGGGAAACTACAGAAATAAGCCCCCAAACAGGAGGCGTATGGGTTAGTTCTGACCCCGGTGTTGCAACGATAAACAATAATGGAATAATTACCGGTGTAGCAGCAGGATTTGCCACTTTCGTGTTTACGAATACGAGCACTACTTGTATGTCCAATCCATCTCAAGGTGTCACTGTATTTCCTGGACCAGTAATCACCCTTGAAAATCAGGATATATGTGTAGGTGAATCTACCGAATTGAATTCAAATCAAGATGGATCGTGGGAGAGTGTTAATCCAGGAATCGCTGTGTATAATCCAAGTACGGGATTAGTCACAGGGATAAGTGAAGGCACAGCGAGCTTTGTATTTACGAATACAGATGGATGTCAAACTGAGTCTCCTTCTCTCCATGTAAAAGAAATAATAGAAACAGATTATAATGGCCCCAGTATGATCTGCGGTTTAGGAATCACCATGGTTACTCCATCCACTGGAGGGACCTGGACCAGTTCCAACCCAGCTGTTGCGACCATAACCAATGGAGGAGTCGTAACCGGTATACAACCCGGTCAAGCGATAATGACCTTTCATTCAAACACCTCTGATTGTGATTCAGAACCTATACTAATTATTGTAGGCGAAGGTCTATCTGCTCCTATGGTTTCACAAAATGGACCGATATGCGAAGGGGAAGATTTGATGCTAATAACGGATGACTTTGAAGGGGCAACCTATGCATGGACTGGACCAAATAACTTTACCTCCATGGAGCAAAATCCGATCATTACCAATGTAACCATTAGTCAATCTGGTGAGTATTGTCTCAGAACTACCATTGGAGAATGTGAAAGCCAGGAAGCGTGTATTTATGTAGCCATTTACCCTATTCCTATCACACCAGTTGCCAACAACAATGGTCCGGTTTGTGAAGGAGATCAATTACTACTTACTACGGAATTTGTAGCTGGAGCGAGTTATAGTTGGGTTGGACCGAATGGGTTTAGCTCCTCGATTCAAAACCCAACTATTATTAACATAACCTCGAGCGATGCGGGTGATTATTGTGTAGTAATCACAATGAATGGGTGTGAGAGCGAGGCAGGGTGTACATCCGTAGAGGTCAATCCGACTCCTGCAACGCCGACTGCTTCATACAATGGTCCGATTTGTGAAGGAGAAGATTTCATATTAACTTGCGAAACCGTCCAAGGTGCTACATACGCTTGGTCCGGTCCTAACGCATTTACCTCCAATGAACAAAATGTTATTGTTAATGCAGCTACTCCGCCGGAATCTGGAACGTATTGCGTATACATAGATGTAAATGGATGCCAAAGCCAGGGAGATTGTATAGATGTTTATATCAATGAAACTCCAGCAACCCCAACTGCAACGAATAACGGTCCCATCTGTGAAGGAGATAACATTGAATTACAAACTAATGTAGTAGTAGGGGCAAATTATTTATGGACAGGCCCTGATGGATTCACTTCTGATAATCAAAATCCAGTAATTACAAACGCCACTACAACTCAAGCAGGTGATTACTGTGTAACTGTAATCGTAGATGGGTGCGTGAGTGAAGAGGGTTGCACAATGGTGACCATCCGCCCTAATCCCGAACAACCTATAGTAAATAACAACAGTCCATTCTGCGAAGGGGAGGATTTACAATTAACTGCTGATTTTATAGAAGGGGCAAGTTATGCATGGAATGGACCAAATGGATGGACATCTTCGGATCAAAACCCCATTTTACTCAATACCAACTCCTCTGATAATGGAACATATTGTCTGGAGATTACTGTGGATGGTTGCATTAGTCTTGAAGGATGTACGGATGTGATTGTAAACCCGACTCCAAGCACCCCTGACATAATAGGAGATCGAACTATTTGTGAAGGAGATAATTTGTTTTTGACAAGTGAAGATATAGTAGGTGGATCATACCAATGGACATTGCCCAATGGTGAAATAGAGGAAGGGCAAAATTTAATGATTCAAACTGTGACTCCAGAAATGACGGGTACATATTGTCTCATTGTCACTGTAGATGGTTGTATGAGTCAACAGAATTGCAGTGATATTTTTGTAAATCAAAATACACTTGAAGTTGACATTTCTAATACTTCTCCAGCGTGTATCGGGGATGGTGTAAGTTTATATATACCTCAAATTGATGAAGCTACCTATGTGTGGACTGGACCCGAAGGAGCAACGTATACTGGGCCAGAAATCGCTTTTATTGCTGGAAATATACCTGAAGGAACTTATACTTTGGAAGTAAGTCTTGGTGGATGTACGGCTACAGGATCTACGGAAGTAGTCTATTTGGATGCAGAAGAAATTATTCTGGAGTCCAATGAGGTATGTGTGGGAGAAAGTATCTCCATAAGCCCAGTTACCGGAGGAACGTATACTTTGAGCAATCCTGAAGTTGGATTTATAGATGATGGAAAATTTACGGCTTTGAATATAGGAAGCACAGATATAACATTCACTAAAGAAGCTTCTGGTTGCAGTTCTATGTCTGTTACGATTGATGTTAAAAATTGTACAGAATTATTCTCTGCCTGTGATCAAATCACACCTGATGATATCATATGCGACTACAATGAATTGAGTTCCATTTCGGGAACATTACTAAATGAGGCATCAGAAGGAAATCAACCACTGGGTAATTTATGTGAAAGTGAAGATGAAGCTCAAAATATAGCATGGCTCGGATTTGTCGCGTTAGAAGGAGATTATTCCATCATTATTTATACTGCTAACTGTACTGCTAGCGCAGGTATAATTGCAGGAATTCAGGTTGGAGTATATTCTGATTGTAGTTTCACCCCGGAAAGTCTGGTTTATTGTGATTCTCAATTTGGAGTTGAAAATTTTACACAAATCAATTCCGATCAATTGGTTGCGGGACAGACTTACTTTCTATACATTGATGGATTGGAAAGTTCAGTTTGTGACTACTATATTTCAGTAGATGGGAATTATGACAATACCTATTGCACAGAACTGTCAAAAGTAACTGGAGTTGCCTACGTAGATGCAGATGAAAATGGGGTGTATGATGAGGGAGAAACATTACTCAGAAATGCATATATCTCTTTAAACCCTGGAAATTTTTCTGTGCTGACCAATGCAGAAGGCAGATACATCATCAATACTCCAAAAGGAGGAGCAACGCTCACGGCAAAAATGTATGAAGGAAATTGGATCAATAACCAATTGACCATTGAAGATGTCAGCGTGTTCGAAGATTGTGTGGAAGATATTGACTTTGGATTTGTTCCCAATCTATTTTATCAGGAAGCCAAAATATCAGTTACCAACTCTGTCACCCGATGCGACTGGGAAACTCGATTTTATTTCACCATTGAAAACACTGGCACCATTGATATTGACGCTTATTTTGAATTTGATTTTGATGATGAAGCTACTTATTTCTCCACCAATTTAATCGGCTTGCAGGTTGCAGGAAATAAGGCAATTGGGAATTTAGGAACATTAAAACCTTTTGAGGTAAGACAATGCTGGATCAAATTGAAAATGCCGTCTGGAACTGCAAACCTCCCTCTTCTTGAGTTTAATACTACCCTTTTTAATCAAGAAGATATGGTGATGGATGAATTTCAACAGAGCGAACAATTGAGATGTTCCTATGATCCAAATGATAAACTCACCTTCCCCAATCGAGAAGGCGATGAAAATTTGACATTGATGGACGAAGATCTGGAATACACTATTCGCTTTCAAAATAATGGAAATGACACTGCTTTTCTGGTAAAAATAATTGATCCACTAGATCCCAATATTGATCCTAACTCCATTCGGGTAATCCATTCAAGTCATGCAGTAGAAACCTGTATCGAGAATGACAATATCATTTTCTTATTCGAAAACATAAACTTGGTGGATAGTATGACCAACTATGATGATAGTCAAGGATTTGTTTCATTCCGATGCAACCCAAAAGAAGGACGGACAGAAGGGACCATTGTCCACAATACCGCGGACATCATATTTGACACGAATATTCCAATAGTCACCAATACCACTCTCAATACATTGGTGAGTGAACTGTGTATTCATGTGACTACAGAATTAGATGTCTCCATTTGTGAAGGTGAAAGCTATGAAGATTATGAGGAGTCAGGAACGTATACCGAAATCTTTCCGTTGGAATATGGATGTGATTCTACAGTTATTATTCATTTGGATGTGCAAGGCATCACCTATTCCTCACAAGAAATTGAGGTATGTGAAGACGAGTCTGTGTTGATAAATGGACAAGACTACATCTTTCAAGAGTCGCAAGAATTAACGGATACGATGTTCAGTGGAGAAGGATGCATTAGTAATATTCTAAATTTTGACATCATCGTCCATCCTGTTTTAGAAATTAACATTGATACGACTATTTGTGAGGGGCTTGATTATAATGGGCTGACGGAATCTGGCATCTATACCCTAGATTCATTTGATGTAAATACAGGTTGTGATATACTTACCATCATAAACTTAGAAGTATTACCACTAGATGATCCATCCTGTATAGTTGGTGTTGATGATGTTGAAAGTAATTTGATCTCGATCTATCCAAATCCTGCACAGGAAGTCTTTTATATAGAAAGTGAATATCCACTTCAATTCATAGAAATCTATTCCACAGGATTACAAAAAATAGATCAATACAAAGGTAGTGTGCACCAAACAAAATATGAGTTCACAACAGAAAACTTTACTTCCGGCTTGTATTTTCTAGTGATTAAGACCAATGGAAAAACGATTTATAATAAGATTGTGATTGAATAATCGCCAAAGACGCAGATGTTAAAAGAAAAATAAAACATATATATAAAAAGTTAATGTATTAACAATGACACCACTATTTTGCTATCTTTAGTTATCAACTAATTAATTAAATCAATTTTAAAATGAAAAAGACTTTACTTTCTTTATTGTGTGTTGCTGCTTTCACACTAACTGGTTATTCTCAGATCGGATTCAAAGCAGGTATTAATTTAGCCAATCAAACACTAGAAGCTTCAGGAATTAGTTTTGAACCTGGATCAACGGTAGGATTTGTATTGGGTGTAAATTATAGTGCTAGCCTTTCTGAGGCCATATCGCTTAGACCAGGTCTATCATTTTCTTCAAAAGGATCTGAATTTGATTTTTTGGGTACTTCATTAAAAAATACGTTTAACTACTTAGAGGTACCTATCGATGTGGTATACAATGCAGGAAATCTTTCTGTTCATGCTGGACCATATTTGGGTCTTTTAATGTCTGCTAGTTCAGACGGACAAGACATCAAAGATGAGGTCAAATCCTCTGATTTTGGTTTGAATCTCGGTCTTGGATATAACTTTAGCCAGGTTGGCGTAGGTGTACAATATGGCTTAGGATTGGCAAATATCGATGATAGTGAAGATGATGGTACTGTTAAAAATAAAGTACTAAGCATTTATGTAACATACAGTTTATAGACCAGTTCTATTAAAAATATATAAGAGCGTGAGTGACCAACTTACGCTTTTTTTTTGCATCTATGTTAATCTTTTCAACGCTCAAAACATGTACTATTAATGTTGGATATACTAAAAATTCGTAAAGACACTCCGCATTGTGAGGATAGAATTTTTCTCAATTCAGCTGGATCTTCCTTGATGCCTCTTCCTGTTGTAGATCGAATGAAAAACTATTTGGATGAAGAATCCAAACATGGAGGGTACAAGTTGTACGACCTATATGTAGATGAAATTAAAGAATTCTATACAGAGGTAGCAAAACTGTTGAACTGTCAAACACGTAATGTGGCATTTGCATTTAATGCAACCGATGCTTTTGCTCAGGCCTTGTATGCAATTCCTTTTGAAAAAGGAGATATCATCATTACAACAGATGACGATTATGTTTCTAATCATATTCAATTCTATGCACTTTACAAACGATTTGCAGTGCAAACCATCCGAGTAAATAATTTAGAAAATGGGTCAATTGATCTTACTCATCTCGAAAGATTGATCAAAGAACACCGTCCAAAGCTGATATCTGTCACCCATGTACCTACCAATACAGGCAAAGTTCAGGATGTGGAATCTGTTGGTCGCCTTTGTGCACAAAATGATGTACTTTATATGGTGGATGCATGTCAGTCTGTAGGGCAAATGCCCGTTGATGTTGAAAAAATAAAATGTGATTTTCTTTGTGTCACAGGAAGAAAGTTTCTCAGAGGCCCTCGAGGTACTGGGTTTTTATTTGTATCAGATCGAGTATTACAACGTGGCTTATATCCTTTGCGATTGGATGGCTGGAGTGCCAACTGGGTAGCTCCAAATCGATTTGAATTTCATGCCAGTGCTCAAAGATATGAAGTATACGAACAATCCTATGCGTGTACCTTAGGACTAAAAGAAGCTGTAAAGTATGCCAATCAAATTGGACTTGACAACATCTATGTGTACAACCAAACATTACTTCATCGGCTTACCTCGACTCTTGCTCAACAAGAAGACATCCTATTTCTTGACAGAGGAGAAAAGATGGTCAATATTTTTACATTCCAGAAAAAAGGTGTTTCAAAAGAAAACTTAGAAAATGCTTTAGCAAAACATAATGTATATTTCTCCACTGCTTCTCGAGGATCTGCGTTAATCGACTTTGATAAAAAAGGGGTAGATTGGGCCATTCGGTTGTCTCCGCATTATTTTAATACCATGGAAGAAATGGATCGAGTAGCTGAGATTATAGCATCGATCTGATTGAGAAAGAAATCTTGTATCAAGAGTTTAAAACTTTTTTGCATTAGCTTGTCACAGACTTTTGCCAAAAAAGTTATATATGTGTAGACTAATTCACGAAGAGATAATAAATACGATAATCCACTGAATCTACAAAAAGGATAAGAATTCAATTCTAGACAAAGAATTCCTCCTACATTTTTAATCACATAATTTAATACAGCTTAAAATTTAAACTAGATGATAAAATCATCTAAATGGCATTGCTATACTCTTAATGGTATGGTTTAATTAAACCACCAAGCATTGCTAAAAAACAACCATTAATCACTAAAAGTTAAAACATGATAAATCTAACAAAAATAATTTCCATCTGGGTTTTCACCATCTTCGCGATGACCCAAATGTATGCTCAAGAATGCACCTACACCAATAAATGGTTCAGTGTGTATGCACAATTGTATAATTATGATATCAACTGTGGAGAGCAAATGACATCCCCTTCATTCATGGAAACCAAACTAAGGTACCAATCTAGAACAACGAATAAGGCCCAACTTGTACTTTTACGAAATCCATATATTACTAAAGAAACTGAGGAAGAAAATTTGGTATATCAATATGCCTCAAGCATTTTTATTCCTTCAAGATCTTTGTTCAATGCTGCTCAGGAAATAGATATCAGCATGAGTAATTTCGTAGATTTTGATAATATAAATAATGGAACATTGAATTGTGAAATACCAATTAATGATGAAATGCTTTCACCTATTACCGGCGTATACATTTATCTAGAAGGCGAACAGTTATCAACCAATATGATGAATGAAGCCTATATTACCTTGACTTTAGGGCAACTATATAGTGGTCAGGTACAGGTAAAAGTCTTTTTCAAAAATGAAACGTCAAAATGTATAAACCCAATTATTGAGGGGGACATTCTCTTTGAGGATATATTGCCTGATTTTGATTGCTTCCCCCCTTGCCCTCCTCCTCCACCTACTATTCCACCTACTGTAGATGAAGAGTGTAATATTGTACCAAACTACGAAACCATAATAGATGCCACCATCCCTTTTTATGTAAATGGAAATGGAATAGACTATGTAACAAGCGAAAGTGATTATTGGCAGTACAGTACCTCATACAATCCAGGAGTAAACAGCAATGTTCTTATTAGTCATCCAGTGACAGGAGGTCGTTTAGGGAGTATTAAACAGTCAGTTTACTTAAACCCTAATCATTCAGAGCTTACAAATCCCATCATTATAGTCGATGGTATAGATTTTACAAACGATCGGCTAGCTGATGAAATTCTTTTTGGAGATAAAGGCTCTGAAGTTTATCAAACATTACTAGACGGAGGATATGACATAATAATTGCCGATTTTGAAGGAGGAGCTGATTTTATGCAGGCGAACGCGTTCGCATTAATAGAGCTTATCAAACAAATAAATGATGAGAATCTTACAGTAGATGCAATTATAGGACCCAGTATGGGAGGCCAAGTAGTTCGCTATGCACTTCTATATTGGGAAAATTACCTAGAAGGTCAATATGGTCCATACGATATTGATTTATTTATTTCAATGGATTCACCTTGGCTTGGAGCTAATGCATCTCCAGCACTTCAAACTACTGTTTTTGCTATAAAGGACAATGAAGAATTTGGTCAAGGATTGAGCGGAATCGATAACCTCATTAATTCACCAGCAGCTAGACAACTTCTAATTCACCACCAATATGGTATCCATTTGAATGGAGCTTCTGGATCAGGTTGTGGATTGAGTTTTAGAAATTTCGAATATCATGGAGCATGCCATCCGTACAAAACTAGATTTGACGATGAACTCAATGCTATGGGAGATTATCCTAAAGGGTTTGAAAATGACCCACTTAAGATTGTTGCTACAGTTGACGGTGGCGGCACAGGCGATGGTATATATAATCCAAATAAACCTTTACTAACAATTGAAAAGGACAAATATGTATGGCCTGGTGTATATGTTGGTACTGGATTAGTTAGCTTATATCCTAGTATTGGAGCAACTGGTTCTAATGAAATTGTTGATTTATCTTTTACTACTGGTGATTGCTTTATTAAAGAGGAATTAGATATGGATAATGTAAAGATGTATAACCCAACTGTTAATTTTTTAGATATTGTACCAGGGTCAAGATATAATATTCAAAACGCAATCAATGATGCAGGTATCTCAGGTGCGACTGTACTTCAAAGTTTTGCCTTCATTCCCACTTTTAGTGCTTTGGGCATTCAAACTGACAATCCATTTCAATCGTTTACTAATGTAGAAACCCCGTTTTTCGATGCTGTATTTTTCGATTCTGAAGACAGCAAGCATGTTGATTTTTTACAACAAGGGACCTTAGACTTTATGAAAGAACAATTGAATTTCGTAGAAGGGCACTATACGCATTGTGACTACATTAATGATTTAGCTGACGGAGGGGTAGTAGGTAATTCTTTAAATGTTAATATTATTTATGAGCATCAGGGCGCGACTACATGGTACAGCCCATCTCAAAGTAATTATGTCTGTCTTGCAGAATCAGGATTTCTTACTCAAGCACTAAATAATGAGGGAGAATTGGTTGATACAATAATAGGATTCAACTTAGTCTCTGGTGAAGTTCTATCGGATTGTGATATACCATTTGAAGTGGATGTTGATAACTCTGGTCGTATTAGTGTAGTTTTTAAAGGTATTGATACATCGGATCAATCTCCTTTGTACGATTGTAATTCCATACAAGTAGAATTTTGTTTTGAACATCATGAATGCCCAGACTTAGATCATTGTGAAGTCATCTCTGTGGACATAAATTTCATACCAGATAACGGATCAAAGCCCGCTCCTCATAATAATGGTGTAGTAAACATTAGTAATGAAGATCATGTACTTGCCTCTTCAAACTTTGATAATCAAATTAAAAATGCAGTGAACGTCTACCCAAATCCAACCAACAATATGGTAAATATCGAAGCGACTAATGAGGTACAATCTGTGCGTATATTCGATGTATTTGGGAAATTACTTCAAGCACATAATTCCTTAAAATTTTCAGTTGCAGAGTATAATACTTCGATGTTATACATAGAGATTACACTTGAAAATGGCGAACGAACAGTGAAAAAAGTAATTGTTGCGAGATAGATATTTAAAAGTAAGCTTCATGAAGTTTAAGTTTTCAATTCACTAACTTCATGAAGTTTATTTTAACATTAGGAATGAGATAGATTATACGCAAGAGATAGAAATCTTGATGCAAATTAAACGGTAAGCAATGTTCAAGACTATAAAAACATCTTTTGCAATAATTCAAAATCTCTAGTCATTATAAGAAATACAAGTATAGATTTATTCACAAAAGGAAGATCAATACAATGATTTACTGAATCATCAAATAAGAATAAGAATTCAATTCTAGACAACGAATTCCTCCTGCATATTTTATCACATTTTTTAAGAATGCTCAAAATTTAAACTGGGTGAAATATTCATCTAAACGGCATTGCCATGCTATAAAAATTTTGAGTGTTGACTTATAAACCAAGGAGAATTATTGCTCGAACACTCCTCAAACCAAGGTAGAGCATACACAACTTTAAATTTAAAAAAATGAAAAATTTATTTTTATTAGGTCTTGCAATTTTTATTATTTCTTGTAGTAATACATTTGAAGAACCAAATGACCAAGAGAGAGTTATTATCGAAAATGAAATCAATACTCGTTCTACTCTCAACAAATATGAGACAATGGATAATGTAATTGCTCAAGTGTTTAACAAAGACATCACCACTTTACAGACTATTCAGGAAAACATTTCAAATGAAGAATACTCTTCTAGTTTTGAGGTTCTTACTGAGATAGGTATTTCTGAAGTTTTAGCAGAGCAATTTTTATCAATTGACTGGAGCAATGATTTTGATGATGAAGGACAAGCTTCCATTTCTTTTGTGAATGGATATGTTGGTTTTGTTTGCGAATATGGAACATCTATAGATGCTTTATCAAATTCTCTTTCTGAAGCTAATTGTAGCTTGTTGATAAATGAAGCAGGCAACTATAGTATTGCGTTAGGTGATGGATTCGAAATTCAAGGATTATTTGGATTTCTTTGTGATGACGACCCATGTAGCCTATGTAATACAGTGAATACTGTAGTATCAGGTGCTTTAGGATTTTTAAGTGTAATTGGTACTTTGAATGCGGTAGATGGAATCATATCTTATGCTCAAGATTGTGGATAATCCATTTATCCTTGGCCCTTCTTAGAAATCGGCTTTAAACCAAGCTTTTCAGAAGAATCTATCCATCAATTGGATTTACAAAAGCAGTCTCTTTAGGAGGCTGCTTTTTTTATGTACAATAAATACATGCGTTACTTACAGGAAAGTGATCCTTTATAGATATTAGAAGACCAAATCCGTTATCAAAAAGACGAGTCATCGAAAAAAGGAAGTCCATAACAAAAATGACTTGTGTATATATCCAAATCTCTATGAATTAAGACAAACAGAAGTAGGGTTAAGACCTAAATTATAGACTATATAAAAAGTCATAGTTTG
>JARGNR010000042.1:19056-55990 GCA_029212405.1 Saprospiraceae bacterium
AAACAGAAAAAAGTATCAAATAATTTGAATTAATCCTTTTCAAGTATATCCAAAAGTCTCCCCACATTTTCGCTCTGATACTGCAAAGGTTGCAAAGATTCAAGCATTTCCATGGCTTTGATATTTTCTCCTTTCTGGATATAAGTAAGTGCACTAATCCACAATGCCTCGCTTAAAAATTCACTCTTTGATCCTATGGATGGAGCGACCAAGGCCTGAATTCTAGAATAATTATTATCGTGTGTTTTAAATAAGGAAACAGCTAGGAAAAATGAATCGGCTTGGGTCATTTTTCCTTCTTTTTGTGTCAATAATTCAATAGCGGAAGTATAATTTTTAATGGAAAGAGCGTCATTGATTTTGCGATCAAGATTTTGACTTACGGTCTCATTTCCTCTTGAGATTTCTGGAGCTTCAAAGGAGGTTTGTTCAACTAAATTCGCGGCGACTATTTGAATATTATCTTGCTTATTCAAAAATATAAATCCGAGGGCAATTCCAATTAGTATAATAGCCGCTACTGAAGTGATCCCCAAAATTCGAGACCTCAAAGGAATGACTTTAGATTCAGTTTTTATAGGCTCATCAGAAGCAGAAAATAATTTCTGAAAGTGATTCTTCAGCTTTCTATCTTTACTTTGTTGAATCAGAAATTCCATAGCCTCATCTTCACTCTCAAAATTTGTATTTTTATCTTCTGTACTCATGATTTAGAATTTTTAAAAACGATAATTTGTTTTTAATAATTGTTCCTTAAAAATCGATTTTAGTTTTTCCAACATTCTTTGCTTTCGCTTTCTTAATGTAGGATATGAAATATTCCTAGTTTCAGCCATTTTATGCAAATCGTTCTCTTCAAAGTATATTGCCTTTAATAATGTACGATTTTCTTCATCTAGTCGCTCCATAGCTATATCCAGCACATCTAAAAAATCATCTTCATTCTTTTTATACTCATCATCACTTGTAAAATAACTCATCGCATCTTCTAGTCTATTTTTGTGTTTTTTGGAATCCAGATAGATATTAGATGCCATTCTTGTATAGAGATAATTAAGGTTTCCATATTTAATTTTATCCTTAAGAATTTTGGTTCTAAACTTTAACATGGTATCCATGCAAACATCGTATGCTGTTCCGTAGGTAATCTTAAATTTGGCTTGCAAAAACGCAATACAAGGACCAAAATGAACTTGAGAAAGCAGCACAAAAAATGATTCATCACCCTTTTTTGTTTTTTCTACATAATCTTCAAACTCTTGTTGGTTTAATCCAAAATTATTTTTCACACTATAGGTCTTGATAGGTTTTCTTTTTGGGGTGACCAAGATAGATGAGTGCATATATAAGTAACTTTAATTTCCATCTATATAACTTTATTGAAGCGTCGATGTGACATATCTCACCTTGTAAAAGTAGAAATAAATATATTCTTTAAATATTTTTTTTCTGCACTATGCTGTTTGTTAGATTCAAATTTATAACCTATCAAAAAAATAATTGTGAATAATTGTCACACCACCTTTATTCAAAAGTTATATAGTTGGAAATTGATACAAATACTTATGACTGACCATTATTTTTTATTAGAGAATTCGTTTAGAAATCGCTTTCTTATTCCCAGCTACACACACCTTACAACTTTTCAATTGCTTTATATATTTGTCTTACGGGCAGACATCAAATTTATTTCAAAGAGTTCTTCTGAAAATTTATTTTATGCTTTGAATCCTCTCAACCATACTACTAATTCTTTGTATTAAAATATCTTTGCATACTTTCGAAATCTACAATCTTTCAGTCTTAGTTTGAAATCATTTCCAATTTGCAAACTAAAAATAAACAAAAATGAAATTTTTAACATCCGCTATTTTATCTCTTTTCTTTTGTACAGTTGGAAGTACACAAGTAAATGTAAGCACCTTAAGTCAAGGGCACTTTCAGTACAACTCCCAACTTCAAAGAAGTAGTTTACACTTTTTTCTTTTTGATGACGGATATCATAGCTTTGAAAGTGACCCCAATCACAGTTATAGTCCATTGTATGCACCTTATAATGTAAAGGTGTACACCGACGACCCCTATGATACTAGTGCTCCAGATTCTTTATTGATTCATACCGTTAACGCTGGAGACCCGAGTCCAATAACTCCTTTTTATCAAACTGAAAATAAAGTCCAACTAACGGAAAGTTGGAATTTGATGAATGATCGAGAAAACTATTATGTGCTGATGTTTCAAAATATTGAAAGTAATGCGCCAATAGACGGTTGTGTAGAGTTTCATTTTAAGGATTCCAATACAAATGTGACAACCAGTACAATTAAAAACAATAGTTTTCGATCATGGACAGACCCATTGAGTCAGACATTGCTTCCATCGGATTATCCTTCTGAATATACCCATAAATATAAATGGACGTTTACAGATTTGGAATATGGCGAACAACGATTTATATATATTCCTGCTCATTGTATCGGATTGCCATTAGACCTCATAGAGACTAGAGCAGTGATGAAAGTAAATAACTGTAATAATACATTTCCAGGTGAAAGTACACCTGATGGAAGTCTGCCTGGGGTTAATCTGAGCCCTCTTTACACATTATCATTGAGAGTGAGTTCTTTTCCTCATGACCCTAATTGTATTATTGTTGACCCAGGTTGTCTTTCTGAATCACCTATCATTGAGACCGTACGGTATAAAGTATATTTTCAAAATGATGGCACAGGCCCAGCTGAATATGTTAACATAAAGTATGAATTTGATGCTCCAATTGTAAATGTCACCTTAGTAGATGCTAGTCATACCTGTGACCTCAGTTGGACAATTCCTTCTGATGATTTCAGTATTCCTGAACCCTTAATTATCAATTATTGGGATATTAATTTACCAGGAACGGGACAAGATCCTTCACCAGAGTATGAGGATACATATGGATGGTTTGAAATTGATGTTTGCTACGACTTGAAAGTATTTTCTGTACTTCAACAGGAATGTGTTAATACCACAGCGCATATCTTATTCCCTTTACAAGATCCCGTTTTGGCAGAAAATGAACTTTGCAAAAAACACCAATTTACACCTCTAACAATACCAATCAATTGTTATGATTCCAATTATACTTGTTCTCCCAAGTATTTAACTACTCAAGAGATTTATGTTGAACAAGATGATGAGGATTTGAAACCCACCAATACCAATAATTTATCTATTGTAGATCCGGTTGTTTATCCAAATCCTACCCAAGATAAATTGAGAATCGAACATGTAGATTTTAGGCAAATTGATGCAATTAAAATCTACAATACACAAAGTCAGTTGGTGAAACAAATTACTTCTTCCGATTTTAAGAATTCAGCCATAATTGATGTCTCTGAATTTGAATCTGGAGTTTACTATATTGTCATCCAAGAAAAAGAGATGTTTAAATCCGTCAAATTTGTCAAAATTTAGATCAAATAACATAAAAAACAGAAGGTTGATTACCCCTTGGTTGGTGGTAATCGGCCTTTTCTTTGTTTTGAATCTTAGCCTGCGAGCCCAAGACAGCACTTCATTGGAAATAATGAGGGAAGCTGTGCGCTACCACAAAGATGGTGAGCTGGAAGAAGCCCGAACCTTGTATAAAAGTGTCATTTCAGAATTTTCACAAACAAAATCGTGGAAAGAATGGGATACTTGTTACTTAGGGATTTGGAGGACGTCGTTTCATTTGAATGATAAAAAAGCATTTTCCAACTTATTGCCACAATACATAGAGTCCCTTCCTGAAGAGAAATTTCTCCTACGAGGAATAGCATATGGTAGAAATGCCTATGCATTACAGTTACTTGGGGAGGTATACGAATCGTATAAGACCCTCATAACTGGGCTTTCTACCATTAATAATGTAAAGGACAGTATTAAGACTCGTGATGAGATTAAATGGAAAGTTTTCTTTTATAAAAAATTAAGCAATGTAAATAGTCAATTAGGGGATCAGGTCACCGCAATTAAATATGCTGAAGAAGGATTGAACTTTGCACAAAGTCTAAATGACTCATCCAATTCTAAAGATTTTTCTTTGCTTTTGGGCATCTATGAATTTAACAACCAACAAGTTGAGAAAGCGCTTTCTCATTATAGAAATGTTGAAGAAAACTATCAGCCAGATGTATATCTTCATCAATATTTTGCAGAAGCATATTTGACAATCGACCGTTTGGATTCTGTTAAAAAGCACCTTGATCTAGCTCAAGAGTATTTAACATCCACCAAGGGCTCTAAAGCCTATTTTAATCAAATATCCTATTGGTCTCAATATTATTTCAAAATGGGACAACCCCAAAAAGGATTTGAACTAAGGGAACTTCAAATTGATTCTTTGAGAAAGTTAAAGAACCATAGATTTTTCCTGAGAGAATTAACCACACATGCCCAGAACCATTTTGAATATGGGAATGACGAGAAAAGTATGCGTTTTGCACAAGAAGTATTGAAAAAACATTACGTAGAGATCGATTCTCTGGATATTATGGATAGACCCTTACTAAATGAAGGCCTTCCTGATATTCATATCATTAAAGCGTTATACTTAAAAGCTCAGTATTTTACTAAAAAGTACAAGCTAGAAAATGATGCCCAATATCTCGAAGAAGCTATCTTTTACTATGAAACCTTATTGACTCTTTTTGATCGATTAAAATCCACTTACAATTCTTCCCGTTCACAATACCAATTGAGTGAATATTCGCAAACCATATATTCTAAAGCAATCCTATTTTTCTCAGACTTATATCAAAAAGCACATGACATTGCTTACTTTGAAAAAGCATTTCAGCTTGCTCAGGGAGCCAATGCATTTGTATTAAAAAATTCAGTGGATGAACGAAAAAGATTTGAACTCGCTGAAGTACCAAAAGACTCTATAAATAAATACTTTTATCTCAAATCCTTGGCTACTCAAAATAATTCTGAAGACAAAGGAATTCAACACCTAGATGTATTTAATACATACAAGTCAACCTTGTTCAATCTGTATCCTACCCTTATCAACTATGAAAACAATCAAACTGTCGAATTGCAAACCCTCCAGCAATCGTTAAAACCAAAAGATCTTCTTATTAAATATTTTTATACAGGAAGTGAATTTGTGCGATTTACCATATCCAACAAGCAAATCGCACTTGATCAAATTCCCTTTTCAGAAACATTCACTGAACTCACCAAAGAAATCCAATTTATTATTTCTAATAACAAAAACTGGAATGAAGCAAAATACGCTGAAGTAAGCAAAAAATTATACGATCGAATTATCGGAGATGTGCTTGAAAATGAAATTGCATCCTCAAAAAGTCACTTGATTATTGCTCCGGATGGTCCGCTGAAAAATTTATCATTCAGTTCCTTGATTACTTCTGAAGTTGATCATGTAATCCAAACCAATGACTATCTTTTATATAATTACGAAGTAAGTTATGTCTATTATTGTGCTCAATTAAATACGGAAACAAAAGCAACAAAAAACAGCAAGGAATTCATTGGGTTTGGTCTAGAATATTCAGATACCTCATTAGATCAGATAATTGACACATATATGCAAATCCGATCTGCTTCAAATAATGATCGGCTCATTTCAATTTCCCAATTAAAGTATGCCGTTAAGGAAGTTCGTAATATTTCTAAAATTTTAAACGGAGATATTCTCCTAAATGATCAAGTGCTCAAAGCAACGGTATTATCAACTATTCAAGACTATGACATAGCACATTTTTCTGCGCATGCATTTGTGAATGAAAATGATTACTTAAACTCTTTTATAGTACTTAATAGAGATGATAAAGGAGATTACCAACTTACATACAGGGACATCATAAATCTCAATTTAGATTCCAAAATGGTAGTTTTGAGTGCGTGTCAAACTGGATCAGGTACGGATATGACAGGAGAAGGTTTAATGAGCCTATCTAGAGCTTTCATCCAAAGTGGATGTAATTCTTCTATTGGCTCTTATTGGAATGCTTCGGACAAATCTACTATGGAATTAATGCAGCTGTTTTATACCAATATTACTCAAGGGATGTCCAAGTCAGCTGCGTTGAGAAATGCTCAACTCACGTTTTTAAATGAAAGGACAATTCAATCTCCAAGAAATCGGCTACCATTCTATTGGAGTTCATGGGCGATATATGGAGAAACAGCACCAATAGTCAAAAAATCCTATATTGATTATTTATCTACTATTACGCTTTTACTCGTAGGTATCTTATTATTCGTTAGTTTCGTTTATCGTAAAAAGATGCTTAATCCAACTTAGAATCATACTATTTACACTTTTATTCTTTCATATTTTCTGAACACATATGGATGTTCATTCTTTTCATCTGGTTCATGCTTTTCTTCTGAAACCAACTTCCATTGATTTTCATCCAATTCTGGAAAGAACACATCTCCATCCACGTTAAGGTCTACCTGAGTTAAATATAAGGTATCCCAAAGATCTTTTGTTTGATTGTAAATCGTACCTCCTCCTATAACCATGACCTCTTTTTCCCCATTGTCATAGGCAATTTCCAACGCCTCATCGATACTGTGTGCAATCAAACAATTCGAAGCAATAAAGTAAGGATCTCGAGTTATGATTACGTTGGTCCGCTTGGGTAAGGGCCGACCAATAGATTCATAACAATTTCTTCCCATCAAAATGTGATGTCCAAGTGTAATCTTCTTAAAATATTTTAAATCTGCAGGAAGGTACCATGGAATATCATTGTCTTTACCAATGACGTTATTATTTGCAACGGCTACAATACAAGATATATTCATTTGCTAAGTTTAGGCGTGCAAAGGTAAGCAGTATTGATGAAAATCTTACTGTCTAATCAATTGACTTAATAGATCTTGTTCTGGATTAATCAATTTTAGATTGAGCATTCGATCTTCCAGGTATTCCCGTTTTTTTGTAATGGACCCATTTAAATACTTTTCGATCATCAAACTTGCAATTGGAGCAGCTATATCTCCTCCAAAACCAGCATTTTCAACGTAGACGGCTAAGGCTATTTTTGGGTTTTCTTTGGGAGCAAATGCAAAAAACACCGAATGATCTCTTCCTCTATTCTCAGAGGTGCCCGTTTTACCACACAATTCAATCCCTGGTATGTAAGCCAACTTTCCTGTTCCTAAAGTAGTCACTTTTGACATTCCATCAATGACCGGATCAAAATGTTCCGCATCTATTCGTACCCTTTTTGGTATGACAAATTCCTCTTTCAGTTGAAATTCTTCTTTAGCGAATGATTTCACTAGATGAGGGGTATAATAATATCCCTTGTTTGCAATTATAGCGGCCAGATTTGCCATTTGAATCGTAGTAAATTCCAATTCACCTTGTCCAATCCCCAGCGATAATATATACGTTGACCTCCAACCATTTCGAATATGTGAATACAAATTGTCATAAAATGAAGAAGAAGGTAAAAAACCACTGTCTTCTGTATGGTAGTCGATTCCTAGTTCTTGTCCCAAACCAAATTCATTTAAATAGGAAACCAACGTATCTAATCCCACCCCAGGCGTAGTGTATCCATGTGAATCAATAAACTCTCTCAACAATTGATAATAATAGGTATTGCAAGAATGTTGTAATGCGATTGATACATTATAAGGAGTTGGATGCTGATGGCATTTTTGTACATATAGTCCCTTACTATCTACTTCATACCTACCATCACAATAGATGGTCCGTTTTGGGTGAAGTAAGTTTTTTTGCATGGCAATCAACGAAAATATAGTTTTGAATATGGATCCCGGAGGATATTTGGCCATTACGGATCGATCAAACAAGGGTCTATACAAGGTGTCTTGACTCAAGGAATCATAAGAGACCCCTCTATTTCTGTCCAAATTCAGAAGGTTTGGGTTATAGGAAGGAGAACTCAACATGGTCAAAATTTCTCCTGTTGAGGGTTCCAGTGCTACAATAGAACCCATCTTGTTTTGCATCAAAGCTTCACCATATTTTTGCAAATCCAAGTCTATCGTGCTGATGATATCTGAACCTGAAATAGCAGAAGAGTCTAAACGTCCATCTTCAAAAGATTCTACATATCTACCCAAATTATCTTTTAATACATAGCCCACCCCTTTTTGGCCTTTCAATTCGCCTTCATATGTACGTTCAAGTCCTGATCTTCCAATATAGTCCCCTCGAGCATAGGTATTGTTTTCATCGCTGTTGAGTTCACTTTTGTCCACTTCTCCCAAAAACCCTAGAACATGTGCTATGTTTTCGTGTGGATATGTCCTAATATTCCGTTCAATTGGATAAAAGCCAGGAAATTTATGTAAGTGCTCTTGAAAGACAGAAAACTGCTCTGGTTTTATTCGAGTCAGAAATGTAAAAGGAATGGATTTGTGATATTGAATGTTTTTCCAATCCTTATTTATCTGCTTTATAAATGTTTTTTTGTCAATTCCCAGTAATGAACAAATCTCAACTGTATCTATCTTTTTGGGTACATTATTATATATGACATCTATATCGTAAATCGCATTATTACTCACCAACAATTTTCCATTACGATCGTAAATTAATCCTCTAGCAGGGTATTTAATCGTTTTATCCAATGTAGTTTTTCTTGCTTGCTCTTTATACGTACTGTTAATAATCTGTAGCTGTGCAGTCTTGAACGTCAAGATCAAGGCACAAATACCAAAAACAAACAATATTACTTTAGATTTATCCGCCACTCCGATTATCGTTTGGGTCTGAAAATAAGCAAATACAACATCAATATTATAAATGAAGCAATAAAACTAAATATTGTGTTCATGACAATTTCAAAGATATATACAAATGAAAATGCTTCAACACTGAAGTAGTAAAAAAGATGGAGTCCAAGAATGATACTAGAATAACTCATAAACCAACTTATTCCCATGGTTTCTATGGTAGGACTATCATTGGTATTGTATCCTTCGTAGGGTTCTAATAAATCCAAGATCAATCCTCTGGCATATCCAGTAAAAACACCAGCACTGGCATGAACACCTGGACTATCGTAAAATAGGTCCACAAATATTCCAATTAAGAATCCAAGAAAAATGACCAGCGGTCTAGGCATTTTTATCGGCAACATTATAATAAACAAGGGATATACGAGGAAGTGAATAAAGGCAAAGTCCCCCCAATTAAATGCTACTCGCTTAAAGATTAGAACTTGCATAATAGCAAGTAGAAAAAATCGGATACTATTTCTGATTAATGCACTACTCATCTCCAATTATTTCTAGTGCCTTTTGTTCTTCTGCCAATTTATTATTTATAACATATACAATTTGAGTATTGGGAATATTATTCGAAAGCTTTACTTTAATATTGTAGTTGCTAGATCCTTTCTCTACTTTGAAGGCGGCAATGGTACCCACCATAATATCTCTGGGAAAAATTGTAGAATATCCATTGGTGATTACTGTATCCCCTATTGAAATCCCCACGTGCTTTGGAATCGATTGTAAATGCATGAAGTTAGGGTCCAAATCTTTCCAAATCAAATTGCCAGGATAAGCATAGTCTTTGACACTGCAACTAATCCTTGATTGACTATTTAATACTGAAATGACATGAGCAAAATTTTCATTTACCTCTCTTACTATACCAATAAGTCCATTTTCAGAAATTACTCCCATATCTTTCTGGACGCCTTCCTTTGTTCCTACATTCAATGTAAGATGATTGTTTCTAAGATTAAATGTACTTCTGATTACTTTAGCTGGAATAACATCATACTGAATGGATGTATCTGAAGGTGCAGGTGCTGGAGCATCAATATTAATAAACTTTTCCATCAATGTTGCATTGTGCTTTGCCAGGCTATCGTTTACTTCTTGCAATGACAAGTAACTTTGCCACCTACTCGTTTTGGAGTCCAACTTATTCGCATAATAATTGGAAGAATTGATGAAAATAGATCGTTGTGTTTGATTATAGTTGACAATCAACACAAATGAAAAAATGGTTAAAAAAATAAATGTGATGTGGGAGCCAAACCTTGCAAATAAAAGCAGAATGTTTTGCATAATGACTCAGGATTAATTAATTGTTTCTTGATCAAGGATAGAAATTCTTCTTTTTTCCTTATTTATTTTCTACCCAAAATTAAATACTTCTTCTGTCAATTAAAAATGAATAACGATGAGAATTCTTCAATGCCAGTCCAGTACCCCGTACCACAGCTCTTAATGGGTCATCTGCTACATGTACTTTCAGTTTTGTCTTTGCTGCAATTCTAGGTGACAACCCTCTCAGCAAAGCTCCTCCCCCTGTCAAATAGATTCCTGTTCGATAAATATCCGCTGCCAATTCTGGTGGAGTATCTTCCAATGCCTTAAGTACCGCTTCCTCAATTTTAGTAATCGATTTATCCAAAGCTTCTGCTACTTCTACATGATTTGTGAATACTTGTTTTGGTATTCCTGTCAACATGTCTCTACCGTTAACGGCATATTTTTCTGGTGGATTGGGTAAGTCTAGAGCAGCACTTCCCACATGGATTTTTATTTGTTCCGCTGTACGCTCACCAATTAGCAAATTATGCTTACGCTTCATGTAATCTATAATATCCATTGTAAATTCATCCCCAGCCGTTCGAATAGACTGATCTGTTACAATTCCGGATAATGCAATAACAGCAATTTCTGTTGTTCCACCTCCTATATCGATAATCATATTTCCAATTGGCTCTTCTACATCCAACCCAATCCCTAATGCTGCTGCCATCGGTTCATGAATCAAATATGTCTCTTTACTATCCACATGATCTGCAGAATCAAAAACAGCCCGTTTTTCTACTTCAGTAATCCCTGAAGGAATGCAAATCACCATTTTAAGATGGGTAAAAAACTTTCGTTTCTCCCCAATTAAAGAAATCAAACCTTGAATCAAACTTTCCGCAGCTTGAAAATCTGCAATTACTCCATCTTTCAATGGTCGAATAGTCTTAATATTTTCATGGGTTTTTTCGTGCATCTGCATCGCCTTATTCCCTACAGCAATTACTTCGTTCGTTCTTCGGTTGATGGCTACAATAGAAGGCTCATCAATGACCACTTGATCATCTTGTATAATAAGGGTATTGGCAGTTCCTAAATCTACCGCCAACTCTTGTTTAAAAAATCCAAATATATTCATTTATCATTCTTTATAAGCAATCAAAAGCACCACGGCCATCAATTATAATGAATACTCAAATCTTTAAAATTCTACATAAAGGATGTTTAAGAAATGAGATTTACACGTTATCCTGTTATACTTCCATTGTATCACAAAAAGAGCACAAAAGTACAAACTCCAAAATTGTTAATTCAATTATTGAATAGTAAGTTTCATATAATTGAATGTGTTTTAAATCTTCAAATTATGGTATCAATACACTTTATACCAATTTGATATAAAACTAAAGCAAAAATGACACCAAATATTAAAATCAAAGTAAAACAGAATTCAAAACATGGAACTAAGGGTTTCCAACGATAATTTCAACCATTTTCTCTTTATTTAAATATTTTTGAGCCAATTGATAAATATCATCTGAGGTAATCGTATGAATCCTTCGCATTAAATTCTTATAAAAGTCAAAATTCAAGTTGTTTAATGCGATTACTTTAGACATTCCTGCCAACTTAAATGGACCATCTATCATATTTAAGAAATTACCACTTAAGTAATTCCGAACCATGTCCAATTCTTCTTCTCCTACCTTTTTCGACTTCAATTGTTCCATTTCATGGTAAATCCCTTCCAAGGTGGGTTCCAAATATTCATTACCTACTTCTGTACTGATATTGAAATACCCATCATAAATCATCATGTCAATGCTAGAATAAATATTATACGTATATCCTTTGTCTTCTCTCAATGTTGACATCAATCGACTTCCAAAATACCCTCCCAAAATTGTATTGAGTATAAACATATCCGCAAAATTTGGATGTTCCCTTTTGAACAACCTACACCCTATCTTTACAGCACATTGTAAATCATCTTCTCCTTTCAACCTTTTGGATATTCTCTGTTCTCGGGTAGTAGGCTCCTGATACGAAAATGCTTGTACCTCCTTCAATTCATTGCCAAACTCTTGTTTGACCGATTCCCTTATTTCAGGGGTAATTTTTCCACTTAGAATGATGATTCTGTTATCTGACCCAAAATTAGAATGATAGAAATCTACCAAATCATTGCGATTCAAATCTTGGTACATTTGTTTGGTAGAGTTGTATCCGTATGGATGTTCTGGCCCATATAAACATTCCGTGATCGTCCGATACGCAACCAATTCGCTTTTTGCTTTCTCCACCTTCAGTTTTTGGACACTGTTTACTATGTATTTATCCAGTTCATGTTGTGGGAATGTAGGCTGATTCAGCATTTCTGATAAGGAAGGCAAAATCTTATCAAAGTGTTTGGTCAATGAAAAAGCTTTGGCGTAAGCATAATCCAAGCTTGCGCCTGAGGTCATATTCGCACCATAAAAATCCACTCGTTCAGCCAATTGAGAAGAAGAAAAAGACTTCGTTCCTTCTTTTAACAATCTAGATGTTGCTCGAGACACACCCTGCTTTTGTTCTGAGATTCTACCTCCACGATACAATACTTCTAATTGCACCAAGTTTTGAGTTCCCAAATTGACCTCTATATATTCGGTTCCATTGGCCAATATTTCCCGATATATGTTCGGAATATGCAATTCAGTAATCCTATTGACAACTGGTCCATTCTTCCTATCTACGCGCTTATTCTCTTGCATAATTTAATCAAACCGATTTATAATCCCCTTTTTCAGTTATTCTACACTGCTCTTCCTCCCAACAATTCAAAATTTATTCCTGTTCAAAATCGCATAACAAAATAAAAGAGTCACAAAGATATAGAAGTTCACAAAAGCTGTGACAAATCTGAGGTGAATTTGATTTTCAATAATTCCCAAGCCATTCTTGCGTCTCCAAAACCTATCAATTTGTCGAAAATGGCAATCTATTTTCGGATTTTATTCACACACAATGGTAGAAAGACGCTTTATAAAGTGTAAAAATTATACTTTTACTCCTTCTAAAAATCATAATAACCATGTATCCTGACTTATCATACTTGTTTCATGATCTATTTGGCTCTTCTGTAGACAACTGGGCATCTGTATTTAAAACGTTTGGTTTGATGTTGGCACTTGCATTTGTAGCCTGTGCTTGGTATGTGAAAGTAGAGTTAAAAAGAAAAGAAGAAGAAGGACTGCTCGCTGCCACCACTAAAGTAATTGAAACGAAAGGGGGGATTCAGTTTGGTGAGATTTTCTCAAATAGTATTGTCCTCGGGATATTGGGGTTAAAACTACCTTATATCATTTCTAACTTTGGAGAATTCCAACAAGATCCAGCTTCAGTTATTATTTCAGGAAAAGGAAATTGGTTAGTGGGCATACTTGTATTTTTGGGCATTGCTGCGTACAACTACTACCTTCAGAAAAAAGAAAATGCTCAACCTGGAAAGAAAACAATCGTTGTTCACCCCCATGAGCATACTGGGGATATAATCATTGCCGCAGCGATTTCAGGTGTTATAGGATCTAAAGTATTTTCTATCCTTGAGAATTTGGACTCCTTTTTTGCAGACCCAATCGGTCAACTCATTTCAGGAAGCGGTCTGACCATTTATGGTGGTTTGATATTTGGCGCAATAACCGTATTCTATTATGTCAATAAAGTAGGTATTAAACCCATCCATATGTTGGATATCGGTGGTCCAGGAATTCTTTTGGGTTATGCCATCGGTAGAATGGGATGTCAATTGTCTGGTGATGGAGACTGGGGAATTATAGCCGCAGCACAACCAGAATGGTGGTTTTTCCCCGATTGGTTATGGTCCTACAACTTCCCCAATAATGTTAACAATGAAGGGGTATTGATCGCTGGTTGTGATCCAGAAGCTTATCGGGCAACATTTGCGGATAGAGCCCTTGAAATAGAACAACGTTGCAAAGAGGCATGTGGCATGAGATATTGTCATGAACTCGAAAACGGAGTTTACCCCACCTCCATCTACGAAATCTTGATCTCATTTTTTGGACTGGGATTATTATGGATATGGAGGAAAAAAATAAAGATTGCAGGTATGGTCTTTGCTCTTTATCTGATCTATAATGGTATTGAACGATTTTTCATTGAAACCATTCGAGTGAATGAACGATACGACTATTTTGGCTTGAACTGGTCACAAGCACAATTCATCTCCATAGGGTTTATAATTGCCGGTATTCTAGGTGTATTGTATCTATTGAAATATGGCCAACGCCATAAAGATATGCTGGTGGATACGGATCACAAAAAAGTCTAAAACCAGACCTCTTTTAATCTGTGATTCTACTCTTTTTGATAATGTGATGCCAGCATCCCCTTAAGGATTTTGATTTGTTCTTTGCTTGGAAATACCAAGATATCACAATGTTCCAAGTGAATCTTATAGTAGAGGGACTTTGATCGATGAAATAAATAAACATCTTCCTGTTCTAAAGAAAACTTTGCTGAATTATAGAGCTGAGATCTATTCATCACCTGTTCCCCTTTGCCACTGACTGAATTTTGTGCTATAGATAGTGGAGTTGGTTGTATAACGGTAGTATGTTGGCCTTGAGGAGTGACTACTGTTCCTGCTCGAATTGGAGAATAAGTTTTTTGTGATTCTCTCATCGACCGATTCGACTCAAAACTCACTTCTTCTACATACGCTCTCACTTTTGGGGCTGGATTTTCATATACCAATTCGTATTGATCCAACACTATGGTCATCAAACCGGTCATTTGTCCTTCATCATATCCTGTTGTAATTCTAGGAATGATGTGAAAACTATCTTGGATATCATATTCAAATTCAATAATTCGAATCAAGGCACCAAACCGACTATTCGCCTTTGTTTTGGAATACTGTTGATAGCCTTGCACAAAATTTGGATATTTAGGGAGCGCATTGTCACTATGGGTAGCATTCAGAGGTTTCATCATACCTGGACCAAACGGGGAGGAATTAAATGCAGAATATATCGTGCTATTGCAAGATTGTAATGCACTTGCGCACAAAAGCATAACAGCCCAGAAGCCACTTTTATTTCTACAAATTAATTGAGTAATCACACTTCAAATTTAACAAAAAACAGGTTGTACATAATAATAACGTACAACCTGTCCATTTTTTAATTGAAATTAGTGCTTATCCTTTCCCTCCATCCAGAAAGTCTTGATATTCACGCAATTCATCAAATTTTCCATCAGCTGCCAATTCTGCTTGTTTTGGCCACGTTGTAGGATCACTCAAGCCAAATCTTGAACCTGCTGCAGTAAGTATTTCTTGAATTTTTTCTGCTGTTGAATCTGCCAATTCTCTCCAAGTGTTGATCCCATTTTCTCTCAGCAATTTATCGGTTGCTGGCCCAATTCCTTCAATTGCTTTCAAATCATCCTGTTTGAATGCTTTTAGCACACCTGTTTTGATTAAGTATTTTTCCAATTTAGAATCGGTCATTCCAGCAGCGTTGCTTTTTCCTCCATCTAATTTTTTCTGAAGGGCAATCATACTTTCAAAATCACCTGCACCTGCCAATTTAGCTTGCGTCGGCCATGATTTCGGATCGATGATTTTATACTTATCGCCGTATTTATTTAAAATCTCCCGAAGTTCTGACTCTGTCTTACTTCCCAAAGCAGTATGCGAATCAATTCCATTTTCTTTCAACACACTCTCCATCTTTGGTCCGATTCCTTCAATAATCTGCAAATTATCTGCTTTAATCCCTGCATAAATAGATTTTACAGGAATGGTCGGCTCTGCTTTTGCATCTGTATCCCCTCCTGCAAATGAAGAGGTTATTGCACCTAAAGCAGCGGCTGTTGCAGTATCAACGGCACCTGAAGCATCTTCCTCAGTAGCACTTTCTGCTTCACTCAATTGATCATCACCAGAACTAATGTCATTGCTTGCTAATCCAAGACCAGCAAGGGTAGTAGAATCCCCCGATCCTGAAGCAGCATCGTCCTCAGCAGCATTTTCAGCTTCACTGTGTTGATCCTCTCCAGAACTTGAGTCCATACTTGCCAATCCAAGACCTGCTGCACTTGCAGAACCTTCCAACCTTAACGTTTTCATCTCTGCTTCCATTTCTCTCATTCGGCCTTTTGTTACTGCAAGATCGCCTTCCAATTCACTTCGCTTACTCTTACATGCGGCTAAATCTTCCTCCAAAGCGCCGATTTGCGCATTGAGCCCTTTGATAATGCCTTCATATTCCTCCACCTTTTTATTGTATCTATTATTCATCAACCACCATAGCAATGGAAGAAGCAATAATGGAAGTAGCCAGAGCAGCCACCAGGGTATATCACATAAAGTAAATAATATCATTGTATCTATTTTTTGTTTTGTTATTTAATGATTTCAAGTTCGGTTCTTCTGTTTTTCGCTCGACCGTCACTTGTGTTGTTGGTTGCAATAGGCTTGGTTTCCCCTTGAGAGCTGGCTATAATTTTTGAAGGACTTACCCCTTTACTCACCAAGTAATCCTTGACAATATTTGCTCTTCTCATTCCCAGGGTTTTGTTGAACGCTTCAGAGTCAATATTATCGGTATGTCCAGTCAATCGAACTCGTTCTCCAGTTTTGATCACTCGTTCAGCAACATCATTTAAGTACGATTCAATTTCAGTATTACTTAATTTATTGACTGAGTTGAATGGAAAATAAATCAATGTTTTGTCATCAATTTCTTTAATGGCTTTAGAATTCTTTAGTTCGTTAAACTCAATACTTTTAAAACTTGACGTACGATCAGCGGATTCTTCTTTGACCAATTGTCCCTTCAACTGAATTCTGTCGTCGGTCAATGGAGGTTTGAAGAGGTTGGCCACTTCGGTTGCTCTAGCTAAACCCAAATTTTCAAAAGAAGTGTTGTTCACTTCATCGGCTCTATAATTGCCAATAATTTCAAGGACTTCATCGTCTTTGAGACCATCTAAAATGGCTTTGCGTCTAGCATCCCATCCATCGTCTGTTACGGCAGCTGCTTTGTCCCAATTAAAGAGCAAAGGTCCAGAAACTTTGGTTGCGGAAGGTGTGAGTGTTGCGGGTGCATCTTTTTTTGAATTGTCGACAGCGCTGGTTGCGGTTGTAGTTGTACATCCACAGGCTGTTTCAAAACAAGGTTTCACAAAATAAATGCCAAACAAAAGCCATAAGATTGCGAGTATAATGATTGGTATCAATCTCATATGCTTAATAATGTTGTTTTAGTTAAAAAATTAAGAATTAAAATACTGAATATTATTGATGTATCCTTCATTTTGACTGAAATACGTAGCAAAGTCACAATATTTGAAAGCAAATAGGCCTGCTTTAGGTATAATAATTGGTTACTAGGGTTTAAATTAGTGTAAAAAATACGATAACTAAATATGCCAAGTCTTTGATTTGCTGTGAATTATACTTATAACTTTGGGCAGTCTTTAACCATTAATTGAAAGCTGAACCGTCAGTTCATTTACCATTAAAAGCGTACAAAATGAATAGAATTATAACATTGGATGAATTCATTATCAGAGGTCAAAAGCAATACACCGATTCTACGGGGCATTTGACTCGATTGTTGAGAGACATTGGAATCGCAGCAAAGATTGTAAATAGAGAAGTAAATAAAGCGGGCCTTGTAAACATTTTGGGAGTAGCCGGATCGGATAATGCAAGTGGGGATGATGTCCAAAAACTAGACATTTTTGCCAACGAGGTGTTTATTGATTGTTTGAAGAATGGTGGGGAATGTTGTGGTGTTGCATCTGAAGAATTGGAAGAATTTGTAGTATTAGATCCTGTAAAAAATAAGGATGCACAATATGTAGTTGTCATGGATCCCTTAGATGGTTCTTCCAATATTGATGTCAACGTTTCTGTCGGGACTATCTTTGGCATATATAAGCGAAAGAGTGATTGTAGTGGGCCTTGTGAAATGGCTGACTTTTTGCAAACGGGGGCGGAATTGGTTGCGGCTGGATATGTATTGTACGGTACCTCTACGATTTTAGTCTACTCTACTGGAAATGGAGTAAATGGGTTCACTTTAGATCCAAGTATTGGAGAATTTTGTTTGTCTCATCCTGACATGAAAATCCCTGACGCTGGAAATTATTATTCTGTGAATCAAGGATATTATTTGAAGTTTGATTTAGAAATGAGACGATACATTGATCAATGCTCGGATTCCAATCTGCGATTGCGGTATATCGGCAGTATGGTTTCGGATTTACACCGAATCATGTTTCAAGGAGGTATTTTCTTATATCCCAATACAAGAAAATATGTGAACGGAAAGCTGAGATTATTGTACGAGTGCAATCCGATGAGTTTTATTATCGAACAAGCTGGAGGGCTTGCCATCAACACCAAACTCCAACGTATCTTGGAACTTCCAGTAGCATCACTCCACCAACGATCGACCATTGTTATTGGTAGTCCGGACATGGTAAAGGATATGAAAGCATTTATTGAACGATACAGCGCAGTAGAGATATAAAGAGTAAGCCAAAAAAAATTTAAGAATTTACTTGCAAGATAAAATCTAACTACTATATTTGCACTCGCTTTTGAAGAAAGGCATATTGGGGCGATTAGCTCAGTTGGTTCAGAGCACCTGGTTTACACCCAGGGGGTCGGGAGTTCGAGTCTCTCATCGCCCACAACTTATAAGCAGTTATGATTAATTTCGTAGCTGCTTTTTTATTTATCACAATAATTAAAAAATGCCAATCACCTATATTTTACATTCTCCATCATTAGGTAGATATTATGTCGGTGCTACCACACTTACTGTCGAGGAAAGAATTCTGGAATTGGAGGAGAATCTAAATGAGATTGATACTATGAAAGCTTCTCTTGCAGAACTAAAGACTTTACTCCTAAAACAAGAAAATAATGAGTAATACCTTAACAATATCTTACATCGCTTCCAGTCATGGTTCCAAGCTGGGAGATGATGTAAAGAAGCATTCAATTCCAAAATAATATTAATTTCAAGTTTAGATTACGAAATTGGATATATTGAAGAATTAAGAGATAAGACTCATGGAATCCTTAATAGTTATATTGGAGCACTAAATCTCATTGCTTCGGGAAAAGGAAGCAAAATTAGAATAAAGGCACATTTACAAAATTCGCAAAGTTCTTAAAAGAAATTAGCGAGATCAAACCAATAGATTTAAAAGAACTAGATATAAGTTAACACGTTAAAGGTGAAATTTCAACAATGCGAAAGAATGCAGGGTTTTATTTTGAAATAATAAATCAAATAATCAATGAGCCTACGAAAAAAGAACATTTAAATGAGTTGTTAGAAAGTATTATGGATGTATATGAGCTACAATTTGTCTCAGTTTTATAAATTTCAATCCACCAAGCGCCACAATAGATTAAAAATTGTGACGCCTTCTTGTCATTCTATATGAACTTACTAAACACCACTAGGTCACAACGTCCTGTTAATCACAATAATAGATTGATGTAGCAATATTGTAGCACATTGTAGCGCAAAAAAATTTGTATTCACTTGGAGAGCTATTACATTTGAATATGCAACTCAAGGAAAGTCACTTTAACTAAAAGAACATGACTTTATACCATAGAGTTCTTAGTGAATTTAAAAGATGATACAGCAAAGAAATACATATCGACAGAGCACTTCTACACCGGTAAGATTAGCTTGCGTGAAGAAGTTAAGTTGGAAATCTTTGCTTTTAGTGCTGTATTGCATCTTATCTAGTTGTACCCTCTTTGGACAACATTATCCATACAGTCTTAATGTTCTGCACGACGATAAGGACACCTTTGTAAATCGTCTTTTCAAAACTATGGAGGCAAGGAATGTAAAAACCAAAGAAGAAAACCAACAGACTTTTGAAGAACTTCAGGCTTATCTTTCCTCTTCCGATTTGAATTCAAGAAGAAGAGCGCTATGTCTTTCCCTTTCAGGGTACTTGCTGGTAGAATTGAAAGAGAGAAATCAAGCCTTTCCTTTTTATAGAAATGCATTGCCATTGGTCAAAGACTTCTCAAAAGATGATCCTGTGTATTCCATCGTGCATGGCAGCTATGGCATGTATATGGCCTATTATGATGTGCATGATATTGCAATCCCCCATCTAAAAGAAGCTATTAATGGTTTATCTGCTAATAATATAAAAGGTAGTTTCAGAGAAAAAGTATTGTATGGGGCAATCATTAATTCATTTCATGACGCGGGTCAATTGGATAGTTCTATGCATTATCTCGATGTCATGATTAAAGAGTGCAAACGTAAGGCAGATGATCTGATCATTTCGCAGACCTACAATAATGCCGGTTTGTTTTGTCACAAAGTAGAAGACTATTCACAAGCAATTCGATATTTTGATTCAGCACTTAAATGGGCGGACACATCCGCTTCCGAAGGTTTGTTTCATCATGTAAATGCCATGGAAAGTAGATCCCATTCCTTGGTTGAGACAGGAAATATGACTCAAGCCATTAGTGACTTGGAATTCGTATACCAAAACAGAAAAAAGTTAGAAATCCCAAAGTATTCGATGCAAGCGTTGGCCTATCTTATTAACTATTTAGTACAAGCAGAAAGAGAAAAGGAAGCCTTAATATTTGTAGAGAAGGAATCATCATATTTTAATCAGGACCAAAGACTCAACCAAAGAAATGCTCCGGCCTATTTGGCGGTGGCTAATCTCTATAATTCGATTGGAAAAGAAGAAGATGCTCAGCCCTATGTAAATAAATACAATCAATATTTAGCGGATCTGTATCAGAAAGTTGATTTATCAAAGTCAAGCTCCAATCTAAATGCTTTTATGCGGTACCGACACCAGGCATTTGAACAAAATCTAAAACTGGAGCAACTGGAGAATGAAAAGTTGGGTAAAAAGTTATTCACTACCAGATTCTTATTAATCCTAATCGGCATAGGGTTATCGCTTCTAGTGGGCTTCGTATATGCTATCGGTAGATGGCGGGTCATTCAAAAAGAACAAAAACTTGCCCTGGAGCAAAAAACGAATGAAGCACTCCAGTTGAAAAACGAAAATTTAGCATTTGAACTTCGGTACAAGGAGCAAGACATACGACGTATCGCTGCCGATAATAAAATTCGAACCGAACTTAAACGAAAATTCGCAAGACAACTGAAAAACCTGTCTAATTCAAATGAAAGTGATTTAAAAAAAGAACTCCGATATTTAATACATGATTTAAATGATACTATTGAAAATCAAGACCAACTTTCTGAGTTACAGCAGCAGATAGAGACAATCAATTCCTCTTTTGAAAAACACATTCAAGACCGTATTCAAGGAATATCTGCCATGGAAGTAAAAATGTGCAGTCTGATAAAAATTGGAATGAGCAATCAGGAAATCGCAAAAATATTGAATAAGCAAAATAGTACGATTAGAACGTATAAAGTCCGACTCAAAACTAAAGCGGGCATGGACTCTGTAAGGGAATTGGAACAAATGGTAAGAGAACTATAAAAAATCAAAACATGCATTCAAAATGATGAAATATTCTGGCGTTAATAAACTCACATTTAGCCCGAAGAATATTAAGTCGAACAAGTAATTAACATAAGAAAGTTTAAAATTTTAAAATCAATCGTAAATGAATAAGACAATATTACGACTGGGAATTCTATGCCTAATCTTAAGCATTGGGTTCACAACCTTAACCGCTCAAGTAGGTATAAATACGACAGGTGTTGATCCTGATCCATCGGCCATATTAGACGTGAATAGTACCGATCGGGGATTTCTTACACCACGGATGACTTCCACCGAAAAAGATGCCATTGCCAACCCAGCCACAGGGCTTTTAATATATCAAACTAATGACATTGAGGGCTTCCACTACAATCAAGGTACAACTACGGACCCCGATTGGGTGCGGATAGGAAATGAGGATGATATTGATAATCTCAATAGTAGAATACCGATTGATTCAGTGGCTTATTTTGATACGTATAACGGCAAGTATGCAAGCTATGTTATTACAAAGAGTGGATCATACTATATGACGGATGGATTCAATTTGGCGCAAACGGGAGCCTATGGAATTATCATTGATAGCGATAATGTGACGCTAGATATGAATGGTTTTAATATTTATGGTGATGGTTTTACAAACAACCCTAACATCCCGGTGGATCCGGGCGGAAGCGGTTCAGGAATCTTTGTTGATGGAGAACATTTCAATATTACCATAAAAAATGGTTCTGTGTTTAGCTTTCAGGATGACGGTATCGAGGCGCCAGAAGTGAAAAAGTCCATATTTCAAAACCTGGTTTTTGTTAAAAATGGGCAGCATGGAATGAATATAGGGGATCATAATTTACTAAAAAATTGCACAGTGTATTTTAGCGTATTTGACGGAATGAAGGCCGGAGTCGGGAATAATTTTATAGACTGTCGCGGGGAACGAAATGGAGAAGCGGGGATACAGGCAGATTCAAGTAACCAATTTATTTCATGTACGGCATATTCGAATACTGGTGATGGGATTACCAGCGGCGTAGGTTCATTGATTAAGGGATGCGTGGTGTCCTCAAGTGATGCATCGGGTATTAATGTGGGCAGTCATAGCCGTATCATTGCATCTACTTCTTATAATAATGATGGAGATGGCATCCTTGTAGATGCCGACTGTTTCGTTCGTCATTGTGTTTCATCCGAAAACAATGGATCTGGAATAAAACTCACTGGACAAACTGGAACAATTGTCGAAAATTCACTTCATGAGAATGATTTACATGGCCTTCATTGCGCCAATACTAATGCTTCAAATGTCAAGGTGATCGGTAATTTGGTTACTGACAATGATGATACGGGGATGGTTATCGATAGTGGAGGTGGCATAGTCATTCAAAACGCTTCAACCGGACATCTCCTGGGAGATTATTCCTTTCATCCCAACACCAACCATGGACCTATTGTGCATGTAAAATCAGTTGGTGATATTTCAACGGTGGCTAATTCAGATCATCCTTTAGCCAATTTTATTTACTAAAAATTCTAAGTTTTATGAATTTATCAAAGTTAGTATTGATTTGTGCATTGCTATTGTTAATTGAAAATCAAGTAAATGCAGCGTATAGTTGTATGAACCTTTCAGCAATCCACAAAGCAGTGGGAGATGAACTATGCAACTCAATGGATAGTATGACTGAACAACCCGACAATCGAATTCCCATAGATGTTTTGGATACGGATGGTGATGGCTCGGTAACGATTTCGACACCCGGTTCTTACTATCTCAGAGACACATTATACGTGACTCAGGAGTTTGGAGACGGTATCACCATAAGTTCTGATAATGTTAGTATTGATTTGAATGGTTTTGCTATAATAGCTGGACCTCAAATTACAGATGATGGTATCAATGTCAATGGATCACAAGAATACATTACCATAAAAAATGGTTCCATTATTGGATTTGGAGGCGATGGATTGAATGGATTCAATGCAGATTTTTCAACGTTCGAAAATCTTTATGCCCGGGATAATGGTGAGGATGGGATATCTGCTGACTTTAGTTGTCTAATAATCAATTGTTTTACTATAAATAATGGATCCGACGGGATAAGAGTTGATGATGGGTCTATTATTCGAAATTGTACTACAGCTTTTAATGGGAATGAAGGGATAGAAACAAGTAATGGGTGTATTGTTACGAATTGTACGTCTTACAAGAATGGTACAGATGGAATAGCTCTTCTCAGTGGAAGTAGAGTTGAGCATTGTACAGTATATGAAAACAGTATGCATGGTCTGGATATTAGCAAATCCGTATTGTGCATAAACAATTTGGTCTACCGTAATGGTTGGAATGGTATTGACCTAAACAATAATGCACTGGTGATTAATAATGTCAGCAATAACAATGGTACTTGCATTGAGAACGGCAGCTGTGGCGAGGGCACGAATGGTCAGGGAACCAATGAAGATCAAGGCGCAGGAATATCTATGTTTGCCAATGCCATGGTTTTAAGCAATCAATGCAATGGGAATTATTTTGGAATTGTAGCAAAAAGTATTGACTGTCTAATTATAAAAAACAATTTACAGAATAATAGTCACGCCGGAATTTTGGCAACTGCTAATCAAAGTCTTTATTTAAAGAATTCAGCGGAAAATAATGGCTTCCAACAATCCCCTTCCATTACAGATATTATCGAGTATCCATCAGGGAATATTGTTTTTAGTCCCGGAGATTTTGAAACTAGCTCAGTCGGCCCCATTATCGACGTCTCTACCATAGGGGATATCTCCACCTTAATGGGAGCTGATCATCCTTTTGCCAATTTTTTGTATTAAACAATCATCCATAAGGGCAAATCCAGCATAAGGTAAACAGAATAGAGATAAGCATTGTCCCTTCTGCCTTCGCTAAGAATGTAGCTCATAAAACATAAATAATATCAAAATAATAAATTCCGTATCTAATGAACAGATCAACATTTCTCCCTGGACTTCTTTGCATGATTGTGCTCAGTTTGTCCAATCAGTCCTACGGTCAAGTAGGCATCAATACCACTGGTACTGACCCTCATCCTTCTGCTGTTTTGGATGTAAGCAGCACAGACAAAGGATTTCTTACTCCGCGTATGACTTCTACTGAAAAAGATGCCATCGCTAATCCTGCTACTGGTCTATTGATTTATCAAACAGACGGTACAGAAGGTTTTTATTACAACCAGGGAACGACTACCGAGCCCGATTGGGTACGTATTGGAAATGAGAGTGATATATCGGATTTACAAACACGGATTCCCATTGATGATGTAGCCTATTTTGATACGTATGATGGCACCTATGCGGATTATGTCATTACTCAGAGTGGATCGTATTACCTAACTGAAATCATCAATTTGGGGCAAACAGGTGGAAATTGTATTGTCATCGATTCAGATAATGTGACCTTGGATATGAATGGTTTTGCCATCTACGGGGATGGAAATAATAATGTGAATAATGGCAGCACGCCCAGCGGTCAAACCACAGATCCCGGTGGAAGTGGTGTAGGAATCCTGGTAAATGGAGAGCATTTTAACATTACCATCAAAGATGGCTTTATCAATAGTTGGCAAGATGATGGCATTGATGCATCTGAAACTAAAAACTCCATTTTTCAAAATCTCAACTTCCGATACAATGGGCAAAATGGCATGTCGATTGGTGATCAGAATCTAATTGATAATTGTACAAGCTTTTTCAATGTATTGGATGGTATTTATGGTGGATTAGGCAACAATTTTATCAATTGCAGCGGCGATAGCAATGGGGAAAGCGCAATGCAATCAGATTCCAGCAGTCAATTTATTTCTTGTGCCGCATATGACAATTATGGAGATGGAATTTCGACAGAAACAGGATCTTTGGTTTTTGGGTGTGTTGTCTCCGAAAATGCCGGGATTGGGATAAGTGTAGGAAGTGATTGTAATGTGATGAATTGTTCGGCTTACAAAAACAACAATGATGGGATCAGGGCCGGTGAAAATTCTATGATCAGTTCATGCATTGCTGCTATAAATGATGGTTCCGGAATAAATATGACCGGTGAATCAGGGTCAGTCCTAAAGAATTCGGCCTACCTCAACGACATTAGTGGTATCCACTGTTCAAATGTCACGAGTGCCGATATCAAAGTAGATGGAAATTCGCTGATCGATAATGATATCAGTGGACTTGCCATGGAAAGTGGTGGTGGTTTTGTCGTCAGGAACGTTGCAACAGGAAGTCCAACTAATTATAATTTACATACAGATACGAATAGAGGTCCGGTAGTTAATGTGGCCAATCAAGGTGATATTTCTGGTGTGACCAACGCGGATCACCCATTGGCAAATTTTGAGTATTGAAATTAAGGCGAAATGAGTATGTACGATAAAATGCATTTGACAATAGAAAAGCAAGAGGTCAGAGACCTTTGCATCTGTATTGAAATTATAGAGAGAAAGTGTCTCCGACCTCTTCTCTGTTTTTTAAGCTTTGAATTTTATTAACATCCTATAATTAATCATTTATAATATAATAGTAGATGAAAAAATATATCCAAAGTATTCCACTGATATTAGGTGGTTTGATTTGTATAAGTGCGATGCTTCCGAACACCTCTATCAACATTGACAATCGAATCCCTGTTGATCAACTAGATAACTGTTCTTCAACAAGATATTGTATCACTGAACCAGGACATTATTATCTTCGGAATTCGATAGTGGAGACAGGTTCTTTCTATTCGGTTGCAATCAGAATAGATAGTGACAATGTCACGCTAGACTTAAATGGTTTTGCAATAATTGCCGGATCAAATAACGCTTTGAATGGTATCCGCGTTTTTGGAAGTCACAATACTATTGTCATAAAAAATGGAATAGTACGTGGTTTTGGTGACGATGGTATACGGGCTGAAGTGGCAGATGGGTCCACTTTTAAGAATCTTCAGTTATATGATAATGATGATGATGGATTGAATGTGGGCGATAACTGCATAGTTGCTGATTGTATTGCCATAAATAATGGATATAATGGCATTAAAGCTTTAGATGGTAATATCATTCGGGATTGCAATACTTCTCAAAATGGAAAAGACGGAATTGAAGTTTGGGATGCTTCAATAGTATACAATTGTATATCATTTAAAAATGCTGAAAATGGTATTGAAGCCAAGTATGGATGCCGCGTAGAAGGTTGTACGGTTTATGACAATAGTGAGTATGGTATCGAATTTATCGACTCAGGTATTTGTCTTCGAAATACAGCATATCGAAATGGCGAGCATGGTATTCGCGGATTCGAAAATCTATTTGCCATGCATAATGTCTCTAATGATAATGGAATATGTATCACTGAAAGTAGTTGTGGGAGTGGCAATCAAGGAACAAATATCAATCAAGGTGCGGGAATCAGAGCTTTTAGAGATGCCATGATTGTGGATAACGAATGTATTGGCAATTATTTTGGAATTGCCGTATCGGATGCTGGCTCAACGATCAGCAATAATAAAGTACAGAAAAACAAACATGCAGGTATTATCGCTGCAGCTACTGGCAACCTAATAATTAAAAATAAGGGAGAGGGCAATGGTTTCTTACAGTCTCCTTCGATTACTGATATTGCATCTTATCCGCTTGGGAATATTGTATTTGGCCCCGGAGATTTTGAAAATAGTTCTGTAGGACCAATTATAAACGCATCCACGGCAGGGGACATCTCGACCTTAAGTGGTGCAGATCATCCATTTGCTAATTTCATATACTAAAACAAAGACAATGCAAAAACAAATAATTATATATCTCATCATCTTTTTAGTGACACTGAGTGGCGCAGAAGTCTGTGCACAAGTAAGTATCAAAGAAGATGGCTCACCCATAGACAGCAGTGCCCAATTGGAACTTCAATCCACCGACAAGGGATACCTGCTACCTAGAATGACCAGTGAGAATAGAATCGCAATATCCGATCCGGAAAAGGGGCTTTTAATTTTTCAAACGGATGGAGAGACCGGCTTTCAATACAATGTAAACACCTCAGGTGTTGGACAATGGGAAAGCATATTGAAATCCAGAGATGTCAATATTATAGAACCCCGAACTCCGATTGATTTTGCCGTGACCATCACTGAACCTGGATCTTATTATTTAAGAGATACCTTGTACGAAGATTCTGCCGATGGGATACGTATAGATGCAGACAATGTTACGATTGACTTGAACGGCTTTGCCATTATTGGAGCCAATCAATCCAACCAACATGGAATAAGAACAGTAGGAAATCATAATAACATCACCATTAAAAATGGCACTATTACAGGGTTTGGAGGATATGGCATCCTTGGTTTTAACATCAGTCGATCCACATTTACGAATCTTCTCATTGAAAATAATGAAAGTGTAGGAATGTCCGTAGGTAATCATTGTCTGGTCATCAATTGTACTGCTACGCAAAATGGGGGAGATGGGTTGATGGCAGGTGTTGGAAGTATTATTCGTGATTGCACAGCAGCTCACAATGAAGGTGATGGTATACAATGTTCTACAGGAGGTACAATTTACAATTGTTTATCGACATCAAACGACAATGACGGTATAAGTGCCGCATCAGCAAGTCGAGTTGAAAATTGTACGGTCAACAACAATACGACATTTGGAATAGACATGGCAACATCTGGTATGTGTTTCAATAATCTGGCTTATCGCAATGGTGCCCACGGATTGGACATATCGAGTAATTGTATTGTGATGCACAATGTCAGTAATGAAAATGGCACGTGTATTACCAATGGGACCTGTAGTTCTGGAGAAGGAAATGGATCAAATGTGAGCCAGGGAGCAGGGATACGTACTTTTGCTAATTCAGTTATTGTTGATAATCAATGCAGCGGCAACTATTTTGGCATTGTCGTTTCCAGCACAGACACCGCCGTGAAGGGAAATAATGTACAAAATAATAGCCATGCTGGGATCATGTTCACAAGCAGCAGTAGCTTGTTTATTGGAAATACAGCCCATGGTAATGGTTTCGCACAATCGCCTTCCGTTACTAATACAGATTCTTACCCCATAGGTGATATTGCTTTTACTTCTTCTGCTTTACTTAGCGGTTCTTATGGTCCTATTATAGATGTAATCAGCGCAGGGGATATTTCCACCATTGCCAATTCAGATCATCCATTTGCCAATATTGTGTATTGATCTATCAAAGCAGGTGATCCGAATTTCGGTAGTGGGCCAGTTTCAATATGACTAATTACGATTTGTTCTTTGAAATTATAGCGTCATATGCCATTATCATTTTATGTCGAATCCGAAAAGACCCCGTGATCCAAATCAGAAAGCCAAGCTGATCGTTGATATTGCAACTGGTGAAGTTAAGGATGTTGATCCAGATGAAGGAAAAGACCCTGCTGCTGTTTCATTGGGACGAAAAGGCGGTAAAAAAGGGGGAAAGGCCAGAGCAACAAAACTATCTGCAGAAGAGCGTAAAGCAATTGCTAAAAAAGCAGCAGACAGTAGGTGGAAGTCGAACGTTGACTCGCAAGAATAGTCAGCATAGAAGCCATATTGAAGTTGTATATATTGAATCACTAAAGAAATAATTACCACAATTTTATTTTTCTATTCTCAATCACCAATGAACACAGATAAGCATAGATACAAACCGAACTAGTCATTACACGGTTTTTCCATGTGATCTACAAGCGCTAAAGCCAACCGCACGGATGAGGGTCGGGAGTTCGAGTCTCTTATTTATGGCGCCATAGGCGGTATAGCCCACAACTTATAAGCAGTTATGATTTAGTTCGTAGCTACTTTTTTTATTTGTAAAAGTCGGGAGTTCGAGTCTCTTATTTACGATGCCAACTCACCTTTAAATCTGAAATCGGTTTTGTGTTGAGGCAAAAGAAGGAAAATCTCAATTCATCTAATCAAGACGACCATTCTCAATGATGATCTTTAGTTCAAAATCAGTTTTTCAGAATAAACGAATCCATCTGCCAGCTTGAATTGCACAAAATACATGCCTTTAGGTAAATGACTTAAGTCAAGATTTACTCCAACCAAATGACCTGTTTAAATTCATAAAAAAAACTTCAACTTAAATAACACTACTTCTTCATAACCTTTCCTCATTCCTTTCTCTTCTTAAACTCAAACCTCTAAGCAGAAAATCAACTTCAAATCAACCTCAAATTTTTCTTCTCTACAACTTCTACATTCAAGATCATGTCCTATCTTCGACCTTCCATTTGAAATCGAAGAATCCGTTTGCCATTCCGTAAACAAAATGAAGGCAGGCACCTTATAGTAGTGATTCTTTCAACCTATTCAATTGACCGACCCTTTAAAGAAGAAAATAATGCAAGAAAGTAGATTAAAACCCTATATAAAAAATGTGTTGGCACATATGCCGGAAGACTGGTTGAGGCTGACTACCCATCGATTAGATATTTATAATGAGTCCTTGGCTAAGGTGCAATTCATTGAGCAATTTGAGGCCTTGTATCAAGCCAATATTTCAACCTCTTCAGCACTATCTGAATTGCCCACCGCTTTCGACTATATTCGATTGGGGCATCCATTGTCCTGTGTACTGGAATGGACCATCGCCCAACTGCATCAATTAAATCCTAAAAATGTCATCAGTTTTTCATCGAAGACCGCTCCTATTTTAGCGGTGCTTAGAAAGAATCTGATGGAAAACAAACATACACAGATCTATTACACGGGTACTTTGCCTTCGCATTTTGATCTAGAAGTAATTCAGCAGGTATATGGATATTCTTTTGATATAAAGCAGGTTGAGCAAACCAATGAAATTCCTGCGACGGAACACACTACAATTTTTATTTCTCCCACAAATGACATTCTTGACATCCATTTGAATGCATCCATTGATTTCTTTATTAGTATGCATCCTCATTTTGGCAGCATTATACTGGCGAATGGCAATCAAAATGACCCGTACATTTCTGAAATTCAGCATGTCCGAAGAAGAGAAACCATCGCGATGACTCCTGCACACACCCTCACGGTCCTTCAACAGATCATCGGGCAAAGCAGTAGTGATTCTTCTGCCGATTCATTTGAGGAGCATAAGGGCATTGTCTTGGATTCTATCAAAGAAATTACGGGTGTAGAAACTACAGCAATTATTGGTTCTAGTGGACTCTCGATTCAATATGCCATCGGCATGGGTTTGATCCATCACGCATTGGAAAACCATAAAGGAAAAGCGATAAAAATTGTAGTTCCTCCCAACTGTTATGGAGGCACCAATGACCAAGCAAGGCGGGTAGCAGCATGTATTGATAACGTGGAAATTGTAGACCTCCCAGTCGATGGAGGGAATGATATGGTGCAAAGTATTGATGTGGTCCTAAATAAAATTGCAATGGAAGATGCTGTACCATTCATCATTGCTGAGATTCCGACAAACCCAAGAGTTGAAGTACCGGACCTTGAGCAATTAAAAGCCGTATTGAGCAAAAAAAGAACGACCAAAATAGGAACAGAAGCCATTGATCCTGTCTTTATCCTGGATCAAACATTTTGTCCCAATGTGCGCTTTCTAGGGGAAGGAGACATTCTTTCCTCCGTACGAGCAATATCTTATGTCAGTGGGTCCAAATTTCCAAGTGGGGGAAGATGCACTGCAGGGTACTGTGTCGCAAATAAAAAAGCCGCAGCTTTAATGAAACCTATAGAATTGCATATCAAACTTTGTGATAATGAGGCAACACGTCACCAAATTGAAATTTTGGCAGAACAAATGCCGTCCATGAATCAAAGAATTTCAAATGCGTATCAGAATACAAGAGAATTTGTAACCTACATCGAAAATACATTGCCCGAAGCAAAAATCAACTTTGTTTCAGAAGAATTGGCCCAAGAAGGATTTACACCGTCCGTTTTTTCCCTTGACTTACCCACTAAAGGAAATTCAGAAGAGGAAAAAGAATCTTACAAAAGAGCATTGAATTATAAATTGATCAATGCTATGATTCAGGAAATTCCTGATGAGAGTAAGTTTTGTGTGAGTTATGGGCAGCTCAAAGGATGTTATTGGACCATCCCTGCCACTTCTACGCAAGGCACCACCAAAGAAGGAGACAAAGATTATATTGTCCGTGTATCTCTTTCTGGGAATATGAACATGGAATTACACAAAAAAGTCTTTTTAGATTTTGTAAATAATGAAGTGAATTGATGATCATATTCTAAGAAAACCATGAAATGATGATCTCCAATGCGACAAGTATCCTGCCATTTGGATCTCATTTCAATTCTTTTATTAGCAAGTAAACGTTGATCGTGTATCTTGCCCTAGAAAAAAACATAAATGCCTACATACGATATCAATGACCCTACAGACCTAGACATTATCCGTGGTCAATTTAATATGATCTCAGCAGACGAATGGGATGAATACATCGAGATTGCTGAAGAGCGAAATTTGAGCTATAAGAATATTAAAATGCTCAAGACTGCTCAACGAAAAGCAGGTATAGCAAAATATCTAAGTCCTAAAGTCTTGGTATGGATACTTTCCATCGTGGACCAACTCGACAGTGAAGAGGACGAAGAAGAATAGCAAATGTGATACAATAGTCCTAGAATTCTACCAAGGTTCTCACTCTAATCCCTAATCCTTTGTTTCCAAATAAAGCAGGCACATTGGGTTGATCCAGATAATTCAACCGTTGAACGACATCAAATCTCAAAATCTTTAAAATATTGGAAAATCCAAGACTGAATTCCATATATGGCTCTTTGCCCATGGCGAAGGTAGAAGGGTTACCGTCTGCATCTAATGGAAACTGCAATAGCGTTGGATCCAAATTTGGATTGTGAGAATCTGCCAGCGAACCATAAAATGCCTTGAACGTCATTATCTCTCTCAATTTTAATTTTTTAATCAAAGGTATTCTGTTCATAAAATACCCTGAAAAATAGTGTTCTGCATTAAACGATACAAACTGATCGGACACAAACTCCATAAAATTCATCATATTGTATGATGTCAACTGGTAGGCATATGTTTGGTTTCCACGAGGGATTTCCTGAAGAATATAGGGTACATCTCCCCATGTTTTTCCTGCATCAAACACCATATTTGTTGTACCAATTTGCAACCATTCAATCTGCTTGAAAATATTCAACCTTATTTTGTCGTAGGTATATTGTCCTCCAAGAATACCATCGTGCCCATGAGTATAATTGACCGTAAAAATTGGATATTGGTTGGGCAGTTGAGTTCTCTTTACTCTTCCTTGCAAAAACTGTTCGTTGGGTGCATATCGAAAGCCAATCGTAGCCTCTGCCGTAGTAATATTATTTAAATTTAACCGATTCCCTTCTTGATCAAATGAATAAAATTCCAACGATCCATATGGGAGTCGTTCTTTCCGTCGTACATCCAAGTGATAGCTAAACCCATTGTATTCTTTCACATAAGTCAATTCGTAGGTCTTATCCAGCAACATCTTAGTCGCATCTCCCCTCTGAAATGACAAAAAGAAATTAGATGGGTTAAAAAATTCAAGTTCCTGGCCAGGAAAAGAGCTTTCCTTTTCAACGGTAAATTTCAAATAATTCCTTGGATTGTCTATGTAATTATCGTTGAACGTATAGATTAACGCTCCAGAGTATTTCCACAAATCAGTTTTAAATGCTCTAGCTAAATACCCCTGTGCTTGAATCTTTTTTGAGAACAGTTTATTGGTTTCCATTCCAAATCGAAGATTTAGACCTTCCACATCGTTAAAACTTACAAAGGTGGCAAGTGGTCCAGCACTTACAGGGCCCATGGAAGCAAAACCTGTAATGATCATTTTACTGATGTAGGAATATCGCTTATAATAGGGATTATTACTGAGTGAATCCACCATTTGATATAACTCTACGTCATTCTTTTCCAGAGGCCTAATCCGATTATCTTGCCAATATGTTTCGGGTTGTTCCAGAGCTTGATCTTCATATAATACCTTCTCTAATTCACCAAAAATGGATTCATCTTCGGGTTTACTGAAGTCATAATTTGAAAAGAATAAGGTACGAGTTCCATACAATCCCCAGCTATTTTCTGTCAATGCATAATCAATGATCAACTCATCCTTAATTTTTATATAATCATCACCGAGGGGTTCAAATTCCTGGACAATCCTTAAATCTCTGACAAAGTTCAAATTGATGCCCTGCACAATGCCCATATCCACCTTTAATACCGTAAATTTTCCATCATTGGAAACAAAAATGTTCCCTAGAAAACCAAAGTTTCCTTTAACTGCTGGTATAAATGCCAGGTTTATGGCTTCCTTATCATTTACGACCGTTGTGTCTATAATGTAATATCTGTAGAAATCGTATCCGGCCCGTGCAAAAGGACTTACAAATTGTTGGTCCAGAAGATCTATTTTTTCTTCATAAATGTCAATATCCTGATACAAGGCGTCTAAAGCATCATTGATGGTACCTGCATCCAAACTTTCCTCAATATTGGTATACTTACTCGCCTTTCGTACTTCCTTGAGGGTGTTGCCCGCTCTCTTATAATGAATGGTGGATAGATTCTCACGCATGAAAAAGGGCAAATACGTTTTTCCGTTTATTTCAGAAGTATCAATATAATCCCACATGAAATCAAACTTTCGAATAAACCTCGTATTCTTAAAGCCTTCTGTGATATTATTGATATCAATATTGATCTTTTCCTGTTGGTCGTATTTGTAATAATCTTTCCCTTTCAGACTATTGGTATACTTGTTACTAATCACTTTCTGTGCAAGATCGATGGCAGGATTATTCTCTTTTACATACTTCGTTTTCTTTTCACGAATCTCAACGGTCTCAATCTTCAGACTTTGATCCTTTAATCGAAACGTGATTTTATTGGTTTTAAATTTTGTAATGGGGAAATATTGCGTTTCATACCCTAAAAATGATGCAAATACAGTATCACTTGGAAATCGTGTTTCAATGTTATAATTTCCATCTAAATCCGTAGAAACTCCCACGTTCGTGCCTTTCAAACCGACATCCACAAAAGGAAGTGCTTCTCCAGTTTGGGCATCAAAAACTTTACCTCTGATTTTTGTTACTTTTTGAGCAGAAAGATTGCATGCAAAAAGAACTACAGCGAAAAAAAGAATTATTCTTGAGAACATTGCTTAGTAAAATTAGTATTGATTTCTTTTAAAAAACCTTAGTAAATAGTCATGTTTATTAACCTCAATTCTGCACTCTTTGTTGAATCCATCCTAGGGCTTACGTCACAAAAACGCCGCAAAGGTCATAAATAATACAATTCAAGACATGTTTTTGTTACTTTTTATGATTTTTTTTTGATTCATAAGTGATTCATTCCCAACACAATCGACCACTTTTCAAAGTATAGATTTAAAATAAAATTGTTTTAATTCATTCGTACTCATTGGTTTTCTTTTTCTTGGCAGCCAAAACAGACTTTTTTTTTGCGAATCCATGAAAATATGCCAAATAAAAAGTTGGTGAAATTCTGTTGATATTTTTAAAATATTAGATAAGTAATAAATGAAAGATTGGTGGAAAGATATTGTGATGTACCAAATTTATCCCCGTTCGTTTCAAGACAGCAATGGAGACGGAATTGGTGATCTGAGAGGGATCATAAATCGACTCGAATATATTGCTTCATTAGGCATTGACCTCATTTGGTTAAGTCCTATCTATCAATCACCCAATGATGACAATGGATATGATATAAGCAACTATTATGAAATTCATCCAGAGTTTGGAACTATGGAAGATTTTGATGAATTACTAGAAGGCATTCATGCTCGAGGGATGAAATTGATTATGGATCTCGTCGTAAATCATACTTCAGACGAACATCGTTGGTTTGAGGAAAGTAGAAAATCAAAGGATAATCCATTTCGCGATTACTATATATGGAAACCTGGAGTGAATGGTGGCCCACCTAACAATTGGCAGCAGTGGTTTGGCGGCAGTGCTTGGGGTTTTGATCAAGAGACCAATGAATATTATCTACATCTTTTTACCAAAAAACAGCCCGATTTAAATTGGGAAAATCCAAAAGTTCGCAATGAAATACACACCAATCTAAAATTCTGGCTTGACAAAGGAATTGATGGGTTTCGAATGGACGTCATCTCTCTGTTGAGCAAACAGTTGGACTATCCAAATTCTCTATCTACCAACATCCACTACCTTGCAGAACATCACTATGCGAATGGCCCACAAATTCATGAATTCATCAACGAAATGTATGAAAACATAATACAATACTACGATGTGATGACGGTCGGCGAAGGACCAGGGATAACAAAAGAATTAGCCAATCTATATATTGGAAAAAACAGAAGAGAATTAAATATGATATTTCAGCTGGATCATATGATCATTGATCATGGTGAAGGAGGAAAATTTGATATAGTGAATTTCAAATTAACCGATCTAAAGAAGATCTTAGATGGTTGGGAAGCTGCCATTGGAAATGATGGGTGGAATAATATATTCCTAGACAATCACGATTTTCCGAGAATGGTTTCTAGATTTGGAAATGACGGAACATATCGCATCGAATCTGCAAAAATGCTCAATACATTTTTATTGACTCAAAGAGGTACACCCTGCATCTATATGGGGAGTGAAATAGGTATGACCAATGTTGCTTTTGAACATCCACATGACTATAAAGATGTGGAGGCAAAAAACTTCTTCAATGAGGTGAAATCAAAGAATGGAGATCTTCAAATCGCGCTTCAGCAAATGCATGTTCAAGGGCGGGACAATGTCCGAGTTCCTATGCAATGGAATGATTCAAAAAATGCTGGATTTACAGATCAAAACCCTTGGATCAAAGTCAATCCAAATTGTACTTCTATCAATGTGAAAGAGTCCGAAAACGATCCAGATTCCATACTTCATTATTTCAGAAAACTTACCCAGTTCCGCAAAGACAACGAAGTACTTCGAAAAGGGAATTACACTAATATGGACCCACTTCACGAACAAATTTATAGTTACAGTAGGCAGTTTGAAAATCAAATGATGATGGTAATATGCAACTTCAGCGATGAAGAATTGAACCTACCTACATATGTTCACGGATCATATGTATTTGGCAATTATGACGATGCCCAAAGATTAAGACCTTGGGAAGTCAAGATATATAGTGTCAACTAGTAATCTAGGTAATTAGGGTGATTCAGGAGTTAGTTAATCTTACATGTGAATTCTCTTTGGATCCAACCAGCCTAAAATTTGGCCTTATCCAGGATGATTCAGAAGTAGACTAACTTTCAAAAACAAGAAGATTGAAATTTAAAAAGAGT
>JARGNR010000043.1 GCA_029212405.1 Saprospiraceae bacterium
CGATTAATGATCATTTATTGGATGGACTGGACACAAGGCTTCTGGATAGACTTAAATGGTTTGCTCAGGGATATTATACGGTTGCTGAGCATGAAGGAAAAATCAGAGTATATAATATGCAATGCGACATGCAGGGCGTCCGAACATTCGGTGAATACAAGGCACCTACGGCATTTTATTATGAGATAAAACCAAAAGAAAATGGACAGTATGACCTGGCTGTAGGAATGCAGATGGCCGACGATTAGAATAATCAAAATTATGCATTGATTCGTCAAAAAAGTGCACTTTTCTTGGCTTAGAATAGTCTAAATTTATATTGAAAAATAGATCAAATTGATGAAAAAAGTTAATGTTATAATTTTCCACCTCATAATCTCTCTAACCGCTTTTGCTCAGTCTCCTCTTTTGATTCCGGATTATATTTCAGGTTCTGAAGTGCAACTGACGCTACAGGAAGGAGAAGTTGAATTGTTTCAAGGTCATCTCACAAAATCAATTGGATATAATCAAAATATTCTTGGACCCACATTGATATTCGATAAAGGACAAGATGTATCAATCGATGTTGTCAACAAGTTAAATGAACCCACGACTGTACATTGGCATGGATTGCATGTATCACCAAAAAATGATGGCGGCCCCCACACGATTATAAATCCGGATCACACGTGGTCCCCTGAATTCACAATTCTTGACGAAGCCGCAACCTATTGGTATCACCCTCACTTGCACGAACATACTGAAGAACAAGTAACCAATGGGGCGGCTGGATTTATAATTGTCAGAGATGCCGATGAGGCTGAATTAGAATTGCCCAGAACTTATGGAGTTGATGATATTCCAATTGTAATACAATCAAGAGCTTTTGACTCCGATAATCAATTTATGATGAACACAGCGGCTGATAATATCATACTGTGTAATGCCACTATTGATGCGTTCCTTGATGCTCCTGCGCAGGTCGTAAGATTGAGACTGTTAAATGGGTCAACTGAGCGATTATATAATCTTGGTTTTTCTGATGATCGCAATTTTTTTCAGATAGCATCGGATGGAGGCTTATTGAATGAACCTGTGTCAATGAATAGACTTGTCCTTGTACCCGGTGAAAGAGCGGAAATACTGTTGGATCTATCTGGTGATTTAGGAAAATCCCTGACTTTGATTAGTTACGGTTCTGAACTGCCCAATGGATATTATGGAGCATCAAATCCAAGTGTTATGCCTATGGGGAATATAGAAGGATATTCTTCTAATAATTTGAATGGAAATGATTTTGAGGTGTTGGATATCAATGTGATCTCACCCAGTGAAGATGCCGTTTTATCGATTCCTGGTACTTTAGTTAATCACATCCCATATTCAGAAGATGATGTGGATAGGACCAGAAGTCTAGTCTTTAGTCCTGGTCAAATGGGACCACATGGAATGGTAAATGGACCATTCAGTATAAACAATCAAAGTTTTGATTTGAATGTGATTAATGAAGAAGTATTGTTCGAGAATACAGAGATATGGGAATTAAGGAATATGACTGCAATCGCTCATCCTTTTCATATTCATGATGTACAATTCTACATTTTAGATATCAATGGGAGTATACCGTCGGCGTCAATGCGAGGAAGGAAAGATGTGGTTATTGTGCCGCCCATGGGAGGTACGGTTCGGATCATCATGCGATTTGATGATTTTGCAGATATTGAAACACCTTACATGTATCATTGTCATATGTTGAGTCATGAAGATGATGGAATGATGGGGCAGTTTTTAGTACTACCGCTGACAACAAACGAAATTAATTTAGATCCTTCAATAGTGACTTGTTCTCCGAATCCAGCTACAAACTTTATGAGGATCACAGGAGCACCTCAAGCAAATTTGAAGATATACGACATACGCGGAAATATGGTCAGGGATGAAAGTAGAATAAGGGAGGATCAGGAAATAAATATTAATAATTTGGAGCCAGGGATTTATATCCTTACCATAGAAAGTGACAAGTTTAAAAACAGCCTAAAACTGATGAAGTTATAAACAAATATAGTCTGGATTGATTCAGACTAAATTCAAAAATAAAACTTTACACTATGGAACAAATAAATGCGAAACGGTTCGGGATTGCTTCAGGGTTAACATCAGTAATAATATATGTAGCTTGTTTTCTCGTCATGCTAATTCTGGGTAAGGATGGATTGGTTAAGTTGTCCAATTTACTTTTTCATGGAATGGACTTTTCTAATATTATTCGAATGGATATTCCATTTTCCGAAAGCTTGATTGGATTGATCTTGTCCTTTCTTTTTTGGGGTGGTACCGGATTTTTACTGGCCATCACCTATAATAGATTAAAGTCATAAAGGCTGAGATAGCTCATGAAATATGCAACTTAACATATAATGAATAGGATTGAAACAAACTGGTATGTGATCACAGGTGGTCCTTGTACGGGGAAAACAACCATGGTAAACATGCTCTCTGAAAGAGGCTATAAGACGACTATAGAACATGCAAGGCACTATATCGATACACAAAAAGATCAGGGAGAGACCGTTGAAGCAATAAGAGAAAATAAGCGTCAATTTCAGACGGGAATATTAAAAATGCAGATTGAAGAAGAACAAGGACTTGACCCGAATGAAATTGTTTTTCTGGATCGAGCAATACCGGATGCAGAGGCCTACTATAATTTTCTTGGGCTGGAATACGATGACTTATTGATCGATGCAATGGGGCAGTATTGCTACAAGAAAGTGTTTATTCTGGATCGCTTGCCATTGATTCAGGATTATGCCAGAAGAGAGGATGAAAGTGAACAAATTCGTATTCATAATCTCATCATCAAGGTATATGAGTATGAACCTTGCCCGGTTTTTTATGTACCGGTCCTTGATCCGGAAAGTAGGGTGCAATTGATTTTGGATAATTTATAAGCCTTTGAACCCAATTAATTTATAAATCCGGAATAATAAGAACCAAAAAAAATAATTATGAAGAATAACAGAAATAACGGTTCAAAAATACATAGTCACTTTAATGATTTAGGTGCTTTATCAGACTTTTTGATTTGGTTAATGCACTTTCATAACTTAGGATCTAATTCTATTCATAGAAGGTCTAAATCATACAGAGAAATGATCTAAATCATCGTGTTTTTTAGGCCTTATATTTAACTTTAAGAGACAAATACCTATCAAAATACAGATACGTAAGAATGATCTACAGATTAATTCATATAATTCTAGCTTTTTCAGTTTTCCTTAGTTCAGCCGGCTTTTGGACGAATAATCACTATTGCCAAAATGAACAGACTGGATCAAGTATTTTTGTAATTCTTGGAAGTTGCTGTTCGAGTGAATCAGCTCCTTGTTCGGCAGAGAAAACAAGTTGTGGCGTTGAAGATCATAAAGATAAATGTTGCGATAATAAATCAGAATTTCACAAACTGGATCAGGATCAGTTATTATCTATTACTGAGTTCAAATCATTTGAAGAGCATGAATCCTTCAATGATTTTCTTCATTCCAATGAAAGACACCTTCCAATAGTAAATAGACATAATTATAAACACTATAAATACGTGCCGCCGCTCATTGTGTTTGATTACCAAGTTCGGTTACAAACATTTCTATGCTAGCCCTTCTAGCATAAAGTCAAAACACTTCTTGTTTTGACTGATCTTTCCCTTTTCTGGGAAATCTATATTCCTTTTTAATAATTATTAGTGAATAGTAAGAAACGGAGATATCCTTATGTGTAAGGGACGCCATGATAAATAGTATCATTATATGGCTAGACCTTAGTTCAGCCCTATAGTAGCCAAAGTTTACTCACACTATTCAGTTTAAAAAATAAATCATGAAAAATAAATTTTTTCTCATGGTAATGGCGAGTACGCTATTGCTAATGATAAGCTGCAATAATGCAGTGAATATTGACCAAATATTAAAAGATGACAATACTCGAAATGAGGTGTTTGATAAAATAGCTGCTGACCATGAAATGATGACTGGTTTCATGGAAGTAATGATGAAAGACAATCATGCCAAAATGATGATGAAAGGCAATAAGGGAATGAAAGATATGATGATGGGTGATGGCAATATGATGAGTATGATGAAAGACAAACCTGAGATGATGAAATCCATGATGGCAGAAATGATGAAAGATGGAAAAATGATGGGTAACATGATGAAGATGATGAAAGAACAGGGAATGATGAGCGAAGAATGTATGGAATCTTGTATGAAAATGATGGAAGATAAGGGAATGAAAACGGATGTAAAAATGGACGAAAACAAAGAAAGTAACCACAATTCTCATAACCATTAAAATAAAAAAGCCATGATGATTTTTTGGATTTTTATTATAGCGATTGGCATTTGGGCGATATGGTATTTTGAAAAAAGTCATAATAGTATATCCAAACAATTGTCAAAGAATACATCGATCGAAATATTGAAACGCCGATTTGCAAAAGGCGAAATTACTGAAGAAGAGTACGACGAAAAAAGGGCTGTACTCGAAGAAGACGAATATTTAAATACTCACCCATGAGAAGGTGTAACCTTTTCTTGAAAACATTAATCAAATGAAAAGATATATTTTTTATAAAAGACAACCAGCCTTGTTCACTTTCCTGATTTTCTTTTTTCTGATAATTGGCGGGACTCCGCAAAATCAAGTCTTTGGACAAAATGGAGATTGGTCTGCACCGGAAAGTGCCGACAATATCACAAATCCATATCAAGGAATGGAAAGTGCAACCCTTGCCGGCAAGAAGCTTTACAAACAATATTGTGCTATTTGCCATGGAAATAAAGGGAAAGGTGATGGAGTGGCTGGAATGGCATTAAAACCTCGCCCATCTAATTTTAAAAAAGACATAGTTCAGAATCAAACGGATGGAGCCATCTATTGGAAATTGACAGAAGGGAAAGCACCAATGGCTTCTTACAAAGAAACTTTAACCAGAAAACAGCGGTGGCAATTGGTCAATTTTATCAGATCGTTGAATTAATTTTTTAACCGAATAAAATCAATATGTATGAAAAATCGATATTTAGTTTTCTTCTTGTTTTTGATGTTTTCTTTAGTATCTCAAAAGTCAGATGCACAAGAAGTGCAATCAACTGATGAGATTCAAAAATTAAAACAGGAGATAGAACATCTTAAAAACGAGAGTGAGACATATAAGCCGGGAAAGAGTAATTTTTTATTGAGAGGATATGCTCATTCAGGATTACAAATTACAGATGAAGAGTTCAGCTTTGTAGGAGGATCGTTTAATCCCTTATTCATCTACAAACAATCTGACCGGTTGTTATTTGAAAGTGAATGGGAATTAGAACTGACGGGAGGAGAAGTGGAACTGGCGATTGAGTATGCCAATATGTCTTATCTGCTTTCTAAAAATCTGACTTTTAGAGCCGGTAAAATATTAGTGCCTTTCGGAATTTTTGTTCCCAATCTTCACCCAGCCTGGATTCACAAGTTCTCTGCAGCACCATTAGGAGCAGGGCATGATGGGATTATACCAACCAATGACATTGGTTTGGAGTTGAGAGGAGGTTCGTATTTAGGTGATTTTAAAGTCAACTATTCTTTCTATGCTGTAAATGGTTCGCAATTGAATGATGGTGAGGAGAATCCTGAAGAAGCAGGAATTCTTCATCATGCAATTTTTCCTGACAATAATAAAGGAAAAACTATAGGTAGTAGAATAGGATTTTTTCCATTTTCTGATTCTAGTCTGGAATTAGGATTCTCCGGAATGTATGGAAAGGTGGGAGCAAAAGAAACTGAGATGGAAGATATTACTGCTTTGCATTATGCTTTTGACTTTTCTTATGTCAAAACATTATCCTCCTTAAGTAGTGTACTTGATTTGAAAGGACAATTTTCGGCTGTCAATGTGGATGATGCCAACTATCCCTTTCATGAAAATCCGGACGACTTAATCACTTTTGACAACAATAGCTCCACTTGGTTTGCTCAGGCTTCTTTGCGTCCTGCTCTGGCCGAAAATAATTTTGTCCGTAGTCTTGAATTCGCCGGACGTTATTCGACTTTGAAAACACCTGAAGGATCTGAATGGGAGACTGATCAAACTCAAATCGATTTAGGAATTAATTACTGGATAGATTGGCGAACTGTATTTAAAATGAGTTACAGAATCAGCAATGGAGCTGCCGATGAACATGATGAAGAACCAGATGGCCATGGAGGAGCAGAAGGAAATGCTTTCTTTTTTCATTGGGCAATAGGATTCTAAATTTTTTAACAAGAAAAACAATTAAAATGAAAAAGATACCAATCATCATTTTTTTATTCACACTACTTGTGATGATAGCAATCATAAGTAGCTGTCGATCCACCAGTTCTTTGGCGGAGGCTAAATCAGGTGCTCAACTTTGGGGTGAAAATTGTCTAAGATGCCATAATTCTCCATCACCTGAATCATTCAGCGATGAAGCGTGGGATGTAGCAGTGATGCACATGCGTATAAGAGCAAACTTGACAGAACCAGAAGCTGTGAAAATTGCAAAATTTTTAAAAACAGCAAATTAATTTATTAATAAACAAAATTTTAAATCATGAAATCTAAATATTTAATTATCGCATTAGGCACCCTCTTATTTTTTTCTTGTATGGATGAGGAAGATCATGTTGAGGTATTATCAGAAAGTGACAAAATAGCACTTGAGGGAATGGAAAAAAGTTATGAAGCGGCAATACGCTATAATGATTCTTTGACCATGTGTATTAATGAATCATTGAATTGTGATTCGGCAACAATGGCTCACTACGATGACATGTTTCATCAGTTTGATGATATGTTCAATCTCCATCATGAAAATTTCAGTCATAATAATGTTGATGATGACCATCATCATCCTGACGGCCAGACTGTCTGGCATGGCAATATGATGGGGCATGAAGAAAATCCTGATGGGGAACACAATGAGTATGAGCACAATAATGAGTCATTTGAAATGATGATGCATTTGAGAGAATTGCATGATGAGATTCATCCCGAATGATTTGGAATCTTTTAAAGAGACTTAAATCCTACTCACTTTTTATTGAAGTTTTAAAAAGTGAGTAGGCAAAGTCAATATATCGTAGACTTTAAATGAAAAATATATGAAACGTAATCACATGTTTTGGATGATCATAGGGTGTACTGTTCCCTTGTTGCTGATTTTTTTAGCTCCAGCTTTTGGCCTGGGCGGAAATGCATCCTTATTCCTTTTTGTAGTAGCAATGTTTGCTATTCATCTCATAATGCCTCATGGGCATGGAGGAAATAACCACAATTCTTCACTTTCAAAAAATCAAGAAAATGAACAGCATCAACATTAGAAAATTTGGATTCGCTACAGGTGCAACAGGTGTAATACTTTACTTCGGTTGTGTCCTCTTAATGCTTACAGTAGGGCAGGAGGGAACGGTCCAGTTTTTCAATAATCTGCTTCATGGCCTGGATACATCTTCGATTATTCGAATGGACGTTCCGATTCAGGAAGTATTTTATGGAATTGTTCAAACCTTTGCCCTGGGTTGGCTTGTAGGGGCTTGTATAGCAGGGATTTACAATTTTAGTTTAAAGAGAAAATAACCTGATTTCTAACCTCTCAAGTATGAAAATTACAAATGAAGTTTAGGCGGATTAAGAAAGTTTCTTTTTCGAAGACTATTCAGAAGACAATTTGATGGATGACAAAATTGCCATCCGATGGCTATAAATAGTGTAATGATTACCAGTCATTGTACTCACATGACTTATACAGCTTTTTTGAAAAATTATAGCCTGAGACGACGATTTGTGATTTGGAATGATTTGAGATAGGAATAGAAAATTATAATGAATTAACCCTTAAAAAATATAGTTATGCATGGAGTTGATTATGGCGGGTATGCTTACGGATTTTGGACAACAGTCCTATTCTCTTTTTTAGTTTTTATTTTCATCGTATTCAGTTACGTAAAGCCAAAAGAAAAATTCGAATGGCGCTCTATGGGTGTTTTCATTGGTTTTTTAGCGGCACTGTTTACAGAAATGTACGGCTTCCCATTGACCATTTATTTATTGACGAGTTGGCTAGGAAGTAGCTATCCTGTACTGGATCCATTTTCACACTCCAGCGCCATTTGGTTTTGGTTGCTCTTGGATTGTCTCATTCAGCTACAGCAATGGCTTTACTCCATATTATTACCAATGCGATCATATTTTTTGGAATTTATATTATCTATTTAGGATGGCAGAAAATATACAAGGCAAGTGTTGATGAGCTAATTGTAGACGGCATATACGCTCGTATCCGACATCCACAATATGTTGGGATGGTATTAATTACAATTGGGTTTTTAATTCAATGGCCCACTATTATAACACTGGCAATGTGGCCAATTCTATTGTATCTGTACTATCAATTATCAAAATATGAAGAGAAGAAACTCGCTACGAAATTTGGACAAGAATTTTATAACTATCAGGCTAGAGTACCTGCCATTTTTCCTCGTTTAAAGAGAAGAATCGGTTCAAACGATCCAGTGTGATGTTGAATCATAGTTGCTCTAAACATAGATAAGGAACTTTTACTAATGAGCGCGCGCATAGGAGATTGTACGCAAAATATCAATTCATGAAGAAAGTCAATATTATAAAAGCTAATGGTGAGACAGCAATTTTTGATGTGGAAAAGCTCATTGCATCGCTAAAAAAGGCCGGTGCTTCAGACAATGTTGCTTTGAATATTTCTGATCAAATTGAGCAATTGCTATATGAAAACATTTCAACAAAAGAAATATATAAGACAGCCTTCTCTAAATTAAAGAAAATTGCCCGACCAATCGCGGCAAGATACAAACTTAAAAAAGCCATTATGCAACTTGGGCCTTCTGGCTTCCCCTTTGAAAAATACATTGCCGAAATATTAAAACATCAAGGATATGAAGTGGAAGTAGGACAAATTGTAATCGGACATTGTGTACAACATGAAATAGATGTAATTGCGCAAAAGGGAAATCAACATTTTATGGTAGAATGTAAATTCCACAGTGACAGTACCCGCTATTGTAATGTTAAAATACCTCTTTACATACAGTCTCGGTTTTTGGATGTCGAAAAAAAATGGAAACTGAAACCCGGGCATGGAAAAAAGTTTCATCAGGGATGGATTGCAACTAATACGCGATTTACTTCTGATGCTATGCAATATGGAAATTGTATGGGATTGTATTTATTGGGGTGGAACCATCCTCAGAATGGAAGCCTTAAGGAGAGAATTGATATGTCTGGTCTTCATCCTTTGACATGTCTGACTACATTGTCAAGACAAGAAAAGCAAAAGCTTCTGAATAAAATGGTTGTACTATGCAAAGACCTCAATAGTGACAAATCATTATTACAAAGTATCGGAATGAGTGAGTCCCGAATAAAGAAGGTGATGGACGAATCAAAGGCATTATGTGAATCTTCAAAAAATATATAATGGAAAATAATATAATCAAAATCCACTTTTTAGGTGGTGTGGGGACGGTAACCGGATCAAAATATCTGATTGAGTTTTTAGGAAAGAAAATCATGATAGATTGCGGTTTATTTCAAGGATTAAAAAAATTGAGAAACCTCAATTGGGATTATCCACCAATCAATCCTGCTGAAGTTGATGTGGTTTTATTGACCCATGCACATCTTGACCATACAGGATATTTGCCAAAACTGGTAAAGTCTGGTTTTAAAGGAAGTATTTGGGGAACAGCTCCGACTATTGAAATCGCAGAAATCATTTTACGAGATAGTGCAAAAATAAATGAGGAAGCGGCCAAACAAGCTAATAAAGAAGGGTATTCCAAACACAAACCAGCTAAACCTCTTTATAATTTAAGAGATGTCGAAAAAACGATTCGGCATTTTAAAATTATTCAGAGCAAAGAGTGGATTCCAATATATGAAGGCATCCAGGTTAGATTCCAGTACAATGGCCATATTATCGGTGCTACTTTTATTGAATTAGATATTAATGGCAAACGAATGGTCTTTTCGGGAGACATTGGCAGAGAAAATGATATGCTTCTTTCTCCTCCTAAACGTCCTCAAAAAGCTGATATCCTATTTGTAGAAAGTACTTATGGAGATCGTATTCATCCTATTGAAGATTTAGAAGGAAAAATTCAAGATATCGTTAATGATACATGGCAAGATGGTGGCACATTGATAATTCCAAGTTTTGCAGTTGAAAGGGCTCAAACACTTATGTATCTCTTTTGGAAGCTGCGTAAAAAGGGACGTATGCCTGAAATGCCTATTTATATGGATAGCCCAATGGGAACAAATGTTTTAGATGTTTTTCATCATAGTTCTAATTGGCACAAACTCACAAAAGATGAATGTAAAGAAATGTGCGAGTACATTCATAAAGTCGAATCCTATAAAGAAACTTGGGAAATTATCGATAATAAGAAGCCCAAAATTGTCATAGCTGGAAGCGGAATGGTTTCAGGTGGTCGGGTATTGACCTATTTGACAAAGTACATTGATAATCCCAAAACAAGAGTTTTGCTGGTTGGCTTTCAAGCGGAAGGTACAAGAGGAAGGCAACTACAAGAAGGTATTCATGAGGTGAAAATTTATGGGAAATACTATCCAGTAAAAGCGGAAATATTTACGATTCAAGGACTATCCGGACATGCTGACCAAAGAGAATTATTGAATTGGATGAGTGAAATTAAAGATACTCCTGAACGAGTGTTTATCGTACATGGTGAATCACATGCAGCTGATGTGTTTCGAGTCAAGATCAAAGATACTTTTGGATGGAAATGTACCATTCCTGAATTGTATTCGGTTGAAGAGGTTTTTTTAAAACCCAAAAAACAACTGGAACAAAATGAATTAATGAATTAAAAAAAAACAAGCTATGAAAAAAATTCTCGTACCTACCGATTTTTCTGCCTGTGCCAATTCAGCTTCGGAATATGGGATTCAATTGGCAAAATTGGCTAGTGCCGAAATTCACTTTTTACATCTTCAATCTACTCCGGTAAATTGGTTGAAATTATCGAAAGAGAAGGAGAAAAAATATCCAGAAACATTAAAGGCTATTGGTCGTGCTAGATTCGAATTAAATAAATGGGTGAATAAGGCCCGAGCCAATGGATTGAAAGCAGAGCACGCTTTGATCTTTGATGGTGGAAAAGAACAAATATTTAGACATCTTGAAAATCATAACCACGATTTTTTAATTATGGGTTCACATGGAGTAGAAGGAATTCAAGAAAAAGTGGTGGGAAGTAATGCACAAAAGATTTTAAGAAATGCTTCTGTTCCAGTTTTAGTTATAAAAAAACCAGTCTTTGACCCTATTGAAAATATTCTATTCGTTTCTGATTTTTCGGATGTGTCAAAAGATTCCTTCCACACGCTAACTCATTTTGCTGATGTTCTGGAAGCTCACATTGATTTACTTTTTGTGAATACTCCTAAGGGGTTCAAAGAATCAAAAGAAACTTCAAAAAATATGGATATGGTAATGACACATTGCAATCGAGAAGAAAGTTGTACCAGAAATGTGATCAATGCATCAACAATTGAAGAAGGAATAAAAAATTTCACTAATGATAACCCTATAGATTTAATTGCCATTTGTACGCACGGTAAAAGTAGTTTGCGACAACTCTTTTCACCGAGTATTGCTGAGCAAGTGGCTAATCATACTTTGCTTCCATTATTAAGTATAAAATTATAATATGTCAAAAAGCATTATTCATATTAAAGAGAATTCCTTTTTTAGAATACTATTAGGAAAAACAGCAGTTGCCATTTTTGCAATATTAGGTGTAGGCCTATTATATGTTGTTTCGATGTCATTTATTGACCATCAATCATTTCCATTCCCTATAATCATATTGGTTTTAGCATTGGCTAAAACGGTTATGATATCATCTATTATACTTAAACGACTTTCGAAGATCATAGAAATATGTCATTCGATGAACAGATTACTTTGGGTATTTGGTTTACTCATTGGAATCAGCATTTTGTCGTTTGCTACTGATTATACTTGCCTGTATCAATTTGATCATGCCACTTTTAATGGAATACCGGCATACTCTGATACTTACATCTATAATTTGTATCACTTCATATATTTTAGTGTTATTACTTTTTCTGCAGTGGGATATGGCGATATGGCACCAGTATCAGATATAGCTCGATTTGTGGTAATGTTAGAGATATTTTTGAGCTTTTTCATTATCGTTTTTGCCTTAACTAATATTAAAAAGATTCATATCAAGGAGTAATTCTCAATCGGAGATTTACCCATAAAAAAGACATTATTATGCAAAAAATAAACTTAACCCTGGTTTTAATAGGATTCATTTTGGGCACAAGTGTAGCCCAAGGAGATTCATACCAAACAAAAAAAGCAAACCTCCAGGTTTATGGAGAATTTAAAGGAGAAAATTTTATTGGTACATCAAATGATTTGCTAATTAACCTGGATTATGAAACTACGGAAATCGAATTTAAACTTAAATTGAAGAACTTGAAATTCAGTATTGATTCCTTAAATAAGATAATTCAAACCAATAATCAAGAGATTGTATTTAATGGCACCTTAAGTCTAGAACATATAAATACAGATGAGCATCCTCCTCTTAATTTTACGATGGAAGGCTGGACGGAAATTAAAGGCGAAAGAAGGAAAATATTAGGAAACGGACAATTGCATCATAGTGATCTTTCAAAAGACTCCTCTTGTATTCTCGGAATTGTAATGTCAATAAACTTATCAGATGTGGGGGTAGAAATCCCCAATTTAAAAGACGATATCAAAATTGTAATTAAGCAAGCCATCTTAGAAAAAGATAGGACATAAATTTTTCTAGATCATACTTTATTGTTAGGGAAAATGAAAGTTAAGCAAATATATACTCACTACAACCATAATTAATTAAATAAAAAATAGGATGAAACATACATATGAAATATTAGGATTAGAAGATAATAAAGATAGAGCAAAAATATTTGATTCATTAAGTGCGCTTACGGGTGTTCTGTCAGTTGAAATTTCGTTTTCATCTCCAATTGTTGTAATAGAAATGCACCATCACATATCAGAAGATGCTATGAATAAAGCATTATCAGCTGTCGGTGATTATAGCATGAAAATGATACCTTCCGGTGATAATTCGGGTCATCAGGATCATTCGAATCATACAGATACAATGATGGAAACTAATGATCACAATCAGCATAAAGGTCACGGTAGCAATGATCATGGAGGACATCATGCGGCTCATGGAGAAATGGGACACGATCACCACAGAATGATGATTGCTGATTTTAGAAAGCGATTTTGGGTGGCATTAGGATTGACGATACCTATTCTCCTGTTGTCTCCCATGATACAAAGATTCTTAGGTGTTGACTGGCAATTTCAAGGAGATGGGTATCTGTTATTTGCCCTGTCTTCTATCGTTTATTTCTATGGCGGTCGTCCTTTTCTCACAGGCTTTTATGAAGAAATAAAAAACAAAGCCCCGGGAATGATGACTCTGATAGCCATGGCAATTTCAGTTGCATACTTTTATAGTGTTGCTACTGTATTCGGCTTGCCAGGAGAAGACTTCTTTTGGGAATTGGCGACTCTTATTGTTATCATGTTATTAGGACATTGGATAGAAATGAAATCGGTTTTAGGTGCATCTAAAGCTCTGGAATTATTGGTAAGCATGATGCCTTCTGAGGCACACAAAATGGTTGGTGATAAAGTAGTGGATGTCAAGTTGGAGGAACTATTAAGCGGGGACACAATTTTGATCAAGCCGGGAGAAAAAGTTCCTGCCGATGGTCTTATTGTGGAGGGTAGTAGTTATCTCAATGAATCCATGCTTACGGGCGAATCCAAGCCTGCTAAAAAAGAAGTGCATGATCAGGTGATAGGTGGGTCGATAAATGGAAACGGTTCGCTTAAAGTCAAGGTTGAACATACCGGAAAGGATAGTTATCTCAATAAAGTAATTACTATGGTACAAGAAGCCCAAAAGACCAAGTCCAAAATGCAGAATCTTTCTGATCGTGCTGCCAAGTGGTTGACTTACATTGCTCTCGCAGCTGGGGTTGCAACTTTAGTGATTTGGTTGGCGTTAGGTAAAGATTTTGTTTTTGCTTTGGAAAGAATGGTAACTGTAATGGTCATCTCATGCCCTCATGCATTAGGTCTAGCTGTTCCATTGGTTGTAGCGATTTCTACAGCAGTCTCCGCTCAAAATGGTTTGCTGATCAGAAATCGTACAGCTTTTGAAGAATCCAGGAAAATCTCGGTTTTGGTATTTGATAAAACAGGAACCCTGACCAAAGGTGATTTTGGAGTAACCCGGTACGAGAGGCTGAATAGTGACTTGGACAAAAATGAGATGCTCAGATTGGCTGGAGCTTTAGAACAGAGTTCTGAGCATCCTATTGCCGTTGGTATTGTTGAGAAAATTGAATCTCTGGACATTGTAATACCAAAAGCAGAGAATTTTCAAGCGATCACTGGGAAGGGAGTAGAAGCCATTGTGGAGGGCAAAGATATAAAAGTAGTAAGTCCTGGATATTTGCGCGATGAAAATATAGAAATCCCGGAAGGTGCTTATAGTAGTGCCGCTGAGACGGTTGTTTTTGTTTTGATTGAAAAAGAACTGGCCGGCTACATTGCTCTGGCTGATGAGATCCGTCCCGAATCCGCTGCTGCGATTCGTACATTTAAAGAAAATAATATTAAAGTTTTTATGGCTACGGGCGACAATGAAGTAGTAGGTAAGGCAGTGAGTGATGAGCTCGGATTGGATGGCTACTATGCAGAGGTATTGCCACACCAGAAAGTAGAAATAGTTAAAAAATTACAGGAGCAGGGAGAATATGTAGCAATGACAGGAGATGGTGTCAATGATGCTCCCGCACTCGCACAAGCGGATGTAGGGATAGCAGTAGGATCCGGTACTGATGTAGCTGCCGAAACGGCTGATATAATCCTGGTTAACAGTAATCCAAAAGATATTGCAAGTCTTATTCTCTTTGGAAAAGCCACCTACAATAAAATGATTCAAAATCTGGTTTGGGCAACTGGATATAATGCATTTGCTATTCCATTGGCGATGGGTGCATTATATTCCATAGGATTTGTATTGAGTCCAGCTGTCGGAGCTGTATTTATGAGTTTGAGTACTATAATTGTAGCTATCAATGCACAGTTGTTGAAAAGGAAAATGGCGAAAAAGTCAGTATAGAAAACATTAACTTATTAGTGAGCATTAATGTAGAATTATCGTGATTTTTGGTTAGCCTAAATTCAAAATATGGATCCAATATCAAAATTAGTCAAATGTTGATCATCTAGATGGAAACAATTCTATTCAATACAGGTATAAATTTGCATCAAATAGAAATATAAATATGAAGCGAACATACAAGATTGCTGGAATGACCTGTAACAATTGTATTGAAACGGTTTCCAAAGCACTTACTAATGTAGATGGAATCTCCGACATAAAAGTTGACCTGGAAAATAATGAAGCCACTTTAACCATGAATCATCATGTTGATCTTATCACTTTGAAAAAAGTATTGCCGGCCAAGTATGAGATTTCTTTAAATGGTAATCAGGATTTAGAAAATCAATCAATGGTTTCGGAGGACAAGACCAAAATGCAAGAACTCAAACCCCTGTTTATAATATTGGGGTACATTGCTGTGGCTAGTTTTCTTTTACATCTGGATAATTTGAATTTAAATGATGTAATGATTGATTTCATGGGCTTGTTTTTTATAGTTTTCAGTTTCTTCAAGATCTTGGATGTAAAAGGTTTTGCTGTTGTATTTTTAATGTATGATCCCATTTCAAAATTGATTCCGTTATATGCTAAAATCTATCCAATAATTGAGACTGTTCTGGGTCTGATGTTTTTGTTCAGGTACAAAATTGATATGGCATTAATTTCAACTATAATTGTATTAGGGTTTACAACATATGGAGTGAGTAAGACTTTGTTGTCAAAAAGGAAGATTAAATGTGCGTGTCTGGGTACAGCATTAAATCTTCCAATGACAGAAGCTACATTTATCGAAAATGCGCTAATGCTATCGATGGCGATAATTGCTTTGGTGAATTAGTTTTGATGAATGTATAGCGATGGATCGATAGAATTATGCTTTAAAAAATATTATAAAATAGATTTTTAAAAGTTAGGGTGTCGCATATCAAAATAGAGTAATAAAAGATCAAAATAAGGCATAAAAAAAGGAAGAATGGATCGAACAGCTATTGATTTCAATCGGTTAGCCTTGTATTATTAAAACAAATAAAATTAATACTATGCAAAATCAGAAATCATCTTATAGCAAATTTTTCTTAATGCTTCTTGTCTCATTTTTTGTCATGTACGGAGTTATGTTTCTTAATGTTGACAAATTTGATCATGTATATACTAGCTTAACTAGAACATATATGACAATTCTTATGATTGCACCGATGGCGCTCCTAAAACTTATGTTTATGAGTGATATGTATAAAAATAAAAAGTGGAATATTGGTATAATTGTCGGGAGCATATCAATTTTTTGTTTCACTTTATTTCTATTACGAACGCAGGAACCAATTGGTGATGTTCAATGGATGGAAGCGATGATACCGCATCACTCATCTGCTATTATGACAAGTAGTGAAGCAGATTTTTCAGACCCCGAGGTGAAAAAACTTGCGGAGGATATTATCAAAGCTCAAGTGAAAGAAATTGACCAAATGAAAGCGATGCTTGATAGATTAGAAAATTGATAAAACAAATTTATATTAACATTGAATATTTTGATGTCAAAATTATATAAGGTGGAATAAATGTAAAAGGTTAATTTTGATATATTAAAAATGTCTATCTACAGACAAATAGGAAATACTAAAGTTAATATTTATGAAAACAGTTCTACAATTTATTCTACTATTCTTCTGTGCAATTTCAATGACCGCTCAAAGTTCCGTAACTCTTAAGATCAATCATTTGCTTAGTGGTTCGCAATTTGAAAACGAAGTGAATACGACTAATGATCTTGGAAACGATTTCATGATAGATAGATTACAATACTATCTGTCTGGGTTCTCGATCGTACATGATGGAGGGCAAGTTACTGAAGTAGAAGATTTGTATGTGCTAGTAAGTCTGTTAGAGTCGACTGATCCTACTATTATTGAACTCGGTGAATATGAGATAGAAGCATTAGAATCTATAAAATTCTATTTTGGTGTTGATAATCAAGCTAATCATGCCGATCCTTCATCATGGCCATCTGGTCATCCACTAGCTCCAACATTCCCTTCTATGCACTGGGGATGGGCAGCTGGATATAGGTTTATCGCTATTGAAGGAAAAAGTGGTCCAAGTATTAATCAAGAATTACAATTTCATTGTGTTGGTGATCAATTCTATAAAGAGTTAATAATCGATGTTAGCATGAGTGGTGAAAACAGTTACACTGTTGCACTTGACGCTGAATATAGCAATATATTATCTGGGATAGATATCTCTAGCGGAAATATTGTACATGGTGCTGGTAATCCAATGCCTGCTTTATCAAATAATATTAGAGATAAAGTATTTACATTATCAAGTGTTACCAGCACAGCTGATAGTGAACTGGTAAATTCTTTTAAAGTATTTCCGAATCCATCTAATAATGGATTTATTTCGATTAGAACGGATGCTGTAGGAACTGATAATGTAGTCAAGATTTTTGATGTGATGGGGCGATCTGTATTGACTTCTTCAATGAATGTCGACAATATCGAAATCTTGGAGTCAGGCCTTTACTATGTTTCATTGATGGATAATCGAGGAAAGACGCTAGCCACAAGAAAAGTAGTAGTACAATAAGTTTTGCGAGCTAAAATATGGCATATCGCATTGCTTTGTTTTCTTGCTTTTTCTTGTACTGAAGAAGAAATGGAGCAGAGTATTGCGGATCTAGCTTTGATGGATGTGCCACCGGCATTCCTTGAAATAGTTCATCCTGAGGGCAACGAATATTCCTTTGAAAGATGGTCATTAGGAAAGAAATTGTTTTTTGACCCCATTCTATCAAAAGATGGAAAAGTAAGTTGTGCTTCATGTCATGATCCTTCTTTAGCTTTTTCGGATAAGCAAGAAGTTAGCTTGGGATCTGATGGATTATCAGGAACTCGAAATTCTCCAACCTTGGTGAATGTAGCTTATCATCCATATTTTACCAGAGAGGGTGGAGTTCCAACTTTGGAAATGCAGGTACTAGTTCCAATACAGGAGCATAATGAATTCAACAATAATATTGTATTAATAGCAGACACACTTTCCAAAATTGAGACCTACGTTTCAATGGCACAGGAAGCATACGGCCAAGAGCCAAATTCCTTTGTTATTACTCGGGCACTCGCACAATTTGAAAGAAGTTTGATAAGCGGTCAGAGTTTATATGATCAGCAATACAATTATGGATTTGCTGGATCTATGTCTGTTTCAGCAAAGAGAGGTAAATTACTATTCGAAAGCGACAGGACATCGTGCACATCCTGCCATTCAGGATTCAATTTTACAGATTACAGTTTTCAGAATAATGGTTTGTACGAAGAATATGACGATCCGGGAAGATCAAGATTTACCCAAAAAGAGGAAGATATTGCTCTGTTCAAAGTACCATCTTTAAGAAATATTGAAGTAACTGCGCCCTATATGCACGATGGCTCTTTGGCTTCGCTTGAAGAAGTCATTGACCATTACGATAGCGGCGGAGCTGTCCATATCAATAAAAGTGAAAGGATTAAACCCTTGAACTTGTCGAATAGCGAAAAAGAAGATCTCCTGGCTTTTCTGAAATCGCTTACAGACCAAAAATTTATAAACAATAAGAATTTTCAAGAATGAACAAACTGAACTTATTCTTTGCACTAATACTAGTCATTGGAATTACTTTTTCATGTAGTGAAGACCCGATAGTTGATCCTCCTGAAGAAGAGGTGATTCTACAAGATACTACGGCATACGAATTATTCTATGGAGACTTGCCGTCACCTGATCTTCCTGAAGATAATTCATTGACGGTGGAAGGAGTGAAGTTAGGCAGAATGCTATTTTACGAGACTATGCTTTCGAGAGATGATTCACAGTCGTGTGCAAGTTGCCATAGACAAGAACATGCATTTACAGATACTGCCCGATTTTCATTAGGTGTGGAAATGTTACCAGGAAAAAGGCAGGCAATGTCTGTATTTAATATGGCCTGGAATAGTAATGAATTCTTCTGGGACGGCAGAGCTCATTTACTGCGTGACCAGGCCATTCTACCCATTCAGGATGAATTGGAAATGGATGAGACTTTAGAAAATGTTGTTGCGAAATTAGAGGCATCTAAAATGTATAGAGGTCAATTTACCAGAGTATATGGCAATGATGAAATTACGGTAGACAAATTGGCGAAGGCATTGGAGCAGTTTATGTTTAGCATTGTTTCTTATGACAGTAAATATGATCAATGGAAAGCAGGACAGGTAGAGTTGACAGAAAGCGAAGAAAGGGGTAGGCTACTGTACGAGACGGAATACAATCCATTTTTTCCTGAATTCTCAGGAGCGGATTGTGCACATTGCCATGGTGGTGCTAATTTTGAGAACGATCAATACATGAATAACGGATTGGATACCGAAGCTAACTTCCTAGATATGGGAAGGGAGAATGTAACTATGGATCCAGCAGATAGGGCAAAATTCAAAGTGCCGTCATTGAGAAATATAGAGCTCACTGCACCGTATATGCATGACGGTAGATTCACCACATTGGAAGAAGTGGTAAATCACTATAATGTAGGCATACATCCATCTTCCACACTGGATCTTGCCCTGCTGGCTACTTCAGAAACGGGATTATTCTTGACAGATGAGGACAAGGTTGACCTCATCAACTTCTTAAAGACATTGACCGACCAAACGTTAATCACGAACGAAAGTTTTAGCGACCCATTTTAGGGAAGTTTATATATTTTGATCTGGCAGGTCTTCTCAATTAAGTTTGGGAAGACTTGTCTTTTTATAAATATGAATTAAGTTTGATAATCATTAACCTGTAAGAGAAGACAATAATTCAACCTTCTTAAGTATTCGATTCTTTTGATAATAATAGATATGATCATTGTCTAAGCCTTTTAAATTATCAATGTAGACTGGCGATTTCATTACATCTATAAATTTTCTCCAGTATAGCTTATTCAATTGGACATTGTAGAAATCATCATATGATTCGGAATAATAATCAAACTTCATTTCGAACAATACATCTCTATAATCACCCTCGTAATAATTCGTAATTACATCATGAGCGTCATTCTTTAAATTTTCTATGATTCCGAAAAAATCGACCTCATTTTCGAAATTGAATTGCAACTCAGTACCATTTCGTATTACTTCATCCTTATATGGAATAAGAGACTTTAATTCCTTAACACTGTTGCTTTCAAGAAACTTTTCTCTTATTTCGTCAAAATCATAATAACTCGATTCGCTTGTATATTGTGGGATATAGACTGAAATGTAATGACCTTTTCTTTTCTTTTTGTATTTTATCGAACAACTTTGAAGAAGATTACCTCCATTCAGTATCCAATAAAGTTGTCCATTGCTATTGTAAAATTTTTCTCTTTGTTCTATGTCATCAATTTTAATTTGGGAATTTTGCACTTCAATTACCTTACCATTATTAAGTCTAATATCTGCCCGATGTTTTATTCCATTCGAACCTACCATTTCTATTTCTTGACATTGCTTAGGAAATTTATTTTGCCAATCAATATGCCACTGAGTCATGGGTTCATACCAAGAATCACAGTCTTTTGTACTTAAATGAGACCAATATTTAGGCCTTACCCTGCCTTTTTTTCCAACTACAATACTGTTGCAGCATCCACAATTTGCTCTTTGTCCGGAATATTCTACTTCAATTTTGTGTCCATTTTCATTTTTAGCAAATCGCATTTCATTTCAATTAATTGTTTCGGATAAATAATCACTAGGAACGAATTCTGCATTTATGCCTCCTAAGACTGATTCAAAAGATAAAAAATTTGCAGGCTTATTGATTTTAGTCAATTGTACTTCCGTATATACCTTGTTCCAATTAAAAATTGGATCGCCCTTTTGAGAAAGACTAGGAAATATAACACAAATACTTAATGAAATTTCACCTAAGAGATTGTAGAAAACTCCTAGAGTTTTTTCTTTACCCTTCTCTATCAGATACACCCCCTCAAATTTATTTTCGGAATCCATTTCCATTATAAAATTATGAGATTCCAGCATTTCTTGTCTTGGATTCCTTAGCTGTCTTCGTATTTCAGAGAAGATCTTGTAGAACCCCTTTTTACCAAATATAACACCATAACCAAAGTAATTAAATAAGATTAAGTAAGCATTTTTAAGATATGCTAATTTTGCAAGTCTGGTAAGCTGTCCTCTTGGTTTGAGATTAATTTTGAACTCTCCTTGGTTTTTCATGGATTCTAAAAATGCCATAAATTTTGGATTGTCTTCTTTACAGGCTTTTGAAATAAAGGTAATTTTAGGTTTGTCCCCAGGAGTTAGCTCAAATCTTCCAGTCATGCCATTACGAAAGCCTCCCGTGCTGTTTATCTTATTTTCCAATTTATTCTTAGCCATTTCTTTGACTCTTTCAACCGCATAATTATCAATTGACCCAAAATCATTGTTCCACTTTTTATTAGTAAGACAAATTATGGAGCCACCTAACTTTTCCTGGGGTACATGTTCTCTTGATAATTCTCTAAAATTAGGACCGGGAAAGTAATCCAATGTAATTGGGCAAAGATATCCATTTAACAATTTCTCTGTTGAATCATTTGTACCTATAGCAAGGTTGTATTTTGCTCTGATTTCATTCAGATTCTTGGCATACCTATCGTAAATTGAATTTCCCATAAATCTGAATTTTAATATTGTTATTGTACACGATAATAAAATAGAGAAAATTAAATGCTAATTTTCATGTCATTTGAAATTATACAATATAAGAAATAAAATAAATGCTATCAGAATTGCAAATAGAGTCTATCCTTGGAAAACCTGAAACGTCGGTACTGGACTATAAAGAAGAGATGTACGACTTTAATAATGACCTAAACCAAAGGGAAACAGCAAAATTTGTGAAAGATGTAATTTGTTTCTCAAATACAATTAGAAATGAAACAAGTTATATTTTGATTGGGGTCAAAGAAAGTAAAGACAAATTGCCTGAAGTCATCGGATTAAAGAATTCTATGGACGATTCCATTCTTCAAGAGAAGATAAAGGATAAAGTGTTTCCGCGACCTTTATTTAAATACTATGAAACCAATTTTAGAAATAAAAAAATTGGAGTTCTTGAGTTCCCCATAAAAAAATATGAATTACCAATTACTGCTGCTGTTAAAATGAAGGGTCTAGAAACAGGCAAAGTATACTATCGCAATGGAACATCAAATACTGAGGCTAATGCAATAGATACTATAAGAATCAATGACTGGTTTAGATCTCTTCCAGGAAACCCTTCAGACTCTTTATCTGATGAAATCTCTGGAATTATAAAAAGGCTAACCCAAAATCATGAAAAGCTTTCTGTTATTCTTACTGATATATTGCAAATTGCAAAAGAACACAAGCTAAATAAACTTGGGAATTTTGCTTATTCTCAAATAAAAGGAATTGATCATTCAGAAGCCAAGAATCATCTTTACAGACGCCAAAAGCTAATTATATCTCCACTTGAAGTTGAAATAAATCACTTTTCGATGGTTAATTTAACTCCAGCTATGGTTAAAAGAGAAATGCTTCAAATGGAAGGTTTTTTCGAATATAAAATGTTATTCATCTGGCCAATTGTCACATTGGAAGAATGGATAGAAAATTATGGTGATACAAGATTTGGTACGATGAGAAAATCAGCTCAACAATTATTTGGTGAAGGAAATTATGAAGTAAATGTTTTTATTTTTGGCGACGACCTTAAGAGTGTCTACAGCAATATTAGACAAAAGCTTATCGACGAACTCATCGATACATAAGGATATTTGTTAGAAAAGGAGCTAGTAACGCTCCCCCACAAAAGAAACAAACACAGTATCTCTAGCACTAGGCGATACAACCAGCAACTGCTGACCCACTAAACTAGAACCCAACTGCTCATACTCAAATACCGAAGAATACCGACCACCATACTGAAACCCTGCGATACTAGACTCAAAATCCGCACCACTCACCATACCCACATCACCTGCGCGATGACGCACCAATGATGAACTAATGAAATGTATAAACAATAAATCGAGTGACAAACACTCACTGACCTGCGCTGATAACTGTACCGTACCAGCTGATGATGAAGTAACCATAATAATGAAATATATAAGTGAATAAATACTGATGAGACTGCTGCTCATACTATCGTATGCTATACCAGGGAAGATATACTTATATGCAAGGTGGATCGCCGACGAAGGAGGTGCCAGGGCGCGTAGCGACCAGACCTTGCAGATATGTAGATCTGCACCTAACTACGCAGAAGTATGTATGACAAAATAAACCTACAAGGGCTAATATTCCCACGGCCAAAGAATAGTAGTGACGGATCGATCTGCCTCAGTAATAATATAAATCTTACGCCCATACTCCTGATGGGCTGGACCACACTCATATACTGAAAAAATACGACGCCCAGAAGTGAGAGCTCGCTCATTGCTCTCACGATCCACGACACAGACCTCACCCCAATCACCCTCCTCATGTCTCAAAAGAGAAGTATAGATAAAAGTATGAAATGAGAGATCTGAAGCCATAAGAGAATGAATACTCGAGGTAGCTACTAGCTGGCCTAATGATAAAACTGATGTAAGCATAACTGATAAATATATAAGCCCTCCTGAAACGGCGGGTAAATGAAAAAATACTGATGAGACTACTGCTCATACTATCGAATGCTTACTAAGGGAAGATATACTTATATGCAAGGTGGATCGTCCTGACGTTTACAGTCAGGATGCCAGGGCTCGTAGAGACCAGACCTTGCAGATATGTAGATCTGGACCTATCTATGCAGTAGTTTGTATGAGAGGAAAATAAACTATCCAAAAAGTACAGATTCAATTAAAGCGATATCAATACTCATATAGTCAGCAAATTCTTTAATGGTTAACAACTGATATTGATCCTTTCCTAGATGTTCTTTTATGCGTTTTATAATCGTTCTACCATATCGATCACTCCTTCCTGTGATCAAAGCAACATCCTGAGGATAAATCACAATTCTATTCATTCTGCTCATGTACTCTCAATTCTGTTTTAATACACTATCCATACTTTATCCATACTTTATCTATGGAGTATCTATAGGGCAAATAATAAACTGAAATTGGAAGAAATGAAATGAGATATTATGCAAATATGTAATATATAACTGACATTGATGGCAAAAAGTGCCCTAGAGTGACTTAGACGGAAGTGAAGATTTGCTTTCAACATCGCTTCACCTCTATTATTGAATTATTAGTTAATAGCTCATTCATTAGAAATGAGCATAAAATTATAATTCTATGGCAAAATTAAAAGGCATTTTAAAAATCAAAGGAACGCTCGATGATCTGACCTTTTACAAATCCGGAAAGGATTACCTGGTGAGGACAAAAGGTGGCATTGATGGTGACCGAATCGCAAATGACCCAAACTTTCAAAGGACCAGAGAAAATGGCTCTGAATTTGGGAGATCTGCATCTTCTGGTAAACTATTGAGGACAGCGGTGCGAAATCTCATGACCAATGCAAAAGACAGATTGGTCACTTCCAGATTGACTAAGACCATGACTCAAATCAAGAATCTGGATGCAACAAGTGCAAGAGGAGAAAGAAATGTGGGTATTGGAATTGTTGAAGATGCCGGCAAGGCTCTCTTGAAAGGATTCAATTTCAATATTAAGGCGATTCTGTCCAGTATCTTCTTCGCTGAATATGGCTTGGATGCTGCAACGGGCGAGATCAATATCAAACAATTGAACCCGATCAATGATGTTGTGGCACCAGGTGGAGCAACCCACATGGCCATCAAAGCTGGTTGGACCAATGTGAATTTCCTAACAGGTGAATTCGATACCAAAATCAGTAATGTAGAGACATTTCCAATCGATGCAAATGTAGCGGATTATAGATTGCAATTTGAAGCTCCTCCAGAGGGTGATGGCTGTGGATTCCACTTGCTTCACATCGAATTCTATCAGGAAGTGAATGGTGATCTGTATTCCTTGAAGAATGGATCGTACAATTCATTGAGCATTCTTGAAGTGACCGGTGCCCCTGAAGCTGCCGGTGGCGAAGAGGGAGGTGGTGAAGTATAATTCTTGAACTATGGTAATAGAATTAGGAAGGACATACTACCCGGAATGGACCAAAGGTCTGATCACGATCAATAATGTGATCGTCTCGAATAGCTTGGAATTGCCCTGGTTAGATAATCGCAGAAATGTGTCATGCATTCCTGAGGGCATCTACCCTATCCAAAAAAGGCATAGCCCAAGATTCAGGGATCATTTATTGATTGGTGATGTACCAGGTCGAGATTACATACTTCTACATCCTGCAAATGATGCGAGTGAAGAATTGAGAGGTTGTATTGCTCCAGTAATGCAATTGGTGGGTAGCGACAAAGGAAGCTACTCTCGAATTGCGCTGGAGCTGATCATGGCCAATCTTGCCCAGGTGAATTATCAAAATTGTTTCATCAAGATTTATGAGTCCTTAGACTCTTGAATCTTACAAATCCAAAATGTATGAATTTAATCGATAGGGCCAAAAGCCCAACGCCCAAATTTTTCAAAGTGCTTAGAAATATCGGTATTGCCCTTGCAACTGCAGGTGGTGCGATTTTAGCATCTCCTGTAGCTTTGCCAGTTGTGGTAGTAACCATTGGTGGCTACCTGGTAACTGCTGGAGCCGTGGCGACGGCTGTTAGTCAGGTAACTACAGATAATGATGTTATGAAGACTTTAGAGAAGTTTCCAAAAGGGATACTGAATGAGCCATATAAGTAATCAAAGCGCCGGCACTTGTGGCGGTACCATCTTGGCAATCGTTGGGATCATAGATCCTAACGATATGCTAAAGACTGCGATTTTGGCTGCCATTGGCGCCGTTGTCAGCTTTATCGTTTCAGCTCTTCTGAAACGCATTTTCAAATCCAAAAAGAAGAAGAATGTTATTTAGATACAGAGCAAAAGTGGTGAAAGTAGTTGATGGAGATACCATCGATGTTGATATAGACTTAGGGTTTTACACAATACTCCGGAAACAAAGAATTCGTCTTAAAGGCATCGATGCACCAGAGCCAAGAGGAAAAGAAAGATTTGCAGGGTTAGAAAGTAAAGCCTGGTTGAAAGATGAGATTGAAGGCAAGGAAATCGAGATCGTAACCTTCAAAAATGCCAAAGGCAAATATGGCAGATGGTTGGGAGTAGTTTACATGAATAGACAGAATATCAATCAATTGATGATCGAAAAGGAATTAGCAATTCCTAGTTTGTAGATTAAAGAACGTATAGCGATTTATCTATAAGATAGCCTCAGGGAGAAATTTCTGAGGCTTTTTCTATTTCCACCAGCCTCGTGCAAATACATAATGCATGGTGATAAAAGCCATAGGCACCAAAAGGAGGAAGGAATCATGAAGCCAAGGTGGAACTCCATAGGTGCCAGGAGTACACTGAAAATTATTCAGTGGACCTTGGCGGAATGGTGACGATGCCTACTTTGCCGTATGGTATTTATCAACATACCACAAATTCCTATTCTTTGGGTAAAATATCTAATTTTTCTGGATTGATTGAATTTTGCTAATTAAGCTGTGAACCACAGGCAGCCCAACAAAGAAGTGCTGATCGAAGAGTAACGAAGATCAGCGAATCGACTTGGGCTGACTGTCGGGCAAAAAGCGGGAGTCCTCAACCTAGGGGATGCAAACTAGCCAGGCTTGTACCTGGATAGGCATACCCGAACGGGGCAAAGAGGAAGGAGTAGTGACAGTCCATGACGAGGAACGATGGCATGGTGAAACGTAGCGACTGACGGGTGGATAGCAAATCAGATTAACGAAATCAATAAAGTTCAATAGATGATTTTCGGTTGATCGGGCGGGGAGCGAGCATCCCTAGGTGCTGCCTTTGAATACCGACCACCAGAGGTGGCAAACTAAGAATAGATAGCACATAGGGCTGCGAGGGGCGGAGGACATAGCGGCCCGCTAACAAAGAAGTGGCGGTAGGATGAAGAGCTCTGATAACGAAGGTAGCCTGAATGAAAGCGACTAAGCGATGAAGGAATGGTGCGAAATGCAGGAACGAATAGCGTGGGGATTGAGAAAAGGATAGTGACGTAAGGAAGTAGCAATCCAATGTGGGTGGATGGAGCTACAATGGTGGGCTATATGAAGTGTCTGGTGGATATCGCAGTGTCAGCTCTGCTGAAAACGCAGAGAGCCACAAGATCAGTGCTCTCATACTAAGGTAGCCACGAGTGGTGGAATGAGTGCAGCAATACAACTATGGTGACAAAGCTCGTATGCCAAAGGCACGCATGGCATATGTGCTGATTCCTGCGGCATTGCAGGATGGCGACATAGCTGTGGCAAACTCATGAAACCACACCGCTTCACAGCGACTGGTGAGGAATCCCCTCGATGGGGTGACGAACCAGATTTGTACTAAAGAGGTGGGACGAATGCTATTTACTCAATTTCAAAATTCTAAATGCTCCTTGTATTACTAGAACAAAAACGATTGTACCAATTAATAAATCAGGAAAACGTGTATTGGTCAAATAAACCAATGTGCCTGCAATGATTACACCTAAATTAATGATGATATCGTTTGATGTAAATATCATGCTCGCCTTCATATGTGCCTCCTCCATGCTTCTAGATTGTTGCAAAAGATATAAGCATATCCCATTGGCAATCAAGGCGAATATGGAAACTATAATCATAGCAGAGAAGTTTGGAAGAATACCTCCCGTAATAAACCTTCGTATGACTTCTACGAAACCAATGATCGCTAAAATTATTTGAAACCAACCTGCAATTTTAGCTATACGCTTTTTTCGTGATAGAGCACTGCCAACTGCCATTAGGCTTATTCCATAAACAAATGCATCCGCAAGCATATCCAAACTATCTGCCACTAGACCCATTGACTTGGAAATAATCCCAGTAGTCATTTCCACAAAAAAGAAAGCTAAATTTATTATTAATATAGTCCATAGTATTTTACTCTGGTCAGATTCTTCGTTGAATGATTTCTGGGAAGTATTGTCTGAACTTACTAAAGATGAACCAAGATTTAGGTCGATAAGGGCTTTTTCAATTTGAGCGAGATTTTCCAAATGAAATACTACCAATGTACGGTTAGCCAAGTCAAAATCTAAATGTTTAATACCACTAATTTCTGATAAATTTAATCTAATTAAGTTTTCTTCCGAAGGACAGTCCATTTGAGCAATCCTAAAAATTGATTTCTTCATACATGTTAATAAATGATGTTAGAAATTATTAAACTCACAAAAGTGCCAAAGCACTCCTGAAGGATCATGAAGAAAACATTCTCTCCCCCATTCAAAAGTCTTGATTTCGCTAAGTTTTACATATTTGTATTGAGAAACTAGATCTCTACTAAGTAGATCAGAATAACATTTTTCTATATCATCTACTTCCAGAAATAACATTGAGTTTTGAACCCATTTTTTTTGATAATATTCTTGAAGATAGAATGCCAATTTATCATTGACTTTTACCAGTACCATCTTACCAGGTATATCTACAATTTCAAAACCAAGGTTGGTATAAAACTCTTTCGACTCTTCAAAGTTTTTAGCTCCTATAAATGCTCTGATATTTATAGCAGAATAATCCATTAGTCACAACAATTGACACCTTCTTGAATAGGTGGACATGCAACTGTACCGAAACTGCAAAACACACAGCAATCTCCTTGATTTGGCTTCAATACTTTTTTACAATTCTCGCATTCATAGAAGAATTGACATGCATTCGTAGGCATAGTCTCCGTCTTAGCATGATTGCATTCCGGGCAGGTAATTGTGGATTCTAAAACTACTTCTTTCATTTGTTTTGTTTTATAATATTGATAACCTCCATATGTTAAAAGGAAAACAGCTAAAACCATAAGCATGCCACTGTAAGACTCAAGTTCATTACTTAATGCAAGTAATCCAGCTGATCCTCCAAGCGCTAAAATCAATGCAGGAAGCCAGCAACAGCTAGTTGCAAGGATGAATGCGAATATTCCTCCAAGGATTGATTTGTTTTTAGTTAGTGTCATATTGTAGAACGATGCTATTAATAATATTCAACTAGATAATGGATAAAAGTAATGATAAATATTAAGTAATTTATTTTTGATCAACCTGTAACATGAACGATTTAAAAAGTTTTCTTTTGCAATCTCACCGCATTAAGTATTGCCAATAATGCCACTCCCACATCTGCAAACACTGCTTGCCACATAGTAGCCATACCTAATGCTCCAAGTATCAGAACTAGAATTTTTACACCAAATGCCAAATAGATATTTTGCCATATGATCGCTTTTGTTGCATTACTTATCTTGACACCCATTATTATTTTTGACGGTTGATCATTCTGTATTATTACATCAGCTGTCTCAATTGCCACATCGCTTCCCATTGCACCCATAGCAACTCCAACATCACTGGCTGCAAGTACTGGTGCATCATTGACACCGTCTCCTATAAATAGTACTTTATGGCCTTTGGATTTAAGTGTTTCTACTTCATTCAACTTATCTTCTGGTAATAATCCGCCTTTCGCATTGGTAATACCTAACTCCTTAGCCACCGATTGAGTGATCGAGTTCTTATCTCCAGATAACATCACTGTATTTTTAAATCCATATTGTGGTAAGTCATTTACAAAAGCCAAAGCATCTTCTTTTAGTTGATCAGAAACCGTTACATAACCTTGGTATATTCCATCTACTGCCATAAGAACAATAGTCTCTACTATATCTTCTATGGACAAAGGAGTGCTCACACCGTTTGCTTCTAGAAGTTTCTGATTGCCTACTAATACTTTCTTGCTTTCTACCGTGGCTATTAGTCCTTTACCTGCAACTTCTTTTACATCAGTAGCCTGCTTTTGTGATGCTCCATACTTCATGATGGCTTTAGCAATTGGATGAGTACTTTTTGATTCCACAGCAAGAAGAATGTCCATAAAATCTATTTCAGATAAACTTCCTTCAGTCTTGATGGTGTTGATCTCAAAGACTCCTTTTGTGACCGTCCCCGTCTTATCCATTACTAAGGTATCCATTGCAGTAATCTGATCCATGTAAGTAGCTCCTTTAAACAAAATACCATTCTTTGAGGCTGCTCCCAATCCACCAAAATAGCCTAGAGGAATACTGATCACCAATGCACAAGGACATGAAATAACTAAGAAAATCAATGATCTATATAGCCAATCTGAAAATATATAGTCATCAATAAAGAAATAAGGCAATACACAAATTGCGATGGCAATGTAAACAACTATTGGCGTATAAATCTTTGCGAGTCGTCTTATTAATAATTCTGTTTTAGCTTTTTTGGAAGTTGCATTCTGAACCAATTCCAGAATTCGAGATATTGAACTGTCTTTAAATTCTTTGGTAACTTCTAGCTCTATTACCCCTTCTAAATTTATAGATCCCGCCAATAACTTCTCATTTTTAGTTGCAACAAAAGGTTTACTTTCTCCCGTAATGGCAGCAGTGTCTACAGATGCTTTATCACTAAGCAATGAACCATCCAAAGGAATCTTTTCACCGACTTTCACCTGAATAGTTTCACCAATTTGTACCTTATTAGGATCCACGGTGATGTACTTTTCATTCCTAAATACACTGGCTATTTTTGGTCTTACATCCAATAATGCCGTTATATTATTTTTTGCTCTTTTGACGGCCGCTAATTGAAATAACTCACCCACAGCATAGAAAAGCATGACAGCAACTCCTTCCGGATATTCACCAATCAAGAATGCACCAATAGTGGCAATGCTCATCAGAAAAAATTCGGTAAATATTTCACCTTTGGCTAATGCCTCTATGGCCTCCCTTATTACAGCATAAGCTACAGGAATATATGCGGCTATGTACCAAACTATCCTTATCCAGCCAGTAAAAAACTCATTTGGTATAAGATGATCTAAGGCTAATCCAACCATCAAAAGAGTGAAGCTAATAATGGCTGGTGCTTTGCCATAATCCTCATGATTGTGTTCATCATCATGATTAGCATTGTCATGTGATGAGTGGTCATGACCTTCATGTTCATCATGATCGTATTTAGCGGATACTAATGATGGCGGTGATGTGGCCTTGTCAATCTTCTCTTCAAGTGAGCAACAAGTAATTTTGCCTTTTTCATCATATGTATGTATGTGTTCTTTGTTTTTCATTTAACGACAATTTTGGTTTAATTGAATTGGTGGACAAGCTACTTTTCCATAGCTACCAGTAAGGACAACTATCAAAAAGGCTATCGAACTTCCGATTTTGGATTGTTTAAAATTCAATATTTTATTTTTTAAAAATAACTCGCAAACCCAAACTGAAACCCAGCCGTTTTTGCAGGAGGATTGCCAAATAAGTCAGTGTCCCATTGATATCGATAACTCATTCTCAAAAGCGTATTAGGAGAGAATCGCAAACCAATACTTGGCATGATGGAATAAAGATGGTCAGATATATTGCTATCAGTATCTCTGAACTTTCCCACATTGTAATCAAGATATTCAAATCGCAAGGATGCATTTAGAATGATATTTTGCCAACTGAACAATTTTCCTTGCCAAAATGGATAAATCAAGTCGGTGTGGAAACCCCATTGAGTATTTCCAAAATTTTGTCCTACATCAGAAGGTATATCTGCTTTTATGTATGCAATCTCACCTAAGAATTTTACTTTTTTGATAGAAAAATTATAGTCCAATGCCCCAATTAACAAGCTCCTTTTTTCATCTATGGGTAGGCCATCCTTTTTGAAAATATTGTAATTACCTATGTATCCTGATATTCCTATTTCACCAAATTTTCTTTTATTGAGGGCAAGTCTTGTCGTAAAAGCTGGTGAACCGTTGTTATCCTCTCCAAATCGTTCTTCTCCTTTGCCGGCCCGCAAAAAAGTACGGTTTTCTTCATTCGTAATAATACCTTCTTGTAAGCCATTGATAAGATAGGTTTCGTAGGTAAATGAGAAGTCTCGAATTGGGATTGTACCATGCAATCCTAAACCAACATCGGAATAAGTTGAAGGAATCAAATTGGTCGAAACCAAAGGTCGGTCAATGAACTCCCATTTCGGACTATCTTGATTTTGATTAAAATAACCAATTGGCACTAATAATATTCCAGCTCTGAAAATCAGGCTCGGATGCAGCTCAAAGTCCATTAAAGCTGTTTCCAATTCAATTTCTTCCGTTCCATGCCCAAACTCCAATTCGGAAATAAACTTAATTCGCTCTTTTATGGTGGAATACAAGAAAATATTGAAACGGCGCATTTCCATTGAATAACCTTCACTGATGCCATCGGTTGAAAAATAATTGGTATTGGCTTCCAGATAACCGCCAACTGCTGCACTTAGGTTACTCCTTTGTTCTTCATAAATAAAGGGACGTTGATAAACCGCATCTTTATTGGTGAGGTTGAGCGTGTCAACATCTTGGGCCGCCAACCATTGGGAAGTCATTGATAATAATAAAAGTATAAATATAGGTTTCATAAGCTATTTGATATAAAGGTTTTCACCATCCTCCAAGACCCTAAAACGGCGTAAAGGACGCTCCGCAGGGCTTTCAAGTACTTCCCCGGTATGACTGAAAACACTTCCATGGCATGGACAATGCAATTCCATTCCAGTTGGTCGCACTTCACAAGCCCGATGCGTACATTGCAGCAGGAGGGCTGAATATTGGTTGTTATCGAGCTTGGTTAGAAAAATAGGGGCTGGTAGGTTGGCAGGCTGAATGAGGACAAAACGATGGTCTATCAAATCTGATTTTTTGACCAAAACTCCATTGGAATCTATTGAATGTGGAATATAAGCAATGCCTTTACAGGATTGTCCAAGCAACGGAATCAAGATACCGGCACCAGCCAATCTCACGCAGTTTTTAAAAAAATCCTTTCTGTCCATTTTTCTGATTTACAAACTTTTCAAAAAAGAGATAAGTGCTTCTTTATCTGATGTGGAGAGCTCCTGATAATAGGTTCGGCTATTCGATGCCTCCCCTCCATGTAACAAAATGGCTTCTTCTATACTTGTAGCTCTGCCATCGTGCATTAGAAAGAATTCACCTCCTTGTGCATCGGGAGACAAACCCAATCCCCATAATGGTGGAGTGCGCCATTCCGCAGCTTCTGCAAGACCTTCAGTATAATTATCATTTAGTTCTTCACCCATGTTATGTAATAGTAAATCTGTATAAGGATGAAATTCAACTTCTGATAAGACTGTAATATCACTTATACCTGTTTTCAATGTTGGAATATGGCATTTACCACAATCAATATCCATGAAAAGCTGTTTACCCAACTGCACATTGGCATCGGATTCATCACGAGGAATTGGGGCTTTTAGGGTACGGAGATAAAATACCACGCTTTGCCCCGTAGCAGCAGAGATTTCAGGGTCGGGAATAAGGTCTGTTTGCTGAGATGAAACCGCATAGTTGATTGGGTCATTCATATCAAAATCCGAAGTGATGCCCATATCCTGGTTATAAGCATTGACCGTTTGATGCAACAAATCTATGGCTGCAGCTTTTTTGCCGAACCTACCGATATACCGTCCTTCCTCATCAGGAATATTCCATTCCAAAGGACTAAAAAAATCGGGCGGCTCAATGTAATTGACCCTTCCGGAAATACCGTTTCCATCCATATCGTCGGGATCAGCTACATCAAGAAGTGTGGCATCCGTTACAGCAGCCAACAAACCCAAACCTGTTACTGCAGGCGGAGTGAATTTTGCAATACCATTAGCTTCAGAAGGAATTACCTCTGCCTCGAAGCCAGCAATAGCCCTGTTTTGCAATTGACCTCCACCAAGATGCGTCAATGGGTCGAATTGCCCGTTTTCCCATCTGCCGAATCTGGTCAAGGTAGTAGAAGGATGTCCCTTTCCATCACCAGAATGGCAACTGAAACAAGAGGAAGTTACAAAGTATGCCCCCAATCCTTTTTCAGGTGTGAATACCTCTGAAAAGGCTTCATCACCTTCCAAAAACAAACGGGTTTGGGCGTAAGACAATCCTTCCATAGGTCCATCCAATACTTCATTCTCTTCAGGTTCATTAGGAAGGAATTTTTCACAGGCATATAAGGAAAGTAATCCTGCCAACAACACTAACGAGGAAAGTTTTGCGAGGTTATTTTTCATTTTTAGACGATTTAAATAATATTTTTAGACTAATCTAAATATTTTTAAACATACATTAATTCTATTAAAATGTTAAATATATTTTTAGCATTTTTCTATTAAATCCACCTTCTTACTTTCTTTCTGTAATTTATATATGCAGTTCCATGTGATTTTTCTAAAAAGGCTTCTTCCAGCCTTATTTGCGTGTTGATGCTAACCGTTGAAAGCGAAACAATCAACAAAGTAAAAGCATTTGGAATGATCAAAAACAAGCCAAAATTAGCTATCATTATTCCTAGAAATATAGGATTTCGAGAATAGGAAAAAAGACCTGAGGTAACTAATTCTGACTTATTAATTTCATCTATTCCTATACGCCAGGACTCCCGCATATGCGATTGAGCTATCCAGACTAATAATATTGAGATAAATAATAAAAGCCATCCAACCTTCATCAATGTTTTATTTTCCAAATACCAAAATGGCAGTAAGTATTTATGAAGGGATGGAGCGAAGGCATATATTGATACTACGATAAGTTCCAAAACGGATATAAAACCATAGACTTTTCCAATATATCCATGGGCATCATCTCCTTTGCTAAAGGTAAGCGGATTAATCCCAGTTTTCCTCCAGGTAAGAAATGATCTCAAGAAAAAAACTAAGAAAAAAAAGATTAATAAAAATATAAATAAGTACATGATATTAAGTATTAGTTCGCATGACAACCATCATCACACTCTTCACGGCCAAAAGGTTTAATATTTATACCTACTGTAAAAACAAATCCATCAGTAGGTGCATATATTTCAGGAAATATTGGATTCTGAACAGTACCTAAAACTTCTGGTGTATAACGATTCTGTCTAACGTCAGTAAAATTCTCGAAATTAATATACGGACTTCCCCATTCAAAATGCTTTTGCACCAATAGCCCCATAGTAGTAAAGTCAGTTGATTGAGATCCAGTGGATAGGTTTTGTTTACCTGTATAGTACACTTCATATCCTATTCGCCATTTTTCGTTTTCATACATTAATACTGTGCCAGCATTGTGTTTTGGTGTCAAAGGCTTCTGTGGATTTTCTGGAAGATAGTTTAGTGTAGCATTGATATAGGCATAATTAATAAACCATCTAAAATCGTTATAAGATAGTTTTATATTAGTTTCGGAACCAAGACTCTGAATATTCTCTCCTGCATTGCTAAAAACAAAATTTGTGGGTGAGCTACTTTCTAAGAGTAAAGCGTCCGAAATTTCTGTATTATAAAATAGTTGGTTTATTGAAAAAAATAGATGATCCGTAATGGCCGTTCGATAGTTGAAATCTAGATTTATACCAAATGATTTTTCTGCATTTAGATTATCTACATTGATAGGTTCTACGAAGCGAAAATTGAGAGTAGCTGCTTCTTCTGTAAAAATGTCTGGTATTTTATAACCTAGTCCTCCTCCTAGACGAGTAGAAAACTTATTATTTGCTTTCCATAAAAATGATACTCTTGGTAATGGAAATACTCCCCAATCTTTAGAATAGTCGGTTCTGAAGCCTGATTCTATAATTACTTTATCGCTTAAATCTGTAGTATTGTTTACAAATGCACCTATGGTGGTTTGCTTCATATCCCGTGGTGAAATATCTGTATTCTCTCGAAATGAATTTGTATAAAGGTTTGCACCTAATATCCAATCGGAACTTTTGCCATTTTTTGCATAGTTAAATTCTGTAAAAGAATTTATTTCATCTCCATCAAAAATATAATCAGGTAAGTTGATTTTACGTGAAAAATATCCTACACTATTTTTTAATTCTATACTTTGATTATTTGACAACTTGGCCTCATAAGCAAATTGTGTACTGATCCTATTTGAATTATTATTTTCAAAATATTGATGTTCTGTATCTTTACCATTCTTTACAACATTTATATCCCCACCTTCTCTAGTATCAGTTGTAGCATTGACACCTAACCAAATGGTAGAATTGTCATTGGGATAATAGAAGATCTTAGGATTGAGGGAAAAAGATTGAGTAAGAGGTATGTTGGTAAAATTGTCATCATCAGGATTGTAAGTGGAATTATAATGTGCTGCACCATATAATGTAAAACCTATTTTTTCTTTCCTTTTGCTATAAAAAACATTTCCTGTACTTCCACCAGTATGGGTTTGAGAAAGTAAAATATTAACCTCTGGTTCTTCGTCAGGTCTCTTAGAAACCATATTTACCAAACCTGCTATCGCTCCACCTCCATAAAGTGTAGAAGAGCTTCCTTTGATTATTTCGAACTGAGCTAAATCTAATGGGGGAATTTGCATGATACTCAACCCCCCAGAAAAACCTCCGTAAAGAGGGAATCCATCTTTCAATAATTGGGTATATCTACCATCTAGTCCTTGTATTCTAATACTTCTATTACCACTACTCAAACTTGTCTGTTGAATCTGGATGCCTGTACTTTCTCTAAGCACCATCGAAATATTGGGTGCATTCATAATGGCTTTTTCTTCTAGTTCTTCACCACCAATAAACTCTAATCGAGTAGGAATATTCTGTATTGTTCGTGTACTACGTGTTGTAGAAATCGTAACCGCTTCTATCTCTTCTCCTGCTATATCAAGATTGAAGACAAAGGACGAACTTGTAGCATTAATAACCAATAGTGTATCTTTCTCCTGGTAGCCCAAGTAGGAAAACTCAAAACGATAAGTTCCGTATTCAACATTAAGAAATTCACCTACGCCATCTACGTTGGTGACTGTTCCATTATCTAATTCATCGATTTGTATCGTGGCACCGATTAATGGTTCATTACTGTCACTATCTAAAAGAGTGATAGAAACGTCAGTTTTTTGTGCTACCACGATTGAGCTAATACATGAAAACAGAGCAAATAGAAGTACGGTATAGAATTTCATAACTAGATTTTAATTTTTAAGAATAGTACAAAGCTATACCGAATGCCATGCAACTCAATTGCAAAGGTTAAGAGCACTTGTCGCATAGTCCTTTTATTACCATATTCGCTTGTTGCATTCTAAAATTATGAGGCAATTTTATTTGTGGAATAGGATTATCAAAAAGGCAGTAAGTAATACTGCAGTTAGTGCAATAAAAGTGATAATGCAAATCCTCTGGGTTACAATTACAGCCTTCCGCACATACTGCATATTTGGTCATGCCAGAACCATCTTCTATACTGTGGACAACTTTATTTTCTTCAAATGTCTTTAGTGATCTAAATATGGAACTTCTATCAGTATTAGGTAATCCTAACTCAATATCCTTTAATGATTGGGCCTTTTTTTTATCTAACAGATATCGTAGTACTAGTATCCTAACTGCTGTTGGTTTAACCCTTTTTTTAACTAAAATATTTTCCGTTTTATCCATATTGTTTTTTAACTATTCTTACTATTAAGATATCTTAAAGTATCTAATCAAGTATTATTTAATTGCTTCTGTAAACATTCATCGAACTGTAGATTTAAAACAGTTACACCATGTTTTAGGTGCAACTGTTCTACAGCATATGTGCCTACTGTTCAATAAGTTCATTTAGGAAAAAAGTCATTGATTAAGGCAATTTATCATAGTAACTTATAGCCTTTCTTAGTTCGCTATTCATAACTTGAATTATTAATGTTCATGAGCTAATTCTCCAGCTTTGGATTGTGCATATACATAATAGGCTCCCTTGGTAACTATTTGATGGTTGGCAGGTATCGTGTCAATCAATGACACTTTTGTGAAACCATTATCCGAAGCTCCAGGAACTACCATTATTTTTATAAATTCTACCTCTCCGTTCCCAGCCGATGGGTCACCAGAATAGACAAATGTCATCCCATCATCCCTGACTATGGCGTCAGAAGGCAAAGAAGGAGAAGTACCTTCATCCAACCATATTTTTGCATTGATGAATAAATCCTTAATAAAATTAGGTTTGTCACCCGTCTGATGGCCATGTATTCTTATGGTCTTATCGTCAGGATTAAATTCTTTACTTATGACACTTATATATCCTTCAAATACTTTAGATCCTAATGACGGAATCGTATAACTCAACTTGGCTCCTTTTTTAATACTTGAAATGTCTTTCTCAAATACATCTAATTCCAAGTGTTGGTGATCTGTTTCTATTAATTCCAGTAAAGACATATCTGGAGTCACATACATTCCATTGTTAAGGGTAATCTTAGATATATAACCTGAGTTTGGGGCGTATAGCGATATCCTTTCAGTGAGATTATCTGCAGTTAGGGTTGTAGCATCTATGCCTAAATATGATAAATACTTGGATAGCCCTTTCTGGCTAGTAATAAGCGATGATTGCTGAGATTTCAACTTTTGTAAATCTCTTTCTACTCCTGCATCAGCCGATACCAAAAGTTGTTGTCTCTGTAATTCTAATGCTACGAATTCAAGTTGAGTTTTAGTTTGCAAATATTCTTCTTGCTTGGCAATGAATTCCGGATTTACAATATATCCAATAAGAGATCCTTTTTTCAAATAATTGCCCTCCACAAATTTCTTGTCGCTCGTCAAAATTCCAGCGGCTTTTGCTGAGATTGATGTTTGTGAATTTGCCGGAACACCAAGCCTCCCTGTGGCACTTGCGAAATTGTTCACTTTCATGTTTGTAGTTGCGCCAAATTCTAAACCAATGGTTGCTATTTGGGCTTCTGTGAGTACTAAAGAACCTTCTTCGCCATGACCATGACCATGACCATCGTCTTCTGAATGAATCCCTGTATTGGTATCACCATGATCATGTCCTTCATGATCATGACCATCACCGGGTCCATGGTCATGTTTGCAGGAAGATAGTAGTATGAATAATGTTGTAAGCACTATAATATTGATATATGATATATGTTTCATTAGATTATTTTTTATTCGTTGATAAGATATTGATAAGTAGAAATCGCCAATTTTTGTTGGTACAATTGTGTTAGATATTCTAGCTCATATTGTGCCGAAATATTCAGTACGTTCAATAATTCCAAATATGATAATGTACCCGTTTTGTAATTGATATTGGCAATATCTTGAAGTTGAGGAGCGAGGGAACTTAGCTGATCCTTATAAAAAAGAACACCCTCTTGATATATGGCTATATTCTTTTTAGATTCAAGTAGTTTTGTATCTAGTCGTAGTTGAGTGGTCTCCTCATTCATTAGATATTGTTCTACTTCTATCTTTTTTGCTTCAACTTTCACTTTATTATTACTATTAAAAAGAGGCAAGGAAACACCAGCTTGCAGGCCATGTAGCCATCCGCCATCCGTATAGTTTTGTAATGCATAACCAAGATTGAAATCTGGTTTCGCATTGGCTTTGATAACATCGATTTCTGCCCTTTGAATTTCAGTTTCAAGCTTTGATCTGTTTAGCCAAAGATTATCTTCAGAAGTATTTTCATACTTTGTTTCTTCTGTTAAAGATCCAGTTGAAGTATACTCTCGATCCGTATTTAACAATAAATTCAACTGTTCCTCTCTAGTTGGCAACTCCAAAACAGCTTGCTTTTGAAGCATTCGATATTCATTGAGTTTTGATTCAATATTTAACTTTTCTAAGTTATTGGCTGCACCAGCTGAGACTCTCACTTTAGCTTTTTCAAGATACTGTTCATACAAAGTGATAAGGCGTCCATATAATGTCTGTTTTTCTTTCAAATATTGGACTTGATAATAGGACTGACGGACCGCTAGCTTTACCTCTGAAATGGTCAAAAGTTTATCTACTTCAGACCGCATAAGCAACTTATTATTTCGATTTTGGATAGATTTAACCTTTAGAGGATTAGGAATATTCTGTACTACTCCTATCTGATTGATTCTCTGTCCATTTTCTCTAAACAATCCATCACCTTGATACGAAATATCTGTATTCCCAAGCGTGTAGCTCATTTCAGTCAATTTATTATTCTTTTCAATTGCCAATTGTCCGGAAGCAATTGAAGGATGATTAGCAACAGCAATTTGTAAGGCACTATCCAATGATATACTCTGTTGTGCATAACTTGAACAACTAAAGAGTAGAATAATAATGATAGAAGCGGATGTTTTGATATTTAGTGATGTTGATTTGCGTTCAGACCATCTTTCCAACCAACTGTATAGTATCGGTAATATGATGAGAGTTAATATGGTTGCTGAAATTAGTCCACCAATAACTACTGTTGCAAGAGGGCGCTGTACCTCAGCTCCACCTGATGTCGATAAAGCCATCGGAAGAAATCCCAAAGATGCTACTGATGCTGTCATAATTACAGGCCTCAGCCTCACTTCTGTTCCTTTTAAGATTCTTGATTTTAGGTCTTTCACTCCCTCCTTTTTAAGTTGATTAAAGTAGCCAATCAATACTATACCATTGAGCACGGCCACACCAAATAATGCTATAAAACCAATACCAGCTGATATACTGAAAGGCATTCCTCTTAATTGTAATGCCCAAATACCACCAATGGCCGAAAGCGGTATAGCAACAAAAATCAAAGCAGCTTGTGAAACAGATCCGAATGTAAAAAATAGCAGAATGAAAATAAGTGCTAATGCAAGCGGTACTGCTACCATTAACCTTGCATTTGCAGCTTTGAGGTTTTCAAATTGCCCACCATAAGTAAAGTAATATCCTGATGGTAACACTACCTCCTTATCAAGTGTGGATTGAATTTCTGTCACCAAGGACTCTACGTCTGTATCTCCCACATTTACACCAATGACAATTCGTCGATTGGTATTCTCTCTGGATATTTGCATAGGAGCATCGATCAGCTCTATTTTGGCTACTGAAGAAAGCGGTATTTGGGCACCATTATCTAAATTGATAAATAGATTCTGCACATCTGCGATATCCTTTCGATTGCTTTGTTTGTACCTCACCACTAAGTCAAACCTTTTTTCTCCTTCGTAGATCACTCCAGCTTTTTCGCCTGCAAAAGCAGTTCTAATTATTTTGTTTACCTCTTTAATATGCAAACCGTATTGAGCCATTTTAGCATAATTATAGTTTACAATAATCTGTGGCATGCCAATCGTTTGTTCGACATTGACTGTACCTACTCCATTTATTTTCGAAATACTTTTTTCAGCTTCCTTTGCTTTTAGGTATAATAAATCGAGGTCTTCACCATATAATTTTATGGCAATATCAGCCTTCGCTCCAGTCATTAATTCGTTAAAACGCAGCTGGATGGGTTGAGAAAATTCGTAACCAATACCAGGTATGTCATGTAGTGATTCTTCTAATTTTTCAAACATTCCTTTTCGAGATGATGCAGCTGTCCACTCGGATTTTGGTTTCATTATAAGAGCATAGTCACCTATCTCAACAGGCATAGGATCTGTAGGTATTTCTGCTGAGCCTATGTTTACAACTATATCTTCTATTTCATGAAACTCTTTCAATAGTTTGAGTTGAACCATCTTAGCTGTCTCTACACTTTGCGATAGTGAACTGCCTGGTGGTAAAATATGCTGCATGGCAAGATCTCCTTCCTCTAACGTAGGAATAAATTCACCTCCCATTTTACTAAAGGAATAGATACTAATAAGAAATATCAGGACTGTACCTACTACAAAAACAGTTTTCAACCTAAGCGCCAAATTGAGAACTGGTGAATAAATCCTATGGAAGAATTCTATGATCCTATCAGCAAATGTTCTCTTTATAATTATATTTTTTTTGTGAAACAGAGCTATCATCATAGGCACATAAGTTAATGATAGAATCAATGCCCCTCCAATAGCAAGCATTACTGTTTCTGCCATCGGTTTGAACATTTTGCCTTCTATTCCTACTAAAGCCAATATTGGTATGTAAACCATTAAAATAATGATCTCTCCAAATGCTGCGGAACTTCTAATCTTCTGAGAGGACTCAATGACCTCATCGTCCATTTGTGTGGCGGATAGTTGCTGTCCTGCAAATTTTGTGTGTAATCTATGGACTATTGCTTCGACTATTATTACTGCTCCATCTACAATAAGACCAAAATCTATTGCTCCAAGACTCATAAGGTTTGCAGAAATGCCTAATACGTTCATCATAGCAATAGCGAATAACATTGCCAATGGGATGACAGAGGCTACTATTAATCCAGCTCGCCAATTGCCAAGTAAAAGAACTAGGATGAATATGACTATTAAGCCTCCTTCAAGCAAGTTGGTTTTTACAGTACTCATAGCGGTAGACACAAGTTTGTCTCTTACCAGGTAAGGTTCTATGACAACTCCTTCCGGCAACGATTTTTGTACTTGAATGACTCTCTCTCTTATGATCTCAGTAACTGCAGCAGAATTTGCTCCTTTGAACATCATGACTTTTCCACCTACGACCTCTTTACCATTTCTAACTAACGCACCATATCGAGGAGCTTTTCCAATTTGTACTGTTGCTACATCTTTTATCAGAAGAGGAGTAGAGCCAGATAATTTCACTACGATCTTCTCAATATCTTCTTCTGACCTTGCCAAACCTTCAGCCCGGATGTAGTAGGTGTTTGGATTCTTTTCGATATATGCTCCACCCGTATTTTCATTACTCATATCCAGAGCGTCAAAAATATCTGTCATACTTAAATCATATGACTTGAGAAGCAAGGGGTCCACCGCCACTTCATATTGTTTGAGGTAACCACCCATGGAATTGATCTCGGCTACTCCTTCAATACCTGATAGCTGACGCTTGACTATCCAATCTTGAATGGATCGAAGTTCTACGGCATCATATTTATCTTCGTATCCTTCTTCTGGCCTAACGACATATTGATAAATTTCTCCCAGGCCTGTAGATAACGGAGCCATTTCTGGTTCGCCAAGGCCTTCCGGAATATTGGATTGGGCTTCTTTGAGAGCTTCATTGACCAATTGCCGACCGAGATAGATGTCATATCCTTCTTCAAAGACGACTGTCACAACAGAAAGACCAAATCTAGAGATAGATCTAATCTCTTCAATCCTTTGTAAGTTTTGTAAGGATAACTCAACAGGCGTTGTTATAAATTGCTCGATCTCCTGTGTCGCAAGAGTTGGAGAAATCGTGATTACCTGCACTTGATTATTAGTAATATCGGGTACAGCATCAATGGGTATCTGCTTGAGGGAATAGATACCCCACAATGCCAGGGCTGCTGTTAACAGACCGATTACAAACTTATTCCTCACGGAATAAGCTATTATATTGTCAAACATATATTATGATTGTTTATGTTAAGAAAAAGCGATAGAAAAGGACATAGGTGTCCCACGATATTTCCCTAACATGATATTGGCGGATGCCAAACACTATTTAGATAGTCGAAAGAATAATCTTTTTTATAGTGAAATAGATATTTAGAACCCAAGTCTAAATCCTCTTGAAATGGTTTTAGGAGTGTAGGTAGAGTGGTAATAGATCCGCAACATGTACAGCTGCAAAAAGGTGTACAGTGATCTGGATGGTCAGAATGACCATCTGAAGATTGTTCTATTCGCTGTTGACATTCCATACCATCACTACATGGAATCAATGCTAGTGTGGATATAACGATGAGTAATATGTATGTTATCCATTTCAATGCTGCAAATATATAGTAAATGTTGTGCAATCCTGTTGCAATAAATAATTATGCATATTGATCGTATTTTCAAATTATTAAAGAGGATAAAATGAATATCTTTTGTAAAGACCAAACTATCTGTAAATATTTCTTTTCTTACTATTATAATCGAAGGCTACATTATTGTGTTTTATCGATATAATTGAATATTGAATTATATATATTATAAAATTAAAAATATGCATTGCATTTTCTGCAAACAAAAGTCAGATCAAAGTAAAAGCGTAGAGCACGTTATCCCAGAATCATTAGGAAATAAAACAATAATACTATCACCTGGAATTGTGTGCGATGAATGCAATAACTATTTCGCTGTCAAAGTTGAAAAGCCTTTATTAGAGCAATTATATTTTCAGCATGTTAGGTTCAATAACTTCATTCCAAGTAAGAAGAAAAAGATTCCTAAAATAAAAGGAGTAATGGGAGGTGAGGTGAAACTCGAAAGAAAGCTTGATGGCAGTTCACACATAATAATAGAAGATGAGCAAATCGCAGAAAAAATCAGTAAAGGAATAATTAACAGCATGATTGTAATAAAACTTGATCAGCCAGAATCTGAAAATCGAATGCTTTCTAGATTTTTGGCCAAAGCTGCTTTAGAAACATTATGTCTGCAGACTGGAGGTGATTCATCGTTGATATCAGAAATAGTAAATTCGACAGAGCTAGACCCTATAAGAAACTATGCTCGATATGGAATAGGAGGTTTTTGGAATTACCACCAAAGGAAATTATATGATGAATCAGATAGATTTGTGAATCCTATTCATGCTAAAGAGCCTTATGAAATATTGCATGAATTAGACTGCATATGGTTAGCCAAAGAGAAGCTTTATTTTGTATTAATGTTGATGGGAATTGAATATGTAATTGATTTTGACGGACCAGATATCTCCTCATATATTTCATGGCTAGAAAAAAATGATAATATGGCACCAATGGAGCTTTTTGATGATAGAAAAGTTATTAAAGGAGATCCTAATAATAATTGGAAAATGCGATATGATAACTTAGATTAAAACAAACTCAGTTGAGATTCTTTCTTAGGATAGAACACTCCAATAATTACAAAAGGATTTTTGGCTCTTTTTTGATGAAATTGTTTTGTAGTTCCGAGAAAAAGATGAATATCTTTATTTTTCAGAAAGTCATCATCATACTTTTCTTTCACTTTTTGTAGTGCCATTTTCTCATCTCCATTTGCTTTATCAAGACATTTCCAGAATAACTGGCCAATCTCCCAATCTTCAATCATCATCTTACTGCCTTTACCATTTTCATCCTCAAAATGATAATAAAATTTGTAGGGAAGTTTTTTAATTTTAATCTCTGGATCAACATCCTCGAAAAGACTTCCTTGTTGACGAATTGCTTTCCAAGTATCTTTCCATTCTCTCTCTGTTTCTGTCCAACTAAACTGAGTGATTTTAGAGGGCTTAAATACGGCTAAAGAAGTATTGGTTGGAGCTTTGGAAGATTCAATCAATGCTTGAAGGTCGAACCAAACATTTTTGAGACAAATTTCTTTTCTTTTTAACCAATTGCTTTTCGGCTCAACGGTATCACCAATTTCAATATCTGAAAAATTGTAATTATTGGGGCTATAGCTCTCTGGTCTGAAATCGTCTTCTCTTTTGCTCAACTCTAAAGTAATCCAAGTATACTTGAATGTTTTAGTTTTTCCATCTCTTTTAAAACCGCTATAAAATTTGAGAGGTACTGGATATATTCTAATCCAAGAACCGTCTTCTAGCATCCCAGCAGTGCATACTAACTCATCATATGACCTCGAAGGAAGTGGATATGTAATGACCGTTAGTAACACCTTAGTTCTTGGCATCTAAATATGTTTTAACATGAGTTTTGATTTCGAGAGAGCAACAACAGACTCCGCTAAAGGCTTTCTATGACACTGACATATATTCTCTTCAAAACAGGTTAAAGCCACCCTTTTATATTCACTTACTAAAGCACCAATTTGTTCTTGATACGGAACTGTTGTAGTTAAAGTATTATCCCTATAGTCCTCGAATAGGGAGTCATAATCAGATTGAACATTGAGTTCTGTTCTTTTATCAGATTCTATTCCAACTTCCGGCATATGTCTATATTCAATACTGATTCCATTGCAAGCATTTAGAAGCTGTTTCTTACTGAATCCATACTTCATACTTTTGGCATTTTTTCGTACATCTATCAATAATTTGATATCGTATTCAATAAGTTTATTTAAATAAGATTCTAATGAAATACCTTCATAGCCAATAGTATAGAGAGATTCAATGTTGGAATGAGTCTTATGTTCTTCAACCTTTACTAATTCTTCGGCATTTAGATGCTTATGAGCAATTGTACTCTTCGTTGCCCAATAAGGAAAATTCTTGTAAGTAAAGGTGATCAGTTCATTTGTGGATTTAGAACCATGATGCTTAATTAGTGCCTTCATAGTTCTTCTATCATCTTCTTTCAATTGACTTATATAGTCAGTATCATTATCATTTAAGGACCAACTTTTATCATCAGAAGATACAAGATTATACTTAATCATAGTGCCTAAATCTGCATTCGCTTGAAATGAAAAACACCCATATTTATAGGGTACAAAATCATACACTTTAGTACTATTAGGATATTTGGTAAAAATAAAAAGTAGTTTTTGAAGGTCAATCTTAGATACGGCCCCATCCTTCAAGGCTAATAATGACAGAATTATTTTTCGACGGTAATACATATGGCAAAATTAGTTAATGTATTTATAAATAACGAATGAAAGATTCATAATCGTGTTCCAACAAAAAAAGCAGAGCCTCTCGACTCTGCATTCCCCATTCTCATATCACGATAAACCATCATCCTTTATGGAGTTTTTAGGATGATCTTCAACCAATTACAAAAGCAATATATGTCAAGGTTTTCGATTGTGCAATAGCTTCGTAAGCATTGGGTTGTATTGGTTTAATTTAGTTGAAAATAAATTTTTAGACTGCTTGAAATCTTGAATTATTGACGCTTGTCGAAGGTATTTTCGTCGTAATAGATCAAATTAAACATCTCTCTCAATCTCGATCTTACCCTGGTGCCATATCGTTCTTCCAACTCATCAGAATTGAGATTTGTAGTACCATGAGTCAATATTTTCTTTGATATAAAAAGGTCATATCTGCTCAATAATATTTCTCCAATAACATTCACTGGAGTGCCAAAATATTTCATTGGTAGTTCTACACCAATATCATCAAGGCACAATGGAACAGGTGAGCGCACTGATCGTGTATATTTGTGTATTACATCATATCCTTGTTTGGTAAATTCCAATGTAATCTGACGAGCAGGCTTGATGTAGAATGCTCTAGACTTCTTGGTAAGATCGCAGAGTAATGTCATTATGGATGTCTTTCCACAACCAACTGGCCCAACAAGCAGAATGCCCTTTGAAAGCATAATGTTGTGTTTCCTGCTTCCATCGTGGTCTTTGATCATCCAACTTAGAAGTTTATGAATCACTTGAAAATCCACTGGGTGAATCTTGAAGTGCTTGCCGAATTTTTCTTTGCCCTTGTATTCCAAATATTGAATGGTATTTGTAAAATCGTAATGAGCAACTCCATCTTTGATTTGCATAATTTCAGAGAGGTTCATCGTATCTTTTTTTGTTGTTTGTATGCAGGTAGTCCATTTGTTGGACAACCCCATTCTTGGTTTTCTCGTTTGTGCTCAGAATCCATTTTCGAGCGGCAGCTTCCCAGTCGACAATTGGAGTCGATCCAATCATCCAACCTTTGGATTCGTAATGATTCCAAAATTTCTGCCCTTCGATTTTTGAAGACCTGTTTTTTTCAAAAAAATTAATTACAAAAATTTCAGAGTTGGGACTCTCTTTATTGTTTATAGGTTTATGTTTAATAGGTTTATTAGATAATACCACCTCTAGTCCATTAAACGAACTAGGTTGAACTATGGCAAGTCCATCTGTCGAACTAGTAACCTGCGATTCTTGGTTGAGACTAGTCCATTTAATGATCAAGCTAAAAGAGCTTTTTACAAATGGATTGTGGGATGGTTTGTAGGTGATATATTGCCATTCTTGAAGCTCATTTAAGCACTTAGAATAAGTTGATTTTGACCTTACTTTTGAGAGTTTCATAATATCTCCTCTGGATGCTGTGAAGGTCTCTTGAAATCGATTTACATTCCAAAATTGAAACAATGCCATGTACAAACTTATGTGATATGGTGATAATCTTTCATCCTGATACACCCTTCTAAAAAAGGCAATATTTTGCTGTATGTAATTGACTTTTTCCATTAGACGTATTGTTTATTATCCACTCTATTACCTTCAATGAGACTTACAATTTCGGCATAATCATAAAGTATAATACCACCTACTTTTGAGAAAGGTAGTGTGCCATTCACACGAAGATTAGCTAGTGTGCCAGCGGAAATTCCCATAAGCTCTTTGACCTGTGGAGATTTTAGGTATCGTTTTTTAGGTTCTTGTGCAATGGTTTTTATGATTTCTTTTAATTCATCGAGAAGTTCCATTTTGAATTCTCTAAGGTCGTCTGTTGTTAGGATCTCTGCTCCCATGATTTTGTAATTTTAATTGTGATAAAAATCGTAGGACATGGAAAACGTAAACTGATACCTTTGTACCTGAAAAGAACGAATTGAGGTCACTCAAAATAATATCCATGCCCTAACGAAACTTTTTGATATTGTCAGGGCAAAGATCAATGAGAGAATTAAGAAAAAATATAGAGGTCTTATTAGGTAATAAAGATTTTTTGATCAAAAGATTTGTATTGAAATGTACTCAAAACAGACCCTTTTCCACTTTTATTACCACCACATTATTGAAAATCATCAATTTATTAGTAATAAATGGTAATAAAAATATCAGTCTTCATCCAATGCATTTTCAAATGAAGATTTAAGAAGTTGCATAAACTTCGCTCTTTCTCCTTTTCTGGCTTTCATATTGCTAAAATATTGATAGAAATTCTTAAGGTCTATACCAAATAAATCACTCAAGGCAGTAATTATTTGTTTGATATCATTATCGACTTTCTTCGATTTGTATAAAGCATAACCAAGTTCTATGGCTTCGGCAGGTGTGCCATTGAATGTCAAAGAAAAGGGCTCAGTCCGCGATATTTCAGGACTAGATTTTATGCCTTTAATTCTTTGATTAAGATATACGATAAGGTCTCTTGATCCTCTAAGTCTTGCAATTGTTTTCCCATGTAGACTGGCGAATGATGGGTCAATAAAGGTAGCATCAAAATCTGTATCTTGTGATAATCCATAGTTCCCTCGAGTAAAATATTGACTATCTCTATCAGTCTTGCCTTTTGAATAGTAGGTCCAAATTTCCTTTTTGTTCTGACAAAAGTTGTTCACTTTTCTAAGTTCATCTTTGAAGTATTTGATCTGAGCCTTAGAATCAGAGATTCCTATATTAATTTCTATTTTATACACTTTATCATAATAGTATAATTTGGATAGGAAATAAGGCTTAAGGTTTTTGAAGAAATGGATTTCCTCATTTGTATTTTTAAATCCATGTGAATGGATATGAAACTTTAAGTCATCAACAGCTCTCTTACAAATGAGTGAGAGCCTTTGGCTTTTTGTGATGATGTCTAAATTGAATGTTTCTACGTGAGAAATCTGTTTGTCCAGTTCCTCCATTAAAGTGTTTGTAAAGGGTATTATCATGATGTTGTAATTTGTTCATAGTTCGTGATCTTAATTTAATATTGAATAATTTGTCTAAGGTTTTTTGAGCAATCAATAGGTTAATGACTACAAATTATTATTCTTGGTTTATACTTAAAATACTGTAACTATAATTACAATTCCGTTAGCAAGATATGTTATAAAATTATAAATGCGTATCCATTTTGATGGATACGCATTTATTTAAGATAAATTTATGACACATTGATAATCTTGGTGTCTTTTTGACCTTTTTCTTTTCTCGTATTTTCATCCAATTTCATTCTTAAATCTGCCATGTCTTCCGAAAGCTTGGATTCAATGACTTTAGCATAAATCTGAGTAGATGCTATTTTTGAATGACCAAGTAATTTAGAAACAGTAGCTAACGGCACACCATTAGTAAGTGTAATAGTAGTGGCAAAAGTATGTCGAGCAATATGAAATGAAATGTTCTTTCTTATTCCACAAACATCTGCAATTTCTTTTAAATAAGTATTCAGCTTTTGATTTGAAATCTTAGGAAAGACTGTACCGTTATAAATTGACTTGGGACTGTCTTTATATTTAATGATCAACATTTCAGCCTTCTCAAGCAAAGGTATTTTTACAACATTCCCAGTTTTCTGTCTTGAAGTAAATATCCACTTACTACCATCAATTCCCAGGACCACCTGATCCATTCTTAAACTAATGGCATCTATATACGAAAGACCAGTATAGCAACTAAAGACAAAAAGATCTCTAACATACCCAAGTCTATCTATTGAAAAAACTTTGCGCTCTATAGCATCTAACTCTTCTTGTCTAAGATAAACTCTCTCATTTCGAATGTATTTGGTTTTATAATTGGCAAATGGATCTCTTTCAATCCATTCCAATCGTACAGCTAATGAAATGATCTTTCTAAATCTTTGAAGGTGTTTCATGACCGTATTATTCTCCATTTTTCGTTGATGGTCAAGAGGTCTATGTAGTCGAAGGAAATTTTCAAACTTAGTAATAAATGAATATCTTAATTGTTTGAGATAAATATCATCAACCTTCAATTCTTCATTCAAAAACAACTTTATGTACTTTTCAGTTGTCCGGTAATTTTTAAGTGTACCAACCTTTATCGTAGTGACAGCTATTTTATAATGATATTCAACTACTTCTAACAAACTGTGCCCTTTAGAATCCTCACCCAGCCATCTGGCCTTAATTGAGTCTGCAGTGATGATTACACCTTCTTTTCTAAGTTGGTCATACGCCTCAAATATTTCACTATTAACTTGTGCCAGGTACTGATTAATAAATTTAGAATGTTGGTCTTGTGCTGTGCATCTGCCTCTTTTTTGATCCCAGGTTTCGAATGGTACTTTACGTTTGATGCTATACTCCACCCTAGTATTATTGATAGAAATTCGCGCATAAATAATTCCAAGTTTAGGATCTGCTTTGCTCTTTCTTGGAAGAAATGAAATTGAAAATGTCTTGGTTGACTTCATAATGATATTGGTTAATGATTAAAAAGCCTCACTACAAAAGTGTGAGAATGATCAAGATCAATACCAAAAAGCAACAAAACACGTCAAATCTTACGAATTGATTATCAATGATTTAAGTGCAAATTCGGGAGTCTTTTTGACAAATGCAAGAGGACTCCCGAATAACTCCCAGAAGTTATAGTTTTAGATGGTTGCATATGAATGTTGAATATATATAAGTAACTGAAAATCAGACAAAATGTGCCTTTTTAGGTACTTCTGAAGTCCATTTTGTCGGGACGACAGGATTTGAACCTGCGACCGCTCGGCCCCCAGCCGAGTACTCTACCGGACTGAGCTACGTCCCGATTTGGTAGATTTGAAAAACAAAAATAATACGTTTGTTCTTAATTTTACCACATTTCTATTTTATTATTTTTTGTTGAAATTTATCGTCCTCTTGTGTCTGAAAATCAGAACATTACTCCCCCAGCCGAGTATTCTATCCCGAATAAAAGAAATCTGTGATTTCGTCTTTATTCGTGGATTCCGCTATCTGACAAGATGGGCGGAACCGGACTGAGCTACGTCCCGATTTGGTAGATTTGAAAAACAAAAATAATACGTTTGTTCTTAATTTTACCACATTTCTATTTTATTATTTTTTGTTGCAATTTATCGTCCTGATGATTTTGATACTCAGAACTTTACGCCCCCAGCCGAGTATTCTATCCCGAATGACAGAAATCTTTGATTTCGTCTTCATTCGTGGATTCCGCGGTCTGAAAGACAGGCGGAACCCGATTGACAGAAATCTGTGATTTCGTCTTCATTCATGGATTCCGATGTCTGAAAAAGGGGCGGAACCGGACCGAGCTACGGACCGATTTGGTAGATTTAAATGTAACCTAAAAAAATAAAAAAACGGAAATTTGTATATCAAGATACCTTAAAATAGCCCAAAAAATATGAGTTGTTCAGCTAGCTTTATCGGGACTTACTAACATATTTTAAATCTTGAAGGTGGTCATACTAGTATGGAATCAATGACATCTTTACGATTGAAACAAATTTATCGTTGGCAGAGTTATATTAAATTTAAATTATATTTACATAGCGTAATCAATTTCACTATCCGTCAATTATGAGAATTACATTTTTAGTTTTGATTTTTACCGTTTTAACAACCAATTCACTCTATAGTCAATCATGTTTGCCTGATGGATTGAGAATTTGGAATACAGCCGATATCAATGAATTTTTACAAGAATACCCAGATTGCACTTGTATACTTGGGGATCTATACATTAGAGGAAATTATTCTAATTCTAACCCTGGTCCTTTGGCAGGATTGATCCAACTTCAAAAAGTAGTAGGCAATGTCACATTAGAATACATAAATAATGGGGCGGAGCAACTGAAATACCTTGATAGTATTCGGTATATCGGAGGTAATCTAACCATTCAAAGCATTCAATCAAAAAATGAGATGCAAATCTTTCATGCGCTGAAAGAAATAGGTGGAAATTTCTTCATTCGAAGTGTTTATTATAACGATAGCAATTTTAATTATGCTACTGAATTTGGCAATTCATTTCCCAATCTTAAACGAGTGATTGGTGATTTTCGAGTAGAGGAATTTATGAAAAACCTAACTGGTCTAAATCAATTAACATATGTTGGTGGAGATTTTGATTTAAATTATCTATCTGGAGTAACCAATGTTGATCGATACAGTTCATTGGACACAATTGGAGGTGATTTAGAAATGAACGTTTGGCCATCGTTAAAAAATGCACATTTTGACGGCTTGAAATTCATTGGTGGAGAAATTAATTTTTGGAAATGTTATGAGTTGGAAGAGGTTTCATTTAATAGCTTAACCCATGTAGGTGAGGATATACGGTTCTCAGAATGTAATGCGATGAATACCCCTTTACAATTTCCATTATTGTCCAAAATCAATGGAGACTTAAAACTAATCGAACTTGAAGAATCCGAACAAATTGCAAATTTCCCAGTATTAGAAACAATAGAAGAGGAATTTTGGATAAAAGACTGTGAAAGCTGTAAAAATTTTAATGGCTTTCCTAATCTCAAACATATTGGAGGCGACTTTGATATAGATTCAAATAAAGACTTGACCTCCATAGAAGGTTTATCATCCATTAGTAGTATAAATGGCAGTTTAGATTTATCATCAGCAAAAATAACATCATTAATTCCCATTCGGAATACAATACAACACATTGGTAGATTAAATGGTACAGGTAGACTGAAAAACTTAAAAGGCTTAGAAAACTTAAAGCGCCTTGGTGGAGTAAATTCTGTTTCCTACATGTTAGAAAATTTTTATGGTTTGGACAGTTTGGAATATTTGGGAAATATATCTTTTACTGAATTTACCAGACTGAAAAAACTAGAAGGGCTAGAGCATATAGATACTCTTCGTAGTCTTTATATAAAAGATAACGTGCACATTGAATCTCTAGAAGGTGGAGTGAATCCAAAACACCTTAAATACCTGAGGTTATTTGGAAACCCCAATTTAAATACTTGCGGTCTGGAGTGGATTTGTGAAGAAATTGACCAGATTGAAACTGTCACTATATTTGATAATGGTCCGGAATGCATTTCTAAAGAAAAGGTCAAAGATGTTTGTTTGAGAAGATATAAAATCTATTTGCAGTCCTATTACGATCTCAATGAAAATGGAATGAAAGATGAGAATGAAAAATATATTACTGGTCCCTCCTACAACATCCATCCACAAGACAACTATGCCTATTTCACAGAGCCCGAGACACCATTTATGTATGTCGCTGAAGGCTCTTATGAAATTACAGTAGACCCTGTTTCCAATCAAAACTGGGTATTGACTTCCAGCAATGAAATCAATTATGTAACATTAGATTCTACAAATACAAGCGATACCCTTTACTTTGGATTTTTGCCCAACGAATTAAATACTTCTTTGGATGTCACGTTTGCCACATCTTTACTTCGATGCAATGAATTTGTAGGCCTTTCAGCTAACTACTACAACAGCGGAAACTCAGTATTAAATGGAACACACTTTATTACGCTAGATCACCTTGTAGATAGCATTACATTTGAAATCCCTCCTGATACCATTGTCAATGATTCAATTTATGGATGGGACTATGAAAACCTTTTCCCTGGCCATTCAACAACGTATGCCATTCATTTTAAAGTTCCTGGTCCATTAGAGTTCGAAATAGGAGATAAGCTTTATTTTCAAAGTAATAGTGAATTCAAAGACCAAAACAATTCAGAAAACATCCAAGAGTACAAGTATGCTGAAGAAATCCGTTGTTCTTATGACCCCAATGATAAATTGACTCACCCTCTATTCATGGACAAGTATACTCTTTTAGATGAAAAGATAACGTATACCATCAGGTTTCAAAATACAGGAAATGACGAAGCGTATGACATTATAATAAGAGATACCTTAGATGAAAATTTGAACTTAAATACATTCAGGGTAATTGCGAGTAGTCATTCTCCCCTACTCAGTACAATTTTAGATAGGAATTCTCGTGCCACTGCATTTGTATTTAATAATATCTATCTTCCCGATAGCACAACCAATGAACCTGAAAGCCATGGTTTTGTGACATATACCATTTCGCCAAATCCTAATCTAGAGGAGTATACTTCAATTGAAAATACAGCAAGTATATATTTTGATTATAACCCTCCAATAATAACTAATACAGCTGAAAATGTTCTAGTTTCTGAATTCCCTACCGTATCGACTAAGGATGTATTGCAAAAATTCAATATCTATCCAAATCCCACAGACACATATGTCACCATTGAAAGTTCAGATTTGATACTAGAGATTAAGCTTTTAGATCTAAGTGGCAAACTTCTCTATTCTACTTTCCCAGAAAATAATAAAGCAACACTTAACTTAAGTGATTTCTCGAAAGGACTCCACTTTTTAACTATTTTAGGTGTCAATGAAAACTATACCCGAAAGTTGATCTTGTATTAATATTGAGATTGAAATCATTTAAATGTATAAGCGGATACAACTTGATTTTGATAGCCTATAAATAGGGTGTTTCAAGAGTTAGATAATCTTAAAAGTGAATTCTCTTTAGATCCAACCAGCCTAAAATTTGGCCTGATCCAGATTAGTATTTTGAAGTTTCATTTACCGTTAAAACCACAAAAGTGTTTAAGCTTTTTTTGTGTTTAAGAAAATGGAATTTTCCCGCCCATCACTTATGATGCCTACTCCGCCTTAGCGGAGTTCCTTCTTTTATTAGCTATTTGGCCGCACTGCGCTGACGCGTTCCTTCACTTGTAAGCTCATATCTTCGATGATCATTCAGTCATGTTAAAATCTGCTTAAAACCTTGGGTTCTTTTGGTTCGTTTTCTGGGCCAAGCCAAGGACTGAATGATCTTTTAAGAAATAAAAGTGATAATGAAATTATCAAATGAAGGAATCCCGCAAATGCGCATACAAACTAAACAAAATTTAACATATATGTATTGGTCTAATATAAAAAGA
>JARGNR010000044.1 GCA_029212405.1 Saprospiraceae bacterium
ATGTTTTGTTTAAGTACACTGCAAAGTAGCTTAAATGATTATCCTAAATCAGGAAATATATAATTCTTTATCCTGAATTAGGAATAGCGTAATCGTAATGATTTTTGAACTACTAAGATTATTGAAGTCCATCAGAAAAACAATCACTTAGAGTGATTGTTTCTCTCCTTTTACTTTAAGTGATCACATAATATTTTATTCTATGATAATTCCTTGAAATTTATCTTCATAATGTATCCCTTCATGCAATTCTATAAATGTGTCCAAGTTACCAAAATGATCAATTTCAGAATCTACATTTACAAACCTTGAATCGCCATTAAGAATTTCGTGATAACTGGTCCATTTATAAGCCTTGAAATCATCAATAATTTTATGTTTTCTTGCATTATGATGAAGGTAATATCGCATATAGGCAAACTTTTTTTTCTGGATTGAAAACCGATTTTTTAAAATTTTTGTGAAGTAAATTTCCTTTTCTATGATGCATTTTGTTGTCTGCCTGAGCATAGCTAATAAAAAACCTTTGGTGTTGACCAATAATCAGATCGTTACTAACAGATTCTTTATCATACGAGTCTAGATAGTTATGAATCGTTATAGTATTTTCATTTTCAGATAGTTGTTGTAAATGTGTTTCTATTTTATGTTGAGTTTTGATTTTATCAGAAAAATGGAAGTGATTTTTCATAAGCGCATAGGCATGGATGTCAAGAAAGTCGCCTAGGTAGTGTTTGTATCTTTTAAGAAAGTGTCTTCGATTTTCGTCAGATAGGAAAAGTTTTTCTTTGTGGTTTGTTCTATTGTATACATGGTAATGTGAGCCAAAGTAGAAATTGGCATCTGTGTTCATAATTGATTTAGATTTAAAACTAATGGTAACGTGCGCTGTAAATACCTGAAAAGAATCGATTATTATTACTGAAAAATAAACTTTAAACATAAGTGATCCCTTTAATTAATCGCGTGTGTTTAAGAAAGTACCAGTCTTGATTTTAATAAAATAATTGATACTTTTGCGGTTGATTAAAACGAAGGTTAAAAATTGTGCAGGAAGGTCAATATTTTTCTAACCTAACTCACTTTACTATTAATTAAATTTTGGATCGTTTGGCAATAAGTAAAATAGAGAATTAATGCATGAAAAATAGGTAGATATGGGTTTTGGATTTGGGGAGTCAGAAAGTTTGACACGAGACGAAGATTGAATAAAAGAGAAACTCAAGTGCCACTATATTCAATTAAATTCCAATTATTTCACACAATAATATAAAAACTAAAATAGATAAATTACCAAATATGAGCGGAGGGTCGGATACTTCAACTAAAGTGAAGTATAAACAATATTTTAGTGATTTCTTAGCTTCTATTGACTATGATAGAAAGGATAATTTCTTCTACGTCATTCTTTTAAGTGCTCCGGTACTGCTAACTATTTACAGGTATTTTACAGAAGCACAAGACTTTCTAGTTTATTTTCCAGCCTTAGCACAAATGGATCAAGGTGAAATCTGGGCCTATGGGTTGGAATATTTATCTTTTTTCGTGTTATTCCTCATTGTTCCTCTTGCTATTCTTAAGTATTATAATAAAAATGATATTCTAAAAGAGATTATTGGCATACCAAAGATGGATAAAACAATGAAATGGGTAGGCCTTTTTCTTGCTTTGTATTTCATTTATTCTGCGTTTGTTGGCTCATCAATGGGACCGATCTTAGAAGAATATCCATTGCCGAGAACACTTCTGCTGGATCAAAGCATGTTATGGTTCTATTTACTGATCTATTTGGTGTTGTATTACTTACCTTGGGAATTTTTCTTTAGAGGAGTGATGTTATTTGGTTTGAAGGATAAATATGGTCTAATTGCTGCAATACTAATTCAAACCACCTCATCCTGCTTGGTACATATTGATAAACCTGCAGTAGAGATACTAGGGAGTATACCATTTGGAATCCTATTTGGAATCATTGCTTTTAGAACAAGGAGTATTTGGCTGGTAGTTTTACTCCATGCAATATTGGGAATTATGACAGATATATTTATCATTTTTTAAGACGAATTAAATACGATATGGCTCGAGTTTTAATAACAGGTGTCAATGGTTTTATTGGCTCACATTTAGCAGAGAAGTTTCTTCAAGAAGGGCATGAAGTCATAGGATTTGTGCGGCGTACTTCTGATCTTAGTCTGATCAAGGATATGAATTTGCAATTGAGATATGGGGACATAAGAGATGTTGAAAGTTTGCGAAAAGCGTTTAGTGATATTGAATGTGTTGTTCATAATGCAGGGATCGCTTCAGATTGGGGATCATTAGAATCATTTAGGAAAGTGAACTTAGAAGGAACTCAGCGTGTTGCTGAAGCTGCTAAATTCCAGAATGTAAAGCGTATTGTTCAAATGAGTAGTACTGCAATTCATGGCTTTGGACATACCGATCCATTGTCTGAAGATGGACCTTTTAATCCTGTTTTCAATTACAGTATTTCCAAAATGGAAGCTGAGCAATGGATAATGGGCTTTGGTAAAGAAAATGATATTGCGGTTTCAGCGATTAGACCAGGAAATGTATTTGGTGAAAGAGACCACACATTTATTGAGAAATACATAGAAGCTATACTTTCTAAGAAGATTGCATATGTAAATAGGGGCCAAAGTATGACTTGTCCGACGTATGTAAGGAACCTTGCACAAGGTGTTTATCTGGCGAGTCAGCACGAAAAAGCCATTGGAGAAGCATTCATTATCACCGACGGATTAAAGATAAATTGGAAAGATTTTACAGAGGCCTTGGCGGATGAATTGGGAGTATTAAGACCAAGTCTAAGTATTCCATTATGGTTGGGACTACCTATTGCTGGGTTAGTAGAGAATACGTACAAATTGGTAGGATCAAAAACCAGTCCGCTGATCACAAAATACAGAATGTATAATGGGGGAACCGATTATCATTTTAATATAGAAAAAGCAAAAAAACTCTTAGGTTTTAAACCTGAGTACGATCTGGAAATTGCCATTAAGAATACTTCTAATTGGTATAAAGAAAAATACAAACTTTAATTTGATTGTTTGATAAAGGCAGTAATTTTATATGCAAATTAGTAAGAAACAAATTCTTGGGTTATCGATCTTTGGCATCGTCTATCTTTCTTGGTTTTATTTTGTGGTGGGACTGCGGCCCGAGCATACTTTGTTGCTGGTAGGGTTTATAGCTTTATACTTATTCAGTTCCAAAACTAGAAAGGTTTTTCTGGCTTACACTCCAGCAATCTTATACCTCACAGCGTATGATTCTTTGAGGGCCTTCCCAAATTATATGTACAACAAAATAAGTATAAAGGAAATCTATGATATTGAAAAAGCCGTTTTTGGTGTATATTCTGATGGGAAATTATTGACCTTGAATGAATTTTTATTGAATTATCAAAACGACATTCTTTACTTAATATCGGGTGCCTCTTATTTGACATGGGTGCCTGGCCCCCTTCTCTTTTCGCTCTGGTTATTTTTTACAAAGCGTAAAAAAGTATTTGTAAACTTCATGTTCCTTTTTGTTTTGACAAATCTAATTGGTTTCATTGGGTATTATCTCTATCCAGCAGCTCCACCATGGTATGTAGAGATGTACGGATTTGAATTTTTGGACCATGTTACTGGAGAGGCAACACGACTAAGTAATTTTGATGCTATCGTAGGTTTTCCGATTTTTGAAGGGATCTACAGTAAAAATGCCAATGTGTTTGCAGCCGTACCTTCGATTCATGCTGCGAATCCTTTTGCTTGCTTTTTGGCTAGTTTGCAATTAAAAGGTTGGAAGCTGAAGACGTTCTTTTTCTTTCTTACGTGTGGTATGTGGTTTGGTGCATTATATTCTAATCATCACTATTTAATCGACGTTGTATGTGGGGCATTTGTAGTAGTCATAGCATATGGTATAGTATATTATTTACTAAGAAAAACAAAATGGAATAAATATTTATTGGATTTCGAAAAAATGATTTTCTAATAGAACATCTAAGTTTAATCTCAATAAATTAAAATCTAATATTCCTTTTTATTGTAAGATGATTTAACTAAGCCAGCTAAGGCAGGATTAATTCTCGTTAAAATTCAATCTTTGATGGAAGGAAAAAGCTAACGGCTACATAATTTAAAACGGTTTTTACTTCTGAATTCCTCTGATTTACAGGATTATTAGGGTTAAAAACAAAGTCTTACTCTTACAATTCTATGTGCATTTAGAGATTTAAAGAACTGTATTAATTTTCTTTTCCAGCTTATCTACATCATGTTTGTAGTGTTCAATCAGCTGGGTCCTAAATCTCCTACCTGTATTATTAATAGGGAGTGCAAAATCAATCACTTGTTCGATGTATTTAATGGAGTGATTGCATATCCTGGGATCGTAGGATCTAATATAGTTTGGAGTATCGTAAATCAAATATACAGCTTCAAAAGAGTTGGAAGAAATCGTGATCATTTCTCCATTTAGTATAATTTCATTCAGATAGATTTCTACGGGGGCATTTTCTTCTACTCGACCAAAGGAAATTTTATTCTTCAGTAGGAGTTGTTTTCTGAAATGCTCGATCATTTTACGTAAACTTTTAATCAATTCAAGTGCTTGATTTGGCTTCTCAAAATTGGACTGATCCAAGAAGTACCATATTTGTTGAATCGTGGTGTTGAGCATGTTATAGTTCCATATCTCTGCAGAAGGGTATTTTTGATAGATTTCATTAATATGGTCAGCGATTTTCCATAGTTGGTTGTCTTTTAGATAATTGTCAATGTTGAATTTGGCCGTTGTTTTATGTAAATTCCAATTCGTAATGTCCCATACAAACATTTTAAATGCCAGTAGTTTTGGAAATTGGATGTAATAAAAAAGAGGGATGTCGTTGGCTAAATATGTACAATGAATGTTTTCAAACTCGATCATTCTAGAGAGATGATCATGTATGTTGGTCAAATAGTTTTTGTTGTCATCTGGATTTTTTCGAATGGCATCAGAATGAAAGGAATATGGAATTTCATCTGGATCGTTTTCATAAATAAAGTAATCCATCGATATTTTATACCTCCTGCAGATCTTTACCAACTCTTCAAAATTGAAGGTCGTTCTTCCATTAAGTTTACTATACAATCCACTCTGACTTATATTTAATAACCTGCAAAGGTTACTCATAAAGAGACTGTTATCCGTATAGTTCTTTTTTACTTCATCAATTATGCTCTGTTGAACAGTTGGTTTTTTGTTCATCATTGAGAGGTCCATTAGGGGGTTAAGCCTCCTAAATTAATAGATTTTGATCTATTATACAAATTGTATAATAGATAATTCTGCATTCTACAAATTGACGGGATGTACACTTTAATTTTGCATCAGAATTTGAAATTAAACATACTCGAAAACTAAATCTTATACTAATCATTATGAAACAACTCAAAAATCAAGATTCTGGATAAATAGTTTGCCAGTTAAATGTGCCATTACCAGCCCCCACTTGGTTCAATGCATTGATGACACTGACACTTTTTTAATATCAAAAAACCAAACTTTAAATACCTTTTTAACCTCAAAAAAAACTAAATTATGTACTTTTTTCCTACACTTAAACAAATCACAGACAAGAACCAATTAAGCCAATATTCTGAAATGTATTTAAACTGCTCGGGCCTGCCCATCCCTGAAGAGTATTTAAATAATTCACTCAATAGAGTATTCGCTATTTTTTGGCGAGGCAGTCTGATTGCAGGCTTCATTCTAGGTGGAGATATCAAATTTAGAACGATTCAATTCTTTGCAAAAGAACAAAAACAAGATAAAGTTAAAACACAATTAGGTGACCTTAATAAGTATACGGAGATATGTTGTTTTTGGATTCACCGAAGCTACAGAACCAACACCTTCCTCAACATTTTCGTGTGGTTATCCATGACGTATGCATTGAGAGTCTATGGCACCCAATTTTTACTTTTTGGAACATGCTCAAGATCACTTGCTCGTCTTTACGGACAAACATCAAAATCTATCCAGATTCATAGAGATAGAATCAATAACAAAGCAACGTTTATTTTTATGGCACACCGAAGCACCTGTGTAACTGGAATGTTGGAAATAATCAGCCATAAAATGAAAAGAACCATGAAGACCATCGATACTCCAAAGTGGATGCTAAGAATTTCAAATGGGTTCAAAACTGCATTTCAATCAAATACTGAAGCCGCTATCTAAAGAAAATCTAGACATGCAATCACTCTAAGTGATCGCATGTCTTAATATTTCTTTCGTATCTCTTCTGCTTGAGCATCTGCAGCAGCTTGAATTTTATCTGTTTGTTTCTTAGCTGTATCCAAAATTCCTTTTGCAACCTCATCACCCTTAGTAATGATCTGAAGTGCTTTTTCATCTGTTGTTTCTTTGAGCTTTTTGGCAGTGATTTCTGCTGCTTTCTTTTTGAATATGTTGCTACCTGCTTTTTCAACTAATTCATCCGCTTGTTTGTATCCCTCCACCTTTGTTTTCTCACTGAGTTTTTTTGCCTCAGCTTGGGTTTGTTGAGCACGATTTTCCGCTTCTTTGATTATTTCATCAATATTAGATTTCGTTTTTTTCATCAAGGCAGCGATCTCTTCCTCTGCTTTCGCGGATAGATCTTCTTTCACTTCTTTAATTTCTTCGTCAATATTTTTTACATCAACACCTGTTTTATCTTTAATCACATCACTTGCCTTATCTATAGCCGTTTCTGTAATCTTGTCTTTAATATCGTCGATGGAAGGAAGTTGACCATCCGCACCTAGTAAATTAAGCTTTATTACAGGATTGGTCATTGTTCCTGTGATCAGTACGTCGACGTTTACAAATTCTGCTTCATCGATATTAACTCCTAATTTGGACGCTTGATCTTGTAAAAACCCTAGTCCTTTATCTGCTGCTTGACCAACGGCATTGTTCTTCAAAAGTGTTCTTGGGATTTTTGCTTTAATATGGTAGGCCATTTCATTATCAAGACTGTGCGAACCGCCAATGACCATGTCAATGCCATTGGTCGAATAATCGAAGTCTTTTATTTTTACTTCCCCATCATTGAGTTCAAACCAGTTCTTAGTATTTTTTAGATCGATAGACTTCAAAGAATTAAGATTCAATTTATTCGCAAGTTCCTCCAGTGGTTTAAAGTTTTTTAATGTACCATTCATGGTTTCCAAAATCCCACTAGCGGATAACGAATTCAATATGGGAAGCATATCTTGACCCAAATTTCCAGACATATTAAAATCGGTATTTAATTCTCCTTCGATGAATTTTCCAATAGGTGCAAGCGCTTGAAACGTGTTTAACTGATTGAATGCATCTTGGTAGTTTAGACTACTCACCTTATAATCCATATCAAATTTAGGAGCTTCAATATTTTGCGTGTTGTAGCTACCGTTCATCACCACATCTCCTCCTAATGTTTTTGCGTTTCCATTTTCGATTGTTGCAATTTCGTCAGAAACTTTTATATTTCCCTTGATGTTTTGCAAGGGGATAGTAGTATATAAGACTTCACCGATCTGAGTATTAATATTCAAATCCATTTTTTCAGGAACGGGAAATACCTCGATTTCTTCTTCAGCAACCGCGCCTTCTTCCAACATGAATTCATTGGCATTGATATAATTGGATGTCAGGTTGATATCTCCTTTCAAAGTTTCATTTTCAAAAATATAATTATTGATATTTGTGAATTCACCATCCATTTTAAAGTCACTTTCCCCAATATTTGTTTCGAGTGTACGCAATGTGGCTTTAGTAGGGGTCACCTGTCCCACCATTTTAGAGTCTATTAATTCATATTCAGTGTATACTATTTTTTTTGCTTGCGCATCAATTGTAAAATCATAGCGATCAAATACTTCTGCTTCAGAGGCGGATTCCGATACACTCAGATCAGGTTGATTAGTGTTTGTTTCTTCTCCTGGAGCCCATTCGTTTGCATCAATAAAATTGGAGCGAATATTCAATTGGCCGGTCATTGTTTTTTCTGGTGCGAAATAGGCTAAAATATTATCTATGGTTCCTTCTGCTTTGATATCACTTTTTCCAAACTGAGCTTCAAATTTATCAAGCTTCACATATTGAGGTGAAAAATTCATTTTCATTTGAGAAACTTGAACCTGTGGATTTCCTTCAGAATGATAATCTAAATTTTCAATGGATACGTCTCCGGTCATGTCGATATTTTCATAATCTTGTGCATCTATGGCTGACATACTTGTTGAGGCTGATAAGTTTGAAGTGATTATTCCATTTAATTGGCTGACTCCTTCCATTGGAAATGCCTTTGCGAGTTCGGCTAGATCTATTGTCCCTTGGAGTTGAGAGTCAATGTTGGGGTCAGAAAGTAAGGTCCAAAGTTTAATTTTTGCTTCAAAGGGATTGTTGCCCAGTTCCATATTGAAATTGGAAATATCAACGACCATTTTATCCAAATTACTTGAAGGACTGTTGATTTGGATTGTGGAATTAATTTTTTCTATGCCTAGAGGTAAATTCGGATATTTAAAGTTTCCATTTTCTACTTTTAGATTGAGAAGAAAAGCTGGTAAAGATTCAGAAATTGCATCATAATTCCCTTTTACAAATCCATTTAATGATAATTTACCGTTTGCCTGCACTTCTTTAAAATCTTTGGTGTAGGCCGAAGGGATCATAGAGAGTAGACTCTTAAAATTGTTATTAGGCGCACTATAGACAATGTCCATATCGATTTTATCCCCTACCAACTGTATAAAACCTTCCATATTCAATTGTAAAGCATTGATGCCAATAGCATTCTCCTTAATTGTATATTTTGAATTGGGAATATCCGCAAGAATATTCAGGTCAATATCTCCTTTTGCTTTATTCAAATATGTAATTCCTCCAGATTTAGCCGTTATTGATCCTATATCCGTCGTTGTACTGAAGTCAAATACATCTTGGGTAAACGCTCCGTTCCCGTTATGGTCTAAATCAACCATCTCCAAATACGTGGCTCCTAATCGATCATCGTATATAAATTTGCCTTCTGTAATCGTATACGCTTGCAACTGCACCTGGATTTTTTCGTTCTCAGAGGCAGCATCTTCAGCGGGTGTATCGGTAGACTTAACAATATCATAATTCGCTTTTCCATCCCGCAATATCTTGATGTTTATAAAAGGTTTTTGAAGAGAAATGGTGTTTATTTCTAAAGGCTTTCCTGAACTAAGGACAGACATCAGGTCTAAGGATAATTCGATAGTTTCGGCTTCAATCAATGTATCGTTTTCAAATTCATCAATTCCTGTAACCGAGAGTTGATCAAGTGTGAAATTGAAATCGGGAAAGCTTTTTACCAAGGATAAGTTTACATCGGTAAACTCAACTTTTGCGTTGATGTTTTTATTGATTTCAGTTTTTACAGTTTCGACAATTCGATCCTTGAAAAAATAGGGGATTGCCAATACAGCAATTAGTAAGGCAAGCAATAGAAGCCCTGTTATTTTTAGTACTTTTTTTATCATTGACAACTATGATTTTACCTAGTTATTTGTTAGCAGAGATATCTAAACGTTTCATAACATAATTAAGATACAAAAAACACAAAAAAAATTCACAGATCCGATCTCTTTAAGTGATCGGATCTGTGAAAGAGATTGAGAATAGGGGTGTATGATAAGAATGTGACTTTTTTTTAGTAAATTAGAAATTAAATAAATTGCAAGACTGTACCGTATGTAACAATGAAATCGCCCTTTTTTAGATATCTGCTTATTTTTATTATTACTTTAATATCGGTAATATCTTATGCACAAGAAGATTGTGTTAATGGTATTGATGATGATGGAGATGGCTTAATAGATATACAAGATGGGAGTGATTGTTATTGTGGTCAATTGATTTTTCAAGAAGTTTCTGGAAACTTTGAGGATTTTTCTTGCTGTCCATCTTCTTTTACGGGCGGACCAAGTACTGGTATTTATTGTCTCAATGATGGTTGGGGGCCAGCCAATATTGGTACATCGGATTATTTTAATACATGTGATTATATTGGAGGAAATATTTTACCTGTTATTCCTATGCCAATACCGTCTGGGGAAGGGGCCGTTGGAATGATTACACAGGAAAACTATTTGGAAACCATTGGAACGTGTCTTGAAAATAGTTTGCTAGCAGGCAGTACTTATAACATAACATTTAGTATTGGATTCAATAGTCTTGGCATCTATGAATCGCCATTAAATACCAATTTAAATATATTTGGCACCACAGATTGCAATAATTTTCTAATGAGTGAATCCTTCTCTGCTGGATGTTTATCTGATAATGAAGAATGGGAATTGTTGGCAAGTATTCCTGTTAATGGTGTGGAGAACGATAGTTGGTTATTTGTTTCTTCTTCTTTTATCCCAAATATAAATGCTGAGGCTATTGCATTTGGAATGGATTGTAACTTAACGGGTATAAATTATCATTACTTAGACGATATACAAATTAGCGGTGACTTTATTGTTCCCAATTTAGAAGGAGACTTAACTTCTTTTGGAGATTGTTTGGATGGAGTAACGATTGAGCTTCCCAATCCATCTGGTTCCCAATTTCAATGGTATTTAGATGGTGTTGCTATTGCCGGAGCAACTTCAAATCCTTATGTAGTAGATGATGCCAGTGCCGAAGGAGAGTATCAGGTCATGGTTATCAATGGCCCGAGTTGTAGCTTGTCAAATCCGATAGATGTGCAAATTGAAAGTAATGTTTTGGAAATCGATGGTGAGATCACTGAGATTCAATGTATATTAAATAACGATGGTATGATTGATATCACAATTAATAGTCCTAATGCTCCGTATGAAGTTGAATGGAGTAATGGTGCTACAGAGGAAGATCTTGCTTCAATTGGACCTGGTCAATATACAGTAACAGTTACGGATGACCATGGGTGTTCAGGAACAGAAACATTTGTCATTGCAGAGCCTAGTAATGTTCAGGCCACAGTAGATGGAGATTGTGTAAATGGTGTATTCATATACATTGATGATATTGTTGGAGCTTCCTATCAATGGTATTTGGATGGTCAAATCATTGCTGATGGGATTACAAATCCATATGAATTATCCTCTGATTTTCCTGGTGAATATTATGTGGTAGCAGATAATGGCACCATTTGTACAGAATCTGACCCCATTTTTGTCGATATCGACCTTGATGTGTTAGAAGTAAATGGAGAGGTTGTTGATATCCTTTGTTTTGGCATACCTACTGGTAGTATTACAGTCATGGCAAATAATTTGAACCCGCCACTTTCTTATACTTGGAGTAATGGATCTGGTGATCAGGAAATTAATGGTTTGGAAGCAGGAGATTATACAGTAACGGTAATAGATGATAATGGATGTTTTGGGGTGGCGAATTTTACCGTGGATACACCTTCGCCTTTCATAAATAACTTGACTGTGGTGCAGCCTGAGATGGGGAATCCTGGGGGTGCAGGGGTTACAAGTGCAGGAGGAGAAATGCCCTATATATATGCATGGAGCAATGGATATGATCAGCCAACAGATGATAATTTAGCGCCAGGATCCTATTCTATTACCGTTACAGATGCAAATGGATGTACGGAGGTGTTTGATTTTGTGATTATCAGCAATTTTGTTGCTGTCGAAATAGTGGAAAGTCCATCTTGTGCTTCTATATGTGATGGGAGTATTTTGATTACCATTGATGGTGATAATTCAGAGTATTCCATCACTTGGGATGATATTAATTTATCTGGGTTTAACCCTACTCAATTATGCTCAGGGATGTATTCTTATACAGTTACGGATACAGATGGAGCACCGTTTTCTGGCACTGTGACCATCGAAGACCCTCCTGAAGTTTCTATTTCTGCGCAATTTGAAGATACAATTTGTACAAATACATTTGACGTAGAATTAGTGCTTATTGTTTCAGGAGGTAATGGCCCTTATTCATATCTTTGGAATACAGGGAGTCAAAATGATACTTTATTTGACTTAGGAACTGGAGTATATACAGTGGCAGTAACTGATTTTTCTGGATGTATTTCATTAGACACATTTGTGATTGATTCTATTCCCATATTGGAACTTGATTTTGAGCTTAATCCTGCTGGATGCGATGGAGTTGAAGGAGGTGCTGTGAATATGTCTATCAATAATGGCGTAGGTCCTTTTGACATACTTTGGAGCAATGATTCAATTACGGAAGACTTGATAGATGTGGATCAAGGTTGGTATTTTGTGACGATTACGGATAATTATGGGTGTATTATTGAAGATTCCATTGAAGTATTATCAAATACAGATATTCAAATTGAAGAGACAATACTTCCTGTGAATTGTAGTGGAGAAAATGATGGTACCATTTCATTAGAAATTTCAGAAGGGCAAGGGCCATATATGCTTACATGGTCGAATGGTGATGATGCCATGATAATAGATAGCTTGGCTCCTGGCCATTATGTTGTAACAGTGATCGATGCAGTAGGGTGTAGTAAGATCGAGGAATATAATGTTTCTGTCAATTCTAATGTGAGTATAACAGCCACAACAACGAATAGCTTGTGTTTTGGTGAAGATAGTGGAAGTATTGAATTGGAAATTACAAATGCAATAGATTTCAGTCTTCTTTGGGACGATGGGTCCACGAATGAGAATAGATACAATTTATCACCTGGAGAATATGAATTTGCCCTAATTGATAGTTTTGGATGCTTTTATAGTGATCAATTTGTATTGACAGAAGGAATAGAAATAAATTATGAATCTGTGTTGTTAAATCCTGATTGTAATGGTGCTAATAATGGTCTTATTTCAATTTCTCCTACGACTGCATCTTTTCCAATAGCATATGAATGGAGTACTGGAGATACCCTTAATCAGATCAATAATTTGATAGCAGACATTTATTATTTGACCATTACGGACGATTTAGGTTGTAGTAAAGTAGATACATTTATACTATCGGAGAATAGTGATTTGCAGTTAGAAGAAATGGTTGTAGACAATTTATGTTACGGCCAGTCGAATGGTTCAATAAGCTTAGAAATAAGTGGAGGTGAAGAACCTTATTCAATTTTATGGAATACCAATGAAAATTCGGAAAGTTTAGAAAATCTATCGACTGGTGAGTATTCAGTGACAGTTATCGATGGTAACGGGTGTGAGACGAATCAAATATACCTAATTACTTCTCCTGATTCTCTATATATTCACGAAGCTATTGAATTGCCTTTGTGTTCTCAAGAATCGGGACTAATCAAAATAGAAGGGGTAGGAGGGCTTTCTGAATATTCCTTTTTATGGTCCACAGGAGAAGTGACATCAGAAATTGAAATTTTGCCTGGAAATTCATATTCTGTTTCAATGACAGACGGGAACCAGTGTACTGTGATGCAAGAATATATTATTGAATCAATTTCAGAATTAGAAATAACTACTGCATCGATCGTAAATCCAAGTTCGGCAAATAATGATGGAGCCATCTCCATCAATGTTGAAGGTGGAACGCCACCTTATTCTATCAGTTGGAGTGATGGCCAAATGGGAAGTGTAGCCAATAGTCTGGGGTTCGGAGTCATTACAGTCACTGTAGTGGATGCAAATAATTGTATCAAAACCTTATCCTTCACATTAGAAAGCAGCCCTCTCATTTTTCAATCAGTTGTTACTCATAATTTATGTTACGATGATTGTATGGGACAGGTAGAATTACAGATTGAAGGCGGGGTTGAACCTTATGTGATCAATTGGTCAAATGGACAAACTCAAGCTGCTGCCATAGATCTTTGTAATGGAAAATACTGGGCTACATTGACTGATGGAAGTGGGGCTGAATTGGTTACTGAAGAATATAATATTGTCAGTCCAGATCAAATAAGTATTATAGGTCAAACACAAGATATTAGTTGTTTTGAAACTCAAGATGGGGAAATAAGTATCCAAATTCAGGGTGGAAATGGACCTTACGAGGCCATGTGGAGTAATTCAGGTCTTGGTCAAACCATAGAGGGGCTCGATGCGGGAATGTATAATGTTACAGTTATAGATGACAATGGGTGTTTGGTTATAGAAACATTTTCAGTATATGGATTAGATAGTATTGATATTGAAATAGAATTATTACCCAATGATTGTCTGGATGAATTGAGAACTCTTATTTTAAATGGAGCAAATATTGAAGAGCTCACCTATTATTTGAATGGTGAAATCGTAGAAATATCCAATCAGAATGAAATTTATGGACTACTGCCGGGAGAATATGAGTTGTCCTATGAAATCAATGAACAATGTATTGTGGCGGTAGAAACAATTGAAATAGAGGAAGTTCCGAAGATAGAAGTAACTCTGTCTGAACACGAAATTGTAGTATTTGCAGATGAGATGGTGTTTGTAGAGTTAGTCATTGAGGATGATCAAGAATTTTTGGGATACACCACCACATGGGAAGTCGAGAATAGTTATGACTGCGCAATAAGCAATGAAGAAAATCAATGTTTAGGCATAACCATAATGGCCAGTCAGTCGGAAGTAATAGCAGTAACTGTGACAGATGCATATGGATGTGAAACAATTATAGAGTTAAATTTGATTGTTGAAGAACTGATGAATGAGATCTATTTTCCCAATGTATTTAGCCCCAATGATGATGGTATAAATGATGAATTCATTTTATATTCAAATCATCCAGGAACCATCATTCGAAGCTTGTCTATCTTTGACCGGTGGGGAAATGTAGTATTTTCTCTATCGAACCACTATGTACAAGATATTATTAACTGGGATGGCACATTCAATGGTAGGAAAATGAATCCAAGTGTATTTGTTATGATGGTTGATGTAGAATTCGAGAATGGTGAAACTAGAGTGTATGTGAGTGACCTTACGCTTACCCAATAGAATTTTGAAATAATTCAGAGGTTTATTTTTAATTAATGTCAACGTGTAGTCTTATTTAAATTAAGGCAGAACACTGTTTAATTGAGAAGAAGTGCACCAAGATTCAATACTTTCTTTTATTCTTGAAAGTTTCAAGTTTTATGCTGAGGTCTGAAGTCATATACATCCATCTAATCGATAAGAAGTACAAGGCTACCTATATAATTATAGTAGATTTTGTGATTACATATTCATTTGCATGCTATATATTTTTGTATACAGCAAGAACTTCTGACCTTCGCATGAATTATAATATTGGAAATGTTTCAATATTTTTTTAAAATTAATTTTATCTTCAAATTCATATTTAATTTGGATTGTATAGGGGTATCTGAATGTATAGTATTCATCCTTTAAGTGAATCCAATTGTAAAATTAGCTTTGAAAAATACCCTTAATGAAAATCCTTATCGTTGAAGATGAAATAATCATCTCTGATGACATACAGATGATGTTGGAAGAGAATGGTTATGATGTTGTTGAACAGGCAACTGATTATGATGAGGCGATCTATGCCATTGATCATGATCGACCCGATTTGATTTTGTTGGATATCAGTCTCAAGGGAGAAAAAACTGGGATTGATATCGGTCATTACATTAATAAAAAGAATCCTGTACCTTTTATTTATACAAGTGCATTGGTGGATGAAAAAACCATTGAAGGCGCGAAGAAAACGAAACCTGCTTCCTATTTAGTCAAACCATTTAAAAAAGAACAGCTGGTGACAGCCATTGAAATCGCAATGGCAAGCTTTTCGAAACCTGCAGAGCGCAAAAAAGAGGATGAAAGCATAACGATTTTTAATGATTCCATATTTGTCAAGCATGGAGATAGATTTGTGAAAGTAGATATTCCCAAAATCTTGTACGTCCAAAAGAGTGATAATTATTTGGATATCTATTTAGAGGATAATCGGTATACGATTCGAGCCACTATTGGTGGATTTATTGAGCAATTAAATTATGACCGTCTGTTTCGTACCCATAAGTCATATGCCGTCAATCTGGATTATATCCATAATTTTTCTCCGATAAAAGTCCTGGTTGGGAAATATGAGGTGCCCATTTCAAAACAATATGCAGATAAACTGAAATCACAACTCAATATATTTTAATAAAAGTAAGCGATATGCGTTTCAAGTGTTTATTGATTTACCTCTTATTAATTCCTACTGTATGTTTTTCCGAAAGCGGAAGATTAGACAGCTTGCAGAATCTACTTTTGAATTCAACGGACGAAGTGCGTCAGGTTGAGCTCATGATCCAAATTTCAAAGGAGTACCAATATATTGATATTGAAAAAGCCATAGAAGTTGCAAAAGAAGCCCAGGCAAAAGCGAAATTACTCTCTCATCCAGAATTGGTATCTAGGGTTGAATTACAACAGTCAGAAAATATGATTATTGATGGTGTGTTTGATCAAAGTATGGAACTCATTGTAGATAATTTGGAGCGAATGGGGGCCAATACTACCAGTGAAATGAAAGCTGATTTTTTGTCTATAGCCGGATATACGTTCAGAAGAAAAGGGAACAGTGAAAAGTCATTGGAAAGTTATGAAAAATGTATGGAATACAGTAAATCCATTAACTATAGGAATGGAATAGGACAAGCAGAGAAAGGGTTTGGGGATCTGAATGAACGGCAAGGGAAATATAAGGAGGCATTGGGGAATTACGAGAGGGCGTTGGCAATTGCAAGGGAGGTAAAGGATATCGATTTAGAAATTAATGTGCTCAATGCTACGGGCATTATATACGATTATCAGGGCGATGCTCAAACAGCACTGTCCTATTATATTAAGGCAGTTGAACTGGCAGAAAGTATTGGGAATTTGGTGCGTGCTTCAAAAATTGCGGGGAATATCGGATCACTCCATTATTACATTGAAAACGACGCAAAATCAGCGGAGTATTATTTGAAGGCATATGACTTGTCGAAGGCGACAAAAAACAAAGATGGACAAGCTTCGGCAGCTCAGGGGATTGCCATTGTGTATAATAGATTTGGTAAGCATGAAGAGGCTATGAAGTATGCTCAAATAGATTTGGACTTGAGGAAAGAAATGGGAGATGTACGTGGTTTGGTATATGCGTATAAAAATTTAGGGACATCAAGCAGAAACCTGAATAATCTCTACGATGCCCAGAACTATTACTTGCTGGGACTGAAATATGCTGAGGAGACGGATCAGAAGCTGAAGATTGCCGTTATGAATTTGAATATGGGAAGACTCATGAATCAAATGGAAAGGCCAGCAGAAGCTATTCCTTATTTGAAAAAGTCTATAGAAATTTCAAAATCAATACAAACAAAACGAGAAGAAAATCTGGCCGTGGAAGATTTGGCTACTTCCTATTACAAATTGGGAAATATTGAAAAAGCGTTCGAATACCAAAAGCTTTATTCAAAGAATGAGACCGACTTATTGATGGAACGGAATGATTCTGAGACCATTAAAATGCAAACGGCCTACGAAGCTGAGGCGAAGGAGTTGAAAATTGAAAATTTGGAAAAACAAACCTTATTACAAAAAGAAATTATTCGTAAAACGAATTTGGTCAGAAACCTTTCTTTATTGGGAGGATTGATGCTCTTACTGGTAGCAGGTTTGTTTTACAACAGGGCCAGAATCAAACAGAAAGCAAATCGCCTATTGCAGGAGAAGAATTTAGAGATAGAAAAGCAAAGTTCAATAATCAAGGAATCTTTGGAAGTCAAAGAAACCTTGTTGAAAGAGATTCATCACAGGGTAAAAAACAATTTACAAATCATATCCAGTTTGCTCAATCTGCAATCCAAAAAAATTACCGACGATTCAGTGTTGAGCAGTATCAATGAAGGGAAAAACCGAATAGAAGCGATGTCACTGATTCATCAAAACCTTTATCAAACCGATATCCTGACATCTATTGATATGGAAAAGTACTTGCATCAATTAATGAATCATTTATCAAGGTCTTTTGAAAATGAATCTCAGACTATCGCCTATTCAATAGATGCAGACCATGTGAGTTTTGATATTGATACGGCGATACCTATTGGGCTTATCGTAAATGAATTGGTGTCAAATGCCTACAAACATGCATTCGAAGGGCGCCAGAATGGCAAAATAGACATCAAAATTGAAGCGGACGAAAATAATGAATATCTACTTTCTGTCTCTGATGACGGTATTGGGATCTCATCAGATTTAGATATCAAAAAATCGAAAAGTCTTGGGCTTAAATTGGTTAACTCACTAGGTACTAAACAATTAAAAGGAGACCTCAATATTGAAAATAAGAATGGTTCACAAATCGTTATAAAGTTTAAAGATTTGAAGGCCGCCAGCTAGGCTGATTGCTCATTTTCTTCGTCTCTCTTTTTTGAAATCCGCTCCGTATTGAAATCCGCTTCAGGGCCATCAATTTCGCTTAAGTTTTCCATTTGGGACAGCTGTGATTGCCTTACCATTTCAGATGCCAGCACATTTAAATGATGGATTAATTCGTCGAAGTGTTTATTGCAATTAGTAAGATCTTCCATACAGGTAGAAAATTCATTTTTCACAAGGTTGCTGTTTTACATGTGATTTCAACTTTTTTGGTTGGAAGTAGGCATATTTTGGTATTAAGTATATGAAATCGAGGGGTAATCTCTTTTCATGCACTACAGATTTCTTTGGTAGACGCAACTCCTAAAATAGTTCTCACCAGATTTTTACCATTTCACACCTGATCTAGGTCAGTTCGCACCAATCATTTAAATATTGGAAGCTCTCCCCGTAGTTTTATACTATTAAAGGATTCATTTGATCGAAAGGCATTCTTACAAATTAAATAAAAAGCACCAATGAAGAAGTTGAATGTATACTGGCAAATAATCGGACAGATTTTGTTTATTCTAGTGTTGACTACACCTGCATATCCCCAAATTAATGTAGCATTAAACAAAAATTATGTGGCCTCTGCTGCTTTGGATATTAACACTACTCCTGACAAAGCATTTGACCATAATATTGAAACCATTTGGAATGCTGCTGGTTTTGCACCACAATGGATTGAAGTAGATCTTGGAGTTTCTCATATAGTGGATTCTATTCGATTGATTACATCTCAAGCTCCTGATGGAGTTACCACAACTAAAGTATATCAGGATTACGGTAATTGGGTAGTATTGGAGGATACTACTTTATATACTACAGATTATGATACCATCACATTTTATTATCCCAATGCGATAACCACAGATGGAATTAAGGTTGAAATAACTTCATCACCGTCCTGGATAGCATGGAGAGAAATCGAGGTTTTTGGATCCGTGGTGTGCCCTGGAGGGAGCATTCTTTATGTAGATGATGATGTTGTGGGTGGAAATAATGATGGTTCGAATTGGGCCAATGCATTTACCAGTCTTCAAGACGCATTGTCCAGTGCATGTAGCAATATTTCTGAAATTCGAGTTGCTGAAGGTACGTATAAACCCAGTGAAACCGGTGTACGGCTGAATGCTTTTAATATGAAAAACAATCTAATACTCAAAGGAGGATACCCAAATGGAGGAGGAACAAGAGATTGGAATACATATCAGAGCATTTTGGATGGTAATATTGGAACACCGGATGCATCGGATAATTCCTATCAGGTGATCGATAATTATGGGCTGAATGCAACTGCCCAACTCGATGGATTTCATGTTGTTAATGGTAATGCGAATTACGAAATTGACCAAAATAGTATAGGAGGAGGAATGCTAAATGTAAATAGTTCTCCTACCATCACGAATTGCTTTTTTTATAACAATACAGCATTCTATGGGGGCGGCATTTATAATTATGATTTTTCCTCTCCCCATATTAGCAATTGTATAATTTCCAATAATAGTTCTACGTTTTGGGGCGGAGGAATGTACAATTATCAGTATTCTTCTCCGGAGATCATCAATTGTCTCTTTTATGAAAATGCTACTGGAGCTTCTGGAGGAGCTATAGTGAATGCGATTGTGAGTAGTCCAATTATCACGAATAGTACGCTGACTGATAATACAGCTGTAATTGATGGGGGTGGGATTTCAAATTTTGACATTTCCTATCCGATGCTTACCAATTGTATTTTATGGAACAATGGAACGGAAATATCCGGGTCTATGGCAAATGTGGATTATAGTGATGTACAAGGAGGATATTCCGGTACCAGTAATGTAGATCTGGATCCTCTCTTTATTGACGTTGCTAATGATGATTATCATATTTTACCTTGTTCTCCTATTAAAAATATTGGAACCACTTCTGGAGCACCAATTTCGGATTGGGATGGAGATGTACGGCCCATAGGAGCAGGGATCGATTTGGGGTATGACGAAGAAGTATTCTTACTTCCTGAAATTGCAGTGGATACGCTGGCGGTAGGAACTGATTTTGGAGATGTTATAATTCAATCTAGTTCTACATTTACCTATACTATCGAAAATCTGGGTATTGGTGATTTAAATATTGATACCATCACCAGTTCTGACGGTTATTTTCAACTTTCGGTTTCTGGGCCGTTAGTTATAATGCAAGGAGAAAATCTCACCTTTGATGTGACATTTACACCACCTAATTTTGGATCGTATAGTTCTTCGATTGAAATTATCAGTAACGATTGTGGAGAAAGTTTGGTGGGTTTTGATCTTTTAGGAAGTGGAGTTTGTGCTGGAGATACACTTTATGTAGACCAAAGTGCAACTGGAAATGGCGCAGGTAATAATTGGGAGAATGCATTTACCAGTCTTATGGATGCATTAACAATTTCATGTCCAAATGTAACTGAAATCAGAGTGGCTGAAGGAATCTACACACCTACTTCGGGAGCAGATAGATCGATTTCCTTCAATATGAAAGACAATGTGAAAATTCTTGGTGGTTTTCCTACAGGAGGGGGTGTCAGAAATTATGAATTATATGAAACCATATTAAGTGGGGATATCGGTGTCGTCGGTGACAGTTTAGATAATTCATATCATGTCATGTATAATAGTGGACTTAATCCTACTGCTGAAATAGATGGCTTTACTATAACTGAGGGTCATGCCGACGATGGGACGCTGGGTCCTAATTCATATGGAGGTGGAATGTACAATACCAATGCAAGTCCTACGATAACAAATTGCAAATTCCAAAATAATAGCAGTGTTCGTGGTGGTGGGATGGTCAATATTTTCAATTCAACCCCGATGGTAAACAATTGTATTATATCCGGCAATCGTTCTTCGGAATATGGAGCTGGAATACTACATGAAACTTCCTCAGGATTCTTTAATGATTGTATTATTGAGGGTAATATGGCAGCTACGAGTGGAGGAGGAATATCCAATAATAAGTCTTCTCCTACGTACATCAATTGTTTATTCCGTGGCAATACTGCTTCAACAAGTGGAGGCTGTTTATTTACTTCTGGAACCGGAAATCCGATTCTAACAAATTGCACAATTGTAGAGAATACTGCTGCGCAAGGTGGGGCAATTTACATTGATGGTACTTCTTCAATTCCACAGGTTACGAATTGTATACTCTGGAGTAATGATGATGAAATAGTTGGTACATCAACTGTTACATATTCGATAGTAGAAGGTGGATACTCGGGGGTAGGAAATATTGATAAGCATCCAAATTTTGTAGATGCCGAAAATGGAGATTTTCATATAGAAGCATGTTCATGGGCTAGAGATGCGGGAACAAATGTAAATGCTCCAACAATTGATATTGATGGGGATGTACGTCCATTTGGCGGCGGCTTTGATTTGGGATATGATGAAAATACAACGGAAATTTCATCGATAATTTATGTGGATTCCAGTGCAGCAGGAGATAATTCTGGATTCGATTGGGCCAATGCCTTTACCGATCTACAAGAAGCACTAAATTGCAATTTGGCAACTCAAATTCGAGTAGCAAAAGGAACCTATACCCCAACCAATGGCTCAGATAGAAGTATTTCTTTTTCGATGAGAAATAACCTTACCTTATTAGGAGGATATCCATCTGGCGGGGGTGATCGTGATTGGGATGCTAATCCGACTATACTAAGTGGAGATATTGGAACTCAAGGTGATAGCCTGGATAACTCTTTTCATGTAATTGCCAACTATTTCTTGAATGGTAGCGCTATATTAGATGGATTCACCATTACAGAAGCGTATGGAGTAGACGGGACTACAAGCATCAATACGTTTGGTGGAGGTATTTTTAATGATAACTCCAGCCCAAAAATATTGAATTGTAAGATGATTAAAAACACTGGAAGGATCGGTGTTGGCATGATTAATCTTAATAATTCTAGTGGAATAATAGAAAATTGTACCTTCTCAAATAATTATGCCTTATTTGGTGGGGCTGGAATGTCAAATTATAATTTTAGCTACCCCACAATCTCCAAGTGTACGATCTCCCAAAATACATCAGCATATAGAGGAGCAGGCATGTTGAACTTTAATCATGGATCTCCTGCGCTTACCAATTGTTTGATTGCAAATAATAATGCTGATACAGATGCGGGAGGAATATTCAATAATAGTACAAGTTCACCTTCATTTACCCACTGTACAATAGCTAAAAATTCAGCTCCGCTGGCTGGTGGTATTTACAGCCTAGAAGCGAGTTCTGTACCTATATTTAAGAACTGTATTATTTGGAACAATGGCACAGAAATATCGGGGACAGCAAACGTGACCTATTCTTTGATAGATGGAGGCTATACCGGTACGGGAAACTTAAGTTGCAATCCTCAATTTTTGGATGAACCGAATAATGATTTTCGTTTAAGTAACAGTTCTTCAGCAATAAATAATGGAACATCTATAGGTGCTTCTGCGCAAGACTTTGAGTATGATGTACGACCTATTGGATTGGGCTATGATATGGGCTTTGACGAATTTGCAGGAGAATTTATAGATACCATGTACGTAGATCAAAATGCAACCGGGGATAATACGGGTTTGGATTGGGCCAATGCGTTTACAGATTTAAAGGATGCATTGAAATGTATTCCAGCAAAACAGATTTATGTGGCAGAAGGAACTTATAAACCTACTTCAGACACGGATCGATTTGCATCATTTGTCATGCGTAATAATTTGACAATTTTGGGTGGATTTCCTACAGGTGGCGGCGTAAGAGATTGGGAGAATAATGTTACGATCTTGAGCGGAGATATTGGTGTTCAAGATGACATTACAGATAATTCGTACCATGTCATTTCTAACGAAGACTTAGATTCTACTTTTGTAATGGATGGGTTTACCATTGCTTTTGGAAATGCAAATGGTAGTGGATTTTATCAATATGGTGGAGGAATATTCAATAATTTTTCATCCCCTATAATTCGAAATTGTATTTTCGATCAAAATCAAGCAGTCATTGGTGGAGCTGTATATAGTAAAAATTCTTATTCTACGTTTGATAATTGCATTTTCTCTTTAAATGTGGCATCTTATAGAGGTGCGGGCTTTTATAATCTATCATCTTCGCTGAATCTCAACAGATGTGTATTTAAGTTCAATAATATAACTACCATTTTTGATGCTAATTCTTCTGTAAAATTGACCAATAGTCTTTTCTATAAAAATGAAGGTAGCTTTAGTTGTTATTTGGGTGTAGGTAATTCTAATGTTGAAATTATAAATTGTACGTTGACAGAAAACATTGGAAATAGGGCTATCCAAAGAGGTGCATCCGCAACAATTACAAATTCAATACTACGGAATCCAGGGACTGAAATTGTTGGTTCGTCAAATGTATCGTATTCAAACATAGAAGGAGGATATCCAGGAACAGGAAATCTTGATGTTGAACCAAATTTTGTTGATGCATCTAATGATGATTATCATATATTAGGTTGTTCGCTTATGAAGGACGCAGGAACCGCAGTGGGGGCTCCCGCACAAGATTATGATTTAGATCCAAGGCCTTTAGGAAATGGTATTGATATAGGATATGATGAAACGACCCTTATTCCGGGACCGACATTGGTATATGTCGACAGTCTGGCAACTGGAGATAACGATGGAAGAGATTGGCAAAATGCATTCACCAATCTTACAGATGCATTGTTTTGTCAAAATATCACCGAAATACATGTTGCAGAAGGTACATATTACCCAACATCGGGAACAGACAGAACAGTTGCTTTTCCTGTTAGGAATAATCTTTCCATTTTTGGTGGATACCCATCAGGAGGCGGGCAAAGAGACTGGGAAAACAATACGACCATCTTAAGCGGAGATATAGGAGTTCAAGGTGATATGGCAGATAATTCACATCATATCTTTTACAATATCAACTTAGATTCCACTTTTGTGATCGATGGATTTACTATTACGGGTGGAAATGCAAATGCTGGATTCCCGTATGACAGAGGAGGAGCCATTTACAATTCTGCTTCTTCTATTGTTGTTAAGAATTGTACGTTTGATAACAATCAAGGTACCTATGGTGGAGCTGTATTTAATGGAGAAATTTCGTCATGCAGTTTTAATGATTGTATTTTTTCTAATAATTTGGCTATTCTTGAAGCGGGTGCCCTTTACAATTCCTTTTCTTCTCAAAACATCAATCGCTGTGTATTCAAATTTAATAAAGCCCTTTCAATCGCAGGAGGAATATTAGAAAACAGTACAAGCATATCAAAATTTACAAATTGTCTTTTTTATGGAAATGATTCACCTAATATCAGTTGTTATTACAGTATAAATGGTTCATTTCCAGAAATTATGAATTGCACATTTACAGGAAATACAGCTGGAGTGAATGGAGTCTTGTTCAGTATTGACCCTCCCATTATTACAAATTCTATATTTAGAAATCCAGGAGTAGAATTGGGGTATACTATTGGAGCTGTAACTTATTCTAATGTGGAAGGAGGGATAGCAGGAGTTGGGAATGTTGATGTTGATCCAATGTTTATGGATACTCTTAATCACAATTACCATATTGAGGATTGTTCTCCAATGAGAAACATAGGAGCAATGGATGGAGCACCAAGTGTTGATTTTGAAGGCGATTCAAGGCCCTCATTTGGCGGAGTTGATATCGGATACGATGAGGCAACAGAGCCAATACCTCCATCAATTGTTTATGTGGACGAACAGGCCACTGGAGATAATGATGGACGAGACTGGGCCAATGCATACACTCATCTGGTAGATGCTCTTTACTGCACCAATGTCACGGAGGTCCATGTGGCAGAAGGCACCTATGTACCAACTTCCTCAGGGGATAGGTCTCTTTCCTTTTCATTGCGTAATAACCTTAGCCTTTATGGAGGGTATCCTACTGGTGGTGGTGTTAGAGACTGGAACCTTCATCCTGCCATACTCAGTGGTGACATTGGCATTATTGGGGATAATTCAGATAACTCCTATAATGTTATTAAAAATGAGGGAATTGATTCTACAGCAGTATTGGATGGCTTTGTAATCAAATTGGGAAATGCCAACCAAGCAGATGCTCCTGGTAAAGAAGGAGGGGGCATCCGAAACTTTGAGTCCCATCCAAAGATTTTGAATTGTACATTTGAAGATAATGTCTCAGAAGCTGGAGGTACAATTTTCAACTTTGACAGTGATCCATTGATACAGGATTGTGTATTTACCAATAATACTGGAGGTTTTGGTGGAGCCATCCACAATTACCTCAGCGATCCGCAAATACTTGATTGTGATTTCAATTCAAATACTTCTACGCAATATGGTGGAGCTGTTTACAACAATATTTCTTCACCCTTAATCCAAAAGTGCAATTTCATTGCTAACCATTCACTGATTGCAGTGGGTGCCATTAATAATTTTGATAATTCAAACCCTGTGATCACCCAATGTGTATTTAAGGTAAATAGTGGAACCAATGACACAGGGGCAATGGTGAATCATACCCATTCAAATGCTATCATTTCTAATTGTTTGTTTGATGGGAATACGGCTCCATTTTATGCGGCCATGATTAATTATTTATCTGCCCCGACCCTTATCAATTGTACCTTTGTAAATCATGTAAATAATGAAGTATTAGGCATCGTACATAATTCTGATGAAAATGTGGATTCTACGATAATAACAAATTGTATTTTTTGGAATACAGGTGTTGAAATTTCAGGGTCTGCTGTTGTAGATCATTCAAATGTCAAAGGAGGATATGCAGGAGTTGGAAATCTAGATTTAGATCCTTTATTTGTAGATGCAATAAATGGAGACTACCACCTACAACCTTGTTCGCCAATGAAGGAGGCAGGTACCTCAGTTGGTGCCCCTACAATAGATTTTGAAGGCGATATCAGACCTGCTTTTGATTTCCATGATATCGGTTTTGATGAAGACGACACTTATGTCAATAATGTAGCTTATGTGGATTCAAGTATAGTAGGTGGGAACAGTACAGGTGTAGATTGGAGCAATGCTTTTTCAGATCTGCAAACGGCGATGCAGTGTCCTGGTGTTTCAGAAATTCGGGTAGCAGAGGGTACGTATTATCCTACATCCGGAACAGATCGAATTATATCCTTTGAATTGAGAAATAATTTGAAAATCCTTGGAGGATACCCTAGTGGAGGAGGAAGTAGAAATCTTTCTGTACATCAGACAACTTTAAGTGGCGATATTGGAGTTTTGAATGACACTTCCGATAATAGTTATTACGTATTGTTTACAAATGTTGTGGACACCTCAGCAGTTCTGGATGGCTTTATCATCCAATCTGGAAATTCAAAAGACGTTGGAGGCGGAATGTTCAATATCAGCGGTTCTCCACAAATACTCAACTGCGTTTTTAAAGATAATTTTGCAAAGGTTAATGGGGGTGCCATGTACAATGTAAACTCTTCCTCACCAATATTGACCAATTGTTTGATCGCAGAGAATGCAGCTATACAAAATGGAGGTGGAATGTTTAATGTCAATAATTCTCATCCGGAATTGATCAATTGTACGATTACAAAAAATTCAGCAGTAAATGGAGGTGGAATGTTTAATGCCAATGCATCCAATCCCATAATTAGCAATTCAATATTGTGGGATAACGGGACAGAAATCATTGGTGGAAATCCAGTAATCACTTATTCCTTGATTGAAGGCAATGGTAATTCAGGGAGTAATATAGATGTGGATCCCTTGTTTATAAATCCTGCCATGGGTGATTTTCATCTAGGGCCTTGTTCACCCGCCAAGGATGTAGCAAATGGAGCAATAGCACCGGATACAGATTTAGATGGAGAAATGCGACCGATCGGTTCCGGCTATGATATGGGATACGATGAAGAAGGGACAACAGCACCAGCTGGTCTTAGAACCTGGACTGGGGACATCGATGCGATTTGGTCAAAGGCCTGCAATTGGTCTCCTACCTATATTCCTACCCACGAAGATGATGTGGTCATTCCAGCAACAGTAAATACCCCTGAAATCATGGACGGATCCATCATTATAGTCAAGTCACTCACTATTGACAACACCGCTACATTGAAAATCAAAAGTGGAGCTTCATTGTCCGTTATCAGTGAAGAGGAATAAATAATCTACGACTTAACGAATAGGGTAATAAAGAAATGAAAGGGGGTTGTTCAATTTTAAATTTCATGAACAACCCCAAGTCATTACTTTCAGGAGTCCTACTATTTTACCAAAACAATAAATTTAACAATCCTATAAATATTAGATTATGCATCGTAATCCGGCAATAGTAAAACAATTGAATCTTTCACCGATCTCATCCAACCGTAAAATTGAGAATATCAATCAATTTGGATTGCTGTCTATTCCTTTGATGTCTGAACGAAAAATTGTTCGAATGGAAGAGATATTGTATATGAAATCGGAAAGCAATTATACATCTATATGTATGAAAGATAATTCGCTCGTGGTGTGTAAGACGCTCAAGTGGTTTATTCCAAAAATGGAGAATTACTTTTTTAGAGTTCATCAATCTTTTTTAATTAACCTTAAATTTTTGTCTAGTTATAATTTAAAAGATCATTGTATTGTTTTAAGGGATGGGTCACAAATTCCAGTAGCTCGTACAAAACGAAAAGAGTTGCTTAAAATATTGAATTGAGGGTGCATGTTTGGATTATAAAAATGGTTTATGGACGATTATTTTTAATTTTCCAGTTATCAGCAACACCTATTTTAGCAATTCTTCAAATAATGTTGATTTTTTGTCACAGTATGCACTATTTAGGGTTTTAATACTAGAAATTCTGCTGAAATCCTATCATAGTTTCTTATCAAGATAATCCAAAGAAAAGTATGTTGGCGAAGAAAATTTTTCAAGCCAACATACTTTATTTTATTTTAATAGAAATATGAATACATTGGTTATTATTTGATTACAATTCATCTTATTTATATAAAATAAAAAAGCCTCGGCTTACAAGACCGAGGCAGAAAAGATTAAGAGAATTACAATTACATCTTGGTTACTTTTATATAGCGGTAACCTTCCGCTGATGCAATTTTAACAATATAGATTGAACTAGCAAAATTGCTGAGGTCTAATTTTACAAAATTATTGCCTGTGTTGTATTTTTTACTCGGAATATTATACACTACTCTTCCATTTAGGTCAAATATTTCTATGGAAGCATCAGCTGGGTTGGTTAGATCCATATCAAGAATCAACCAATCTTGGATTGGATTGGGATATGCTTTGATATTCCAATCATCCAAATTATTTACACTTTGAATAATAATCAATGCTTCTTCTACTTCACATCCATTCCCATCTTGGATCACGGCATTAATAGGAAACTCACTGAGATCATCTGTTGTATTATTGTCTGAGAACGTCGCCCCACCATCAAAGGAATATAGATAGGGTTCTACGCCACCTGAGGGAAGTAATGTAATCGTTCCCGCTGCTTCATCATAATCTGAATTAAAAAGTAATTCTTCAGGCTGTTCCAATGTGAAAGGCAATTCGATTACACACTCATTTTCATCCAATATTGATAAGGTATAGTCTCCTGCTGTTATATTCAAATTGGATAGGTCTCCAATCGGGGCACCATCAATAAGATAAGTTATCGATCCTAGTCCTCCTTGAACATACATATCCAATCCTCCTCCTTCATCACCAAAGCAAAGTAAATCTGATACTCCTTCTATAGATGCGTAAAACATATTTTCTAATGTAATAAATACCTCCATACTAGTTTCGCACCCATTGGAGTCTGTTACCTTTACTTGATGAGCACCATAGATCACCTGATCAAATAAACCATTTTCTTTTGTTATAGTACCTGAAGGTCCACTTAGTTCAAAATCATATCCTCCTGTTCCTCCAATGGCATCAATATCAATGAGTGCTCCTAATCCAGTATCACAATCTTGGCCTAATTGTTCTGCTATGATAATTTGCAATGGATTGGGTTGGATTATTTCGAATGATGCTGTGGCCATACAACCATTTGCATCTTCAACGGTCATCGTATAGCTGCCCGCAGATAATGTAGAAAGATCTGTTCCATCCAATTCATACGAATATTGATAGGGAGGTGTTCCGCCAGTTGCCATTACAGTTACATTACCATCCTGGCCTCCATTACAGGTAACATTGTTAAGAACTTCTGTATTTAAAAATAGGTTTTCAGGCTCTGTTAAAGTGACGTTTAATGAAGCAGTACAGCCGAATAAATCTGTTGCAGTTATGATATAATCACCGGCACTTAAATTATTAAATATTGAACTTTCTTGAGGTGATAAACCATTGATTTCATAAATAACTGTTCCTTGTGTATTTGATGCCATTACTTGTATGGAGCCTCCCAAACCTCCTGTACATGGTGGGTTTTGCTCTAAAACTAATTCTAAGGAAAGCATACTGTTGGCTCCAATAGTAAAGTTGGTGGTTCCTGAACAACCCACAGAATCAACAACTAAGACCTCATAGGTGCCTTCAGCTAAGTTTTCATATTCAGCTGTTGCTGTGCTGTCTCCTTGAAATATAAAAGTATAATCACCATTTCCTCCAATCGCAGATAAATTTGCAACTCCTGTTGAATCACCAATGCAGTCTATATTAATCAAGGTATCAATAATGACCTCAATAATTTCGGGTTCTTCCAATTCAAATGAGGCAATAGCAAGACATCCCAATGAATCCAATGCAAATAAATCATACTCTCCAGCGACCAGGCTATCTAATGTCGTGGCATCTCCAAAGGTAATGCTGTCAAATGAATACTGATATGGTCCACCATTGCCACCCATTGCATTCACGATCACACTTCCATCATTTAATCCAAAACAACTTACATCTATGGATTCCAAACTGAGAAAGAACGGGTCAGGTTCAGTAAGTGTAACTGCCAGACTATCATAACAACCAATGGAATCTTGGACGTATACAAAATAATCTCCACCATCAAGCTCTTCGAATGTTCCAGAGTTTTGATAATCAAATCCATTGATGGAGTAAGTAAGTGGTCCTGTACCTCCTTCAGCAGAGGCTACAATCAAACCCATGTTATCATTACTGCAAATGAGATTGGAGGTGGAGTCGATCGTAATTGCAATGCCTGAAGTATCGGTTAATTCAAAAATATCTTCAAACATACAGCCATTCAAATCTACAATGGAATAGGTATAAAACCCATTGCTCAAATCCTCAAAAACAGGTGAATTTTGTGTAGAGCCCATATTAAGGGCGTAGGTATACGGATTACTTCCCCCAGCTACCTGAATCTCGATACTGGCATCACTATCATTTGGACACATATTTTCTTGAATAATATTTATACTAGCAGTTAAAGGAAGAGGAGTATTTAAAAAGGTAGTGACGCTCGTCGTATTTCCATTTGAATCAAATACTTCTATGGTATAGGTACCTCCTGGAAGGTCTGTAAATAAATTATCTGAAGTGAGTGTTCCACCATTTAAAGAGTAGGTGTAATCAGGTTCTCCTCCTTGGGCTTCAACTAAAATAAAACCATCATTGCTCTCGGCACAATTGGGATCTTCTTGGTTGAGTATTGAAAGGGTTAGTGGTACCGATGTTGCACAAGCAGTAAAAGAAGATCCATTAAGACTAGCGCGAGAAGTAGATAGAATGAGATTCATATAATCTCCTTGTCCTTGAGTAAATGCATTCATGCAGTTGTCGTTAACGTAGTCCATGTAATTCATAAACATATCTCCCGAATTGCCACAACTTGGGCTAGGATGATTGGGACATCCAAAGTTTTCATCGTCTTGCAATGGAGTATCTGCAATGCCATCATCTACTCCACAACCATTATTGGCCCAAACATGGAACAAACCGAGCCAATGTCCCATTTCATGTGTAGTGGTCCTTCCAAGGTCATAGTTTGGAAAAGTTGCAAATCCAGGTCCTCCAAAAGTCGCAGCATCTACGTGAATGAAGTCGTCATTTGCAGGGGGTAATCCAAATTGAGATGGAACAGAAGCCAGTCCTAAATAGGGTAAATTCGGAGCCGACCAAATATTGGAATACGATTCTCTTGGCCATCTCGTTTCAGATCGAATTGTGGAAGCGTTAGAGTCAAAATTACCGTCGAAGGCATATCGAGTTATGCCATCGGTAGGATTGCCATCAGGATCTACGGTAGCCAGACAAAACTGGATACCGGTATTTGCGGCTGGAAACTGAGCAGGAGTGTTTCCTGCATCTGTATTATATCTTCCAAAATCTTGATTTAGAACATCAATTTGAGATTGCACATGAGCCAAACTATGGTTAGATCCAGTACCAATAGGTTGTCCAGTAGGGTGGACAATGATTACATGAACCGGTATCGTAATATTGATGGACTTTCTGGGAGATTTTTCTAGTTTTCCAAAAGCAATAAAGCTTTCTTGGATTTTTTGATTGTACCCTGGGTGTGTTTTTTCGATAGCTTCCAGCCAGTGATCATGATTGCATTTGTTTATTTTTTGCGTTTGAGAAAAGAGAGAAAATGTAAGAAATGAAAACAATGTGAGATATATGAACTTCATACCAGGTTTGAGTAGATTGATTAAAAATGTCTCAATATAATGAATTAAATGCATCCAAATATTTAGTGCATAATTTATTGCATCCAATCAAAAAATCCATCATTGGCATTATAAAAAAACATTGCTACAATCAATGGTATGATCACCGATAAAAACATAAATTTGAAATACCACTTGGGTACTTTTGAACGATCAAGGAGTTCTGCAATAAGAGAAATGATAAGTAATGAGGCAAAAATTGGAACCAATATGAACGTAAATAAGGTAGCCAAATATGTATTGGACAACCATAAAAGACAATAAAATACAGCTTGCATCAAGCATATTTCAATAATTCCAAGAGATTTTAGGAAACTTAACATACTAATAAGTAATTAAACAGTTAACCTTGCGTATAATATGTGTACATAATAAAGTTGTAATATCATGAAATTTTTTAGGACCGCATATCTTTTTATATTTTGGATTGCAATTAGTTCAGGAGTAACCGCTCAAAACAAAAATCTATTCCCAAAAGGAGAAGAAGGTTATGAAGCTCTTTATCTTAGGAATATCAAAAAATCTAGAATAAATGGAGTATACATACCCGCTAATCTAGAGGAGGCATTTTTGGAATTGGATGATTTATCTCCAGAAGGTGCAAAAGCAAAATTTACCAATGCCCCTGAAGATGTTATTGCTACCAAATTACATTTCGGCCTAGGTAGATGGATCTTTGTCTATTGGAATTTTATTGAAGGATCTCGATATGTGGAGTATTTGAGGCGATTGGGCTTAAGAGACCATGACCACATGATTCAATTCACCATCGTTTCATATCATCGATATAAAAATAATAAACCTCTGGATGTGGAAGGACAAGTAGCTAAATATAAGAAGCTAATAGAAGAGAAGAAAAGAGAGATGCTAGGTAGGGGAGAAGTGATTCATACTGAAACCAGACCTATAAAAAAGGGAAATTGATCTTTATTATCTTAAAGTATATCGTATAAAGTGGTAAATTAAGTATGATTTGTATAAGTTATCATTAAATCAAATCAAACAGCTATGCGTAACAAAATCATTCAAATACCTAACCGAGTTAATCTTATCAAAACAGGCGGCTCTAATACATTTATTTCAACGTTTAGAAGAAAAGAGTATGATGTTGGAATTGTAGAGAAAACACGCAAGTATAATTGGTTGAATTACAAATTAGCCGTTTTGTTTACCTTAATTATTGGTACACTTACCTACTTTAGTTTAGAGTTTTTATTCTTCTAGGCTGAGGGTATAGAGTTATTACATGTTTAACCAATACGTAACCTTGGCAACGATAGATCTGTTTCTTAGATTGAACGCAAAACGATCAGATGGGTCATTTGGGTTTCCAGAAAAGTAATTATCTGCATACACCAGAAAGAAGTCTGAAACTGGGGCAAATCTCCACTGAAATCGAGTATTGATATTGGTATTCTGACTTTGACTATTGTATTGAAAAAATGCTGTTAAGAATATCTTCTTGGTGAATGTAAAGTCAAATCTTGGCCCTAATAAAACAGTTGATTTTACTTCATCTAGATAGGGCATGTCAAAAAAGTTGACGTTGTAATTGACAGAAACTGATCCAAAAGGTTCTACACGATAATTGATGGACCCTGATGTTCCGTAGCGCATTCCATTAAAATATTGACCGAAAAAAGGACGAATTCTATAAGAAAAGCGCTTGCTATTATCACTATTATAGTTGGCCTGAAAATTATAGTAGGTATATTCTGTATCCTCAGCGAGCACTTCAGAATCAGTACCTGTTGGGTCAAATTCATCAAACAAATAGATGTATTGTTTTCTTATCCCAAAATTAAATCTAGAGTTATTGGTAAATTCAATATTAGCACCTATTTCTACTTCCTGATCTGTTCTTCCATTTCCCGGCATCCAAATCTGTTCAAACTCAAAATTCAGATTGGCTCTGTTAATGGGACTATTTGAAGGGTAGAAAAAATATTGAAACTCGGGTTCTATCCGATAATAATTTGTTCTTCTCACAAAGCCTACTTGAGCATCGTATCCTCCTCCTACATATTGATGTGCCCAGTTGATAAGATATTTTCGTTTATTATAGGTAAGATCCAAACCATGTGCAAAACTTTTGTCCAATTGATTGACAGAAAATGATTTATGTAGGAAGGTCTTCCCTGCCCATAAGTTTGACTTTGTTGCTAGATTATAGTCAACACCTATGACTCGATTGAATTTGTCAATGGCATCATTGTTGTCGGGTTTAATAGATTGCCGATTGACCAAAATAAAGCCCAAATTGGATCGGTCTCCAATGTTTCGCTGTATCGTTGCCACAGAAAAATTTAAATCAGGTTGACCGGCAAAATCATCCTTTTTTGTTCCCATAGACAATAAACCCAATCTCCATTTCTTATTGAGTTTACCACTTAGACGGAGTCCTCCGTAGATGGTGTTTTGAATATTTTCATCGGTTGCTGTATCTTGTACGATACCAATTCGTCTGGAAAAAAATGGATTAATTCCTCCTGATCCAAAAGATCCAAAAAGGTCTGCATTTTCAAGAAAGAACTGCCTTCGTTCTGGAAATGAAATTTCAAATCTGGACAAATTGGTTACCTGTCGATCCACTTCTACTTGAGAAAAATCTGGATTAATGGTAAGATCGAGATTGAGACCGGAAGTAATGGCAATTTTAGCATCTCCCCCTACATTGTAGGTGAATTCGGGGTCTTCATTGTCTTCGACGTTGTGTCCATAAGAAGTAATTCCAAAAGGTATTAATGAAAACTTAGACCCTGTAGCTTTGATTTCTTCTGAAAAGTTCAATTTCCCCATATAGCCCAGATTGAAAATCCATTGGTTTCTAGGTATATTAATCCATGTGGATCGTTCATTGGTCTGCATATCAAATCGATAGGCATTGAACCTCCATTGTTTGCCACTTTTATTGAATCTTAATGTGCTAAAAGGGATAGCTATTTCTGCTACATATTTGTCCTCGTAGATTTTTGTTTCACATTGCCATTTGTTATCCCAGCTGGTAGAAAAACCATTTAGACTTGTACCTGCTCCAGAAATAAGTCCTTCTCTCTGAACCCCAGCTGGGTTGGTTCCAAACATAAAGGCATTGATGCCATCATTAAACGGATCTATAAGAAGGGTAATATTGTCATTTCCACCTGCTCTGAAATCTCTTCTGAGTGTTGGGATCACAAAATTATTTCCTTTCGTGAAACACTCAATACCAACATATAAATTCTCATCATCAAAAGCCATTCGAATCGTCGTCTGCTCTTGTGCTAATATAGAATCTGTCGGAAAATATTGAAAAAAGTCTTTAGCATGTACCTTACATTCTGACCATGCCTCTTCATCTAGAATGCCGTCCAGTTGGATGCTTTCTGTAATTTTATTTACGTCAATATCTTGACTAACTTGAGCACAAACAGGAATAAGAACAAAAGCTAAAAAAAGGACAAGTAGATTTTTCACGCCTCAAAAATAGCCAATTATATTTAGTTTATTAATAATGTGTTGTTATTAAGATTTTGTTTGCAATTGAAAATCATTTAACACGAAACTCAATCGTAATATTACCACACTGCATTTCTACATCTGACTCGGTAAATGTATACTTCTTGGCCCCATTCACAGCCAGATCAACTAATATTTTATTTGTGGTAGTGGACCCCATTTGAGTATACTTGGCTTCTACTACTTTTCCTGTTGAATTGACACATACTTTAACCACAACGATTCCTGTGTATTGGGATTGATCTTCGATTTCTGGTTCATATACTACCCCACGATTTGATAATCCTCCACCTATTCTGCCAGAACCTGTTGCAACTTGGTTTAAAGCGTCAGAATTGGGGTCGCCTTTTGGATCTCCTTGATTGCCATCATTGTTGTTGTTTCCTTTACCTGTTCCTAATAGATCTGAAAACTTACTCTTACTTTGATCATAGGCTGCTTTTTTTGCTTTCGCCTCTGCTTCTTTTTGAGCTTCAATTCGTGCACGTTCTTCAGCTTGTCGTTGCAATCTTTCTGCTTCAGCAGCTTCCGCTTTTTTCTGATCGTCTTTTTGTTTATCGGCGACGGTCACATCTGAAGTTGATGAAACAGGTTCAAGATCACTAGTGGATGGCTCCGATGGTGCTGGATCTTTGGTGTCTGTTTCATTATTGGGTGAAGTAGAAGTCTCTTTATTGTCTTGAGAATCATCTTCTTTAGGGGTGTCTTGCACGTCGAGTTCAGTCGTATTAGCTAAGGGGTTTGCATTGGATGATCCTCCATCAGGTGCGCCAAAAGCTACCACGATTCCACTTAGTTCTTTGGGTGGATTTTCTGAAGCCAAATAAGGGATCAATGCTATCAATAAAAGCAGTGCATGCACCATGAAGCTCATGATAATCCCTTTCTTTTTATTCTCATCTTCTTTTTGTAACACAGCATGATCCATAAGACATATTGTTTTGTCAGTCTAATAAAACTTCTCTAGGATTGGCTTGAGTAATAATCGGAATGATATATTTTAGATCAATTCCGGAAATAGTAGAACGTTATCTCGGTTCAGTAAGTACAGTTTTAATGCTATATCTGTAGGCAATATCTAAAATAGGAACCACCTTGTCGTTTTTGGCTTTTGCATGGGGACTAATTGTTACCACAGCATTCTTGCCTTTACTTTTTTTAAGTGCTCTGACCTTTTTTTCTACAGCACCTAAGGTCATTTTACTGCCATTGTAATAATAGGTGCCATTTCTCTCAATATTAATGACTTGAGGCTGACTGGGTTCTGTGCTCGTTTGGGGTGTTTTATTTTTGCCAGGCAATTGCAGATTGAGTGCGTTAGGGGTAACTAAAGACGAGGTCAACATAAAAAATATCAATAATAAGAATATGATATCTGTCAATGATGACATATTAAACTCAGCTGATACCTTACTACTTTTTTTAATTCCCATAGTTATATTTTTATCAATAACGCCTAGATCAATTCGATCTAGGTGCGGTTGCAATTATGGCTTTAATTTCTAATCCGCTGGCAATTTTCATCACGTCATGAATTCTACTCCAGCTTACTCCTGTCTCCGCAATGATACTTATCGTCCCGTTGTCCTTGTTGGTTTGCGGCTTTAATTCAACTGCAATACGTTTCTCTAAGTTTTTCTTGCTGGTATTTTTACTGTTCACCAGTATCTTTCCATTTTTAAAGAGTTGAACAGAAAGATCTGTTGGTGCGACTGTTTTAGAGTCCGACTGAGGCAGATCAACATTGATCTGCACAGTATTCGATGTAAGCATAAAAAAAATCAGCAATAGGAATATGATGTCCGTCAATGAAGACATGCTGAATTCGGCACTTACTTTATTTCTTTTTTTCATATGCTATTAATTATAGAATGCTAAGATTAGTTAGAAGGTTCCTGAAGTAAATCCATGAACTCTACAGTACTTGCTTCCATATTGAATACAGCTTTGTCAACATTTGCTACTAAAAGGTTATATCCTACAAATGCGATAATACCAATAAGTAGTCCGAATGCTGTTGTGGTCAAAGCCTGATAAATACCACCAGCTAATTGAGCAGGTCCTACATTATCAGCTGTTGCCATTGTATGGAAGGCTAAGATCATTCCTGTAACAGTCCCAAAGAAACCAATCATTGGAGCTGCACCTGCAATACTTGCTAGTGTAGATAACCCTTTTTCTAGTTTAAATATTTCTAGATTTCCCACATTTTCAATTGCGGCATCTATATCTCGAAGTGGTTTTCCTATTCTATTCAACCCTTTTTCCACCATTCTAGCTGTTGGAGTATTGGTCGTAGCACATAATTGTTTCGCTCCTTGAATATTCCCGGCTACCACAGCAGCTCGTATATTATTCATGAAATTAGCATCTACTTTTCCTGCTCTTTTTATAGTCAACCATCTTTCAATAAAAATATAAAGTGCCATAATAGACAACAATAGTAAAATAGAAAAGATAGCAATAGATATCGGTCCCCCCGCAGTAATGATGTCTATTAGGTTTTGCTTGTCACCTTCTTCAGCAGTGTTGGTCGCATTTTGAAACCAAAGAAAATTAAGTGGAATCATTTAAATTTTTTTTGCTTTGATAAAAAATATTGAACTCATTTTAGCCTACTTTCTCTAATATAAAATGAAAATCTGCTTTTATTAATCCAATGTCAAACGTCAAGTGTTAATCGAAAATTATAAATTTCAAACAAAATTAACAATTCTGTATATATATTACAATTTTTCTTAATTTGATATTTGCTCAATTATTGAGTGATTTTATATACCCTACCTCGTTTTAGTTAAAAGTCGTTAACGAAGCCCCAAGTTTTTCTTAATCCCGTTACAATCTTGTTTTACAAGTAGTTTTATAAATACACAACCCATTATTTATTAACCACTTTTAAAACAATTGCTATGAAGAACTTTACACTAATGATTTTTTTACTTTCGATTTTAGCCAGTTGCAGTCCCAATAGGCACCTTACCGCCGACTATGATAAATTTGCAAATCGCCATAGTTTGATCGCAGTATTACCCTATGATATCCAAATGAGAGGGAGGAAGGTAGCTGAAATGGATCCAGAAGAAGTGGATTATCTAAGAACGGTAGAAAGTAGACTCTTTCAACAATCTCTCTACTCTGAAGTATTAAAACGTTCAGGAAGAGGGAAAAGAGATATTAAAATAAGTGTTCAAGACATTAATAAAACCAATCGATTGCTAAAAGGAGCTGGAATTGCTATGATTGATATCGCTGAATATTCTCCGAAAGAGCTGGGTGAAATTTTAGGAGTAGATGCTATTATTTCCACCCGACTTGTGAAAGAAATGTTCTTATCAAGAGAAGAAGCATTATTGGTAGATGTAGCTACGACAACAATTTTGAATCGAGTTCCAGTAACAATACCTCCTTTCAGTAAATCTAAACTGACAAGAAGTTCAGAAGTTGATATATTCTGCACCATTGTAGACACAGAAGCAGAATCCGCCATTTGGGTGTACAATACAGAATGTGACCTTCATTGGGATACAGATTCTGATGATGCCATAGAAAACATAAATGGAAGAATCTCTAGAAACTTTCCCTACAAATAAATGTAGACTTATACCAAAGGCTCCTTACAGCCAGCCCGGCGAACTTTGAGAATCCGTTGCGGTATTTGGGTTTAAATCGTCAACATCAAGTATGTTCAGCATCAAACATGGTCAACATCCAATATGTAAAAACATAGAACAAAACAAATAATTCATAAACAAAAAAAGACTGCCCTTAATAAGGCAGTCTTTTAATATTTTTAAAATGTTTCAGTTATAATTAATATACTTCACTCACTGGTGTATATTCTAAATTGAATGCATCCGATACCCCTTTGTATACTACTTTTCCTTCTACCACATTCAATCCTAATTCTAATTCTTTATTATCTTGACAAGCTTTCTTCCATCCTTTATTCGCTAAGTCGATGGCATAAGGAAGCGTTGCGTTGGTTAATGCCAATGTAGATGTATAGGGTACTGCACCTGGCATATTGGCTACACAATAATGTAAGATATCATCCACGACAAAGGTCGGATTTTCATGAGTTGTTGGTTTGCATGTTTCGATACAGCCACCTTGATCTACTGCAACATCGACAAGAACAGTTCCAGGTCTCATCATTTTTAACATGTCCCGAGTGATCAAATGAGGAGCTTTTGCTCCAGGGATCAATACCGCTCCGATAATAAGATCATGAGTAGAAAGCAATTCTCTAATATTATATTCATTGGACATGAAGGTATTCACATTGGCAGCCATGACATCATCCAAATATCTTAATCTTGGCAATGAAATATCCATCATTGTTACATCTGCACCCATACCCGCAGCCATTTTTGCTGCATTGGTTCCTACTACACCTCCACCTAAAATCAACACTTTGGCAGGACGTACACCCGGCACTCCACCAAGCAAAATACCTCTTCCACCCATTGGCTTTTCTAAGTATTTTGCTCCTTCTTGTACAGCCATTCGGCCAGCAACTTCACTCATTGGAACCAAAAGTGGTAAGCTACGATCACTCTTTTCAACCGTCTCATAAGCCAAACAAATACTACCACTATTTATCATTGCGTGAGTGAGAGGTTCTGAACTAGCAAAGTGAAAGTAGGTGAAGACCAATTGATCTTTTTTAATCAGGCTATATTCTGAGGCAATAGGCTCTTTCACCTTTATAATCATCTCAGCAATATTGTATACATCTTCTATCGTGGGCAATATTTTTACTCCCGCATCAATGTATTCTTCGTCCTGTAATCCACTACCGACTCCAGCAGTTGATTGAACATAAACGGTGTGGCCTCTTTTAATTAATTCCTTCGCACCTGCAGGCGTAAGCGCGACTCTATTTTCATTGTTCTTAATTTCCTTTGGAACTCCTATAATCATAGCAAAGTTTGTTAATTTGGTTAGGTTTCAATTTGTGCAGCGAAGGTATGAGTATTTTTAAAATTGAGAGAAATATTAAAGAAAAAAATATGATCATTTTTTTTACTTCAAAAGCCATGCGAAATGGATGGATAAGAAAGAATAAATAGGTGACTTTTTAAGGACCTTAATTTCACGAATAAATTAAAAAGGATAGCCTATTCCAAGATTAAAGACAATGTTGTCCGATCTCCAGTTTGAGTCAAAGAAATTTACATCATTCACTACCCATGTAAAATTTCCATTATTATTGATATTTCGAAGTGGGAAAGCGGTATCAAATCTAAGTACAAAAAAGTCAAAATCTATTCGTAGTCCAAATCCAGTTCCTACTGCAATTTCATTATAGAAGTTGTTAAATTTGAATACGCCTTCGGGTCTGTTTTGATTGCTATACAACCATACGTTACCAGCATCAACAAATAGTGCTCCTTTAAAATATCCCAGAATTGGAAATCTATACTCTAGATTCAGTTCAATTTTTATATCTCCGGTTTGATCAATAAACTGATTGATGTTGTTTTCAGGATCTACTGGTATGAATGAACCTGGGCCTATCCTCCTCAAACCAAAAGCTCGCAGATCATTGGCACCTCCCACAGAATACTGTTTGGAGTAAGGAACCTCTGTACTGTTTCCAAATGCAAACCCTGTACCTACGACAAATCTTGACGCAAATGAACCAACGTCCATTGCCCAATACTTTCGTATATCTGTGGTTAACCGAACAAATTGCGAAAAGTCAATACCCCAAACTGTAGGGGACGGGTTTTTGTAAAATAGGTGTTTGAAGCCATTCAAAATGTTTCCTGCGCTTTCAAAAGTACCCTTAAAATAGAGTTGATTGATGGGATTGAACTTGTTTCTTTTGTTGTATATATATTCATATGACCATCCGAGTACAAAAGTATTTTGAAAACTCAGTTCTAAACGAGGATCGTCGGCGATAATGCTATCAAATTCAGTACTGGTATTGGGTACAAATAGCCATTGAAGATCTAATGGAACAAGTAAGGAAGATTTATATTCTGATTCATTCCATTTGAACCCATATTTGGCGTTTGCTGAACGCACGGTATAGAATCCCGTCCTGATTTGTTGGTTTAATCCCAAAGACATAAACGTTTTGGGGATATAATTTCTGAATGTCTTAAACGAAAAGAAAGGCAATACGATGGATGGTACGGTCAATGAAGTTTCTAGCGTAATGTCACTCGTATTGATAAATGGTTGTTGGTCTCCAAACTGAGTTTCTACACCTCCAGCTAATGATATTTCAAACCGTTCTGCTCCTTGGAATAGGTTTTTATTGATATAAGATACCTTACCAACCGCTCCCAGGAAGTTACCTTGTCGATTATTTAATTCAATTTCACCCGTTATGCTTTCCATTTTATAGGTGGTTAAATCAAAAAACTGATCTAGTGTGTTATTGGAATTTACTTTTGTTTTTACATTCACAAATTTAAATAAGCCAAGGTCCAGTAATCTCTTTGAGGTAATTCTACTTCTAGACTGGTTGTAGATGATACCTTCTTTGATATATATGGCTTTGTTAAGAGATTTTTCTTTTAAAAAGGAGTACCCAGAAGAGATTTTGTAATTCTCTTTCTGAATCATATTGTTGGTATCTAATGGGAGGTCATATTCTAAAGAAAAGTTGGGATTTATATAAATGTCTCCATATCGATATCGCTCATATTTAGTAGAATCTGAGGATGGGCGAATCTGAAGGTGTATATCTACTAGATTATTACCTACAGTAGTATCGACAACAAAAACAACATCTTCATTGCTGACAAATGGGAACCCATTATTATGAGCCGTTTCTATAAAAGCATCTCTGTCTTTAATAATGTTTTTACGTTGAAGATAGTCACCATGTTTGAGGAAATCAATAGAGTGCATAGGTCGGAGTGTATGCGTCATGGGTAAGGTGTCACTGGGATAAAAAACACTATCAATTTTGAATCGTTGATTTACGAGTACTTCACAAACTACCTTTACTTTTCTTTTCTTTCCGATAGAATCACAAGAAACCTCTGAGTTGAGGTAACCACTTCCAATCAATAGGTTTTGAAGTCGATTTTCAGTTTGACGAACCAGCGCTTTTCTAAAGATCACTGGCTCGGATCCCATTTTATATTTTATGGCATGCTTAAATCCTTTCGTGCCGGTAGAGTCGTACCAATTGTAAAACCAGGTTTTAATGTTAAAAAGGCCTGGTGTATTTTGTTTTAAATAGCTTAGACGTATATCTCGATTCAAGGTGTTTTTATCAGAAATATTTTCTTGGTCCAAAAACTGAACTTCTGTTCCAGTGAAAAGTTGATCAGAAGGTTTTAATCCTTTTGTACCACTGCATGAATACAGAGCGGTTAATATGAAAATTGATATGTACCAATTGAGCCCTTTCAAAATCTATTTTTTCTCTTTCTTAATTTCTCCAAATTCTTTTTTAATGAAAAAACTTGCTCCATTTTTTGATGAATTTTCATCCACTAAACGATCAAAGCTACTTTTTCGAAAAATTCTAACTTTATAGTTTCCTTGCTTTTTTATTCGATATTCAATCACAAAATCACCTGCGATGGTATTAAAATCAGAAGTTTTTGAAGAAGATTCTAGATTGACATTAGTGCCAGCAGAAATGGTCAGTCTATTATCAAATAAAGATTTTTTCACTCCTAATCCTAATTCAGTAATTACTCCCTTTTGTCCGAATGCTAAATAATCTGAACTATAGGAATTGACATCAAAGTTTACTTCAAAACCACCAAGGATGCCATCTGCTAATTGATTTAATTGATTGGAAATTAATCCGCTGATGCTTCGAATAGCAAAATCAGTTCCTGTTTTTGCTAAATCAGTCTCTGCATTTTTAGCCAGAATAAAATTATTAAAGAGCATGAGCCCAAACACTTGATTATTTAATTCGTTGGGTTCTTCTCTCAGCTGATTTAACTTCTTTTGAATCAAATCAGATATAGAAGATAAGTCATCAGTACTAGTAGTGATGTCCAGAATAATCTCAGGTTTTAGAATGCTTTTTGACAAACGTAAGACCACATTCATATCCCTTTTTCGCTGAGCTTCTGATTTTTGTGATGCAGATAACTCACTTTCTAAGTTTAAAAGGTCAAATACAGCTGTATTCGCTACATAGATTGCTTCTACATCCAATATGCCTTCTAGTGGATTGCCGCTAAAGGAGACAGAACTATTGGGTTGTATCTTGAATTTTTTTGAAATTAAACCATATGAAAAGGCATAGTTCCCTTGGTTTACGGTATACGTCCCAAATAATTCCATTTCACCGGCCTTATTTAATTTGAGGTTTAATTCCGATGTGCCGCTGCAGGTCAATTGGTCACCAGTGATAGGATTTAGAACCATCGTAAATCTAGAATCTGTACCCACATTCACTTTTACGTCCACATCAAAAGGCAGTAAAATTTTGGGTACTGGTGTTTCAAATTGAATACTATCGAGCGGTGTTAGTCTAGGGTTTCCCCCATAAATAATGAAATCATCGTTAAATGTTTCTCCTTCGATTGCTAAGGGGGAAACGGTAAAAGTTGAATTATTGATGGCACTAACAGCCCCCTCAATTCGAATGTCATCTATGGGTCCTTGAATAGTTGCGCCTCCTTTAATGAAAACATTTCCATAGAATAGCTCGTTTTCGTTTTCTGTGGTATTCAAAAATTCAAAATTTGTTGTATTCACAGAAAAGTCTAAGACAGATTTTCTTAAATTTTTATGATTTATTGTACCAGTTAAAAAGGCCGAGTTATTATTTCTATCCAGGAGTTCTACTCTTCCAAAGTTTACCTCTGTATCAGAAAAGAGAATATCCGTATCTAGTATCGTATACCTGCTGTTGGTGAAAACAGGAGTGGTTTGAATCTCATGAGTAGACAATTTTCCACTCAGTTCTAAGGTATTGATAGTGCCATCAATGTTGATCTTACCATCAATGTACCCTTCATTGTCAATGAAAATATCGGTCAGATATGGATCGATCACTGCCATTTCAAGCTTTTGTATATCCAATTCGCCTTTGGTTGATTGATTTTCTGTGCCATAAATAAAAGTGAGTGATGCATCATTTTCAGGTCCCATCAATTTGATGGAACTGTTGACCGTATTATTCTCTAGATTTTGGGCGGCTTCCACAGTTAAAGTACCTGCTGTTCGACCATCTATAGAAACATCTCTCATGGTGAGGTCAGCAGTGATAAAGGGTTTTGATTTTAAACTATTTATTATCATTGACCCATCGATCTTTCCTTCTACATATTCGTTTTCTTTATTAATAATAGAGGTAAGTTCAGATAGGATAAAGTTGTCAAAAAGAGCTTCAATGGCCAGACCATTTTCGTTTTCATCCGTATACAACGTAATTCCTTGATTGTTTTTTGTTATTCGTACATCTTGCATGTACAAACCATCGTCGCCATAAATGATTTGATTGTAGGGAGAGAATGCCCATTTGTTGCCACTTAAAAATAAAGAATCTTTAAAGGAAAAAATGTAATCCTCCGTTCGTGTGAAATCTCCACTTAAATTTAGTCGCTCAATTTCATTTTCATCGGCCATTACAAGACGGATGTCAGCCTTTTCATTGTTTAAAACTCCATTAACCGTGGTAATAGGGACAAGAATTTCATTGTCCATCGTCATATCTTCTATATTGATATTCCCGTTAATAAATGATTTTCGCCCATCAAAAAAATAGCTTCCTCTTTGGAATAATACGCCATTGTAAAGGAGACTGTCAATTTTTCCCTTTACATCCAGTCGTGATTCTTCACTTGAAAAATATGCATTGAGTTTAGTTTCTTTTAATTTGATTTTTTCACCAAATAAGGGTTGTAGCAAAGGATCCAAGTCTTTGGTTTGGAGGGCTATGATAAATTTCTGATCTGCGGTTTCTTGAAAATATTTCGCTAAGCTTTTTTCTTCTTCCACATTAAAACCATACTCCAGTGGAATATACTTTTTGATATAATTTTTCACAAACCTTACCAATGTACTGGGTTGCACAATACCTTGGATTTCTGCATCTAAAAATGGTCCTTTTAGAGAATAAAACTTGGCTGCTTTATTGAGCTCTTTAACATGAATGGTTATGATGGAATCGGCCGTGTAGTGTCCTTTTTGAGTTTTCACCCGAAAACCACTTATCGTGCCATTCGTAATAAAGTCATCCACTGAATTTCCTTGAAATTGACCTTTGTAAATACCTCCAAGAACCATATCTGATTCCGTAATGCCCAATTCTTTTAGATTGAGCGAATTTAGATCCATAGTGATATCCAAAGTTGGCGAAATACCCTTTAGATCTAACCTTCCATCCAAGTTGATTTTGAAATTTTCATCAGCAGAATTGATTTTGCCTATAAAAATACTGTCTCGATAAGATCCATCTAATTGAATGTCTTTGTATATATTTCCATTATAACAAAATGATTCAACCGTACCTTTTACATCAGCTTCAAAGTCTTCTAATTTTAGTCCACTTCCTTCTATGGTCCCTTTAAAATTAGATATGCCCAATAGGGTGTCATTCAACATGTAACCAAGATCAAAATTGCTCAAATCAAAATAGCCTGAATAATCGGCATGGGAATACGAATCTGTAAAAGTAGTTTGTGCATCTAGTTCTAGATTCCCGATAGAAGTGGTTAATAATCCATTGGCTATAATATCTTTTAAGTTGCCTTGCAGAAGACCTGTATAGCTGATTTTTTCCAATCTTTTTAATTCGTCTGGAAGAAAACTTGGATCATGAAATAAGTCAGCTAATTCAGCTTTTAGTGTATTTACTTTGAAATCAAAAGAAAGGTTTTCTAGAGAATTGAAATTTGAAATTTCACCTCGGCCTGAAAGGTGAATACCTTGCCGACTTTTTATGTTGAGGGAATTAAAATTTAGCTGTTCCTGGTCTAGGACTCCTGCAAAACTTCCTTGAATCCAGCCTTGATTTTTTATTTCTGTGGGAAAAATCAAGGTAGGAAAGAGTTGTTCCAGAAAACTTTGGTGGGTCTTCGCAGAATTAATTTGAAAGGCAATTGTAGGAGGAGTGTTGGTAGTAAAATTATCAATACTGAAATCACCTTTGGCAAACAATTTTTCATCGCATTCTACAGAAAATTCGTTGAAGGATAATTTTCCATTTTGTAGTATAATTGAACCTCTGCCTTGAATTTTCTCTAGTTCTTTTAAATTTATTTCTCTGAATGATGTATAATCAACGAAAAAGGAAAGATCGTTTTGAGATACAGATGCGTTTTCTAAGGTAATATTGGCATCTAAAGATTTTATATTAGTAAGGAGTTCTTCAAAACTTGGATAAGTAAATTCCCCATCTAGGTTGAGTTGACTGCTCTCTGTTCTTAAATCAAATTGATTCAACTGTAGATTTGTATTGGAGAGATGGATTCCAGAAGAAAAATGATGGATGGTAACCTTGTTTTCTAGGGTTGCTGAGAATTTTTTCAAGTCAAATTGAATAGCATCGTGCCAATGGAAGTTTTCACCTTGCAGTATGAATTGGTCAATATCTAAATGAGCAGGATCAAAAGAAAGGGTAGTGTTGTGTTCTTGGTGGGTATAATATTCTATGGTGTTACTTTCAATTTTTAGCTTTTTGATAATCAAATCAAATGGAAGAGCAGGAAATACAGTAGGTGCCGTTTTTATATTTTCAACTGACTTACCATTGTAGAAAAAATCTAATCCTTTAATATCCATGGAATTAAGTGCATAAATTGACTCATTAGTAGCAATTTCTTGAATATCACCTAACAAATGATCTACGTAAATTTTTATGTTATCTCCTTTTGTTGCAAAGTTGAGTGTTGTATTGGATAATGCTATTTCAGCGATCGAGAAATCCCAAGGTTGCGGCTTGCTCTCCTCATTGCTCTCAGAACCAGATGACAAATGATCTATGAGTTGAGAATAGTTAAATTGTTCAGCAGGTAATTCATACAAGTTGATATCTGACCCAGAAAGTGAAATATGGTCTATCTGCAGTTGTTTAGTGAAAAATGAGAACAATCCAATGTCTATTTTCAGTACTTCAACAAATAACAGGGTGTCATTGGCAGCGTCGTGAATAATAAAATCATGTAGCGTCAATTCATCAAAAAAAGAAATTTCTGCCTTTTGAGCTTCCACCTTTGTGTCTAAAATATCTGAAACAGAGTTCAGGGCAAATTTCATGACCTGATTTTGTCCAAATTGTGTTTGGAGGAGTAACCACAACATAAGAAGTAGGAACAGAAGAATTCCGATAACATAGCTTATATATTTTCTAATTCTGCGGATGTTATTTAGTTTATTTAGTTATGATAGCTCAAATCTAAGTATTTATTATGCTTTATTTATCTTATTGAAGTGTTACCGTTTTAAAAGCTTTTGTTATTAGTGGAATTCCCTAGTGGTTAGGGTTTACCCTGGGTTGAAGTTGTAAAACGGCGGGTAAAAGGGAGAGGATAAGTTTGTGTAAAATTAGATCTTTGGTGTAAGGGAATTTAGTAAACAGTAGTAGGGTAGAGATGGCCTCCTCTACTTTTTTTAGCCTAAAGAATAAGGCTTAGACGAGGCCATATTTATTTTTATTGTAAGTCCTTTAGTTGTATAAATATCTATTATGCCTGAAAAGGATCTTTTAAGAATTGGACGGCCATAAACGTAATTAAACTTCCAAATACTAACGTTTCAAAAAATAACACCCCAGAAATCATAGTTACTTGCCTTAAGTTTGTGGGCTCAATGCTATATTTACTAAAGGATAAAGAAGGGTACAGAAAGAATAATAGATAATTTAAAGTGATAAGAATTAGACCAGCTACCAAGCTCAACTTTGTTCCCAAACCAATTCCCTTGATGAATATATCCCCCGATATATGGTCTTTATAAATGTTCAGGGCAATGACTATTGTTAGACCCAATAATAAGTATTTACTGAGTTTGATAAATGGGCTGAAATCGTTTCCGGTTAATTGAAACATAAACAGAATTGCAGCCATCAGTATACCTGCAAAGAATCCGTATTTGGTTGATAAGTTTTTTGTGTTGATTATATCGTTTTTTTCTATAATATCCATATTTAATTATTTCGTTGTGGTTTGCCAATATTGACATAGAAACATTTTGCTTTAACGTGCAAATTGTTCTTTACTTATCCTACTGAAATAGATGTGATTTGTTCGATTTGCTACGAACATTTTGATATTTAATGAAGGGGATACAATGGGTTAACAAAAAAAAGCACAATGATTTCACTGTGCTTTTGAGGTAGATCAAAGTATTAGTAAGGTATGTTATAATGCATTAAATGAACTTTGCAGCTTCCAGTAAGGAGTTTCTTCATAATCGGCATTCTTTTCTCTTAACTTTCTTAAAGATTTCCATTTCTTCAACCCTTTCTGAATGATGGGAGAATCTTTTTTATTAATAACAAGTCCACCTCTGTTAGGTATTATTTTTTTTGCTGTTGAGTTGATAATGATATGTTTTAGTTTGAAAATAAGTATATAACTAAGTTTGTCTGTACAAACTATTTATGCAGCTTGGATAAGACCTTTTTCACGTAACATGGATTTCAATTTTGTTCTAGCAAAGTTGATTCGGCTTTTTACGGTCCCAATAGGAATATCGAGTGAATCAGCTATCTCATTATATTGGTAACCATCTACATGCATTAAAAAAGGATGTTTTGATTTCGTGCTGAGGTGGTGGAAACATTTTTTTATTTCTTTTATTCTCATCTTAGATAATGCATTGTTATTAATGGTTTTGTAGTTATCCATTGCATAGGTCATTTCCTCGACGGGAGTATTCAATTCGGCCCTTTTCCTCTTTTTGTGGTATTTGGTAATAAATGTATTTTTTAAAATGGTAAAAGCCCAACTTTTAAAACTATTGCCTTTTTTAAATGTATGCATACTTTTGAACGCTTTTGCAAGAGTCTCTTGTACTAAGTCTTCCTGGTCGAATCGGTTATTAGTAAGTCTTCTTGCAAAATTTTGTAATGCTGAAATATTGTTTTGATAATAGTGTTTAAATTGTACTTCTGTCATTAATTATATTGTATTTGTGAATAATAAACACAAATATAGGATAAAAAAGATGAATTTACAAGTTATTTATGTCAAAATGTGAAAATAAAACACAATTTCATGTATTTTTATGATGCCATTGCGATGATTTTAAAGGAGAGGGGTGTGTTTTGTGTATAGCCGTTGTGATTGTACCAGAACATTTTGACTTTGTTTAGACAGTGTATAGTTAATGAAGAAAGTGTTGGGTATTAAGAAAGGAGTTAAATTGGAGTTGATTAACCGTGTTGCGAGGGACGGTGGAAAAGAAGGTTGAGGTTCTAGCCTGGGTAAGGGCTGACTAAAAAAACGCTTGAAAAAATTAGGACTGTTGTAAAGATTGATTTTTATTTGAAATTGCTTTTATAACGGTTTCATTGTAAGCCAGTAGATGATCCATTAATTGAATAAAATTATCAATATCAAAAGTTAGTTTTTCCTTTTCAGCATTCAAACTTCCATAAGTATTTTTCTTGAATGTGTAGAAAGCTTTAAAGCCTTCTAGTACTTTTCTGATTTTTATCGACTTATCTATAAAATTATGGATATCGTCATTGTCCTTAATATCAAGTTTTTGTGGTTTTTTTTCATTGCCAAATTGAAGAGCATCAAAGGGCGGTGATTCTATTCCGTCTTCTATTTTAGTTTCTATCAAAGTTTTAATACTTACATTGAATAATTTAGCTATTTCAAGAATGATTCTTAGCCTTGGTTCTACGTTCTTACTTTCATATGCCGCTATATTTGATCTTTTAATTCCTAAAGCAAAGGCTAAATCTTCTTGAGACAATTGGTTGCGTCTTCTTAGATGTTTTATATTCTGCGATAATACCTTTTCTTTTATTTCCATCTTTTAGGATTATTAAAATTAACTTTATACTCTTATTCAGTATTCGTGTATTTGTTCGATTTGATCTCAAAAATAGATATTTAAATTCACATTGTGGTTAAAATGGACATATTGTAATATTAAATTTAAAGAATGGATATTTCTAGAAAGTCTTCCAAAAAGATTCCCAAGCCTACTCATTTTGGAAAAAATTTAAAGTTTTTACGGAGGATGAAAGGATTGAGTCAATCTGAACTTGCCAGGCAGATTAGTTTGAATAGGAATAATGTCGCTTCGTATGAATCTGGACTGGTTGAACCTAACGCCAATAACTTTTTATCAGTGTGTTCCTTTTTTCAAGTTGAACCCAAAGATATGTTAAGTCAAATTTTATCTGAAAATCCTCAAGAAGTTGTTTCTCATGATGTTCAAAAGAATCAGGTCGTAGATATATATTTAGCGGATCAATTGGATCAATTTGTAATACAAACCAATGAAATGACAAAAATTTATGAAGGATATCTGACGCTGATTGACATGAAAAAAGATTCAGAAGTTTATACAAGGAATAAAGAATTGTATTCCACACTCTATGATCTTATTCAATTGCTTCATTCACTTATTGATGTCAATTGGAATTTAATTCAAAGTGTATATCCTGATGTTAAAAAATAATATAAAAACTCCTTGTTTGCATTCTATTAGTATGACATAGATGGCCAAATCCTTCTCATAATTTAAGTATTTTTTTTAGTACAATCGAACAATTATTATTCTTGGGAGTAAGATGAACGTAAATCTTATTCACTAACAATAAAAAAAATACATATGGATACATTAAAAGTAAAAGACGCATTAAAATCATTAATTACTAGATTGCAAGATGCAGAAGAAGGATATCTTAAAATAGCAGAGAAGACGACAAATGATAAGCTAAAACAATGGTTGAATAGATACTCGAAAGAACGACATACAATGCATCGAGACTTAGAAGGTCAATTATTAAGATTAGGCGAAGTAGTAGATGTAAAAACAAGTTTTTTAGGTGATATGCACAGAATGTTTATAGATCTTAAATTAACTTTAGTTGATAATGAAAACGAATTCGAAGCTATAGTTAACGAAATCGAAAGAGGCGCAACTGTATTAATTGAAGATTATACGAAAGTGATTGTCGAGTTAGATGGAAGTAATCATTTACGGAAAATATTGATTGGCCAGAAAACAATAATTGAGAGTGAATTAAAAGAATTGGTCAAACTAAAAGATGAATTGTTAGCTATAGAAGCATAATTATAATCCAATCCTGTCTGAAACTATTTTCAGACAGGATTGTTTTTTAATTTTACGTTTGTTTACTAGACAGAAACTACTATGAAATTTGGATTTTTTTTCACACTACTATGTATTGTTGGGGTTTCATGCATTGATTCTAGCCCCAATGTCAACAATGAAGGTGAAAACATTATAGAGAGTATGTTGGTAAATATAGACATATCTACCATGGAATATCAAGATACAGTTTATATTCCTGTTTACTCTGACATTTACAGCGTTCATAAACAAAAATCAACGTTATTGACGGCAACTTTAAGTATTCGATCAACAAGTCTTACCGATACCACATACATTAATACTATTGACTATTACGATACGCATGGAGATAAAATTCGGTCTTATATAGATCAACCACTAATGCTACTACCAATGGCTTCTGTAGATTATGTTATTGAAAGAGATGATGTGTCTGGAGGAATTGGAGCAAATTTTTTAGTTACATGGGGAGCAGATAAAAACACGCAACCACTTTTCCAAGCTGTGATGATAAGCACTACAGGACAACATGGTTTGTCTTTTGTTACCAATGGCATTTCCACTAAGACACAAAACATCGAAAAGTAGCTTTAAGTTAAATTGATACCTGTGTCAATTTTAACTGGACTATTGAAAAGAAGTGCATCACTTAAAAATGATTGATGCATTCAGCCTTTACAGGAACAAAAGCTAAATAATATACTGTTATGCCCTCAATAGAATCAATTAATCCTTTTACACTGGAAGTTATTTCAAAGTTTAAACTTCACACCAATCAAGAGGTTAGGGAAATTTTGGACCAAGCAGAACATTCCTTCCAAGAATTTAAAAATACATCGATCGCATATCGTGCAGAGCGAATGTTAAAAGTAGCATCTATTCTTATTGATAAAAAGGAGAAGTATGCCAAGATGATTACGGAAGAAATGGGGAAAACGTTTTCGTCAGCCATTGCGGAGGTAGAAAAATGTGCTTGGGTTTGCCAGTATTATGCGGAGCATGCATCTGATTTTTTAGCCTCTCAACCTATAAAAACAGATGCACAAAAAAGTATGGTAGTTTACAGACCGTTAGGAGTGTTGTTGGCTGTAATGCCTTGGAATTATCCCTTTTGGCAAGTATTTAGATTTGCAGCTCCTTCCATTATGGCGGGCAATGTTGCGGTTTTGAAACATGCATCCAATGTACCACAATCTGCCTTATTTATTGAAGATGTGTTTAGAGAGGCAGGTTTTCCTTCTTTTACCTTTACAACGCTTTTGATAAAAAATACCCAAGTACAATCTATCATTGAGAATCCCATTGTCAAAGCTGTTTCACTTACAGGCAGCGAAAAGGCAGGAGTAGCAGTAGCATCGATTGCTGGAAAAAACATCAAGCCATCCGTACTGGAATTAGGAGGAAGTGATCCTTATATTGTGCTTCATGATGCGGACATCCCTCATGCTGTTGAACAATGCATTACGTCCAGATTATTGAATGCAGGGCAAAGTTGTATCGGAGCAAAAAGGTTTATAATCGTCAAAGAAGTTTATGACCAATTTTTAGAACTGTTTAGAGATCGTATGTCAACGTATACTATCGGGGATCCAATGTCCCATGTTGACCTTGGCCCAATGGCTAGAATAGATTTAAGAGACGAAGTGCATAGACAAGTCTGCAAATCTAAAGAATTAGGGGCCAAAGTAATCCTGGGAGGAGAAATTCCCGATCTTGTAGGAGCTTTTTATTACCCAACGATTTTGACGGATGTGCAACCTGGTATGCCTGCCTATTCGGAAGAAATTTTTGGACCGGTGGCAAGTGTATTTAAAGCTGAAAATGAGGAAGAAGCAATACAGATAGCCAATGATTCTTCTTTTGGATTAGGTGCTTGTATTTTTACTGAAGATATAGAAAGGGGCGAATATATCGCTACATTTAATTTAGATGCAGGCGCTTGCTTTGTCAATCAATTTGTTAAATCAGATCCAAGGTTGCCATTTGGCGGGATCAAAACAAGTGGTTTTGGAAGAGAATTAAGCAAAAACGGAATTCATGAATTTGTCAATATTAAAACGATATATATCAAATAGATGAGTTTATAAAGAGAGAAAGGGATATTTACTTATGTGGTTTAGCGCAAGGAAGTTTAGTAAAAAATAGTGTTGATTTCTTTTCGATTTTGTATCTTAACCAATAGTCAAAACAAAACAATATATTATGGACATGGTAATTAATATTCTGATAGCGAGTGTAGCCTTTTACATAGGTGGACTTTTATTGTCAGGCGTAGAGATGAAGAGTTTTGTTCAATGCATTATAATTGCATTAGTTGTTGGGGTGTTGGACGTTACTCTTGGAAATTTTTTAAAAATTGTAACGTTAGGGATATTTTCGATTGGCATATTTAATTGGCTGCTGAATGCAATTTTGATTCAAGTAGCAGATTGGTTTTTGCCTGGATTTAAGGTCAAAAATTTTTGGTGGGCTCTTGGATTGGCTGCTGTAGTCAGCATCGCGTCGAGTATTCTTGATAAGGTCATATAAGCATAACTATATATACAACGACTCTATTTTTTTCTTTCTAATAAGATAATTCTCTCGTTTTCTTTTCAAACGGTCACTCATTTTTTTGAATCTTACCACTAATTTTGATTGAGGAATTTTTAATGTTGCTTTGGTTTGCTTTTTAATTCTCATGGTACTTTTTTTAAATTTTATTTCTTTGTTACCGTACTTGTTTTAATCAATAATTGTTCGATTTATATTTTTTTAAAACCTAGGATGGACGGTATAACTGCTATTTCTGGAAATTTTATTTTATTTTATTTATTTTAACCGAACAATAGTTTCTACTATATAGTAAGTAGTATAATAATTAAGAAGTATTAAAAGGAACTAATTTTTGTTTTTTTCCCATTTATGTAAGTACGATAAATAATATAATTTAAATCATTTAATCCGATTCTTAACCTAAAAATCAACTATGAATATTATAATAGAAGCACCATTTAAGATTAGTGAAAACGATAGAGAAATTATTCATTCTAAGTTGCAATATCTTTCTAGATATGAATCACGTATAACCCAGATCAACGTATTTTTCAAAAATGATGGTGGAAACCTAAAAAGCGAGGTAGTCTGTGAAATACGAATTTTAGTACCTGGAAACGATTTGTTTGCTGAGAGTTCTGACCCGATCGCACTAAAAGCATTTTCGAGAGCATATAGTGCTATAAAAAGAAGGGTAAAAGAAAGAAGGAAAAAACTAAACGATCACCAATCCCCCATACGAGAAATCAATGAACTAGTAAATAATACCTATTAAGGAATTAATAGCAAAGAATCACCAAAATTTACAAAATGGATATTCGAAAAGTAAGTGTAAAAATAATTGATGCATCAAGCTCATACGTCTCCTTTAAATATTTATCTTCTAATTCAAGAAGCAGAATCAAACGAAGGGAATTTATCCATGAATACCAAAATGGAAAAATTGATGTTGTAAATCCAGATTTATTACACGAAAATAAGTGAATTAACTATTGGTAAGACTTAGAAATCCTTGTACAATTGTTGTGCAGGGATTTTTTATTTGATGCATGAGAATAAATAGGGATACTCAATAATACCGAATATCCCCATTTTCATTAGGACTAGAGGCCTTACACCTGAAAATAT
>JARGNR010000186.1 GCA_029212405.1 Saprospiraceae bacterium
TCAATCAGGGAGCACGCCCTTTTAATGCTCATCTTATAGCTTGTCTTGAGGTATTAAACAACTGATTTTACAAAGTTTTTAACTGTCCTACTTTTGGGGAAGGTTACAATTGTTGACTATGAAGTCACTAACAAAAATGATTTCTCTGCCCTGGCATCTCTTTCTATTAAAGCTAAAAAAGCTTTAGATCTACAACCTGAAGACTCAATAACCGTGCTTGCGGATAAAGGATATTATTCTGGAGAGCAAATAGCTAAGTGCCACGATAACAACATCGAAACATTAGTAGCTCCAAAAAGTAAAGGATCAAAATCAAAAGACTCAAGGGTCACTAAAGATAAATTCACTTACATTAAAAAGTCTGATCATTACATCTGCCCTAAAGGAATCAAATTACACCGACAAGGAAAATTGTACAAAAGGCATGATGGCATACCATTTAAAATGTATGTTGGTCATTGGACAGAATGTAGAAACTGCCCATGGGTAGGAATATGCGTGTCAACAGGCTCACAGAAAGCTTCCCGAGGTAGAATGCTTAACAGAAATATTTACGAAGATCAAATGGACGAAAATGACATTCAAGTCAATGTAAGAAAAAACGAATATAGAAGAAGACAGGCTATTGTCGAACATCCTTTCAGTACAATAAAAAGACAATGGGGATTTAGTCATACAAACTTAAAAAGTCTAAAGAAAGTCAACGGAGAATTTGGCCTTATTCTATTATGTTATAACCTCAAGAGAGTTCTCTCAATTATAGGTATGAAAGGGCTGAAAAACGCCCTAATTAACAAAAAAAAAACGGATTATAATGATCAAAAGCCTAATAGAGCCTGTTACGAAATATATTTTTCTAATCCTCCTGAGACGTCATGACCGTTCTCATAATTATTTATACTTTTATTGAGCGGTATTTTTACTGACTGACGTTAGTGGTAATTTGAAGACCTAAATATGAGAAGGAATAAGATATTAATTGCAAAGAATAAAAATAGTCGAATTATAGAAAATGATTCGAATCTTATTGATAAAAATATTCGATTAGGCTGGGAGGAGCCAATTGAAATGAAGCTTATAAATTCAGTTCAAATAGAAAAGGAAAGATCTGAAAAGGGAGATATACTCAAAATTTATGTATATGAACCAAGAGGAATAATCTACTTACATGATGCATTATCCAAACTTGATAATGTAGAAATTTCAGAAATATCTAAGGATAAAAATTCGATAATAATAAAACCAAATAGCAGTAAATTTGAATCCACAACAAAGAGTATAATTGATTTGTTAATCGGGCTATTTGGAGAAGCAAGTGTTAAGTCGAATATTAAATCTATTGATGTAAAAGGACAAAAAGAACAACATGAATCGCATAAAAGTAAAGAAAATGGTTTAAATGAAAATGTAATAATGAACAGAATTATATCTGGAACTATAGCTGGTTTATTAGTAATATTTATTTCGACTCAGCTTCAAAAATGTAATAAAAATGATGAAACAAACCATCCGTCAAAAGAAGATGAAACAGTAAAATTTGAAGGCAAGGAATCGAACAAGAGTAATACTGATGAAATTCAACCATTCAAAGCAGATGCAAACACTAATGAATTTGACTTTTTTGGCAGAGAGACAAAACCACTTTTTAATGACTCTTTATTTGTAACATTAGTTAACTCTCCAAGTAGTTCTCATGACGATTTAGATATAAAATTGAATGATATAGAGTTTGATGAAACATTTGAATTTAACGGAAAAAAAATAGGAGACAAATTCAATACTAAAAATTATACAGTAGTCATAAAATCAATATACTGGAAAGATGCTTTTTCAATCCATGTAAAAATGGATATTAGAAAAAGAAAAAGCCACTAACAATAAATATAAACGAAAAACCATTAAACAATTAAATCATCAAGACACCCTAGCCAAATATCTAGTGTTTCCACACTATAAAAAATACTCGTCGAGATATAAGATTTTCTTCTATTGTACGGTATTATTGTTATGGATTTCTAAATACAAACCAAAGTACTTAAGAAGAAATCAAAAAACCATACCCCTACGTTACTCCCCATTCGAAAAGAGACGACCTCAATCTCTAATTCCCCACCCCTCAAAACCAAAATGGAAAAGAGGCCCTTACAGCCCCCCTTCCCCTTGATAGCAAATATGTTATCTTTTTAAATGTTTATATATCTATTAGGAATCCATCGAATCCATCAAATCAAATCCCAAACGGCCCCAAATAAGTCCCTCCACCCCAAGTCGGTTGTACCACCACATATTTCGTTCCTTCTTCATTAAACATCAATTGGTAGCGCTCATTATTGAGCTGAAAACCGAGCGCGGCATTCACGCCTCCTTCAAAAGGAAAATCCTCAGTCAAAACAAAACCATCCAGATGTTTGGGCGAAGCAAACTTGTTGTCTCTTCTAGAAAACATGGCATACTGCTGCGAATTATTCTCAAAAGCCATTCGGATGTCCGTTACATAATTGGGGTCGGTTGCATTGGCTTCCACATTGTAGTTGAGCAAGGCACTTACACCCGTTAATTTGAATGGACAATCGCCACCGATGTAGGGATCTCCCCAATTGCTGATCGGTTCTGAACCCAAAAACTTGCCTGTATCCAAATACATATAGGTGAAGTTGATGCCCTTTTCATCAAAAAGCATAATGGTGCCCGTCAGGTTGTTGCTTTCGATGTGGGCGGCGGCTCCAATATTGGACAGCGGGCAGGTGCCGTCTCCCAATTCAGATAACGGAAAGGGGCCTTGCACCTCTTCTGGAGTAGTGATTACATATTGATCCCCTGCCTCGTTGAACAAATAAAAGGTAGTGGTTCCATTGACACTAAATCCTGCACCCACAGGCCCTAAGGTATTGTAAATCCCAGGCCATTGTGTCATGTAGGGGAGCGGTGGTCCGTTCGGATTCAAGGCTTCACATGTGGTTACATCGTATTGGGTATTCAATGAAACTGAGACGATTTCGTTGGACAAGGCGGAACGCACGACATAAGAAATGGGCTTGCCCGTGCGAATATCCGTGCTTTCAGCCAATAGATAGGCCAGTTCCTCTAAATTGCCCGGATCCGCAATGGTCAAGAGGGTAGAGGAGGATTCTCCCCCAAAGGCAAACAACTTTATTTTCATATTGCTCAGTTGGGATAGGCTGTTGACATCGGCTTCGGCACCTCCACCTGTGACGGCACCACTGAACGAAGCAGAAATAGCGGCTTCCATTTCTTCTCTGCTGGAAGTGGTCTCCACCAGTAAATAATAGATGCGACCATACACCACGTCGGAAATATACGTCACAGGATTATCAGGTTGTACATACTTGGCCAATTGCTCTGGGGTAACACTTGGGTCAAAAAGGTCATCGTACGAAGTCGGAAGATCAAAACTCAGCGTATAATAACTTTGATTCAATTTTACGATGGTCCGATTATAACTTTTATCACTACTAAAGGACAATTTGGATTCTATGGAGGTAAATGCAGTATTGTAATCTACACCTAAAGATAGCGCCAGTTGTTCTCGACTGTACACCGTCTCGTAGCTGAAATCCATATTGGCTGGAATGGCCCCTGTAGATCCTGCAATAATGTTATTGGCGGCCTGGCCAATCGCACTTTTACTTACTTCTTCAACGTCAAAATAAGATTGGGAACTTCCGTCAAAAATGTCAATGGAAATGGTACCTCCTGCTCTCGGAACTGAAATGACCGATGGGGTCGCCTTTTGTAAGGTCTTTCCTTGCAACAAGTTTCCCGGATAAACTACAGAGGCATTGGGGTTAAACTGAGGGAACCCTTCATCGCCACCCCCGGCATAATTGGCTTCATAGGTTTCTGTGGAGCACCTCCAATATTCTCCATCCACGACTTCGTCTTCTGAGCTGGTTCCAAGGAGTTCGTTGGATTCGGTGACGGCATCAAATTCTCCTCCTCCCGCAATGACCGTTTCAAAGCTATCGGTAGGTATTCCTCCGTCTTCTTTGGAACATGAAATGAATACAATAAGGAACATACTGGCTGTCAATAGTTGTTTCATATTTGATCTGTTTTAATAATTTAAATAAACAATTTGCATATCGATGACAAATATGGAGGATGCAGGTCCAGATTGCTAAAATGAGGGGGTGACAATGGGGGGACAAGCTGAATTTAGTTGATAAGTATCAGAAATTCAGTACGTTGTAATTTTGTGACTGTGTGCTTTTTTTTATGTTTTTGAAGTGGGATATTGTATAAAAAAGGTGTGAATATCCTGATCTGGTTCCAATTGAAGCCTTTTTCTTAATCGGTGACGCGCCTTTTTTATTCCCGCAGGAGTGACATTCAAGGCACTTGCGATCTCCTTGGATGAAAGGTGCATTTTAAATAGGCAGGCCAGTTTCACATCATTGGTGGTAAGATCTTCAAATTCAGTCGTGAGTGTTTCAATAAAACTTGTATGCACTTGCTTAAACGCACTTAGAAAATCATCCCAATCGGTCTCGGCATCCACATCCCTGTGGATCATATTACTGAGTTTACGCGTAGCATTTTTTACATCTGTATCACTCTGTTCTCTAATTTTGTTTACCTCTTGATCGAGAACCTGTAGGAAATCATTCTTTCGAGCCAATTGCAATACTTTTGCCGTGAGCTCTTTCTGTTTGAATTCCAATTCTCGTTCGAGCCGGGTCGCTTCCAATTGTGCATTTCGTGTTTTTTCTTGCTCAATAATCTGCTGCTGGGCAAAGATCTGGTTGTCCTTTTTCCTTTTTTGGCGCAGGTAGAAAATCAACAATGATCCCAGTCCCAGGGATAAAAGTAATCCGATCCAAAGTCGCGTTTTCTTGATTTGATCCAACTCTCGTTCTTTCGCAAGCATGGCGATTTCTTGATCTTTTTTCTCCGTCTCATAAATGGTTCTGAGTTCGCTGATCTGTTTGGACTGGGTAGCATTCAGAACACTATCCTTATTGCTGGTATATGCCTTGAAGTAAGTGAGCGCCTGATCATGTTGGCCGAGTTCTTGAAAAATGGTCGACAGAGTCAAATTGACATCTCTTAGTTTTTCTTTAGACTTGAGTTCTTTCGCAATCTCAAGACTTCTTTGCGCATAGTTCAATGCTGGTGTATAGTTGTTGAGCCCCAATTCGATGAGTGCCAAGGTGTTCAAATTATCTTGTTCACTTTCTCTGTTCCCGATTTCCTTAGAAGTTTGCAGTCCAAATTCTGCATAGGGGATTGCCGCTTCAT
>JARGNR010000187.1 GCA_029212405.1 Saprospiraceae bacterium
GATTTGCTCTTCACTCACTTGTAAAATCTTAGCCTTCAATTGGATGATCTTATCTTTGGTTTGACTTTTCGGGATTTCAAGTAAAACAAACGGAGACGCCTCAAATACCTTTTCTTTAATATTCAAATGTAAGGATTTTATTACATTTAAAATATGCCCCATCTGACCATATTCAAATTCTACTTTATAGACATCACTTAAAGTCTTCATTGAAAAAGTAGCGGATGCAAATGCGTCAATTGTTGCTTGTTTGTAGGCATTGATCAATCCAGACGCCCCTAACTTTGTACCTCCAAAATATCGTACGACAACGACCAATACATCACTAACATCATGACTTAATTGTTGTCCCAAAATCGGTTTGCCTGCGGTTCCTGATGGTTCTCCATCATCATTTGCCCGATAGATTTTGCCTTCTATACCGATTCTGTACGCATAACAATGGTGTCTAGCCTTGGGGTGTATAGATTTCACCTCTTCCAGGTAATATTCAAAATCATCCAAAGAGGTTATGGGGTAGGCATAAGCTAAAAATTTACTGCCTTTTTCTTTGTATTCCCCCTCTGAAGGTGCGTATAAGACCTGGTATGTATCCTTAATTATCTCTTCCATCTCTAAGACGCAATATAGCAAAGTTAGTGGGGGGATAACTAGAGGTGGATAGATTACTATATGTTGCAGTTGACTTTTTAGACCAATTCTATTATTCTTTGGCTTAGATCGCCGTATGAATCAGTAAACTTCATGATCAGAAGTAAGGTATAACTACAGTAAGAATCAATCATATTATAAAAATATTTAATATATTGCAAAACTTTTATGTTGGCATGTTATGTTACATGATTGATACACATCGATATTAAACCGTTTTCTATGTCAAATCACATTTCTTTTGAGTTATCCGCTTCGAATCAATTTTTATCCGATTTATTTGAAGAAGCATTGGACGAAGCTGTTTCTTCAGAGCCTATGGAAGTCAATTCAGTTGAAATAATTCTGAGGAGAATAGGGGAGGCGCAATTGAGACCAGATCATAAATCCATACATATATACTTGCCTCTGCATATACAACTAAAGCGACCTGCTGGTTTGTTTACCGTAGAAGGAAGTGGCTCAATAAACCTTCATTTAGTGGTAGATTTTGATATTGATCAATCTTTAAAACTAAAAGCTAAAACGGATCTGGTGAGTCATGAATGGTTGGAAAAACCTGTCTTGGAAATTGGTGCGTTGAATATCCCTGTGGAGACCCTAGTGAACATGGTATTAAAACATCATGAGTCGATCATTACCGCCAAAATCGACGCTTCTCTGAAAAAAGTATCTGACTTACATGCCTTATTAAAAGAAGGCTTGTTTTTGGCTAAAGAAAGCTTGAACTCCCAAGATTTAAAGGGGAATAAGTTTGAATTGAACTTGAAAAAAGTGGCATTGGTGGAGCCAGAAGTGAAAGATGGAAAAGTATATGTGAAAGGCAGGTTAGAATCACAATTGGGAATCAACACGGCTTATATAGGAGAGACTTCTCAAATAGAATTTGAATGGATTGGTGAAGAATCAATGAATCAAGACGCTTCGATGCAAGTGGATATTGAATTGCCCTATGATCTAATAAAAGAAGAATTAAAAGAATCCCTTCAAGGTATGGAAGTTGGAGGGAAACATTTCGATGTGCGCTCCATGGATATTTCTGGAGGGGATAAATTGCATATAGGATTGGAAATTAATGATCCAATCAAAGCCCAAATTTTTGTACAAGGGACACCCATTTACAATGAGATTGAGGGACTTCTCATTATGAATGATTTAGATGTGAAAGTTAATCCAGCGAATTTCATTTACAAACTTACTGCACCTCTTGTGAATAAGTTTATTGAGAATAAAATGTCTGAATTCTTTCCACTCGAGGTGAATCAAAAACTGGGAGAAGTAGTGGAGAGTAAAATTCCTGCGAGTATTAATATTCCCAATGGTAGTATAGCCATTAAACATAAAAAAGTAAGTATTGAACAATTGGATTTTGCCACCGATCGATTGAAAGGAAAGGCGTTAATTTCAAATCTCGCTATTGCAGTTACCAAATCATAACTTGAACGTAATTCTACTAAGATTTTCCATTTTTTGCCTCATTCCACAAGAGATCCATTTCCTCTAAAGTCATTTCTTCCAAAGACTTTGCAGCATTTTCTTCAATATATTGAAAACGATATTTGAACTTGCGATTGATTTTTTCTAATGCAGTTTCTGGGTCGATATTTTTGAAGCGAGCATAGTTGATTAATGAAAATAGTATATCACCAAACTCTTCCTCTATTTTGTCTTGGTCATTTCCGTTGGCCACTTCTTTGAATTCTTGCATTTCCTCTTCCACCTTTTCCCATACTTGATCCGCATTCTCCCATTCGAAACCTACTTGAGCCGTTTTGTCTTGCATTCGATATGCTTTAACCATAGCCGGCAATGAATTGGGCACACCACTTAGAACAGATTTTTTGCCCTCTTTCATTTTTAATTGCTCCCAATTTCGTTTTACTTCTTCCTCATCCTCTACGTTGACATCTCCATAAATATGAGGGTGTCGATTGATTAATTTTTCACAGATAGCGTGAAGGGCATCCGCAATATCAAAAGCCCCTTTTTCTTCTGCTATTTTAGCATAAAAGACCATGTGCAACATGATATCCCCAGTCTCCTCTTTAATTTCTTCCAAATCGTTGTTAAGAATGGCATCTGCCAATTCATACGTTTCTTCAATGGTCAAATTTCTAAGACTTTCCAGAGTTTGTTTTTTGTCCCAAGGGCATTGTTCTCTCAATTCGTCCATGATGGTCAGTAGCCGTCCGAACGCCTCTTTTTTCTGTTCAAATGAATTCATACAACGAAGGTATGAAACAAGATGGTAAAATGGAATTACTAAAATGATTTGTATTAGAAAGAATTGTAATCCAACTCTTTCTAATTGAATGCTTTTGAGTTCTTAGTATTACCAGTTTTTAAATGCTTTTTTGATTTCGGGCTTTATGTTTTCTGGAATGACGGCAATCATTTGCTTGAACAACTGCTCTTTGGCATGTTTTGTTTGAGGTTCATTGATGATGAGTTTCTCCTCGTTTTGAGCTTCGAAAATCAACTGTTTCTGAAGTTTTCTAGGGATCAGTAAACCCACTCGTCCTTGTACAATATATTCATCATGAAGTTCGATGTTCTTCACATCGGCCCATTTCATAGTTTGGCTACTAAATACGCTCTTTGATTCGATGGAGTGGTTTGAAATTAATATGGTTTGTCCGCCAATGCGACACGTATATAATGCTACGAATGGGACGCCCAGCAAAAAGTAATACGTACCCATAAAAAGACCAAAATCTTCATCCTCTAAAGGTGTAATGTTAAGTTTGACCAGGACCAAGTTTAAGAATAGGAAAGATCCAAGAATCCCCATCAATCCATTGATGAAATCATAGAGGAGGGTTACCCATTTCGGATTAATTCGTATGCCCTCTTGGTCACTTAGTTTTTGCATGTATAATTTAATGCCCCCTATAAAAACGGCAATACTTAATAGTAATACGATGTACCAGCTCTGATGGTATTGAACGGACATCTGGGAGCGAATAAAGACAATAGCAATAATACTACTGGATATACTTATTGAAAGTAACCAAATGCTCAATACAGTTCTTACCCATTTATTCATGCTCTAGAATGTTATTTACCAATCAGTTTTTTGACAATTCTAAGTATTAAGAGGAGCAAAAGAACGCCAATTATTCCCCAAAAAATAAGCGGGGCACTCCAACTGAGTCCGGTTAATTCCTCTGCGTTATTTTGTTGAGAAAACATAACGTTATTTTTAATGGTAGAAATTCATTTAAACAGTTATTGAAGCTCCGCATGATCCACAAAATCTGCTTCCAGCCTCCAGCTTGTGTCCACACTTTCCACAAAAACGATATTCTTGAGTCTTCTCTTGTATTTTCTCTTTTGGTTTCTGATATTCTTCAGGAGGAGTTGGAGTGATTTCTTTTACCTGCACCCATTCTTCTTTTTTCCTCCTTTGTTTTCTAAATAGCGAGAAAAGAATAAAAAAGACGATTAACGCCCCTAATAATTTTGCTCCCAACAGCAGCGTATCTTCATCAATATCATCGAATGAGAACGTTGAATCTCCTGACTCATAGACATTGATTTGTTTTTGTGCCGATGAAGTCGAACCGCCAGTATCTGTTACAATGAGTGTGATCGTTTGAGGACCCGGGAAGATGGCTTCTATTTCTAATCGATCCACTCTTCCCATCATTCGTTGTTCTAGAAACCATTCATAAGAAAGTTTTTCTCCATCGGGGTCTTTGGACGTACTGACTAAAACGATATGGTCTCCAGTTTTTGGGTTGTTGGGCATCATTTCGAAGGATGCTATAGGGGCTTTATTCTGATTTGATGTACTGTTTTGATTTTGATTCTTCTTAGGATCTAAATCAGGATATTCTTTCTGATTCTGCTTTTCATTTGATTGTACCTCAAAAGATGGATTTTGTTTTCCGATAGAGTTAATTTTATTCCAGATCGGGTCGCTGTTAGAACTCGTTTTGGTTTGAGCAGTTAGAGTGGTAGTGGACGAGGAAATAGTTTGGATGGCCCCTTCCACGCCAATCGTTCCAACATATTTGCTGCCGTTTTGGATTGGAATGGTATGAAAGTAGGTGGTAGAATACGCACCATTTCCATTGTCCTTCATAATTGAAATATCGGCGAGACCACTTCCTGTGCCGTGGATTTCTACTCTATAGGCATCATAAAGAGGCAGGACATAATATTCGGACTCTTCATCTACTTTACAGGATGCATTTGGTATTTCATTGATAAATGATCCTTGATAAAAACCAATTTTTTTGCCAGAAGAATTTACAAATAGTGCATTGGCGGGACATGCCAAAAAAGCTTTGAGTTCTTTTTCATTCAATGATGCCATGACTTCCATACAGCCAGTACTTTGAAACCCTGAGAATGCGGCATTTCTAGCTTGATTTGCTCGCCTCGCATCTTCAGTTCTGCAAGAAGATAGATTCTCAATACACTCATTATACCGCAGACTCCATA
>JARGNR010000188.1 GCA_029212405.1 Saprospiraceae bacterium
GTAGCGTGAGGCGGGCTTGAACCGCCGACCTCGGGATTATGAATCACGCGCTCTAACCAGCTGAGCTACCACGCCATGATTGTATTTCATTAACCTCTAAAATCATTTGAAAAAGCTAAATTTGAAATACGTTGAGCCATCTGCATGCCTCGTCGCTTTTATAAGCGGGTGCAAATATATTCAATATTTTAATTATTGGCACCTGTTTATTGTATTTTTTTAGCGCAGATCGTAGATTTCATTTATATGCCTGATCCAACTGTGCTTTTGTGGCCTATTCTATGCTTATTCCAACGATAAAATTATGGCCATGCATCTACAGGGAATCGTTTGTTGAGTTTTTAATACGCATCGAAAATACCAGAAGCCCTTCATTCCGACTCTGCATTTGTAATAAATATCAACCGTTGATGCATCGGAAATAACCGATGGTCGAAAGGCCCTACTTTCTTCTCCGTGAATTGTATACATTGTCCATACATCGGTATACAACCCACTGTGAAAAACATCGTAATGCTCTTCTTGATATTGTCTTTGCCTGTAATATGTGCGGGGCAACAGATTGTGGAAGTCGTACACATCGAGAAAGATGATGGCCTGAAAGACCGGACCGTAGATCGAGTCATCCGTGACAACAATGGCTATTTCATCCTCTTCATGCTCAATACCATCCAGCGATACGATGGCAAATCCTTCGAAACCTTCGATATTTCTGCACTAAAATCCAGTAAGCGAGAAGTGCGAGATATCATAAAGGCAGCTCTTTTAATTGACGGGACTATTCTCCTTTATATCCCTCATGTCGATCTAGTATTTTTTATACCACCTGGTGAAAATCGGGTTCTTAGTATGCCCAAAAAAGGCATTCCATTGGTCAATCAAGGAAATCTATATCAACTTCTTCCTTCCATTGCACAAAAAGACCAATACCAAATCTATGCTGAAGAATTAAATGAGCATTCAGATTCAAAACTATTCAGCCCTGTATCAATTACAAATCAAGTTGCCGAAATAGCGATATTGAATGATTACACCTATCTACAATTTGAAGATCTATCCATTCAATTAATTGTAAATGACCAACTGAAAAGGCTCCCGATTCGAGGAAGAATCATTCAACGCTCCAATGGAATCTATGTTTTTGGTCAGGATTCCATTTACAAATTACTAGGTGAACACACCTACCTTGTTAAAAAATTTGATACATCCTATCATGACTGCACTATTCTAAAACTTGATGGGAAAGAAAACATTATTGCTTCTTACACCAATAAAGCTCGCTTTCAGGAGTATCTTCTGGTATTAGATCTATCGGATGTAGTGCATCCTTTTCCTGCAATCATTGAAGTAAGCAATGTATTTAAAGACATACACACCGACAATGCTTTTCATCGATGGATGCTCGTCGGATACAATGGTCTGCACTCCATTAATCTACTTCGAAATGGCTCTCAATTTTTACTCAAAAAAGAAACCATACAAAAAGGGGAATTTGGCAATATCATATCAGGAGTTGCCAGTAATCAAAAAGATGAAGTATTTTTTATCCAAGAAACAAAGGGAGCCTATACCTATCATCCCAATGATGCCATATTTCAGCCCGCAATGGAAGAAGCACAACGCCAAGGAGCATTTCAGAAAAATGCAAAACTATACTACGATAAGACGACCAATACCTATGCCTCGCACTCCTTTAGATACGATGGGAAAAGTGATATTTACATCACCGACACCGACAATGAAACCTTCCGAAAATATACCGTCCCTTACAAGTTGAATGATATCTACAGGTTGGACGAACACCATATCCTCTTTGGTGGATACATTTCAAAAACCACAACAGGCATATTGGGTGTATATGACCTCCAAAATGAAACCTATACGGTGCTTCGAAATGACTTTAGAGAAATACGTAGCATCTATTATGATTCGACAACAGTTACTTATTGGATAGGTACCTATTCTGGCTTACACGTTTTGAGTTCTGATTTTTCTACACTGGCCTTTTTCAGTAGAGAGCAAAATGATGCACAGTTTATGGCACAGGATCACATCATCATGACATCCAGATATAAATCATGGATTATTGCTGGGAGTTATGGTGGAGGTGTCTATCTCATCAATCCAGAAGAACATATCATTTATAAAAAGATGGATGAAAACAATGGGTTAAATGACAACACTGTAGTGGGAATCATAAATGACGATGATGACCATTGTTGGATCACTACCTTCAATGGCATTTCAGTCATCGATAGCAATCTTCAAGTCATCCGAAAAATATACGAGCATGATGGTTTACCTAATAGAGAATTTAATTCCAAATCGATCACCAAAGATGAAAATGGATGGATCTATGCAGGCACTTTAAATGGAGTCAGCTTGATCGATCCCAAGATAGTACTGAATTGGGAATCATCGCATCGGCTCCATATCCAGTCCATCGTAGGCTACGACGGCAACAACTTTGAATTACTCAAATCAGGGCCTGAAATTTCATTGTATTCCTCTTTTGATTCGGTGGTCATTCATTACAACATTCCCGACTATCATCATTATCCCTATGTCCAACCGATTATCCAAGTCAAAGCAACAGATGAATTAGAAGCCTCCGTATTCAATGATAAAATCACCCTAAAAAACTTTAAACTGGGCACATTTGAGGTGGATATTTTATTAGAGGGAAATCCTAGACCTACATACCTCAAAATCCGCCAACACAATAATTTCAAACGTGCCATTGGCATCATTTCTATTGTCCTATTCATAGGTCTTATTGCATGGTTTATATCTCGACAAATCATCAAATCCACTAAAATTCGGGAGGAAGAAAAAACGAAACTCAATAAGCGTATTGCCGACCTACGACTCAGTTCACTGCAGTCCCAGATGAATCCACACTTCATATTTAATGCATTGGGTTCCATTCAATATTTCATCCAGACTTATGATACTGTAAAAGCTGATGAGTTCTTATCCAATTTCGCCATGCTAATGAGAAGTATTTTGGAATCTTCTAAATCCAAATACATCACGCTAAATGAAGAAATTAAATTAATAAAATTGTACGTGGGTCTTGAAAAAATACGATTCGAAAATCTCTTTGAATATCACATAGAAACAGATGAAAAGTTGGACTTGGAAAGTAAAATTCCACCTATGATTATTCAACCATTTGTAGAAAATGCCATCAACCATGGATTGTATCATTTAAAAGGCCGGAAAGGAATTCTGCATCTAACGTTTGAATCTACTCCGGATCATCAAATTAAAATCACAATCACCGATAATGGAATTGGTCGTCAAGCAGCTGCAAAACTGAGAAATAAGAATCATAAATCTCGCGGAATGCAAATCGTGAATGAACGCCTGGAAACATTTAATATGTCCAAAGCGCTCACTGTAAATGTTACTACCCATGATTTAGTTGAAGAAGATCGCCCCAAAGGGACCAAAGTAGTCATCACCGTTTCGGACTAAACCTTCTTCCTTCTCTATCTGGCACATGTGCCATAAAAGATCAAATTCCACCGAATAGTAGCCCGCTTCGACCGATGATAAAGTAATCAAAAAAGCTATATGAATTTGGTCTACTTTGGTGAAAAATAAACACATGTACAAAGCCCTTATCGTTGATGATGAAGAGAAATTGAGAGAAGTGCTCAACATAAAACTCAATCAATTCTGTCCGGAGATTCAGGTCATGGATCAAGCAAGTAATGCAGAAGAAGCATTTACCAAAATTAATCTAATTCGCCCCCAATTGATATTCCTGGACATATCCATGCCCATTGAATCTGGATTTGATTTGATCAATAAATTTGACACCATTGACTTTGAAATCATATTTGTCACTGGATTTAATGAATTTGCTTTAGATGCCCTTAAAGTAAGTGCGGTTGATTATATATTAAAACCCGTCCAAACCGCCAGTTTAATCAAAGCAGTCAACAAAGCCAAGTCAAGAATCGATGAACGATCTAAAATTGAGAAATATGAATTGCTCAAACATAATTTGCACCATCTTGGAGATCAAAATACAAAAATTGCCATCCCTGGCTCGCAAGCCTATGAATTTGTAAAGATCGAACATATCATCCGGTGCGAAGGATGGCAGAAATACACAAAAATATTTTTAACAGAAGGCAATGTCATTGTCAGTTCCTACAATATCGGTGTGTTTAGAGAAATGCTAGAAAACTATGATTTTTTTAGTACCCACAAGTCTCACCTTATTAATAAAAATCACATTACCAGATATTTAAAAGACGGTACGGTAGTCATGTCCGATGGATCCAGCGCACCTGTATCCAGAAGAAAAAAAGAAGAGTTTATGGAACAAGTGGTAAAATATTTAGCTGCTTTTTAAGTCTAAACAACCCTTTGCATGCTTGAAATACCTCCTTATAAAACTACAAAATCTCTTTCTGCTATTTCTATTCCATGTTCATCTCGTATATTTGCGGCTTTTAAACATAGACGAACATAACTTATGGCAGCGATCCATGACTACATACGGCAATCTGATTATCAAAAAATAAAAGAAGCCATTTCAATTGACCCAAAAGTGGTGGATTCAAAAGATGAAAAAGGGTTCCCTGCATTGGTGCTAGCTGCCTATCACGGAAATCTTGAAATTACAAAATTATTAATCGAACATAAGGCAGAGATTGATGCAAAAGATGTCGTTGGGAATACCGCACTCATGGGAGTATGTTTCAAGGGTTATGAAGAAATTGTAGATCTTTTATTGACATTTGGGGCCAATCCAAATGCTGTGAATAAAAATGGGTCCACTCCTTTATCGTATGCTGCCCAATTTGGGCAAATCGGTACGGCAAAATTACTGTTAGAAGCCAATGCAGACCCAAATCAAAAGGATGGGAAAGGCAATACCCCTGCTGGAATCGCCAAAGCTCAAGGGCATATGGAGTTGTATGAGTTGTTGGTTTAATAGAGTTGTACAATAAGTATATAGGAATATCCTTAATTAAACACGACATGATATCCTCTTCGAATATA
>JARGNR010000045.1 GCA_029212405.1 Saprospiraceae bacterium
TAATTAAAACAAAATTGCCCGCTTATCAAAGCAGGCAATTTTGTATATTCTAAATTTTAATCTTGATTGATCCACTTTCAGAATCAATCCTTTGTTATCCCTTGCGTTTAATACTTCCTGACCATCCTGCATCAATATTTTTCTTCTTCACATCTCCTGTATAGCGAATGGATGCTCCTGAACTGGCTTCTGCATTCAAGGTATCATTGACATGAATAAATAATGAAGCTCCTGAACTGGCTTCTACATCCGCGTCATTTGTCACAAAATTATATCCGTTTAAGGTAGATCCTGAAGTAGCTTCAAACTCTCCTTGATTTGCTTCTCCAGAAAGCTTTAATGTCGCCCCAGATGTTACTTCTACATCGATCTCATTTGCATCAATTTCCAATATGGCTGTTGATCCACTTGTTACCTCTACATCCATAGTTTTTGCACTCACCTCTCCATCTGTTTTCACCGTACAACCTGCACTCACATTAATCTCATCTAAATTGGTATAATATACGGTTACCTTGGCCGAAGTTGAATTACCCCAATTTCCAATTCCAGATTTCGTTTTCACATATAGAATTCCGTTTTTAACCTTCGTAACTAAGTTTTTGTCTTCTCCTTTCTTCATGGTGTATTCTACTTTGGTAGAATTTGAATGGACCAATGTAGCTTCTATACTAGTACTAATACTTACTCCATGAAATTGGCCGACGTCCCTCGTTTGTCCAAAAGATGAAACTGAAAGAAAAAGAAAAGCAAGGTATATGGAATTTGTAATTATATTTTTCATTGTATGTATTTTGGCAATTCATACCGACAACTTAGGTATAAACCAATTGTGTCTATTCAATTGCGATATTTATAGTTCTTATTATTTCATTCTTTTTATCTGTCCAGATCTCCCAGCATCTGTATCTGTATAATCAGCATCACCTTTGTACTTAATCATACCCCCTGAAGAAGCTTCAGCAGTCAACTTCTTATTCGCATGAACACGAATTTGCCCACCACTACTTGCTTCTGCTGAGACATGGTCACATTCCATATCGGACGCATTGATATTGGCCCCAGAGCTCACTTCAAACATCCCTTTATCTGCACTTCCATCTATTGATGCTATCGCCCCAGAGGATGCCTCAACTTCAATTGTACCTGTTTCTATTTCAAGATCAACTTTTGCTCCGCTGGAAACATCAACGTCCATGCTACTTGATGTAATGGTGTTTGCGGATCGTATTGCACTTCCTGCACTTGCTTTAATACCATCAAGAGAGGTATAATACACTTTGACCGAAGCTTTTGAATTATTGTTCCCATTGAACATACCACTTTTTATTTTTACTATAAGGGTATTGTTTTTTACTTCTGTAATCAAATGGTCTTCATTTCCAGAAAGCATCTTGAATTCCAAATTTGGAGTATTGGATTTAATTAATTCGACTTTTACACTGGTACTCACCGCAATTCTATCAAAATTGCCGATATCTCGACTGGACTGACCATTTACTGTAGAGATTGAGGTAATTGCGAATACTACTAATAAAGCAGAAACTAGATTTTTCATTTTTAATTTATTTGATTGTTACAGAAAGGACATTGGAAGAATAGAAACGTTGCATCAAGCATTCAATAAAGTCTCAAATTAATTACTTTTCTTCTTTGATGCCAATATATCCATATCAAAAAGTAAAATTTCATCTGGTCCAACAAAACCGGTAAAACCCTTTTTTCCATACCCCATGTGTGATGGCAAAATAAAAGTTGCTTTACTTCCAATTTTTAAAAATGGTAGTGCTTCATTCCAGCCCGCTACCATGGAACCTACCCGAAAATCTATCGGCTTATTTCTTTTATAGGAAGAGTCAAACTCTTTCCCATCTAGAAAATACCCTTTGTAATGAACTTGAATAGGATCTCCCCACTTGATAGAATCACCCTCTCCTACTCTATGATTCACTATGTAAACTCCACTTCTCGTCCGTACTGCATCTAAATTTTGTCCAGCAATATAATCAATGATTTTATTTTCTTCCTGTTGATCAAGAGTACGAGGATTCGTGTAAAAATACTGATAGAGGTTCCCATAATCTGCCTCTTTTTTTACTGGCAATTTCGGTTTTTCAACGTTGTCTTTTTTTTGTAAACAGGACGATAGAATACAAAGAGAACAGAGTAGAAATACGTATTTTAGCATATCTTTATTTTTGAAACCGAAATATACTATCAGAAATGGCAAAATCATCTTTCGAAGCATTAATAAATAGCAAGACACCTTTATTGATTGACTTTTATGCAGACTGGTGTGGACCCTGTAAGTCTTTTTCTCCCATTATTGAACAATTAAAAGATGATATGGGAGACTCCGTTAGAGTAATTAAAATTGATGTAGACAAGAATCAAGCATTGTCCACTAAATTAAAAATAACAAGTATTCCTTCTGTCATGATTTATAAAGAAGGAAAGTTGCATTATGAAGGCAAAGGAATGCATACGTTACAGCAACTAAAGTCAAAATTATCTGGATTATTATGATAGGATAAATGTTATACAAATGACAGTAAAGCAGTAAAACATTATTGGTATCAAATATTTCTATCTGTTTCAACATTCTATCACCATTACTCATCCACATTAGAAAATTATGACATATAGATTTTTGGTAATACTCCTTATAATAGTATCAAGTGATTCCATATCGAGCCAAGATTGGGCTACACTTCCTAATCAACCTGAAGAATTGGGTGATGTAAATTGGATAAGGTCTTATAACAAAGCCTTGCAATTAGGACAATTATACGACAAGCCAGTTTTCATACTCTTTCAAGAGGTACCTGGGTGTGGAACATGTAAAAATTATGGCAACAATGTCCTGACGCATCCTCATATCGTTGAAGCAATCGAAACCTATTTTATTCCTTTGGCTATCTACAACAACAAAGGAGGAGAAGATGCTAAGATATTAAGCAAATTTGGTGAACCCTCATGGAATAATCCAGTCAGTAGAATTATAGATCCTTCAACAGAAAAAGACATCGTCCCTCGTCTTAATGGGAAATATGATTTAAATAATCTTCTGTCTACCATTTCTGCTGGAATACTAGCTTCGAACAAACTAATTCCTGAATATCTTTTTCTGTTACAGCAAGAAAAATCTGCACAAGATCTTAGAGAAACAAACTTGTCGATGTATTGCTTTTGGTCTGGAGAAAAACATTTGGGTGAAATGGAAGGAGTTCTATCTACCAGAGCAGGTTTTATGAATGGTTCTGAAGTTGTAAAAGTTATCTACGATGCGAATAAGATTACAGATCAAAAATTGATATCTGAAGCGGCAAAAAAGAACTGTGCGGATGGAGTTTACTCCAATGATCAACGACAAATTAAAGCAGCAAAAAAACTTAAAATCAGAACAAAAAAAGAAGGTAGTTTCAGATCGGATACTCAACCAAAATACTATATCCATACTTCAGACTACAAATATGTACCAATGACAAATCTGCAATCATTAAAGGTAAATTCTGCCCTGTCAAAGCGTCAAATCCCTAATCGATTTCTCTCCCCAAGGCAATTGGAATTCTTTGAAGCGACCCAACAAAATCCATCCTTAAAAACAGATGCTATTGACCAAGATTTTTCCACTACCTGGAAGTTGAATTTACCTCTTCTACAAAAGAGTGAATAGATTGTAGTTGTTATTTATTACGATATATGGAATTAGATAAATTAGATAAAAAAATTGAATATTTTCATTCAGAAATATTTAAAATCGAACAGTCAATAAATCGACAAGCAATCATCAAACATGAATTAGAATTACTTTATCACGACCTCTATATTCATAAATCAAAAATGGAAAAAGAACATTCAGATGTCCTAAAACTAGAAAAAACACCTATATTCTCCTTATTCAACACCATTCTTGGCAATCCGAGAGAACAATTAGAAAAAGAAAGACAAGAATATCTTCAAGCTGTCTTAGAATACAATTCAATCGCTCATGAAATTGATATCCTAACATATGAATCTGAAGTTCTTGAAAAAACATCAAAAGAAACAAAAGAATTAAAAAATCAGTTAAATCAATTGCTAAAAACAAAGGAAAAAAAACTTCTTATACGCAATAAAAAGGACCTCGAGCGTCTTAAATTATTTAATAAAACGATCGATACACTTCGTCTTCAAAATAGAAAATTTGAAAGTGCGTTGAATGTTGCCAATGTGGTGAAAAAAGAAATCTTTGAAGCATTTCAGAAATTAAGGAAGGTGAAAAAATTTCAGTATTCAAATATGTCGGGTGCAGGAAGGCATTCTTCCTTTGCCAAGAAATCATACATTGACGGTGCAATTAAAGATGTAAGCAAAATTAACTTCTTCCTAAGTAAATTGGACAAAGAATTAAGTGCCGTCTATGACCAATATACCTTCTTCAGTATTTATAAATATCAAAATTTTGTAGATTCATTTTATGATAATTTAATTACGGATTGGATTCTCCAAAACAAACTCAGAAATGCACTTAATTGTCTTCAATCTGCAGAAGATAAAACGATGAGAATCATTGCCACTTTAGAAAATGACACAAAAAGAATATCGAGATCAATAGAAGAAGAAATAGCTAAGAAAAGAGAATTTGTGCGTCATTTCTGATCCTTATTAAATTATTGATGTGTTGTATGTCGTTTAAACTACCTCAGTATTCTTTCATTCTATCCCATTAGAATTGTATGTTTACTGCTTAAATTATACACTAAAGCTTTATGAAATCAAATGTCTTTTTGATTTTTTCCTTTTTATTCTTTTTTCTTGCTTGTGAAAACAATGAACCTGCGTTTGAAGTATCCGTATACACTGAGGAAGTAGTGTTTACTAGTGGAGAGAAAGTAATCATTACTGGAAGAGTCCTTTCAACCGACGATGTCAATATTTCCGATCACGGATTCCAAATTTCGGAAGATGAAAATTTTAATAGTCCAGAAATTCTTTCGCTAGGAGCCAAAACCGTACCTGGTAGGTTTGTAGGTGAATATGCTGATCTAAATATAGAATCCGACTACTATTGCAGAGCTTACATTATAGAAGAAGGGTCTGAAAAAACAGGAAACATTTTACCGTTTTCAACTTTAAACCCAAGGATTAAAGATTTCTCCCCCAAAGAAGGGAGCCAGAATAACAAAATAATTATCGAAGGTGTAAATCTAACATCAGACACTTATGTACTATGGAATGACCAAACTATTACACCGAGCAAAATAATAGAAGAATCTTTTTTAGAAATTCAAGTTCCTGCTCCAGAAAATCTTCCTTTTGCAACGCTTAAGGTGGTTTCGCAAGGACAGACTTTAGAGTTTCCAGATCGGTTTGAATATATTATTGGTTCTTGGGGTGATGGAGGATCGATTGTCGATACCAATAAAAACAACAATCATATTTATTTTGAAGACTTGGACTATTTCTATTATGGACTTGGAATTAATAGAGAATTTAATGGCCCATCACCTAAAATATTCCGACTCAATAAAACTACTCTTATCCGAGATGAATTCGAGCATGAAGGGTTTGCTACCGAAGGTTCTTTCTTCACACCCAATGGCTATTTTGGAGGAGGAAGTTTATCGCTGGTTAAGGAAGCCAATACTACCTTACTCAATAACTCTCAATTTTTTGCCTTAGATGGGGACAAAACCAAAAGATTGGCCGACATTCCTGCTTTGTTGTATCAAGCTATTGCATTTGCCCATGATAATTTCATTTATATTTATGGGGGAGAGAATCAAGGTAGAGAACGAAATACCAATATTTACAGATATAGTATAGAAAATGATTTCTGGGAAACCATGGGGTCCTCACCATATAGTCCACTAAATGAATATCCTTACTTCACAATAGGGAACAAAAATTACTTTATTACTGAATCTGGACAATTGAATAGTCACGATATACTTTCTGATGAATGGGAAGTACATGCTCAATACCCCGACATCGTTAAGAAGGATGGCATACAAGTAGTTTTTCAAGGAAATGCATATGTCGGTCTTCAAGACATTACTAGGAAAGTCTTTGAATACGTCCCAACAGAAGATAGATGGAAAAAGAAAAAAAGTAATCCTACTCTAGAGCCTTCAGTAACCTTAGGTACATGGATAGATGACAATCAGATCACAGTCATGCGTACCAATTCAGGAAATGGAGAATCAAGATTTTTCTGGACTTTTGACCCATTCTTCTTTTAATACTTGTCTCACTACAACTTTAAAATTCATGTTCCACTACGATATAGTTCGATATAAATACCTTGTACTCATTGGGTTTCTTTTAGTATCCATTATTGGGAAAGCACAAACCACCATCGGCAAAGACGATGGAAAGAATGGTCCTCACACAATTACAGTCTATGTAAATGATGCCGAAGACAAATCTCAGTTAATAGGTGCCAATGTCATTGTTAAAGAAAATGGCGAAGGCGATATAACAAATGAAAGGGGAAGAACCCGATTAAATCTAACCTCTGGCAATTATACCCTTGAAGTAAGTTATTTAGGTTATGAAACCAAAGAAGAAAAAATCGTGGTTCTTGGCAAAGGCACCATAAGAATAAAACTTACGCAATCTGCCGAAACCCTCGAAGAAGTAATCATTAGTTCTGAAGGTGCAGATCAAAACGTTCGGAATACAGATTTGGGTAAACAAGTAATGAGTATTGCAACGATCGAAGCATTGCCTCCTTTTGTAGGTGAAGCAGATATTCTGAAAAGTATAACATTACTTCCTGGTGTAAGTTCGGTTGGTGAAGCATCTGCTGGATTCAATGTAAGAGGAAGTAATGCAGATCAAAATTTAATTTTATTAGGAGGTGCTCCGCTGTATAATCCTTCACATTTATTTGGTTTCTTTTCTGCTTTTAATACGGACTTGATTCAAGACATAAGTATTTATAAAGGTGGAATTCCTGCCAACTATGGAGGACGTGCTTCTTCAATAATTGATTTAAGATATAAAAGAGGAGACCAGGATAATTGGGGTGGGAAAGCTTCACTCGGTCTTGTTTCAGCCAAAGCTTCATTGAGTGGTCCTGTATTCACTGAAGATCTTACCGTAATGGTAGCCGGACGATCATCATATAGTAATTGGATTCTTAATGCCGTCAATGATGCTGCGGTGAGTAATAGTAGTGCCAATTTTTATGATTTGAATGCTATTGTTGATTATGACATTGCAGATGATTTTTCTGTTAGATATGCTTTTTACAGAAGTAATGATGATTTCTCACTTGCTAGTGATACTTCATTCACCTGGAGCAATCAAAACCATACGATCTCTTTGGACAAAAACTTTGGGGAAAAATTTAAAATTGAACTTTCTGCTGTGGACGCATCATACAATTTTGGCATTGTAGACAATTCACCATTTAGTAATTTTACCATTGACTCAAAAATAAAAGACCAGGGGCTGAATTTTGCAGCCAAGTATTTTGTGGCTGATAATCACGACATATCAATTGGTGCACAAACTAAGTTGATAAAAATTCAACCCGGCGATTTGAATCGGGTAAATCCAGAGTCACCAATTGAACCTTTCTCCGTAAAAAATGAGAAGGCAATGGAATCTGGAATATTTGCACAACACAACTTTGAGTTGACAAAGTATCTGGGAGTCTCGTATGGGCTACGATACAACACATTTCGGTTTTTAGGGCCCAATCAAGTACCTGTTTATGATCCGCTTCTACCAAGAAACGAAGAGAACATCTTATCTTTCACAGAATATGGAGATAATGATTTAATTACCGATTATTCAGGATTTGAACCAAGAGCTTCTTTGAGATTATCCATGACAGAAAGCTTTTCGTTAAAATTTGGATACAATAAAATGTATCAATACATCCACTTAATTTCAAGTACAACTACCATTGCACCCACCGATGTTTGGAAACTATCTGACACCTATTTAAAACCTCAGGAAGTTACTCAGTATTCTGGTGGTCTATTCAAAAACTTCAATAATAATTCGATAGAAGCATCGGTTGAAGTTTTTTATAAAGATTTGCAAAACATACTCGATTACAAAGATGGTGCTACTTTGATTTTGAATAACAATTTGGAATCCGATTTACTCAATGGTATCGGTCGTGCATATGGAGTGGAATTGTATCTAGAAAAGAAAACGGGCAACTTTACTGGATGGTTAAGTTATACCTACTCCAGAAGTGAACGTAAAGTAGTAGGTTCTTTTCCAGAGGAGATTATCAACGATGGAGATTGGTATGCATCCAACTTTGATAAGCCGCATTCACTATCAATTGTTGGAGACTATAAACTAGGAAAAAGAACCAAAGTATCTTCTATTTTCACCTACAGCACAGGCAGACCCACTACGTACCCAGAAGCAAAATTCAACTATCAAAATGGGACAAATATTGCTTATTATGACAATAGGAATACGTTTAGGGTGCCAGATTATCATCGACTCGATTTAAGCTTGACTTTTGGCTGGGATACAGAGAATAAATGGTTATCAGGGGATTGGGTACTTTCCCTATACAATGTATATGGTAGGAAAAATGCCTTTTCCGTATTTTTTGATGATATTCCAGGTTCACCTCCTCAAGCATTTAGATTGTCAGTTTTAGGAATCCCTTTTCCTTCACTTAGTTACAATTTTGAATTTTGATACTCCCAATTAAACGAATACAAATGAGATTAAATACATTATATATATTAGGTTTTACATTGATGATTTTTGGATTATCATCTTGTATTGATGAACTCAATATTGACACAGAGCAAAAAAGGAACATTCTTGTCGTGGAAGGCATGATTACCACTGAGAATGGACCTCATAAAATATCTTTGTCAAAGAGTGCAAAATATGGATCAATTTTAGAAGATGACATCAAAAAAGAGCAAAATGCTACCTTATTTATACGGGATGAAGTTGGAGACCAAGTTTTTCTAACAGAAGGGAGTTCGGGGAGTTATTTTACCCCTGCTGATTTCAAAGCGGAAGTAGGCAGATCCTATACGCTATCCATAACATTGGCAAATGGTGAACGATACATCTCCACCAAAGAATTAGTTCCCGAAGTACCAAAACTCAACTCAATTGTATTGCTTTGGAAAAAACAACCATCTTTAAGCGACATTCAATTTACTTCTGGTATAGAGGTATATGCCAATTGGAATGATCCAGAAGATGAAAAAAACTATTATTTATGGCAAACTTCTGGACTATTTAAGATCAATGCAAGGCCTGATTTACATGTAAGCAAGAACTTTTTTGGAAACCCTGTTCCTGACCCTAAGGACTGTTGTGAAGAATGTTATGTTTCAGAAACATTAGGAGGTCTGAGTATTTTCAAAGACAACCTTACGAATGGAAATGAAATTACACATCGAGTGGGTTTTATTGAAGATGATGGAAGAAGATTTATGGACAAATACATGGTCATACTCGAACAACGATCATTGACCAAAAATGCATTCCAATTTTTCGACTTGCTTAATAATCAATTAAGCATTCAAGGAGATATTTTTGACCCTCCACCAGCTAAAATAGGAACCAATATTATAAATCTGGACACTCCAGATGAAGATGTAATTGGTTATTTTGGTGTATCAGATGTATCAAGAGATAGCATCTTCTTAGACAATGGGATTATTTTAGAAAATCAACCGAGTAGGATTCTAAATGATGACTGTAGAGTGTTGCCAGGTAGCACTACTGAGATTCCAAGTTTCTGGAATTAAGTACTAGGGATTTTTCGAGTGGACCATTTTTGATTCGCTTTCACTAAGAACACAGAAAGCAATAAAGACGGCAACAAATTTTCTAAATTAATCGATCCTAGTTCTAATATATTAATAGCAATACCTATTATCAATATACCGCCAATAGAGCTCAGTACATCAATTGTTGTTTTATCAAAAATATAAGACAATCGTTTTGAACCTACAGTTAATCCTCCTTGAAAAATCAACATGGGAATAACTGAAAATACTACCCCAATTCCAAAAGATGCTGTCAGTGCAATAGAAGAAAATCCGTCCAACGTAGATTTTACAATCAACAATTCTCTATTTTGATTGAGCCCTTCTTCAATTGCTCCTACAATCGTCATACTTCCAATACAAAACAATAAAAAAGCGGTAATCAAACCTTCAGAAAACTTGGACTCTTGAATATCAAGGCTATTCCTTAACCCTTCTGAAAGTCCATGTATCCAATCATCTAAATGAATAAGTTCTCCAAATATCCCACCCAAAATCAAGCTAAAGATAATCACCAACATATACCCATCAGGTAGTTTGAGAGCCATTTTTAATCCAATCAAAATCGTACCCAAGCCTATTGCTTGAAAAACGATTTCTTCTATTGATTCCGTAAATATTTGTTGGAGGAGAATTCCTATAGTACTACCTGCTAATACAGCGGCAACATTTATAAATGTACCAATCGGGAGAGATTTCATTGTTTAATTTTTCTTGTATTTTGAAACAGCATACTCCATAGCAGCGAGTAAAATAGTACACCCTTTTTCTATTTCCTCATCAGAGATGATCAATGGAGGTGCCAATCTGAAAGAAGTGGAATTAAAGAGAAAATAATCTATTAATGCTCCATTTTCAATGGTGTAATTTACTACATGTTTAAGGTATTTTCTACGGGTTAATTCAACTGCCATCATTAATCCTGACGAACGAACTTCTTTTATGATAGGATGTTTCAATTTACTGTGAAAGAGTTGCTCCTTTCGTAATACATCCTGGTAAATATCTCCTTCAACTAAGGTCTTTAATGTGGCATGAGCTGCCGCTACACAAGCAGGATGTCCACCAAATGTTGTTATATGTCCCAGCATCGGTTTTTTGGCAAATGCCATCATTATCTCTTTAGGGGCTACAAAAGCACTTACTGGCATTCCTCCTCCCATTGATTTTGCAATTAATAAGATATCAGGTTCTACGTCATACTTTTTATGCGCAAATAGAAATCCTGTCCGACCAAATCCTGTTTGAATTTCATCCAAGACCATCAAAGCTCCAACTTCCTTGCACCGCTGTCTTACTTTTTTAAGGTAATCTTGCTGAGGAGGATACACTCCTGCTTCTGCTTGGACAGGCTCCAAAATAATGCAAGCGGTATCTTCATCAATCCAATCCAATTGATTCTCATCATTAAAATCTATATGATATACCCCAGGAATTCCTGGCAAAAAACTTCGTGTAAAACTATCGTCACTCCGAAGACTTTCACTTCCTAGAGTACTGCCATGATACGCGTTTGAGCACGCAACAATTTTATATCGCCCAGTATATTTACGAGCTAACTTCATTGCCCCTTCCACAGCCTCTGTACCGCTATTCAAATAATAAACAGAATCCAATCCATTATCAAGATGTTTTGATAACAATTGAGCAAAAGTAACTTGTGGCGTATGAATATGTTCTCCATATACCATGGTATGCAAATGTTTATCCAGCTGATCTTTCACCGCCTTAATAACATTAGGATGTCTGTGTCCTAAAGAAGATACAGATATGCCTGAATTTAAATCCAAGTACTTTTTCCCATCCTTCGTATAGATGTACATTCCTTCAGCATGTGATATTTCCAACATCATTGGTATCTCACTCGTTTGAGCAACATGCTGTAAATACAACTCTCTTATTGATGGCATAAATTTTGATTCTTTTGTATGGATTGAATTTTATTGAAAGAAAGCTTCAATCAAGGCCAAAAATAGGTAGGATTTTTCATCTTTTCTAATTAAAAAAAGCCTAGTCAGTGGAGCATTAACTCAGAAATCAAATCACTTTCAACAAAATCTAAAAACGAAATTGAGTAGTACTTAAACGTAAATTGAACGTTTTATCCCAAAAACATTTTTACGTTTAATGTGCTACTCTTTATGCATTCTCAGAAAATTATTGGTAGATTTTAGTACTTTTTATTTTCAAAATTTAAATAAAAATAGAGCCTTCTCGAATTAATAATCATATAACAAAAAGTAATATTCACTTAATTTAATATCCTTAATTTTGCCAACCTAAAATGAAACTATGATCAATATTGCTTTAATTGCCCATGATGGTAAAAAACCAGAAATGGTGTCTTTTGTAATTAAGAGTAAAAAATTTCTAAAAGACGCAAAGATATTTGCTACAGGTACTACAGGAGGACACATAGAAAAAGAAGGTTTCAATGTAATCAAGTTGTTAAGTGGACCTAAAGGGGGTGATGCCCAAATAGCAGCAAAAATAGCGGAAGGAGAAATTAATGTTGTCATTTTCTTCCGTGATCCATTAGACAAGCATCCACACGAACCAGATGTACAAATGCTCTTAAGGCTATGTGATGTCCATAATATACCGCTCGCTACGAATCCAAAATCAGCACATTATATTTTATTGGGCATTTCAACCGTATTAGAAAATCAATAATTTTTATACCCACATACTATGCAACTCTATCATACTTCCTATTCTCCTCATCATTAATTTTTAATTGAGTTGAATTTTCAAAGAGTATTTTAGCATATTTTACACGATCGATTCACTTTTATCTAAACCCTTTCTATATTTATACTTATAACTATAGAAACATATGACAACTCAAATCGACTCTTTAGAGGAGTACAAAAAAGCATATCAAGAAAGTGTAGATAATCCAGAAGATTTTTGGAAAAAACAAGGAGAAACTTTCGTTTGGAAAAAACCTTTTGACCAAACTTTGCAATGGAATTTTGAAGAACCAAATGTGAAATGGTACATAAATGGCAAACTAAACATCACTGAAAATTGCTTGGATCGCCATATTGAAAAAAGAGGTGATCAAACCGCTATTCTCTGGGAACCCAATGATCCTTCTGCCCCTATTCAAAAATACTCTTATAGAGAATTGCTGAGTGCTGTCAATAAATGTGCCAACGGATTAAAGGAACGCGGTATAAAAAAAGGAGATCGAGTTGTCTTCTATATGCCAATGGTCCCAGAACTAGCAATTGGTGTATTGGCATGTGCACGAATTGGAGCCATACACTCCGTTGTTTTTGCTGGTTTTTCTGCACAGGCTCTTGCAGATCGGGTAGATGATGCGCAAGCAAAAATGATTATTTGTTCTGACTATAATCATAGGGGATCGAAAAACATTCCAGTGAAGGAAGTAGTCGATGATGCAATGGATAAATCATGTAATAGTGTAGAAACTGTATTGGTCCATAAAAATACCCATGGAGAAATAAATTGGAGTTCAGAAGTTGACTTTTGGTGGCACGAACTCATCGACCATCAATCTTCTAAATGCGAAGCCGAGGAAATGGATAGCGAAGACATCTTATTTATTTTATATACATCAGGCTCAACAGGAAAACCAAAAGGAGTTGTCCATACATGCGGTGGATATATGGTCTATACTTGCTATAGTTTTAGAAATGTGTTTCAATATAAAGAAGGAGATGTGTATTGGTGCACTGCGGATATTGGATGGATAACAGGGCATTCGTACATTGTATACGGTCCATTGTTAGCAGGTGCCACCACGATGATGTTTGAAGGAGTACCGACATATCCTGATGCTGGTCGATTCTGGGAGGTTTGTGAAAAACACAAAGTCAATCAATTTTATACTGCCCCTACTGCGATAAGGGCACTCATGGCAAAAGGTGATCAATGGCCAGCCAAATATGATTTATCGTCTATAAAAGTGCTCGGATCTGTAGGAGAACCTATTAATGAAGAGGCATGGAATTGGTACAATGACCATATCGGGAAAGGCAACGCCCCTATCGTTGATACATGGTGGCAAACTGAAACGGGAGGTATATTGATTACTCCATTACCAGGGATTACCGACACAAAACCCACCTATGCCAGCTATCCCATGCCTGGAGTTCAGCCTGTTCTTGTTGATGCAGACGGCAATATCAAAGAGGAAAATGATGTGGAAGGACTTTTATGTATAAAATTTCCATGGCCTTCTATTATTAGAACAACGTATGGAGACCATGAACGATGTAAAAACGTATATTTCTCTACTTTCAAAGGTATGTATTTCACTGGCGATGGAGCAAGAAGGGATAAAGAAGGTAGATTAAGAGTAATTGGAAGGGTTGATGATGTCATCAATGTTTCTGGACATCGAATGGGAACTGCTGAAGTTGAGAATGCCATCAATGAACATCCCAGTGTGGTAGAGTCTGCTGTAGTTGGCTACCCTCATGATATTAAAGGGCAGGGAATTTATGCGTACGTCATTTCTCAAAATAAGGAGTTAGATGATACTTTTAGAAAGGAGATTTTGGCTATGGTCACGAAAGAAATAGGCCCCATTGCTAAACCGGATAAAATTCAGTTTGTAAGTGGTTTACCAAAAACCAGATCAGGGAAAATCATGCGTCGAATTTTGAGAAAAATTGCTTCCAAAGATGGAAACAACCTAGGAGATATTTCTACATTGCTCAATCCAGATGTCGTCTCTGAAATACTAAATGGAGCGTTGGTATAAACACTTTCCTTAAGCAAACATTTGATTGGATTCAAGTGTTTAAATAAAGTAAAAGTGATGTAATCTCCTTTGTAATGCTTTGGTAACAAGTTATGACAACAAAAGAATTTCGAGAATTTTCTCCTTCTATTCCTAAAGAACCTGGTGTATATCGATTTCTGGATGAAGAAAATACCATTCTTTATGTAGGAAAGGCTAAAAATCTGAAAAATAGACTCAATTCATATTTTGGAGAAAAAAAGCATCAACAATATAAAACGAAAGCACTGGTCCGAAACGCCCATCATATTGAATTTACAATAGTAGATTCGGAACATGATGCACTCTTACTTGAGAATACTTTAATCAAGAAGAATCAGCCAAGATATAATGTCAGTCTGAAAGATGGCAAGTCGTATACCTATTTATGCATTAAAAATGAACGCTTCCCCAGGGTCTTTTTTACAAGGAGAGTCATTAGAGATGGGTCGGCTTATTTTGGACCTTTCACATCAAAGTACCGAACAAAAGTATTGTTGGAAGTCATAAAACGATTATTTCCATTACGAACCTGTACGTTTAATTTGTCACAAGGAAATATTAATAAAGGGAAATTTAAAGTCTGTCTTGAATATCATATAAAAAACTGTAAAGGCCCGTGCGAAGGGCTAGAAGATGAGGATGATTATAATGACAAAATCAACCAGGTAAAGAATATTTTAAGAGGTAATTTTAAACAAGTAAAGGATTATCTCAAAAAAGAAATGGCTGAATATGCAGAAACCATGCAATTTGAACTTGCTCAGCAAATCAAAGACAAATTAGATGCATTGGAAGACTACCAAGCCAAGTCCACAGTCGTAAGTGCTACAATAAAAGATGTGGATGTTTTCACCATTCAGTCAGATGAAAAATATGCATTTGTAAACTACATTAAGGTGATCAATGGAGCTATGATTAATAGTGACACCATTGAAATGGAAAAAAACCTTGACGAAGATGAGGCGGATCTATTATCCTTTGTCATTCCTGTTATTAGAGAAAAATACAATAGTATAGCACCAGAGGTAGTGGTTCCGTTTGATGTTGAGATGGAAGATACCTCTATTGTTGTCACCATACCACAAAGAGGAGACAAAGCCAAACTCATGCATCTTTCTGAAAAAAATGTTTCCTATCATTTGTTACAAAAGAAAAAAGCGCAACTTAATAATATTGGAAAACAAACTTCAGCGGAGCGAATACTACGAACACTACAAAATGACCTTCAAATGGATGTTCTTCCATTTCATCTGGAGTGTTTTGACAATTCAAATATTCAAGGAACAAACCCAACAGCTAGCTGTGTAGTGTTTAAAAATGCAAAACCGTCAAAAAAAGACTATCGCCATTTTAAAATTAAGACCGTAGAAGGCCCCAATGATTTTGCATCTATGGAAGAAGTAGTGTATCGAAGATATCATCGCTTGATTAAAGAGGAGACTCCATTACCCCAACTCATAATAATAGATGGAGGAAAAGGACAACTATCCTCCGCGGTGAAAAGTCTTCGTAAACTGGATATCTTAAATAAAGTGACCATCATAGGTATTGCTAAAAAACTAGAAGAATTGTATTTTCCGGATGATCCTATCCCTTTGCATATTAATAAGAAATCTGAATCATTAAAGTTGATTCAACAAGCTCGGGACGAAGCCCATAGATTTGCTCTTACCCTGCACAGAAATTTACGTTCCAAGCACTTTCTCGGGACAGAATTAACAGACATTCCAGGCATTGGCAAAAAAACAGCAGAACAGTTGTTGACCACCTATAAAAGTGTCAATAGAATTAAAAAGCAAACTGAAGATTCTCTTGCCACGGTCGTTGGAAAATCCGCTGCGAAAAAAGTGTTTACTTATTTTAACCCAGAACTGGATTAAATATCATCAGCGGCTGATTCCCAATTTTGCATCCCTAAAAGGTTAAACAAATCACAACTTTGGTCAATCTACAGTACAAGTAATCAACATAATCCTTACTTTTGCGGTCTTAAATACAAACGCTTTAAGATCTATACAAATGGAGCACACACTACAAGTTCACAATAGCCTAACAAGGAAAAAAGAGATTTTCAAACCTATTACCGAAGGATTCATAGGGATGTATGTTTGCGGTCCTACCGTTTACAGTGATGTTCATTTAGGAAATTGTAGAACCTTTGTAAGCTTTGATATCATCTATCGATATCTTAAAGTATTAAAGTACAATGTTAGGTATGTAAGAAACATTACGGATGTTGGACATTTGCTTGATGATGGGGAAGACAGAATGACGAAGGGTGCTAGAATGGCCAATCTTGAGCCAATGGAAGTGGCACAAAAGTACTCCAATGGATTCCATAAAATGATGGACATATTTAATACAGAAAGACCATCCATAGAACCAAGAGCAACTGGGCATATTTTAGAACAAATTGAAATGGTCCAACAGATCATTGACAATGGTTATGGATATGAAAAAAATGGATCTGTATACTTTGACACTATAAAGTTTGCTGAGGAAACAGGAGAATATGGAAAATTATCTGGTCGTATAATTGATGATCTATTAACTGAAACAAGAGACAACCTTAAAAAACAAAGTGAAAAGAAACATCCCTCTGACTTTGCTATTTGGATGAAAGCGGCTGATGATCATTTAATGAAATGGAATTCACCTTGGTCCGTTGGATTTCCTGGTTGGCATTTGGAATGTAGTGCCATGAGCACAAAATACCTCGGAACCCATTTTGATATACATGGTGGAGGTAATGATCTAAAATTTCCACATCACGAGAATGAAGTAGCACAAAATATTGGAGCATGCAGTTGCCAACCATCAAATTATTGGTTGCATACAAATATGCTGCTAATGAATGGAAGGAAAATGTCAAAAAGTGATGGGAATACCATATCACCAGAGGAATTATTTACAGGAGACAGTGTTCATGTAAGTAAAGGATACAGTCCAATGGTGGTAAAGTTCTTTATGTTACAGTCTCATTATAGATCTACCTTGGACTTGACTGACGATGCCCTTTTAGCTGCTGAAAAAGGGTATAAAAGATTAATGGAAGCTCATAAGAACCTTAAAAAAATAACTACTGAAAACACGAGCAACTCAGACAGTGTCAATGAAGAGATTCAAAAATATATTACTGCAGCATATGCTGACATGAATGATGATTTTAATACTCCTAGAGCCTTGTCTCAATTATTTGCTCTCGTTTCAATCATTAATGGTTTTGTGGATGGAAAACGGGATATAAGTGGATTAAGTCAAGAGACGCTAGAATCACTACAATCAACATTCAGTATTTTCATGGATGATATTTTTGGTCTTAAAAATGATCTGGAGAGTGGAGATAACAATGGCCTGGTGGAAGGATTAATGGATCTGATTATTGACATTCGACAAAAAGCAAGAGAGAATAAAGATTGGGGTACTTCTGATCAGGTGAGGGACAAAATGAAAGAGCTTAATATTGTTTTAAAAGATGGAGCTGAAGGCACTTCATGGACAATGAAATAGTTATATAATTACGCAAACGCATTTTATATGCACATTATAAACTAATTAATAAATCAACGTAATGGAATTGATAAAAAAAATAAGCTTACTATTTATTATATCCTTTTTGATTTTCTCTTGTAAATCGGACTCCATTTCTGTAAGTGACAAAACAGAAGCCACTCCAGTTACTAAAAGAAAAGTACCGAAATTCAATGTAGAAAATGCATATTCTTCGATTGAGAAACAAGTTGGTTTTGGCCCCAGGTACCCTGGCACAAAAGCACATAAGGAATTAATTGAACACTTAACGCAAGAATTAGAAAAGCATACTGATCATGTTATCCAACAAGATTTTAAAGCTTCATTTCTAGGTGAAAAAAATGTTGACGCAACAAATATCATTGGAGTGATCAATCCAGACAAAAGCAAAAGGATTTTATTATGTGCTCACTTTGACACAAGGAAGATTGCCGAAAAAGATAAAGATGAAGCAATGCAAGACAAACCTATTTTAGGTGCAGATGATGGAGCATCCGGTGTAGCTGTCTTACTCGAAATTGCCAAACTTATCAAAGAAAATGGAATTGATGTAGGAGTTGATTTTGTATTGTTTGATGCAGAAGATAATGGCGAGTCCAACACTGGTATCGGATGGTGTCTTGGTGCAAAGCATTGGTCCAAAAACCCTCATGTAAAAAACTATAAAGCAGAATTTGGTATCCTTTTAGATATGGTCGGGGCTAAAAATGCAGAATTTGGAAGAGAAGGATATTCTCAACAAGTTGCATCAAAATATATAGACTACATTTGGGATATGGCTGGAAAAATGTCATATGGCAATTACTTTCTAGATATGAATTCTGGCACCGTAGAAGATGACCATAGGTATGTGATAGAAAACCTAAGAATCCCTATGGTAGATATCATCAATATGTCTAGAATAAATGGAAGAGAAGGATTTGGACATTATCACCATACGCATGATGACAACTTAAACATTATAGATAAAAATACGTTAAAAGCTGTAGGAAAAGTAGTCACTGCTGTGGTGTACAACTTTTCAAATGGAAAAATTTAACTCTAGTTCGTTTACATAACGACAACAATAATCATAAAATAGTCCCCTACATTATAAATTTGTGTTGTACATTTGCACAATACATTATTCAATAAAGCAATTTATAAAACCCTAGAAATGTGCGTAAAGCACAAGGAATTTAAAATTACAACAATGAAAAGATTACTATTACTTGCATTTTTTGGATTTGCAACACTCGGATCAACCGCACAAGAAATAAGCGAAGACCAATGGACTTTAGTGACTAAAAAAACCGCTACTTGGTGTTCACTTTGTGGATCATGGGGCTGGGATTTTAAAGACAACTTACTAGAAGATCAACAAGATATGCCCGTAGTATTTTGGATGGCTCATTTTAGCGGAGACTTACAGACCGAAACTGCGAAAGCAATTATAAACAACTTCGGAGGATCTGGACAACCCATCTTTTATATAGGCACAGACAATATGGGTGTGGGTTCTGGAAATGCAAATCAAAAAAGAGATGAATTTAAAATTACAATAGAAAGTTTAAATGCATTTCCTCCATTTGCTGGAGTAGGTTCTACTGCAGAATTTGATGGTGAAAAGATTACTACAAAATCAAGAGTTAAATTTCTAATTGATCTTGAAGGAGGTGAATATTGGTTAGCGTCTTATTTAGTTGATGATGAATTAGTAGCATTCCAGCAATCTCAAGGAAATAATGCAACACACGAAAATGTCTTATTGCATTCATTCCATGGAACCAATTATTTTGGAGAAAATGTTACAACTGGATCTGTTGAAGCCAACCAAGAATTTACTGTAGATGGAGAATTCTTAATTTCAGACGATCCAAGTTTAGAAAATGTAGGAGAAGGATATTCCGTAGTAACAGTATTGTGGTCAAGAGTGGATGGCAAGTACACCCCTTTTAACCTTAACAGGCAACCTATCACAACTGTAGTAAGTACAAAAGATATCCTAAATAGCGTTGACGTCTCTGCATTTTATGCAGGTGCGGGACAAGTCAATCTAAGCGTTACTTCAGATCAAAACATTTCTGATGCAACCGTTTATTTATATGATATTAATGGTCGTACTGTAGCTATGAAAAATAATGTGCAGATCTACGCTGGAGAAAATCAATTGACTTTACAGTCACAAGAGTTATCACCTGCAACGTATGTTGCTGTCATTGAATCCTCACAAGGAAGTAAAAGTATAAAAATAAGCATTCGATAATAGCACTGCTTTAGAATAAAAAGCCCTGGTAATCTTCAAATTACTAGGGCTTTTTTCATTCTAATTTCTTAGTTATGTAGTATTTAACCTAACCATACAAGAGAAGGATACTATTGAAAAATTACTAATTCACAGGAAATCCTTGTCAGAACTAGCGACTTTCTCTATTTATTCCAACAATTAATTTCTCCTTTTCCCTTATTTCACTTGCCTTTTACTATTTTTGCACCCAATTTGAAATCAAATATGGCAGCTGACATTTCAAACATTGATAAAAACAAACTACCATCACACATTGCTGTGATCATGGATGGAAATGGAAGATGGGCAAAAATGCATGGGAAGCCACGTGTTTTTGGGCATAAGAATGGAGTAAAGTCTGTTCGAGAAGTGAGTGAAGCTGCCGCTGAATTAGGGATTAAGTATTTGACCTTGTATGCATTCTCTACTGAAAATTGGAGTAGACCTGCGATTGAGATTGCTGCTTTGATGGGATTATTAGTTGAAACCATTCGAAAAGAAGTAAGTACACTCAATGAAAACAATATAAAATTGATCTCAATTGGTGATATAAGTAAATTACCAGCAAAAAGTTATAAAGCTTTATTAGAAGGAATTGAAAAAACAAAAAACAATACTGGGCTGACTTTGATTCTCGCCTTGAATTACAGTTCAAGATGGGAAATTACGAATACCGTAAAAAAACTTGCCCACGAAGTGAAAGAGGGAAGAATCGACCCTGAAGACATCAATGAACATTTAATAAGCGCTAATTTGAATACAGCCACTATTCCAGATCCTGAACTTTTGATTAGAACTAGCGGTGAACAAAGGATAAGCAATTACTTACTTTGGCAAATAGCATATAGTGAATTGTACTTCACAAATGTATATTGGCCAGATTTCAGAAAGACACATTTTTACGAAGCAATTATTAACTTTCAAAATAGAGAACGCAGATTTGGTAAAATAAGTGAACAACTGTCTAAGGGATAATCAACGCATTTTAAGAATTCGTTAAATAATGTCCAATAACAGATTGATCCCACATATCGTTAATACTATTGCAACCACAAGTAACAATCCAATGAATAAGTTTTTCACATATATATTTTTAGCATTTTGCACGTTTGGAAGTTTACATGCCCAAACTTCATCCGACACATTAAACGTTTTGGATTATTCAGAAAAAATTGATTATGAAATCGGAAGTGTTGAGGTTATTGGGGCCAAAGATAGAGATCCCAAAGCGATAAAGTCAATTGCAGGGCTCAAAGCAGGAGAAAAAATACAACTCCCCGGTTTAGTCATCCCCAAGGCAGTGAAAGCACTTATGCAATTGAGGTTGTTTGATGATGTCCAAATCATACTAAAAAATGTAGATGGAAATATAGTTCATTTGGCCATTGTCTTAGTCGAAAGACCCACGTTAGCTCGATACTCTTACAAAGGAGTAAAAAAATCAAAACATGACGACTTGAACGATATTGTCAGAAATATTCTGAATAAAGGAGGTATAGTCACTGATGCACAAAAAAACTTAGCAAAAAATAAATTGACCAACTATTTTATAGAAAAGGGCAAATTAGATGCGAAAGTGACTGTTGAAGAAATTCCAGATGAAACAAAAGCAAATTCTGTACGACTTGTTTTTGATATAAACATAGGAGAACGTGTAAAAGTCGAAGACATTACTTTTGAAGGGAATACAGAGGTCAGTGATCGAAAGCTTCGTAAAAAGATGAAGAACACCAAGAGGAAAGGAACTTGGTTTAGAAAAACAAAATTCATCAAGGAGGATTACGAAGAAGATAAAGAGTCAATTGTGGCCTATTACAATTCATTAGGGTTTCGGGACGCAAGAGTTTTAAGTGATAGTATATGGAGAGAGCCAGATGGAGATTTACGATTGCACTTGGACATCAATGAGGGAAACCGATACTATTTCAGAAATATCGTTTGGAAAGGAAATTCATTATATACCAATGATCAATTAGAATCTGTATTGGGAATAGCTAAAGGCGACCCATATGATCCTGAACTTTTACAAAATAGACTTACGTACAGTTTGGATGGAAGGGATATCTCATCGCTTTATATGGATGATGGATATTTGTTTTTTGACATCCAACCTACGGAAGTAGCCATCGAAAACGATTCTATTGATATTGAAATGAGAATTTATGAAGGTCCTCAGGCTACAATCAATGAAGTCATCATTCGTGGAAATGACAGAACGCATGAGCATGTCGTTAGAAGGATGATTCGAACACGACCAGGCAAAAAGTTTAGTCGTTCCGACATCATCAGATCTCAAAGAGAAATAATCAATCTAGGGTATTTCAGTCCTGAAAACATGCCCATCAATACACCTGTTAACCCCCAAAGAGGTACTGTGGATATTGAATATGTATTAGAAGAAAGACCATCTGATCAATTGGAACTCTCAGCCGGTTATGGTGGTGCCAGTGGATTGATTGGAACATTGGGAGTAACATTCAATAATTTCAGTATTCGAAATTTAAAAAACAGGCAGTCTTGGAGTCCTTTGCCACAAGGAGATGGACAAAAATTATCGCTAAGAATACAGAGTAATAGTAGATTTTTCAGATCCTATAATTTTTCTTTCACTGAACCGTGGTTGGGAGGTAAAAAACCAAATTCATTGACTGTAGGTGCTGTAAGATCTGCAATTGATTATTCACAATTTGGACAAGGAGCCTTAAAAATAACTAGAGTGTTTGCGGGACTTGGTACTCAAATGAGATGGCCAGATGATTTCTTCTCTAGGTCTACAACGTTGAGTTTAGAAAATATCCAGTTGGATGAATACCAGAATAGTGTATTTCAAATTATTAACGAGAATGGTCAATCAGTAAGAATAAGCAACGGTAACTTTAAGAACTTTTCAATAACACAAAACTTCACTAGGAGTTCAATTAGTGATCCACTTTTCCCACGACGAGGTTCAAGAGTTTCTTTGTCTATTCAATTAACTCCGCCCTACTCTTTGTTTAGAGGAAATGATTTCTATCTATTATCAGAGGATGAAAGAACACAACTAATCCAGGATGAAAATGATAGAAGAGGAACTGTTTTCCCACTTTCCCCTGAAGAAGAATTATTAGTAATCGATGCTGAAGAAAATGCTAGAAAGTTTGAATGGCTTGAATATCACAAATGGAAATTTAATAGTGAATGGTATTTTAATGTTGCTGACAAGTTGGTATTCATGACTTCGATTAAAATGGGATTCTTAGGAGCCTATGATAGTAGCATTGGCATCCCTCCTTTCGAACGTTTCGAACTAGGTGGAGATGGACTATCCAATCAAAATGCCGCCTTAACGGGTACGGAGGTAATTGCCTTAAGAGGATATGATTTAAGAGAAATTAATGGAGGTAGACCTGCAAGTATCTACGATAAGTTTACAGTTGAATTAAGATACCCACTTTCATTGAATCCAAGTAGCACGATCTACGCAAAAATCTTTGCACAAGGTGGAAATGCTTGGGAAAACTTCTCAGATTTTAATCCATTTGATATGAATAGATCATTTGGTGGTGGTTTGAGAGTATTCTTACCAATGTTTGGATTACTTGGATTTGATTATGGTATTGGATTTGATAGGAACTTACCAGAAGGTACTGGATTAGGTGAATACGCTAGATTTAATATTGTTCTAGGATTTGAACCTGAATAATCACAATCAGTAAATAGTAAAGTGAGCTAATGAATGGCCATGTCTAGTTTTCAGCCATAACTTTAAATTGGTTTAACCATTTTTGACTTTGCTTCTTAAACACTCTAGGAAAAAGCATTCCCATTATTTTAGGGATAAAACCTGAAAATTGGATATAATGTACATCTGTTCGGATCATGGTTCTATTTACATCTAGTACATCAAACATTACTTTTTGGGTATTTGTCATATGTACATGGGTATATTTACCTTCGATATAATCAGGCAATTGATTCTTTATAATCAACTCCTCCAATTCAAGATTTCGACCATTTTGTTCAAATAAAATGTACGCTTTTGCATGATTCTCATTCGCTACACCATCCAACCAATTTTTATACTGAAAGCCATCTTGCCATTCCGCTAACCTACGCTCATCCAACCATAATTCAATACACTTCTCTCTATTGACATCAACTATTATTTCACAGGTGTACTTCATTTACTTACGATTTAATCAGACAAGAAGGGCAGCTCCAAAGACCCCTGCACTATCTCCCAATTTTGGACTTAAAAATTTTGTTCGAACCTCTTTATTAAATACATATGGAATAGCCGCTTCCTTGGCTCCCAGGACAACTTCCTTGATATTATTAACTCCACCTCCCATTACAATCACTTCAGGATCTAGGATATTGATCACAACAGATATTGCTTTGCCAAAATTTTCAACCAGATGTTGAATAGTGGCTTGAGCTGCAGGGTCAACTCCAGAATTATATTGGGCATATATTTCTTTTAATGATCTATTTTCGTTCGACAGCTCTTGATAAAATCGTTCCAATGCAGGACCAGCAATCACTTTCTCAACACATCCTATTTTACCACAATAACATTCCGTTCCGTTAGGATCTAAAACATTGTGCCCCCATTCTCCACCAATTCCATGTCTTCCATTGATGATGTTGCCATTTAATACAACACCTCCTCCAACACCTGTACCCATAATCACACCAAATACCAATGAAGGTAATTCTTCCAATTCACTTACAGCTCCTAATCTAGTTTCAGCCATAGCAAAACAATTGGCATCATTAGTTACAACAAACGGAACATTTACTAATTGTTCTATGTCTTTTTTTATTGTTTGTCCAATCAAGCATTGTGTATTGCTATTTTTCAATCGACCAGATACAGGATCTATTGTTCCTGGAGTACCCATTCCAATCTTTTCTGGAGTTAAACCAGTTGATGATTTCAACTGATCAATGAGTGATTTAATTTGCTCCAATATATGTTCATAACCCATGGTTTGTTCTGTAGGAAGGCGCATCCGTTTGATCACTTTATAATCGTTTTGTGCATCCAAAATGACCCCTTCGACTTTAGTTCCACCCAAGTCTATGCCCCATTTATATTCCATATTTAATCTTGTTTTTGATTGTATTTGTATAGAAAAGATTCAGCAAGCTATAAATATTTATATATTAGTGATATATTTTTTACACTAAAAAACATTCACGAATGGAAGCACAGAAAGTAGATCTATTTTTAATGACCAACAGTAAATACTTTGAGGGACACCAATTGCCAGAAATCCGAAGACATTTATTAGAAATAGAGGATGAGAGATGGCCAAAGTTTCAAATGATGCAATTTAAAGATCCTACTACAATTCTTATTGTTTCTTTTCTAGGCGGAGCATTAGGTATTGACCGATTTATGATTGGTGATACGGGGCTTGGTATTGGAAAATTGATTACTTGCGGAGGATTTGGAATATGGGCGTTAATCGATCTGTTCTTAATCATGCCTGCAACAAAAGAAAAAAATAGACAATCTTTAGAAATGGCTTTTAATGGCATGTAACCAAAATGTCTGAGAAAGTTAGAATTTACGCTCTTCTATTTGGTCTAACTATTATTGGATATCTCTGGGTCATTATTTCATTCATAAATGGCTCAGATTCAAGTATCACGATATGTCCAATAAAAACAATTACCAACTATCCTTGCCCATCTTGTGGAATAACCCGAGCATGCATGTATATATTAGAAGGGAGCTTTCTCAAAGCTATTCAAACCAACCCAATTGGCTATGTGGTATTTATTACGCTTATCATATGTCCAATTTGGTTGTGTTATGATGTACTATTCAAGAAAGAAACAGTATGGATTGCCTATAAAAAAACAGAAAACATAATTAGAAATAAAAAAATAGCTATACCACTTATAGCCTTGATTTTAGCCAATTGGGCCTGGAATATTTGTAAAAGTCTATGATATCAATTGAACAATTTAGTTATTCCCCACATGACAATGAATCTGAAAAAGCATCAAATAGCTATTTAATGTCATTGCTCGCTATTATGGCAGGATTACCTCTACCTATTATCAATTTAGCGGCAACTTTCATCTTCTATATGGGGAATAGAAAAAGTACCTATTTTGTAAGGTGGCATGCCACTCAAGCCTTGTTGTCTCAATTCTCACTATTAGCAATGAATACCGTAGCTTTTTGGTGGACGATTAATATATTTACTCAAAATACTGAAATCAGCACCCTGTATATATCCTATATCATGGCAGTCGCCATATTTAATTTAGGAGAGTTTGCAGCAACAATTTACACGGCTATTCAAACTAGAAAAGGAATCCATATTAAATGGTGGTTTTATGGAGAACTAACTGATTTATTATGCAAACCCGATGATTATGAATAAAATCATAGTTAAATTCTTAGCTCTTGCAATGAGTTTCTTTGCTTTATGGTTCATCCTATCAAGATTCGATTGGATGGATATTTTTAAAGTCAATCAAACTACAAGTAAAACAGAAGAGGCAATAGGAGAATTGTATGTGAATGCTCTTCAACAAAGTGAGACCGTTATAGAGATCGATAGCTTAATTCAACCTATTACAGACATTATAGATTTGATAATAGAATCCAATTCAATCGATGTAGATGTAAAGCTTCATGTGTTCGACAAAGATATGGTGAATGCATTTGCCATACCTGATGATAATATGATCCTCTTTACAGGATTAATCAAAGAATGTGAATCACCTGAAGAGTTAGCAGGAGTGATTGGTCACGAAATAGCACACATGGAAAAAAACCATGTAATGAAAAAACTGGTTAAAGAAATAGGCTTATCTGTTCTTATATCAATGGCTTCTGGGGGAAATTCTACTATAATCAACGAAACACTTAAAACACTTACCTCTTCTGCCTACGATCGATCTCTGGAGTCGGAAGCCGATCTTACGTCTGTCACCTACTTGGAAAATGCCGATATTGATCCCAGCCCTTTTGCCGATTTTTTATTTAGATTATCGATGGAAGAAAGTGAGGGCATGCAAAGTTTACAATTGATGAGCAGTCACCCAGCTTCTGAAGAACGGGCAAAGACCATTTTGGAAACAAAAACGATTGATAAAAATACAGTAAGACCGTTAATGACCGAAGAAAAATGGAAAGCACTAAAACTTAGTTACAAAGCATTTTCAGATGCCCGCTATACCGATTAATTTGAATAAATAAAAAAGCCTGCTTTGAATGGCAGGCCTAATAAAAACTAACTTCAAATTAATGCTCTTATTCCCTACAGTCTATCTTTAACTGTTTCAGTTCTTCTTTACTATTTATGACTTGTATGCTTTCATCTGCGAAAATCACTTCTATCGGAAACACTAATGAAGGCCGATCCTCTACATATGGATTGTTCTTTCTCCATTGCCTTACCACAAACCTCAATTCATGTCTTGAGTCCACTTCCAATTCATTTTCATTTGGGAATGTTATCGAAATGGGATACACTATCTTGAAACATGGTTTTCCTAAGTGTGCATGAGGCCCTTGTCCCATACTTACTTTACAAGCGATCATTAATTGCCTTCGTTGCTCTCGTGTCTCTACGGTAACTATTGTCCCATCTTCAGTGATAATGTCATAAGGAAACTGAAGGTGAGGTCTGCCAGAAACATCTAAATTGTTTTCTTTCCATCCTTTCACAGCATCTTTGAGCATCTCTGCATTGTCTACCTCCTGAGTACTGCCATCTGGAAAATCAATACGCACAGGATAAATCAATTCATAACATCCTAATTTACCACTTCGAGTCTCTGATTCTACTAAAAACAAAGATTCGTTTGCAAAGTCAGATACATTTATCTCTTCGTTTGTACAGGAAGTGAAAACCAATAGAAAACTCAAGCCAGCAAGCACAGAAATTTTCATTGTTAATTTCATAATTCTAATCCATTTTTAATTTTGAAAAACTTCAACGATTGTTGAATATATACGACTACTTTGACCTTCTAAAAGTCAAAAGGTTTAAACCCAACCAAACTTCTTTTGAATTATTTGTATCGAACGTGAATCAACGTACTTGTTCCTTCTCCAACAGCAGAATGCGTACTTATCTGCCCTTTGAGGTAATTTATTCTTGATTTAACATTCTCAAGTCCCATACCCTTGCTTTTAATGGTAGAAATGTCATACCCTACTCCATCGTCTTCAAACTGAATTACCAATTCATCTTCTTCAGAGTTTATTTGAATCAAAATTTCAGAAGCTTTGGCGTGCTTAATTGCATTATGTAACAATTCTTGGATTACCCTATAAATCGATAAAGAAACCATATTGGGAATTTTCTCGGGTACATTGTAATGTTGAAAATCGATTTCAGGATAGATTTCCTCATCAAATCGATTAAATAAATCTTTCAATGCTGGTATGAGGCCCAATTTCATCAATGAGCCAGGTTGTAAATTCTGAGAGATAGAACGCACCTCAGCAACAGCCGTGTCCAACATCCGATTGGCAGATTTATATTCTTTCAGTGTACCTACTTTTTCCATTTTTGACTTTACACTGTCAAATTGCAGTTTAATTGTACTTAACAATCCACCTAAACTATCATGAAGGTCTTTTGAAATTCGTTCTCTTTCATTTTCTTGCCCTTCCAACATGGACTGCATGCTAGATATCTTTATGTTATCCTCCAACTCCCGAATTTTTTGTTGACTGATTTCCTGTTCTTGACCATTAATAATCTCCTCAGCCTTCATTCTTTGTCGATAAAAATTGATGATATAGTATAGTAACGCCAACAACATGATCAGTCCAGCAGTAAGAATATACATGGCATTCCGTTGCTGTCTATTTCGTTCCTCTGCAAATTCTTGTTCGACTTTTAACCTAGATATATTTTTTTGTTTTTCCTCTGCACGGTATTTATTTGATAGATTAAGCTGCGCTTCAATTCTGTTATTATTAAGTATACTATCGTTCAATGATGCATATTTGCGAGCATAATTGTATGCTTGTTCAAAATCGTCAACTCGCTCATAACAGTCTGCCAACTCTGTATATATTTGATTTCGGTGTTCATTGAAAGGATTGGTCGAAGAATACTCTTCAGCACTTCTCAAATACTTAATCGCTTTATCGTATTCCGTTCTTATTTTATTCAAAGACCCAAGCTGGTATAAACTTTTGCTCATACTCTCATCATCTTGTATCTCATTACTCAGCCGAACAGCATCTAAAGCAAGGTAAACCGCTGAATCCAATTCATTCAATGTTTCATACGATTTGATTTTGTGCAACATGAACTTCACCATTAAAACAGAATCTTTCAATTCTTTATTCAATTCTATAGCACGATTAAGGTACTGCAATTCTTTCTCAGGATCAGTCCTTGCTTTATACACTTGACTAATTTCATAATTGATATGTGTGATACTTTTGAGGTCCCCTCTAGAGATAAAATATTCTAATGCTTTTTCATAGGATTCCAACGCTTCCTGAAAATAACCCGACTTCACATACTTCAATCCTATTGCTTTATTAACGGTATGTACCATAAAGCTATCTTGTAGTCGACTATAGTAATTTTTTGCGTTGGAATAGTTTTCAAGTGAATTTCCAATTCTGTAAAAATTACTGGCTTCATACTCTGCTAAAAGAAAATAAATAGCTGCAAGACTATCCCAACTGCCATTTGACTGTGCTTCATCCAAGTATTGATCCAATTCAACTTTTGAATACGTCGAATCAATATTAATTTGTGCCATCATGGAACTGGTCCACAAAGCCATGCTACTGAATAAAAAAATAAACTGTAATATGCTTTTCTTATACTTATCCATTGAAAGGGATGTTGATTGTAAATAAATACAAACACACATTGGGAAAAAACATCAACATAAAAAGCAATACAAAATTAATAAATATAACAATATATTAATTTAAAGAGATGCTAGGAATGAATTGTGACGAATCATGAAACATTATTTCATTGTATGTATAGTCACAATACTTGGTCATTGGTAAAGATTCAATATAAGTAAGTAACTCACTTTCTCCATCCGCCTGAAACACAGCCCACAATTTTGATCTGTCAGCTGCTAACGTATAGGTAATCAAAACACCTTGATCAAAAAGCTTATCTACAATGACTCGTTGTCTTGGCACCATTTCTTGCATTTCCAATGTAAAATCTGTAAAATTAAATTGGACCATATATTTATAGAACTTTCCCATAATTATAATTCATCAAAAACTGCGTAGTTAAATAATAGTTTCGCCCTGAAATTGCCAGGTACAGCTACAATAGTAGTGAATCGCACTTCAAGGTCGATAGTTTCTCCTTCCATAACTTCTGAAAGATCAGCAAAAGTATTAAACAACCTCAACTCATTTGTATTATTAAAATCTCGACTACGAGCATAAAATATTTGCTTTTTCTTTTTTGCATCTAGTCTAGATATTGCCCATATTTCAACAGTATTGACCAACGACCAATCCATGACACCCGTCGCATTAGTGAGTACAGCATCCGCAGGATTTATAGCAGTTATATTTTCTTTAGCTAAACCATTCAACTGTAGGTTTTGACTTAAGTTAGTTGGTACGTTTTTCAATTCAAAAAAATGAGTAACCACAGGCCCCAACAAAGAGGCATTCACATCAAAATCTCTTTCTATATCTACATAAAATCTAGGTTCAGCATTTTCACTGCACGAGGTAACGACCATAGAAGTGCAGACCAGCGTAAGAAATAATAAGATTTTATTCATCCCGTTCATACTTCACAATTTAATATTCTTTCATTTAATAACGAATTCAGTCCTTCTATTGTTTTTACGTCCTTCCTCTGTATCATTTGTATCTACGGGTTTGTCTTCACCAAATCCTTTAAATGATATCCTATCTGACGAAACACCCAATTGAATCAATGCTTGAGCAACCGCTTCCGCTCTTTTTTCAGACAATTTCAAGTTTGCAACTTTACTTCCAACATTATCCGTATGTCCATGAATTTCAATCTGAACAGTTGCATTTTCTTTCAGGTTTTCCGACAATCTAAATAGTTCAATGTCTGATTCTTTCTTTAATTCAGCCAATCCAGATTCAAAAAAGATATTATTTAAAACGATAGGCTTAGCTATATTCAGATTTGAACTTGTTGCCTTGGGTACAGGGAATAATTCAATTTTCAAAATATATGGATCAGTTGCATATTGGATTCCTTCCAATCGAAAACTTTCAGAGTACAGAAGATACCCTTCCTTCTCTACAAAAAATGCATAATTAAAATTGGTAGGCAGACTACTTATCATACTGCCACTCACATCTGACTTTCCACTAACTTTATTCAGCTTTTTCTGTAAGGGTACAATAGAATAATTTGCTACTAATGGTTCTTTTGTAATTGCATCTATTATTTGGGCTTTTATAAATGTGGTGGCCATTGGTCTTGCATCTTCATACAAATCAAAAGTATAAATGTCCAAATTGGCATTTGACTTGTCATTTAAATAAGCCATATCACTTGTATAAAATGCTTTTCTTCCATCCAATGAAACGGAAAAAGCCCCTTCATTACCCTCTGTATTAATTGGGTATCCAATATTTGTTGGCTTGGACCACATTTTAGTACTGTCTACATATCTAGAATAAAAAATGTCAAAGCTTCCCATTCCAATATGTTTGTCAGATCTGAAATAAAGTGTATGTCCATCTGGATGTATAAATGGAGACTCTTCATTTCCAGTTGTGTTGATTTCATCTGGCAATACTATTGGCAACGTCCATCCACTAGTATCTGTTCTAGTGCTCATCCAAATGTCATTCCCTCCGTATCCATCTTGTCGCCCACTACTGAAAAACAATCGTTTCCCATCTGATGATAATGAGGGTTGTCCATCCCAACTGATCGAATTGATTATTTTACCCATATTAGAAGGAATCGACCAGTTTTCTCCTTTTCTAAATGAATAATACAAATCACATGAACCGATTCCTGTTTTTCTACGCTCACATGCCGTAAAAATCAAAGTATTCCCATCTGCTGACAATGTATGAACACCTTCATTTAAGGGTGTATTTAGACTGGTTAACTCTTTTACATTTACCACTTCTCCATTTTCAATATGTGCACTGTAAAAATCTTCTTGTCCATTTACTTTTCGAGTAAAAACCATTTGATTTCCTTCTATATTCATCAATGGAACATATTCAGAATAAGATGAACTGATCCCACCATCCATTTTTTCCGGATTAAAAGGAACGGGGTTTTCTTTAGCTTTGTGAATAAATAAAGCCTGATCACGATACTCTATCGCTCTTTCTTTTCTGTTACTTTTGGATGCGCGATTGATATATTGTTGAAAGCTCTCTGCAGCAAGATCATATCTATCCAAATCCCTCTGCACAATTGCCAATGAAAAATACATCTGAGGGTCATATTCCGGATCTAATTCAATCGCCTTTTTAAATTCATTTGCTGAAGATTCATACTTTTTCTGGTTATGTAGCATACCTGCCTTTCTCAATCGAGCATCTAAAAATGTAGGATACTTCTTTAATACTTTGGCAAACAATTTTAAACTCTTATCGTATTTTTTGCCTCTTCCCTCAGCTATAGCATTCTTATAGATTTTTAATGTCTTTTTATCAAGATCGGATCTTTTCACCACTCCCTGTGCTATAATGGAACTAGCGACAAGTAAAATACTCAAAATAGATAAGCCGATTCTAATAAATTTCAACACGAATTAATTTTTATGATACAAAAACGATACAGTTGACTATATTCTTATGATGTATAAAACATTATTTAGTCACAAATAAACACTTTCGTGAAAACCAATTCCACTTTTTTTACAACAATACGAACAAATTAACATCTGAAGACAGATAAACTTTTAATTTTAAGAGATAATAATTAATGTGCACTTATAATATATTACAAATAAATATAATTTGTAAATTCGCTGTATGTCAAAAAGTAAGAAGGCTAAAAAGGTAAGATCTGTTCCAAAAGAAACACATACAACTTCCTCAATGGATTTTGTCACACGATTTCAACCTTATTTCTCTCCTATTATATTTTTTGTTGCCTGCCTTTTGTATGTCAACACGGTCTTTTATGATTATACACAAGACGACGCCATTGTTATTTACGATAATATGTTTACAGAAAAAGGATTCGAAGGTATTCCTGGTCATTTGAAAAACGATACATTTTATGGTTTTTTCAAAACTGAAGGGAAGGCAAAATTAGTATCGGGAGGTAGATATAGACCTCTGACACCAATTATGTTCTCCATAGAGAATGCTATTTTTGGGGAAGCCCCCTTCGCTAAACATTTGATAAATATTCTATTGTATGGCCTCCTTTGTATATTGATTTATAAAACATTGATACTTCTATTTCTACCTTCTTTGGGTGGCCAAAATGGATTTCATCTTTTTGTATTCTTAGCTGCGCTACTTTTTACTGCACACCCCATTCATACCGAGGCTGTAGCCAACATAAAAGGTAGAGATGAAATAATGAGTATGATGGGCGCCGTATTGGGCCTTTATTATGCCTTTAAATATATTGATTCTCCAAAAACAAAGTTTTTACTATTTGCTGGAATTGCCTATTTTTTGGGTCTCATGTCGAAGGAAACAACCATTACTTATCTTGCAGTCATTCCTCTAGCAGCTTATTACTTTAGACCAAAATCATTTATGAAGGTCGGCAAGCCGATGCTCATTGTATTTGTAAGTTCACTGTTTTTCATTGTGATCCGAACGAGTGTTTTAGGCTTTGATTTTGGAGGGACTCCCCAAGAGCTGATGAATAATCCTTTCTTAAAGATTGTGGGCAACTCATATGTTCCTTTTGAGTTTGGAGAAAAAGCAGCTACAATAATTTATACACTAGGGAAATATATTGGCCTACTTTTATTTCCTCACCCGCTCACACACGATTACTACCCCAGACATATTGCACTGATGACATTTGGTAATTGGCAAGTGATCTTAAGTCTACTATTGTATTTGGGTTTAGGCCTATATGCCATTAAGAATTTCAAAAAAAGGAATATTACATCATTTTGTATTCTCTATTTCATAGTTACAACTTCAATTGTATCAAACATCATTTTTCCAATTGGGACTAATATGTCGGAGAGATTTATGTTTATGCCCTCTTTGGGATTTTGCGTGCTTATTGCATATTTAGCTCATAATTTTTCAGGAAACCAATCAAAAAAATTCGTGCTTCTGGGTGTAGGCCTGATTCTTTTGGCTTATAGTGCAAAGACTGTATCAAGAAATCAAGTATGGAAAGATGATTTCACCTTGTTTACAACAGACGTAAAGACATCTACAAACAGCGCTAAGGTATTGAATGCTGCAGGAGGGGCACTGGTGACAGAATCTGCAAAACCAGAAAACGTGAATCAACAACAACAAATGTTGCAGACTGCAGTACCTTATTTAAATAAAGCATTAGAAATTCACCCAAATTATAAAAATGCTGCGCTTTTACTAGGGAATGCATATTTCTATCAAGGCAACTTTGATGCAGCAATTAAAAGTTATGAACGGGCATTGGCAATCGCACCAGAATACAAAGAAGCTGTAAAAAATTTAGCTATTGCATATCGAGATGGTGGAAGGCGAGCAGGTGAAATAGAGCAAAACTTACAAAAAGCCAAAGAATATTTAAATAGATCCATTCAATTGGTGAATACCGATCCAGATTCTTACAGGCTCTTAGGAATAACTCATGGTATGGATGGAGAACATCCCGAAGCCATTAAATATTTCACAAAAGTAGTAGAATTGTTACCTAATAATGCAAGCGCTTACGTTAACCTAGGAAAAGCATATAAGTATTATGGCGATGAAGAATCATCACAAAAAATGTTTCAAAAAGCGATTCAACTGGATCCAAAAGCGTTAGAAAAAAATTAATCACAAAGCAGAAACAAACAGATATATGCGGATAAAAGTATTGATAATAGGATTGCTTTTGTACTGTCAACAAGGTGGACTTGCTCAGATATCACAAGACCAGTGGGTAGATAGTATATACAATAACATGACCATAGACGAAAAAATTGGTCAGTTATTTATGATCCGAGCATCCGCTAAACGGAATGAAGCAGAAGCAAAAAAAGTCTTAGGATACATCTCAAAATATCATGTCGGTGGTATTTGTTTTTTTCAAGGGGACCCAGTTCAGTTGGTCAATCTTGTCAATCGGTATCAAAGCAATTCTAAAATACCTCTGCTTACATCAATCGATGGTGAATGGGGTTTGGGAATGAGATACCCTAAACAAACCATCAGTTTCCCTAGAGCTCTAACATTGGGGGCCATACAAGATAATAACCTTATTTTCGAAATGGGTAAACACATAGGGACTCATTGCAAACGGGTAGGCCTGAATGTAAATTTTGCTCCTGTAGTCGACGTCAATAACAATCCTTCAAATCCCGTTATCAATAACAGATCCTTTGGCGAAGACAAGTACAATGTAGCAACAAAAGGATACCACTACATGAAAGGTATGGAGGAGGTAGGCGTCATGTCGTGTGCGAAACACTTTCCAGGCCATGGTGATACGGATACCGATAGTCACTATGACCTCCCTCAGATAAATCATACGAAAAAGCGACTAGACAGCATAGAATTAATGCCATTTCGTTCTTTAATCAAACAAGGAATAGGAAGTGTAATGGTTGCACATCTTAATATCCCTATCATAGATAATAGAGAGAATCGACCTACTACGCTATCAAAAAGTGCAGTCACCGATTTGCTCAGAAACGAATTGATGTTTAATGGGCTCATCTATACAGATGCTATGGAAATGAAAGGAGTGACCAAACATTTTGCTCCTGGCGATGCAGATAAAGAAGCATTCCTTGCTGGAAATGATATTATACTATTACCTGAAAATTTGTCTGCAGGCTTTGAATCTATTAAGAATGGAATTCAAGATCAAACGATTTCTGAAGAACGATTAGAACGGAGTGTAAAAAGAATATTAAGATCTAAGTTCACTTTAGGAATGACAGATTGGAAAGATATCTCTCATGACAATTTGATGGAGGACATCAACAATAACCACTCTTTGGCCCTCAAGCAAGAGTTGATCGAAAATGCAATCACTCTAGTATCTAATGAAGAAGATTTGGTGCCTATTTCAAAAATAAATGACATAAAATTTTCTTCCATATCCATTGGGGCAAAATATACTACTCCCTTTCAAAAGCACCTTTCCAAATATGTAGAATGCGACCATAAACTTCTTGAAAAATCATCCTCTGCTGCTACAAAAGGAATTTTGGCAAACTCATTACGTAATTCAGATTATATTATCGTTGGTGTACATGATATGAGTAAGTACGCGACCAAACAATTTGGAATAGACATACAAAGTATTGCATTTTTAAAAGCACTTGCTAAAGAGAAAAAGGTGATCGTAGTATTATTTGGCAGCCCTTACGCTCTTAAATATTTTGATGATTTTTCAAATGTTATCGTTGCCTATGAATCAGATAAAATGACGCAAGAAGTAGCAGCTGAAGCCATATTTGGTGCAATTCCAATCAAAGGTAAATTACCCGTCTCTGCTTCTGCAAAGTATCCTTATGGTAAAGGATACTACAAAAGCTCTTTAAATAGACTCGGATATTCCGTCCCAGAACGAGTAGGAATGAATTCAAAAACACTCGCTGGCATTGATACTATTGTAGAGGAAATGATTGCAAAAAAAGCAGCACCAGGTTGTCAAGTTCTAGCTGCAAAAGATGGTAAAATTATTTTTCAAAAGTCATATGGCCATTTCACATACAATAAAAAAAGAGCCGTTAAAGATACAGATATTTATGATGTAGCCTCTGTTACTAAAGTTTGTGCCTCTACGATTTCATTGATGAAACTTTATGATGATCAAAAATTTGATCTGAATGCACCCATTGATAGATATATTGCAGAAGCGGATACCTCCAACAAGGGTAACCTTAGTGTACGATTGGCATTAGCACATCATGCTCGCCTTGCAGGATGGATTCCTTTTTATAAAAAAACGGTAAGTGAGAGTAGACGAAACCCCAAACCCTTGAAAAAATATTATTCGCGATATTTAAAGCCAGGATTTACTATTCCTGTTGCGGACAGTTTATTTTTAAGAACAGATTATAAAGATTCTATTTGGAGTAGAATTTATGTAAGTGAGTTGAAAGAAAGATTTGGTTATAAATACTCTGATCTAGCATTTTATTTAATGCATAAAACAATTGAAAACTTAGTACGTGAGCCCATTAATACTTTTACTTCTAAAACATTTTACGAACCATTGGGACTGAATAAAACTGGATATTTACCCTTAAATAAACATTCCAAATCAAATATTGCTCCTTCAGAAAAAGATACGTATTTCAGGAATCAAATCATACAAGGACATGTGCATGATATGGGGGCGGCTATGCTCGGCGGAGTAAGTGGGCATGCAGGTCTTTTCAGCAATGCAAAAGAGATTGCAATAATCTATCAAATGCTATTAAATGGTGGAAGTTATGGAGGTAAAGAATACATAAAACCTGAAACAGTGAAACTTTTCACTTCAAGGTATCATGAAAGTACAAGAAGGGGATTAGGGTTTGATATGAAAGAATTAAATGCAGATAAAACAGCAAATATGTCAGAAATGGCATCCAACAATACATTCGGACATCTTGGATTCACAGGGATTGCAGCATTTGCTGATCCAGATGAAGACTTGATTTTCATTTTTGTTTCCAATAGAACATACCCAAGTATGAACAACTACAAATTTAGCAAAGGAGAATATCGACCTAGGGTACAATCTCAGATATATAAGTCAATCTTCAAAAATGAAGTTCTCCCATAATAATCCAAAACGGATGAATTAAAGTTCTTCCCTTACAAAAGCACTGACTTTCCCTGCTCTATATGCTGGCAATATTGAAGCCAACCAACCAATACAAACTACTGTCGCTGTCACAATTACAAAATCAGTCCATTTCAACTCTATTGGATACGCACTAATCATAAATCCGTCTGGAATGGTAACTAGACCGTAATACTTTTGCAGATAGTACAAAATCAAAGCCAACAATGTACCCAAAATGAGTCCAACACCAGTTATAATTATTCCTTCCATCAAAAATATATTTCTGATGTTTTTTGTTTCTAGTCCCATGCTACGTAATATGGCAATATCTTTCTTTTTTTCTAAAACCATCATCCAAAGTGAACCGATCATATTGAATGCAATAATACCCAACACCAAAACAACAATTAAGAAACTAATCCATTTTTCAATGTTCATTATTTTCAAAAAAGATTCTTCTTGATCATATCGGTTTTTGATTGCAAAATTATCTCCTAAAACCGTTACTAGTTCCGCTCTAATTTCATCTTCATCATGGTCTTCCGAAAGTTTAATTTCGAGTGCTGAAATTTTATTTTCTTGACTCAACAATCTATTCACCGACTCATAGTTAGTTATGATATATTGAACATCAGCTTCACTCCCCACAGCAAATGTCCCCGATGGATAAATATTCATTTGCTTAAACTCCTTTCCCATTTTATTCAAAATGGATGTATTCTTTCGAATGGGCATAAATGCTTTTACAGGAGTTAGCGCATCTTTATGATTAATTGAAAGGTTAATACTTAATCCTTTACCTAAAACTCCAAAGTTTATTCGATCCTCTTTCAACTTAAAATCTCCTGATTCGATGGTGGAGTCTATGGACGTTACACTTTTATAATTTGAATCAACCCCTTTTATAATACCTGGTTTCTGAATATCCTTATATTCAAAAATACACACCTCCTCTACAGTTTTTGAAATCCCAATAATTCCTTCAATGGCATCCAATTGTATGATTTGAGTAGAATCCAATTCAAAGTATTTGCCATCAATTGGAACTATTTTTAGATCGGGGTTAAACGAATTATACAGTCCTGAAAGTAGGCTTTCGAATCCATTAAAAACAGATAGAATCAGTATGAGGGCAGAAGTCCCAATGGTGATCCCAATAACTGAAATCCATGTAATGATATTTACGGCACTGGTTGACTTTTTTGCCAAGAGATACCTCTTTGCTATTTCAAATGTAAAATTCATTGGCGCGCTGCTTCAAGGTAATGATGAAACACATCCATAATTTCTTTTTCTGGATTATGACACACAGCGTTCAATCCCACTTGAAGCGCCTTTTCCACATTTTCTTCATTTTCATCTATATACAACGTCTCCTCTGCCTTTATATTCGCATCCTCAAGCACTTTTTCATAAATCTCACCTTCTGGTTTTCGTAAGTGTATGTTATGGGAATAGTAGGTCTTATTAAAAAAACGTGTGTCAAAATCAATGATCTGATGTTTTCTCTTTAAATCTTTCCTTATCCATTCCAAATGAAGATCATTGCAATTACTCAGCAGAAATAAGGAGAATTTGTCTTTTAAACTGGACAAAAACTCAAATCGATCAGGATTCCACCCCAATAGCCTTGCATTCCATGCTTTAATCAACTTGTCAGGCTGAGGAGTCAGCTTCGAAGATACTTTCTGTAAATTCCATAAGAAGGTTTCCGTATTGATCTCCCCTTTTTCATATCCGAGCATAATCTTAAATATATGCGCAGGCACTTGTTTGGAATCAATCTCAACACCCATAACTTCACTCAATCTAGAATATGTCAACTCATAGTCTGAATTCAATAAAACACCGTCAAAACCAAAGATGATATTCTTAATCATATTAGAGGAAATTAATATTTAGCAAATGTATAAATTATGTGGTGTAGGATTACGCTTGAGAGGTATTATTATTGCTTCCTTTGATTCTTAGGGGTTGATCTTATTTAAATCAACGTTTGAATAATAGCCCAAATCAATATCCTTGATCAGTTTTGTAATGTAGGAGATTTGCCCGAGATGATAGCTAAAATGTTCGATAACATGAATAATAATTGACAATGTTGTCTCTTGGTAGCATTGCACAACTTTCATTTCATGTAAATCAGCATCCAATAAAAAGGGGAAAGTAGCTCGAACATCTTTTTCTAATTCATCCAATAACTCAATCAACTTTACTTTTGTTTTGCGATTAGATGGGTCAAACTCTACTTCTCTTTTACGAATATCCGTTTTTGGTGTATGAGATGATATGAGCCATTGTCTTACATTTCCATTCAAATGTAAAATTTGATTGTTAATAGAATTCGTATTCTTATTTGGACGATAATACAAATGCTCTTCATCCAACACATCTAGACATTGAAGGATTCTATGTATGCCACATTCGATCAACCGAAACTCAATTTGTTGGATTATTGCTTCATTCATAGTATGAGGTATACGTTAAAAGAGAAAGGCCCCTTCATTGTTGATTCCCGATTGAAATGTTTTTACTTTAATTTTTTGATCTCCATATATTTGTTCCGCTGAGCCAACAATTTTTTCGGCTACATATGTATTATTACAAAAAGCGAACATAGATGGACCCGCTCCGCTGATACTAAAACCGAGTGCACCATGGGACAGAGCCGCTTCCTTCATTTTACTAAAACTAGGAATCAACGCAGCTCTTTGGGGTTCAATTATTACATCATTCAAAGATCTTTTAATCAGTTCAAAATCTGAATTATACATTCCAATAATAAATCCTCCAAGATTTCCAGATTGAAGTATATGTTGATTCAGTTGGATCGAATCAGATAAAACAGCTCTTGAATCTTTTGTAAGTACTTCAACTTCAGGATAGATTACCACAATTTGAATTCCTTTCGGAACATATATTTTATGTACATCCAACGTTTCATTATCTCTAATAAAAGTCATTCCTCCCAGTAAAGATGGGGCGACATTATCAGCGTGCCATGCTCCATCGGCTACTTTTTCACCTTCGACAGCGAAACGAAGAATCTCTCTTTTACTCAAACCTGTCTTCAACAACTCGTTTACCGCAAAAACTCCTCCTACAGCGCTAGCAGCTGAAGAACCTAATCCGCTTCCAAAAGGCATTTTTTTACGAATTGACATTTCTAATGGTTCGTCCTCAGCACCTAAACTTTCTAATAACTTAATGGCAGCCACTCCCGCAGTATTTTTCATAGGATCAAGAGGAAGTTTTCCTTTTGCCCCTGTGATTTCAACTATTTTAAGTCCTTTGGATGTACCTCTTTTTAAAAGAATTTCATCTCCAGGGCCATCAATTGCAAACCCTAAAATATCGTACCCAACGGCTACATTTGCTACAGTTGCAGGAGCCCAAACTTTCACAGATGTTCTCGCCATCTCATCTACATTTTGTTTTGAAAATATTTAGTCAATTAAAGGTGCAAAACTAAGAATAGATTTTAATGTATTACACAATTTTTTGTGTGCATTCTGAAGAATTAATATCTTTGCTATCTTGATTTAGTCTAAATAATGATAATGGAAGGAAAGTCAGTTTTTGATTTAGAAGTTGGGGAAATCGGTTATGTAAAAACATTTAATAACTTGGATTGTGCTTGTAAATTATTGACGCTGGGCATCCTTCCCAAATCTAAAGTAAAAGTAGTACGAAAATCTCCTTTCGGTGACGCAATTTATTTGCAGCTGGATGGACATAAAATCGCAATTCGCAATTCCGAAGGGAAAGCAATCTTAATAGAAGATTAATAGTTAATGGGAGAATTACAGGAGAATTTGAAAGTAGCGTTGGTTGGAAATCCAAATAGTGGAAAGTCCAGTTTGTTTAATATTTTAACAGGCCTACGTCAGTCTGTTTCGAATTTCCCAGGTGTTACGGTTGATAAAAAAGTTGGCTCTGCTATTCTTTCTGATAAATCAAAAGTAACATTAATCGACCTTCCTGGTTTGTATAGTTTACATCCAAACTCTAGAGATGAAAAACTAGTGGTGAATATTCTCACCGACCAAAAAGGAGAATATTTTCCAGATTTAGTCATTTACGTTGCGGATGCGACCAACTTAGAACGTCATCTTCTACTTGCTACACAAATAGTCGATCTGAAAATTCCTATGATTTTCGTTTTGAATATGATTGATATTTTGGAAGAGAAAAATCAAAAAATAGAACCAGAATATTTGTCAAAATACTTAGATGTACCTGTCATTCAGATTTCAGGTAGAAAAAGTAAAAATATTGATACGTTAAAGAGCTTGATTAAAGACTATCAAACAAAAGGATCTGCTGATTTTCTGTCTTCCAAACAATTATATGCTATTCCAAAAACCTTAGAGGGTTTGACTTTTGATATTGCTCAAAATCTCAATGTAAAAAATCCATATTTAAGCAAAATATTCAGCCATCATTTTGATTGGCTAAATCATTTTTCGGAAGATGAAAAAGAAAAAATAAATTCTATTGCAACAAAACATGAGTTTGATAATATCAAAAATCAGCTTGATGAAACCATGTCAAGGTACAATGAATTTGGTCCCATTGCGCGAAAAGTTGTAACTCGCGAAACCAATGCACCTTCCACTATTACGGACAAGATTGATTCTATAATAACACATAGGATTTTGGGGCCTATTTTATTTTTTGCCATAATGCTATTTGTATTTCAAGCCATCTATTCCTGGTCTGAGGCCCCAATGGATTGGATCGAACAGTTTTTTGCTTTTTCAGGAAATGCAGTAAGGAATATCATGCCTGAAGGGTGGTATACTGACTTAATTGTGGATGGTATTATTGCTGGACTAGGTGGCATTTTAATTTTTATTCCTCAGATAACTATTCTTTTCTTACTCATTTCTATACTCGAGGAGACAGGTTATATGTCTCGGGCGGTCTTTATGTTTGACGGATTAATGCAAAAATTTGGTTTAAATGGAAGGAGTATTGTTTCATTAGTATCTAGTGGTGCATGCGCCATACCGGCTATTATGGCAACACGAACCATTAGTAGTTGGAAAGAACGATTAAATACAATTCTTGTGTCTCCTCTCATTTCATGCAGTGCACGAATCCCTGTCTATGCTGTTCTAATTGCTTTTGTGGTCCCAAAAGATCAAACATTTGGAATTTTCAACTTACAAGGACTTGCATTCATGGGATTATACCTACTGGGAATAGCTGGAGCATTGGCAGCTGCACTTGTATTTAAATACGCACTGAAAGTAGAAAATGATAATTCTTACTTAATGATAGAATTACCACAATACAAACCACCCATTTGGAAAAATGCAATTTTGAATGTAAAAGAAAAAGTGACCACCTTTATAGTTGAAGCAGGTAAAGTGATTCTTGTCATTTCGATTTTACTTTGGTTTTTGGCAAGTTACGGTCCTTCCTCAGCTATGAAACAAGCTGAGCTATCCGCTATTGAACATATAGAAACAAACAACTTAACAGAAATTGAAGGGGAAAATTATTTAGCAGGAAAAAAAATAGAAGCATCTTTTGCTGGCCATTTGGGTAAGTTTATTGAACCAGCGATCAAACCACTTGGATTTGATTGGAAGATTGGAATTGCTCTGATTACATCTTTTGCCGCAAGAGAAGTGTTTGTAGGAACCATGGCCACTATTTATTCTGTAGGCTCAGCAGACGATGAAGCTACAGTCAGTGCCCGGATGGCTGCAGAAATAAATCCCCAAACTGGTGAGAAAGTCTATAATCCAGCTACTTCTTTATCCTTACTGATCTTCTATGTATTTGCTATGCAATGTATGAGTACCCTTGCAGTAGTTCGCCGAGAAACCAATTCGTGGAAATGGCCAGCAATTCAATTTTTCTTTATGGGAGCAATGGCTTATTTTGGAAGTTTAATTACCTATCAGCTCTTATCTTAATTTAAGATTCACAGTTTAAATCTTTGTATTACATTTTTTCTCATATATAAATGTAAATCTTACACTAAGTACCTATAGTCAACACCTACGGGCTTTATGTCATTTTTACACTAAACTTAGTGTAAAAAAAGCGATTTCTAAACGTATTTTTTTCTTTGGATATTTAAAAATACATATTGATTTTTGCTTTAGAATTTAAATGATTATTTCCATAATGAACACTTTTAAAGTATGCAAGCAGAAATAGCAAATCCGAAGATCTCTGAATTAGAATTACTTGGCATTACTGCAAAGAACATATACTTCAATTTGAGTGCAGAGGAACTTACACAGAAGACTCTTGAAATAAATGAAGGTGTCATTACCGATTCCGGAGCGTTAAGCATAAAAACTGGAAAATACACAGGAAGAGCTCCCAAAGATAGATTTATCGTTTCAGATTCGATTACCGAGAACAAAGTAGATTGGAATTCTATCAATAAAAAAATATCAAAACCACAATTTCTAAGGCTTAAAGAAAAAGTGGCAAAATATTTATCTAATCAAACACTATATATAAAAGAAGGACAAGCTTGTTCTGATGATCAATACAAATTAAATGTAAGGCTAGTAGCAGAAAAACCATGGAGTGCTCAATTTGTGCACAATATGTTTTTAAGACCATCAAAAGAACAACTTGAATCATTTCAACCTGATTGGAATATTTTATGTGCTCCTGGGTTCAATGCCATACCGGAAATTGACGGAACGCGCTCTGAGAATTTTGCAATACTGTGTTTTTCTGAAAAAACCATAATTATTGGAGGAACTGGATATACTGGAGAGATCAAAAAAGGAATCTTTTCTGCGCTCAATTTCATTTTACCCCTTCAAGAGGAAGTACTTTCAATGCATTGCTCAGCGAATGTAGGTCAAAAAGGAGATACAGCAATATTTTTTGGCCTTTCTGGCACAGGAAAAACCACTTTATCTACTGATTCCAACAGAGCATTGATAGGAGATGATGAACATGGATGGTCAAGAGAAGGAGTTTTTAATTTTGAGGGAGGGTGTTATGCAAAATGCATCAATTTAAGCAAAGAAAAAGAACCTGAAATTTATAGCGCGATTAAACCAGGCGCCATTTTGGAAAATATTGGATTTATAGGAAATACGAATATCCCAGATTTTTCAAAAGCTGAAATCACTCAAAATACTCGAGTATCGTATCCTATACACCACATTGAGAATATTCAAGAAGGAAGCAAAGGAAATCATCCAAATCATATTTTCTTCCTTACATGCGATGCATATGGTGTTTTACCACCTGTCAGTAAACTAACTAGAGCGCAAGCGATGTATCATTTTATATCAGGATATACAGCCAAAGTTGCAGGAACAGAAGAAGGTGTATCTGAACCAGAAGCTACATTTAGTGCATGTTTTGGTGCCCCATTTTTACCATTGCACCCTACAAAATATGCAGAAATGCTGGGAGATAAAATGGACAAACACAATGTTTCAGTTTGGTTGATCAATACAGGTTGGACAGAAGGTGCATTCCCTCAAGGACATAGGATCAAATTGCCTTACACGAGAGCTATAATCAATGCAGTTTTAGAAGGAAAGCTTTCAAACATAGAATTTGAGAATACGGAAATATTCAATCTAGCAATACCAAAAGAGTGCGAAGGAGTTCCAAGTATGCTGCTTAACCCTAAAAATACATGGAAAGATAAATTGGCATATGAAGACAAGGCAATGAGTCTAGCCAGTTTATTTATTGAAAATTTTGACAAATATAAAACCGCAGCGAGTTCTGAATTATTGAACGCTGCACCTCAACCACTAACATCAGTCGTCATTTAAAAAAAATGACAAATCTCTTTCGATGGCCACTGGATGGATTTCTGGTGGCCTGATTTTTTTTATGGGAGTAAGAATAGTACTAATTAATTCTGCTCAGCTCTTGTGAGGAATATTGGGGTACTTTGCAATTTTTGGCTTGCTCACCCACTTATTGCTATTTATATAAAATCTCCATTGTCGATGTGCGTCAGGACCTGTGTGAATAGACATCCCTACTCTAGGACCTATGACAATATCTTCCTCTTCAATCTGGATTCCTGAATCTTCAATCCAAACTTTGGATTTCTTTGAATTCAAAAGTAGCCCATCATGTCTTTTCTCTACTCCCAATGCACAAGCAGTTTTCCCAGGGCCATTTACAGTTTCATAAGCCAATTGAGTATGATTTCTTCTTTGAAGCATTGTTGACACTCCAATGGTGGGTTCTATCGCACGAATTAAGATTGCGTGAGCCATTCCTTTTGAAGCAGTGACTACATTGATCATGGTATGAATTCCATAGCTGAGATAAACATACATTGTACCACCTTCTAAAAACATAGTCTTCGTCCTATTTGTCATTTTATTTCCAAAAGCATGACATGCTTTATCATCAGGAGCTCGATATGCCTCAGTTTCTACAATTATTCCTCCTGTTAAACTCCCCTCAAAATCAGTAAAAATATTTTTTCCAAGAAGCTCCTTACTAATCAATACAACATCGTCTCTTTGATAAAATTGTAAGGGAAGTATCATATTACCAATGTAATTTCACTAATTCAATAGTACCAGAGACAATATATTCTATCCCAATTGCAAGTACGATAAATCCCATTATTCGTGCTACAGCTTTCAAACCTGACCGACCCAAAACCCTAAATAGAATTGGAGAAAATCGAAGAATGGAATAAATTATAAATCCCATCACAATGATTACACCTGCAATGATTAGTTTATTCTCCAAATCAGGATATGCTGAAAAAAAACCGATCAATAATGATATGGAACCTGGACCTGACAACATAGGCATTGCCATTGGAGTAAACGAAACATCTTCTTTCTCTAAGGCTTCTTGTTTCACTTTATCGCCCATCCTTCGTTGAGTCATTTTACCATTCAACAAAGCGAATCCAGACAATAAAATTACCAATCCTCCTGCCCCTCTAAGTGCGGCTATACTTACTCCAAAAAAACTTAGTATATAGGTTCCTAACCAGAAAAAACTCATTAATATAAGTACAAAATAGATACTTGTTAATAGAGATGTTTTGTTTCTCTCTTCTGGTGTATAATCTCCAGTTAATGATAAAAACATGGGTATTGCTCCCAATGGATTAACCACTGAAAACAATGATGCTAAAATTGTAATCGCTAGTGTCAACAATGTTTTTGAAATTGAGTGATGTAGGACAAAGCTAATTTTAATTGATCTTCTCGATTTAGATGGGTATTGTCGATCTCAATTGCATCATCAGCCTTTTTTAAAGGAGAAATCGCTCTGGTTGTATCTACTTTATCTCGATGCTCTAGATTTTGTTGTACTTCTCTTAATGTTACTTCTTTCCCGTTTTCAATCAATTCGTTGTATCTCCGTTCAGCCCTTATTGTTTTATCTGCTGTAACAAAAAACTTAATATCCGCATTTGGAAAAACAACTGTGCCTATATCTCGACCATCCATCACAATCGAACTGTTTCTTGCTATTTGCCTCTGCAACTTCACTAATTTCTCTCTAACCTTCCCAATAGCAGCAACTTCACTCACATTATTCGAAATTCTCATTGATCGAATTTCATTTTCTACATTTTCATTGTTTAGAAAACAAATATTCTTTCCCTTAATGTTGGCAAAATCTATCGTAATTTTATCTAAGGCCAAATCAACTTCTTTCTCACTGTGAATTGCAACATCATGTTTTAAAAAATAATATGTAACGGCACGATACATCGCCCCAGAATCCACATATACATAAGAAAGTTCTTTTGCCAATGCTTTAGCCAAAGTTGATTTCCCACATGAAGAATAGCCGTCGATTGCTATGGTCATATTTTTCTATTTATAGCTAATAATAACTTCAACTCTATTAAGATTACTGAAATCATTTTTTAATTAAAAAAATCCCACCATTGAGTTACAATGATGAGATTAAATTTTTATGCCACAAAAGTGTTTTTCTTATTTAATATTCATCTTCATTAAACAGAAAATCATCTTTCCTTGGATAGTCAGGCCAGATATCTTCCATTGTTTCATAAATCTCTCCCTCGTCTTCTAAAACTTGCAAGTTTTCAATTACTTCTAGGGGAGCACCTGAACGAACAGCGTAATCAATAAGTTCATCTCTAGTCGCAGGCCAAGGTGCATCTTCGAGTTTATGGGCTAATTCTAATGTCCAATACATTGTTTAATAAATTTATTATTCTCTATTCTGAGTATGATTTTAATAATTGAATTCCACTATAGTAAGTCTAGAAATCAAATCAAAATTCCCACAAAACTAATTTTTTTTTAAATTGTTTGGTTCAATTTTAAAAATAATTAATTAAAAGCAGTGAACTCCTTGATATATAGACCGTTCTAAAGAATTAACATAGCATCTCCATAACTAAAAAATCTATACTTCTCTTTTATCGCTTCTTGATAAGCATCCATGATCAATTCTCTTCCTCCAAATGCTGATGTCATAATGACCAAACTTGATTTAGGCAAGTGAAAATTTGTAATCATACAATTGGCAATACTAAACTCATAGGGAGGATAAACGAACAAATTGGTCCATCCTTCTGCAGATTTTAAATTCCTAGTCGCAGATACCGCAGATTCAATTGTTCGCATTGATGTAGTTCCAACACCACAAACCCTTTTATGCGCAGCTTTTGCTTTATTTACTATTTCAACTGCTTCTTGTTCAATTTTGAAGTATTCTGCATCCATCTTATGCTTGGATAAGTCTTCTACATCAATGGATCTGAATGTACCTAATCCTACATGAAGAGTAACTTCAGCAAAATTTATTCCTTTGATTTCCAACCTTTTCATCAGCTCTTTACTGAAATGCAAACCTGCTGTTGGTGCTGCTACTGCTCCTAATTCTTTTGCATATACAGTTTGATACCTTTCCGCATCTAATGGCTCAGGTTCTCTATCTATGTATTTTGGAAGGGGTGTATTACCCAATTGCCTGAGGACTGATCTAAATTCTTCATCATCTCCTTCATGAAAAAATCGAATGGTTCTACCTCTGCTTGTTGTATTATCTACCACTTCAGCGACAAGAATATTCTCATCTGGATTATTTTTATCCGAGAAATATAATTTATTACCTACCCTGATTTTACGGGCAGGATCTACTAACACATCCCACAATCTCGCATCAGCATTCAATTCTCTCAACAAAAATACTTCTATTTTTGCACCAGTCTTTTCTTTCTGGCCATACATTCTTGCTGGAAAAACTTTAGTATTATTGAAAATGAAAGAATCTCCATCATCAAAATAATCCAGAATCTCTTTGAATTGTTTGTGCTCTATCTTTCCAGAATCTCTATGTACGACCATCAAACGTGACTCATCTCTATGTTCTGAAGGATACATGGATACCAACTCATTTGGTAAATCAAAATTAAATTGTGAAAGCTTAGTTCTCATATATACTTTACTGTTTTAAGGCTGCAAAAATAGCAATTTAAGCTAGAATATCACCATTTATGTTATTCTCACTAGAAACATGCATAAATTATGATTGTTCTTGCTCTTTTATTATCAAAAAACGCACCAATAAATTAGTCGCTTTTTAAAATTTTAAACAAGATCAGTTTCTAGTTCATTTATATTATTTTGCAGTTGGTTTAATACTATGTTAAACGATATTTTGTATTCATTAATCGAAAGAATACATTATTCTCAGTATTACAAAGTATTTTGCGCACAGTAAGTTCTAATATGAAGGTATTATTAAAAATTATTTACGAAAGCATCGTTCAAGCATTGCAATCCTTAGTGGGAAACAAACTAAGGACCTTCTTATCTTTATTGGGTATTACAATAGGAATTTTCTGCATTATAGCAGTCAAATCTGCAGTCGACTCATTAGAAAATTCAATTAAGAGTGGATTCAATGAACTAGGTAGTGATGTTATTTATGTGCAAACCATGCCTTGGGGTGAAGACCCAAATCAAAACTATTGGAAATATGCCAAACGTCCAGAACCGAGTGTAAAAGATTATAATTCCATTTCAGAAAAATCAAGACTTTCTGAATATACAGCCTATACCGTGTTTACTGGTGGTAAAACTATAAAGTATAAGTCCAGCTCTGTTTCAAATGCCTTTATCATGGGTAGCACCTATGATTATAAAGATTTACAAAATATTACGATTGAAGAAGGTAGATACTTTACACAACAAGAATACAATTCGGGGTCAAATAAAATCATTCTTGGTTATCAAGTAGCACAAGCACTATTTAACTCTTTGGATCCTGTTGGAAAAACAGTGAAACTCTTTGGTCAGAAGTATGCCGTTATTGGAGTATTGAAATCAGAAGGGGATAATATGTTTAATATCCTCAATTATGACGAAGCAATGTGGGTATCATTTAATAATCTTAAACGATATGTCAACACAAATGAAAATAGTAGAGTTGGTAAACTTTTAAGTGTCAAAGCTCGACCAGGAGCAGATGTCGAAGAATTAAAAGGAGAACTCACTAGTATATTACGGGCGTCAAGACGATTAAAACCAACAGAAGATGAAAATTTTGCTTTGAATGAACTATCAATGCTTTCTCAAGTCCTTGATGCTGTCTTTGGAGTTATGAACTTTGTTGGATTCCTTATTGGAATATTTGCACTTATAGTAGGAATGTTTAGTGTTGCCAATATCATGTTTGTTTCTGTAAAAGAGAGAACTAATATTATTGGTATCAAAAAAGCTCTAGGAGCAAAACGTTCAATTATACTTTTAGAATTTTTGATCGAGTCTATAATCCTATGTTTAATAGGCGGCTTAATGGGCCTTGTATTTGTTATCGGAGTACTTAAGGTTATTTCTAACACTATTCCTTTTGAGATGTTTTTATCTACAGGAAATGTAGTTATTGGTATTCTGTGTTCTATCGTAGTAGGAATAATTAGTGGAATTATTCCAGCTATTATGGCTAGTAAATTGGATCCAGTAGTAGCCATGAGAGGTTAGATTTTTTTTAATCGATTACAAACTTATCTGTCTCTCTTTTTTCATTGCTTTATAGTACTATCAATTTATACGCCCATTCAAGGATATTCATAAATACCAATATCCCTTTATTAATAAGTACCAGTCTACCTAGGTCTATTCCTAAATAGCTATAAAATTGATTTTCAAAATATTAAATGGATTAACTTAAAAACTACATCCCCGTTTTCTTGACATTTTGCGTAAAACCGCGGTAATATATTCAAATCATACTTGTCATCCCCAGACGAGCGCGGGCTTCCCATCACTGTCGTGGTCCTTTGTTTGATAACTTCATTATCACTTTTATTGCATAAAAGATCCCTCAGTCGTTTTCTTAAAAAAGAAAACGAACCAGAAGTTTTCAAGACTGTAATGATTTCTTAACGGTTTTTAAAACAAAAATTGTCTAAACTCTAAAAACTCACAACAAAACTTTGTTTTTCAAATAGTTACTGTTTGTTTTCTAGGCAATTATTTCTATGAAAAGTTGTTTTGCTCAAACAGTTTAGAGTTTTTTTTAATGTCAAAATCTCTGATGAAAAATCAAGGCACCTTACTTCTGAATATCCCTACCTACTGTTGAAATTAACACCCTGAGTATAGTTGTTTTCTACCTATAATCCAATGGATGTTTTCAAACTATTGTATTCGTTCGTCGTTAGCACCTCTTATATTACAATCACAAAATAAAAGAACGGATCACTTTGAATGATCCGTTCTTTGTGCTTTTTGTGATTTATTATTCTATAATAATCATCTTCTTAGTAGCCGTAAAGTCTCCACTT
>JARGNR010000189.1 GCA_029212405.1 Saprospiraceae bacterium
GAATCTGTCTAGCTTCCATAACTTTTCATCCCAATTTGTCATATCCCTACAATTTTCATAGAATTCTTATCCAATGCCCTTTACATATATTCATTATCTTTGATCTGTTAAAAACTGATTATACGATCAAGCAAATTAGGTTCATGAACTTAAAATCATTATCCCTTATTCTTTTCCTCTCCATCTACTGCAGTGCTTTGCATGGTCAACTCTATATTAATGAGTGGATGGCTTCGAATTCTTCCGTAATTTCTGATCCTGATTTTGATAATACTGGAGACTGGATAGAGCTATTCAATGATTTTAATGACCCTATTGATATTTCCGGGTATTACCTCACAGATAATTTGGGTCAACCCACAAAATGGTCATTTCCCGAAGGTATAGTGATCGAAGCCAATAGCTTTTTACTCATCTGGGCTGATGGAGAAAATATCGGCTTGCACGCATCTTTCAAACTTACTAAAGCTGGAGAAGAGATCGGCCTATATGATAAAGACGAAAACCTATTGGATGAGATTTCATTTCAGCATCAACGCACCAATGTGTCCATGGGAAGAGCCAACGATGGATCTTCTACATTTGGATTTTTCCAAGAGCCTACTCCAGGATTGAGTAATACCTCTCAGGCGTATACTGGAATTACCTTTTATCAACCTCAATTCTCTCAAAAAGGTGGCTTGTATGATGCACCGTTATCCATTGAAATTCAAACCATCGGAGGAGATATTAGATATACCTTTGACGGTTCTGCTCCTACTCAATACTCTGAATTGTATACTCAACCGATTGAAATTACCCAAACTACAATAATAAGAGCGACGGTATTTCAAGAGAACCAATTGCCCGGCAAACCCGTCACCCAAACCTACTTTCTTGAACCAAGTTTTCAAGAGCGCGAATTGCCTATCCTTTCCATTACTTCCGATCCCAAGTATTTCTGGGACGACTCTATTGGCTTGTATGTGCAAGATTTTAAACCCTCTTGGGAATACCCCATCAATATTGAGTTGTTTGAAAACGATGGGAGTGATCGTGCCGCATTCAATGAGCTCGCAGGAACAAAAGTAAATGGACTCAATTCCTGGGTACTTCCACAAAAAATGCTTGGAATTTACTTTGACAACGACTACGACAAAAATAACCTGGACTATCAGTTATTCTTTGATAATAATAGAAGCCGATTCGACAATTTTGTATTGCGTGCTTCGGGCAGTGACTGGGGCAACACGCTTTTCAGAGACGCCCTCAGCCAAGGTTTAACCGCTGACAATATGAATCTCGAAAAAATGGCATTCCGGCCATCGATTGTCTATATCAATGGTGAATATATGGGTATTCACAACATGCGGTCTAGAATTGATGAAGGGTTTATTGAAGAAAATTTTGGACTGACTTCTTCAGAATATGACTTGATCGAAAACAATGGAAAAGTTGAAGAAGGGGACAATATTGCTTTTTACGAATTGTTTGAATTATTTGACAAAGACTTATCTGTTCCTGCCAATTACAATGCCGTAGCTGAAGTAGCAGACATCCAAAACCTAACGGACTTTTACATCGCTGAAATATGGTCCAGTAACAGCTCTTGGGGACACAACATCCAAATGTGGAAACCCAAAATAGAAGGAGCAAAATGGCGATGGATATTGCAGGACTTTGATCGTTCTTTTACAGGAGTGGACGACGATTTAATCGCAAAATTTACGACCAGCACCAGTCCTTCTGGGTACAATTGGGCAAGAATTCCCCTCAATAGTTTACTGCAAAATTCAGACTTTGCATCTACTTTTGCTCAGAGATTTACGGACCACTTGTTTACTACCTTCCATAGTGATCGAGTAGTATCTTTTATCAATAAACATAAAGATCTCATCGATCAAGAAATCCCATACCATGTGGACAGATGGGCGGGTACTACATCCAATTATGGAAATGGTCTGACCTCCCTAGCCTACTGGGAAGGAGAAGTCTCAGAACTTATTGATTTTGCCAACGGCAGACCCAATATATTACTCAATGACTTGAAGAATCGATTTTCACTGGATGAAACATCCTTATTAGGAACAATAAACTTTCCTTCTGAAACAGGTAGCATCACAATCAATGATTTACCTATTCCTTCTTCCATATGGCAAGGCAATTACTTTCAAAATATGCCTTTCCAGTTGAAAGCACATCCTGAAGTTGGGCAAGATTTTCTAGGTTGGTCCCCAGCAACCAACGAACAATTAATATCCAAAGGAAGCATTTGGAAATATCTAGATGATGGATCTGAGCCTAGTAGTGAATGGTACACCAATGCATTTAATGATGAATCTTGGAATTCAGGTAATGCCAAGTTTGGATATGGGGACAATAATGAGACTACCACCATTTCATTTGGAGATAACGCGAATGAAAAACATATCACCACCTATTTCAGAAAAACTATTCAAGTAGATGACCCCAATTCTTTTGCAGGAGCCATGACGATAGAGTTGCTCAGAGATGATGGTGCCATCGTATACATAAACGGCGAAGAAGTCGTTCGTTCTAATCTTCCTTCTGGATCTATCAACTCCACCACAATGGCATCCACTTTTGCTGCTGGGGAGGAAGAAAGTACCTACTATCGTTTTATTCTTGATCAAACGATGTTGATTGCCGGCCCAAATACAATAGCAGTGGAAGTGCATCAAAGTGCGGCGAACAGCTCAGATCTCGGCTTTGATCTTTCTTTAAACGCATTAAAAATACAATCAGACAACATCATTTCCACTGAACGCTCTATTGAAGTCAATCTCTTGTCGGATAGTATTTTTGTAGCCAATTATCAAGCGCAAGAACTCTGCATTCTTCCTGAAAAGATCAGTACAAATACAACTTTGGACTTATCCTGCTCTCCGTACTATGCTGTGGCTGATGTAGCCGTCGAAAGAGATGTGACGTTAACCATTGAGGAAGGAGTTGAAATCTACTTTCCAGAAAACGCCAATTTTACTATAAAAGGAATCCTTCAAATTAAAGGAACCGAAGATGCACCTGTGTACATCAGTGCAATAGATCCCGCCAAACCGTGGGGAGGAATGATTTTTAATTATTCTACTGGCACGTCTTCTCTAAACTATTTAGAGCTGGATCGAGCATCAAATGGGAACCATCCTATTTATGAAAATGCGGCCATTTCTGTCTTTCACGGTCAAGTTGAAATGGACCATATCACAATTATTGACGTAGAAAGTAATCCAATCCTCTCCTATTACTCCAATGTCTACCTCCACAATAGCAACCTTCATTCAAAAGTAACAGGTGATTTAATCAATATTAAATATGGGGAAGGCGAAGTGACGAATACTATTTTTAGAGGAAATAACCAAGTCGATACAGATGCCATAGATTACGATGGAGTAACCAACGGAAAGATCATTGGAAATAAAATCTTTAACTTTTTAGGATTCAATAGTGACGGGATAGATCTTGGAGAAGAAACCCCATTGGTAGAAGTACGAGACAACTTCATTCACAACTGTACAGACAAGGCCATCTCGGTGGGGCAACAATCCATAGTACACGCCTCCAATAATATAATCGTCAATTGTAATATTGGAATTGCAGTGAAGGATTTGAGTACCGCAACCTTAGATCAAAATACATTCTACAATACGCGTGTACCGCTTTCCTGTTTTGAAAAAAACGTTGGATTAGGAGGCGGAATCAGCACCGTAACAAATACAATATTTTCAAATTCAGAAAAAGATCCCATTCAATTTGATGAAGTTTCCGATATTTTTGTGACTACCTCATTGAGTGATACAGATTCACTTCCCGATACTGGAAATTATTTTGCCAATCCCAATTTTATAAACCCAACAGAACATAATTTTTCATTAGGCTCTGAATCTATAGCGCTTGACAATGGAGTAGATATCGATGGGAACAATATACAAATAGGAGCAGCACCATCCCCCTATTATTCAGACCCCTCTTTAATGATTACTGCCATTCAGTATTTCCCAAAAGGAAATCAAGATGCAGAGTTCATTACCATCTATAATCCAAGCGATAAAGATGTCGACTTGGAAGGATTTGTATTGTCCAATGCCATTGACTATACTTTCCCACAAGGCAGTGAAATACAATCCAAGGAAACCGTTCTTCTTGCCTTGAATCCTTCTTTGGTTTCACAAGGCATAGATCAAGAATTCATGTGGGATCTTGGACGACTTTCTAATGAAGGAGAAAAGATTGTGCTTTCATCTCCTGCTGGGATTGTGGAAGATCATGTTCGTTACAATAATAAATCTCCTTGGCCGATTGAAGCAGAAGGAAATGGTTCCTACTTGGAATTGATCGACCCAAGTTTGGACAACCACTTTGCAGAAAGCTGGAAAAGCGAATTGAATACCTCTACCAGTGACAAGGATCAGATCACCAATATTATTACCTACCCCAACCCAGCTTCGGAGTCAATAAATATTCTATCCCCCGAAGAAATCATTCATAAATTAGAGATCATAAATATATGGGGACAAACCGTTTTTGAACGACCTGTCAATTCAAATTCATATCGTTTCAATACTCATCAATTGGCGAAAGGAACCTACTATATTCGGATAAATAATAAGATGTATACGAATCCGATTGTTATTCAATAAATTGAACTTAACTGCTCTCTTTCAAGAGATTTTACGAAGTAGAAATATCTCCAATAGGGATATTCACCAAAAGCAAATATATTTATATTATAATAATCTTAAACTTATTACTTCTGAACCAACAAATTCAAAAACTCAATGATTGGGTAGTCAAATTTTAGAATATTTCAGTTTGACAGAAGCGATTGGAGTGCCGCTAAACAGTGGGTAGCGGGGGCTGCAATCGCAGTATAGCATTTTTAGCGGCTTGATTCTTTTGTTTCGTTTTCTCATCAAGGAGA
>JARGNR010000190.1 GCA_029212405.1 Saprospiraceae bacterium
AGCAGAACCCATCAATTCCATCATAACGCCCATAACAGGACGGGTTTGGTCAAACAACTGGTGTTTAAGTTTAAAAAGAGATGGCAATGGGCCATTTGATAGGGCTTTTAATGGCGCTTTTTATGTTTGTTCTATTGAAGGGTTTGTTACCAAAATTAATTTTAATTCTGGGGTCAATAATCGACCGGAAGCAGGAAATAATGATCAACGTTCTGGTTTCCGTGCAGGTACTTGGTCATTAAAGAACAAACAGGGGAAATGTCTCACATAACAATATTCACAAATTTCATCTTTTAGTTTTATTTATTGCACAAAATACATATCCAGTTCACCCTTCCCTTTAACATCAATTTTTCCTCGATATTCACAAGGAAATTGCTCTTTAATTAAATCATAAGTATAGGCGGATACATTGATTTTTCCTGCTTCACCAGCCGTTTCTATTCGACTAGCAATATTGATAGTGTCACCAAAAATATCGTAGGTAAATTTCTTTTTGCCAACGACTCCTGCAGTAATGGGACCCGAATGAATGCCAATTCGCAGATGCCATTTAATACCACTTTTTTCGTTTCGTTTTTCTAATAGGGTCAACATTTTTTTGGCGGCTTTGACACATCTACTGGCATGGTCTTCGACCTCTTCAGGTAAGCCGCTAACCGCTAGATAAGCATCGCCAATGGTCTTGATTTTTTCGAGGCCTTCTTCCTCCATGATTTCATCAAATTGAGAGAACAGGTCATTTAGTTCTTGGATTAATTTTCGAGTAGGAATAGTAGCCACGATATTGGTAAAACTTACAAAATCGGAAAATAGGATACTAACCTCTTCAAAACGGGCTGGCTTGGTGTGCCCTTTTTCCAAAAGTTCTTTGGCTATATTAATAGGTAAGATATTGTGTAATAGCGCTTCCGTTTTTTCTTTCTCTTTAATTAAGGCAACCGTTTTTTTAGCGACCATTTTTTCTAATTCTTGATTTCTGGCTTTTAATTCTTCGATTGGCCAGGCTTCTCCCTCTTCTTGCATTACCCATGGAGCAGAAGTATGCCCATGGATGGCCTTCCAATCTTTTCCTTTTTCCTTAACCCATGTTATGCACATCCTTAAATTTTTCATTTCATGGAATTGATTCTCGACTGGAATTTTTAAATGAAATATGCACCAAGTATTGCCAGTATTGTTAATAGTCTTTGCTTTTAGCCAAGCGAGTTCAAGAATATAAGGCTCTGGTACATCTTCTTGCTCATTCTTTAGAAGTTGAGCATATTCTTCCCGGTTTTCTAAATTTTCATGTAAACCAGTTCCAAATCCTGAAAAATTTGGGTGAAAGAATTCCAGCATTTCCTGCAGCATAAATGGTTCTCTATTCACCCATTTTTCTAGAATGACTTTATGGTAACTCATTAAAGTTTCTTCTGGAGTCATATTATTTTGATTTTCTCACCAATGGGGCTAAGTCTCCATCGTGTTTGATATAATACTTGAACCCATTGTAGGTAATGGGGCTTTTCATTTGGTCATTAATGATTTTAGATATATCACTAATATTCACGCCCAACTCTAAATATTTTTTGATAGCAGGTTTATGGGTATCTAACACACTACCTTTTTTGTTTTTGCTGCCTTTGGGTCTGCCTAATTTCACTCCTTTGGCTCTGGCTGCTGCCAATCCCTGTTTGGTGCGAATAGAGATATAGTCTCTTTCCGATTCTGCAAAATAAGAATAGATAGCTAGGAGTAATTTGGCATGGTTTGCTGTGGTAGATAATTCAGGCTGACGAACAAAAACTATTTTAATCCCTTTTTCAGAAAGGGTATTTATAATATTAAGCGTCTCTAACATATTCCTGCCTAATCGACTTAGTTCCGCAACTAATAGCACATCCCCTTTCTTTAATTTTTCCAGTAACTCATCAATCTTGCGGAGTTTAGTATTCTTTCGGGAAGAAATGGCTACTTCGATAAACTCATCAATGAGCCAACTTTGCTTTTGGGCATAGCCTAAAAGCAAGTGTTTCTGTTTTTCTAAATCCTGCTGGTCAGTACTGATTCTGGTATAGGCAATTACCTTCATTTTAACTACTTGAAGTAAAAAGGTGCTATTCAATTTTGATTCCAAGTTCAAAGATAGCCTTATTTAACCATTATTACTTCATTAATCGTGAAAATATAACGTCCATTTTCACTTCATAAAAACAGTTAAAAATGACAGAAATTAAGATTTGGGAGACAAAGGAAATCAAACTCTATGATTATCCACCCACCTTTAATTCTATTCAACGCAAAAAGTTCTTAATGCTTCCAGTCAAGTTGAAGAGACGAGCTGCTGGTTTTTACACCGATGTCAACAAAGTTGGATTCCATTTAATGTATGGCTACTTCAAAGCTCGAAGGCGATTTTTCTTGCCTGAGCGTTTCCAGAATTCGGATATTCAATTTATCTGCAAACGGTTGAAGATAAATTTTGATGATTTAGACATTGCCGATTATAATCGTAAAACCTATAACCGTCATCGAAAAATCATCTTGGATTATTTTGGCTACGCTCCCTTTAAAGTTGGCAATCATCATCCATTGATTACAGAGCTAATCGAAAAATCCCTTTGGTCTTTTGACAGAGCAGCATTGATACTTGGTTCTACTCTGGAATGGCTAGAATTTCGCCATATAGAATTGCCTTCCTATTATATGCTACAAACTATTTTAACCATCGCCATTCGTAAACGTAATCGGTTGCTCCACCAAAAATTGGATAAACTACTATTGGATTCTCATAAAGAAGCATTAAATCCTTTACTGTTAAAGGTTAGTGCCGAAGTGGGTAAGCCTACCTACGTTTTTATGAGTCTCAAAAAGCTTATCCGTAAAGATAACGCAAAATCTGTTCGGTTGAACATAGAAAAGCATGAACTAATGTGGCAAATCTATGAGCGGATTAACCTACTCTTGCCAAAACTTAATCTCAATGAGGCAGCTATTCGCTATTTTGGTGAGTTGGTTATCAAATATAAATCCAATCAGATTATCCGTCGTTCCAAAGCCGATAAGTATTTATTATTGCTAGGTTTTACCGCTTTCCAAATTAGAAATTATGAAGACCAATTGGTAGATATTTTACTATCTGCTTGTCGAAGTGCGATTAATACGGTTCATAACAAACATAAAGAACATCTATTTCTTACTCGACAGGAACGTGGTCGGCGTATGAAAAAGGCGGTAACAATGGCACAGTCTAAACATGACTTGCTAAATGATATTCGATTAATCATCTGGCAACCTGATGAGGCTTTACCACCAATGGATAAGGTGCATCATATTCAAGAGCTGTTACCTATTTTGGAAGAAGAAAAGGATGAAGACCAAGAGGCATTGGATTTATTACAGCAACAGCATACCAAAGAAGAGCTAGAAGCACTTCACAATTTTCAAGAAGAACAGTCTCGCTCTGTTCAGCATCAAGTCTCACCCATTATTAAAGCCATACATTTTAATCCAAAAACATCTGCCGCTAACTTGATTGATGCTATCCAACATTTTAAAGAAAAGGATGGTAAAATAACCAAAACAGCACCTACTGATTTTTTAGCTGAAGACCAAAAGGCTGCTTTGAGAGATGATAAGGGGAAATTCAAAATCTCTCTCTATAAGATGTTCTTATTTGAGGCGGTCTTTGTGGGCATTAAAAGCGGTCGGCTTAACCTTCAATATTCTTATCGCTACAAGGCTTATGATGAATATTTAATACCGCAGGAGGTTTGGAAAAACCGAAAAGAGGAGCTACTAGAGGAGGCAAAATTATCTAAAGTAAAAAACTGGAAAACAGTTCTAAAGAAGCTAAAAACCCGATTGGACAAGCATTATAAAACGACTAATCAGCGCATTTTAAAAGGTGAAAACCCCCACTTTTCTCTTCGTAGTGATGGCAGACCTCATGTAAAAACGCCTAAAGTAGAAGATAGTCAGCGAGAAAAAGCATTGGGTGTTTTTCCTAACGAAAAGGTGATTCCATTAAGTGAAGTACTGGCTACCGTTCATAAAGTAACCAACTACCTCAAGGATTTAAAGCATTATCAGCCTTATTACCGCAAACAACGACCTGATAATAATGTCTTCTTTGCTAATATTATGGCTTACGGTTGCAATTTGGGAGTAGAAAAAATGGCAAAAGTGGCTCGCTCAGTCACTACTAATGAATTGGAAAATACAGCTAACTGGTACTTTGACTTGGATAATATCCGTAAGGCTACTGATACGGTCAACAACTTCATGGATAAGATGGAATTGCCTAATTTGTTTAGGAAAAAGAAAGGTGAATTGCATACTTCAAGTGATGGTCAGAAGATTGGAGTTGCTTCTGAAACTACTATTGATGCTCATTATTCTTTCAAATATTTTGGTAGAGGAAAAGGCGTGACTTCTTACAGTTTTATTGATGAACGATTTATTCCTTTTTATTCCACTATCATCAATACTACAGAAAGAGAAGCCATTTATGTAGTGGATGGGTTACTTCATAATGAACGTATTCGTTCAACAAAACATAGTACGGATACGCATGGTTATTCGGAAGCTGTTTTTGGGATGATGGATTTACTCGATTTTGGTTTTGCACCTAGAATCGCTAAATTACACAAACAGCAGTTATACAGCTTTGATAAGCGAGCTTCTTATGTAGATATGGGGCATCAAGTTTTACCATCGGGCTATATAAATGTCGATTTAATCGCAGAAAATTGGGATGCCATTTTGAGATTAGTCACCTCTGTGCAATTAAAACATTGTACCGCTTCCCAGATTTTTAAGCGACTCAATTCCTATTCCAGACAACATCCTGTTTATCAAGCATTGAAGGAATATGGTAAAATTATCAAAAGTATTTATCTCCTTCGATACATTGATTCCTTAGAATTAAGAC
>JARGNR010000191.1 GCA_029212405.1 Saprospiraceae bacterium
GACTCAAGAACAAAAGATATCGAACTGGGCATGACCAATGCAAAACATGAAATAAAGCTCAATATTGGATATCAATGTAAATTATTAATCGACTTAGGAACAGGAAAGGTCAAGGCGAAATGTGTACCAAAAAGTCCATCAGATCCACCTGCTCCATCAGGCGGTTCTAACGCTTCCATAGAAATCAAATTTAAAGGTGGAATTGGAATGGGTGTAGTTCATAAGGAAGCTGATCCAGATGATCCAACATCCGTTGCTAAAACAAATTTTGCACTTGCCACAAAACTTGGGGCTGGGTTAAAAGCCAAAATTCCTTTAGTTAGTCCAGCATATGTTTTACTGGGTCTGGATGTGGGCGTTGGATGGAAAATATTACCTGAATCAAAAGTCAAATTTGAAGTTAGAGCTTATGCTGGTGTAGGAGTTGCAGGAAAAATTGGACCATTTAAGGCAGATGCATTTCTAGCAGGTGGAATAGTCTATAAATGGGATGATGGTAAAAGTGCTCTACTTTGGCTCGTACTTCTAGAAGCTGGAATTGACTTAAAAGTAGCATCCGTAAGCATTTCAGCTGAATTACAAGGATATATACTTGGCGGAACAGGGGTTGCTTCTGGTAGAGTGGCAATAAATGTAAGTATCTTTCTAGTAATTAATATCAGTGCTAGTTATGATTGTACCAAGACCAAGAAAATCTGATTCATTATTGAAAAATTCGTTAATAAAATAAATAGCCATTATGAGTATTCCACCTAAATTAACTATCGCTCCATATCTACAACGTTGGGATGCAAATTCCTCTATTTTATATTTCAACATCTTAGTTATGCCGACAGGCAATCCATTGTCACCACTGGGAAAAGGATTACCCGTGGTAGACAAAGGCCCTAATTTTGCGGATTGTAATTTAGAATTTGATGTTCACTTTTCAAAAAATTGGCAACAGATGCCTGGCTACAGTGAAATTGATGCTACAAGTAGTTTATCTCCTACTATGCCAAGTGATAGAATTGCCCTTTTTGAAGAATTAAAAAAGCAATTTAAAATTACCAAATCAGAAGCTACTCCAGTTAGGAAAGCCAATCTAATGGTAAGGAAACACTTAACTCCTTCTTATACGACTTCTTTCGGGTTCGTAAAACCAAAGACATCATTAGCTTCTACAGATGATACATATACATGTTTATTAAATTGTCCTCCTAAGAAAAAGCCAATTCAACAGCCTATTGACAATTCCGTAAGTTGGGCAGAAGCAATGTCATTCACTTTAAGACAACCTATTTTAGCCAAATCACTTGGTATTATTTATGAATTAGAAATAAAGCTTGACCCCAAAGACATTTATGATTCTGGAGGTTGGTTGTTTGTAAGCTTGAGCAGTGCAAGTGATTACCATCATTTGTTAACAACACCAAACTTTATAAAAGTATTTGCGTCAAGAGTTCCTGCTTTAAAGATGGGTGTTGATAGACCATTGTTTACACCTGTATTATTTCCAGTAGTTGATGATCCTGCGGTTACAACACTTCCAGGCAATTTTGATGAAGCCTTTTTGGAAGCCAATCGATATAATGACGGATTTGCTAAAATAGTGCACTGTCATCAGACCGTGAATCAAGATCGATCTGTTCAAGAAGAAAACGGTGGCCCTGCACCAATTTATGATGAAGGGCTCGAATTGGCTTGGGACGATGAAGATATTCTTATAGCTCAAAACAGACAAATGGGCCTAGAACCAGATACGATGAACGTACCAGCAGAAGCACCAATGGGTGTTGTTGGATATCGTATTGATGTAAGAGAACAGGGGGAAACAGATTGGAATAGTTTAAGTGATGTAAATGCTGATAATTTTGAATTTGGTGGTGTAAATTTCGGATCAGTCAGTTGGGAATCAAGAACCGAAGTTTTTCCATCTACCGTCCAAGAACAATTCTGGTTACCACCTTTTTTCACAAGGTGGAAAGGGGGATCTTTGGTTGTAAAAGATGATGATCATTTACTAATTATGTCAGGTGTTAAACGAAGTTCACCTCTTTATTACAAATCTCAGAATGCATTCCAAGTACCATTGAAATATGGAAATCAATATGAGTTTAGAGTGCGTATGGTTGATACCACAAATGGGGGTCCTCAACTAAATGAAACAATGCAACTTTCCGGCGAAGCTCCTATTTGTAAAGCAACTTACAAAAGACATATTCCACCAGGTCCAGTAACATGGAGTGAAGAAGAAATAAATCCATATGATGCGGTTCTTACTTCTTATACGATCACTAGACCGAGGATAGAACTTCCACAAGCATTGTATACAGGGTTCCCCAATGTGAGAACGCATTTATTAAATATTGTAAAAGGCAATGATGGTTTGAGTGCGGCTAATAGTATTCGTCCATCTATTCCAGATGTCGATGCGACTACTCTTGGTATACGAGTATTGGTCCGTACTCCTGATTTTGACCCTGCACCTATTGAAAGAGATGAAGAAGGATATGTAGAATGGTACACTACAACACGTATTTTTCCGAATGATATCGATACTTCTTACCTATTAAATCTAGAATATGTTGATGCAAATCGGCTAGAGGATATAGATTTAAGTTTACAAATGATCGCTAACCCTGTTGGAGATTTACTGATCCCAAGTGCTAGAGATATTAAAATAGAACTTCAAGCAATAGGTAAAAATGATCTTGATTATTTCGGAAGTGAAAAAGCACGAAAAGGAGAAAAATCCTTCATATTCCTTCACAAAAAAGCAACATCAGAAGTTGACTTTTTAAAACCACAATCTCCACAAGATATCATCCGATCTATCTACTTGCAACCTACAGATGTAGAACAAGAAATGCAAATCAATGCTAAGGTTATTCAAAATGTTTCACTGCCCATATTAGTTCAAAGATTGGCTGGAGCTACAGGGCTCGTTGCTAATGATACCACCCTGATGATGCCCCCTGGAGAAAGAGGTGTTTTTGGATGTTCATCTGGGCTTAAACACTATCTCCCTGCCAATAATAGCAGTCTAATCTTTATGGCTATTGATGAATTATCAGGTCAATGGATAAATACCTTAAAATGGAAAATAAACAGAGATTGGACATGGAAAGGATATGGAACTCCTACATTCAACCTCACACGAAAGATCGAATTAAATGGAGATGCCTACATGCACAATGAACATATAGGAGAGGTAAGAATGATGCATGCAGTAACTCCGCTTATTGAACAAGAAATAGAATCAGAACGTGATTCTTTCAGCTTCGTCTTTGTAGATGCATTTCAAGCTCCAATAGGTGCAGATGGAAATCCCTATGAAGTAAATGTAGAGTACGAATTGGAAGTTTCATTTGAAAATGGGGAAACCTTGAAAACAGTCATTGAAAACAATCTCCCCATTACAATCAAGCCCAAGCAAATTCCAAAAGTTGTTTCTGCAGGAATTGCATTAAGTCCCTACATCACAGGCGAAAACTATAGCAGTACAGAAGCAAGACAACGAATGTTATGGATTGAATTTGAAGAACCTCCTAAAGATAAAAGAGATTCTTATTTTGTTAGAGTATTGGCTCAGACAGCGGACCCTATGCTTCTACAACATTACCAACCTCTAGAAAACCCTGCAGGATATAAACAATGGTCACTGGATCCAGAAACGATACGTATGATTTCACCAGGGCAAGGAGATGACTTTGCCGGTTTAACAGCTATGCAAAGATTAATACCAGCTCATGACTCTGACCGACATTTCTTGGTTCCTTTGCCACCTGGAACATATCCTGATTCTCCAGAACTTTTTGGTTTTTACACCTACGAATTTCGAGTAGGACATGATAAAGGGTCGCCTGCAAATCCATTTTGGAGTACAGCACAAGCTAGATTTGGCCCAGCTTCCATCTTGGAAGGTGTACAACATCCATGTCCACCTCTAAAATGTAATTTGCATAGAGTGAAAAATGGGCTTCTTGCATCATCTGCATATGCTACTCCATTTCATGAAGGAACCGCAATCCAAGCCAATCCGCCAAACTCAGAAATCTGGTATGTATTGTATGCTCAAGTCCATCAAGCTGATGGAAAACAGATGAGAAATATTGAATTAGATAAAAGATTGGGACGAATATTGAATAGAAAGGAAACTTCTTATTTGAAAAAATTGGCTGGAATAAAGCTTTCTGCAAATGTGAGTGACTTTCAAGATGAAGATATTCAAAAAAACAACAACAGCTTCTTATCTCCATTACAAGCACATGGTTTCTGGCAACAAGAAGAAGTATACGATTTATTGAAAGATCTGGGATTGTCAAGTGATACACCGTTGAGTATTCTAGGGCTAGAATTATTACCAGAACCAACTGGAAGTTTTCCTGATCCAATTGGTGGAAATTTAGGAGAAGTACGAATATTAAGAACATCTCCACTTTATGATGTAGATCATCTGTGTTGTTGAAATTGAACTATTGATTTAATAAACAATAAAAGACTATTTCAACTATTAGAATGATTCTGTCAATTATGTTTCACCTAACAATGTGAGGAGATCACAGTGCAATAAAGATCAGTGAATAGATTTATGATGCATATCAGAGTAAAAGACCGTAGCATTAACCTAAGCGACACTAACTAACTGAAAAGACTTGTATCTGTAATAGTATACTGTATAAAACAGTAGAGAGGAGCAATGATAGTTTCGGGATAAGACATGTTGAAACTTAGTGTCTGACGAGTGAATTATAAAAAAAGGGTCATCGATTGATGGCTCTTGCTGTCATCTATTACGCTAAAAGGAAAATTCTCACCTCACGCACCTCCCCGGGTTTAATTAAGATCACCAATACCACATATCCCAAAACACTTATGACCGTGAGTCAATTTTTCTATGGTCCTTTTT
>JARGNR010000192.1 GCA_029212405.1 Saprospiraceae bacterium
CATTCCTGTGCAACCATTAGCATCTGTAAAAGAATAGGTCAATGTATGGACTCCTATTGCAGCTGCTGCAGGGTCAAAAGTATATGTCATTCCATTACCATCATCGGAAACTCCTGGTCCACTATAGATACCTCCAGTTGGTGCACCTCCACCTAAACCAGCTTGAACTCCTGCATCCAGACACAAATCGGCAAGCGCAGTAAATGTAACAGTAGGTTCTGCATAAACTTCAATGTCATCCATTGCAGAACCAGTACATCCAGCTACACCTACTGTATAAGTAATTGTATGTGTTCCAACACCTGCTGATGCAGGATCGAAACTATATGTCATTCCATTTCCATCATCCGTAACACCAGTTCCAGAGTACACACCTCCTACTGGTGTTCCTCCTCCTAGTCCGGCTTGTACTCCCGCTCCAACACATAGGTCAGCTGGTGCAGTAAAAGTTACAGAAGGTAGGGCAAATACTTCTACATTATCATTTGCAGAATTGGTGCAGCCATTAGCATCTGTAAAAGTATAGGTTAAAGTTTCTGTTCCAACTCCAGCTACTGCTGGGTCGAAACTATATGTCATTCCGTTACCATCATCGGTAACTCCTGTCCCAGAGTATACACCGCCTGCGGGGGTTCCTCCTCCTAGTCCAGCCTGTACTCCATCATTAATACATAAATCAGCAAGAGCTGTAAATCCTACAACAGGTAGTGGGTTTACTAATATATCATCATTTGCTGAATTGGTACAACCATTTGTATCTGTAAATGTATAAGTTACTGTATGTGTTCCAGCACCTGCAACTGCAGGATTAAAACTAAACGAGGTTCCATTACCTGAATCAGTAACTCCAGTCCCAGAATAAGTCCCACCAGTTGGTGAGCCTGCCATGGATACTATATAAGTGGAATTATTAATACAAACTTCATCCAGTCCACTAGGAATAACTAAACTAACAGTTGGAAGAGCAAAAACTTCTATATCGTCCGAAGCCGAACCAACACATCCATCTGAATCCATAACATCATAAGATATTATATGTGTTCCTACTCCTGCTACCGCTGGATTAAAACTATATGTCATTCCATTTGAATCATCTGTAACACCAGCTCCTGAATAGACACCCCCAGTAGGGGTAGCACCTCCTAGTCCAGCTTGAGTTCCTGCATCAATACATACATCTGAGGGTGCTACAAAAGAAGTAATTATATTACATGTTGTACCACAAATATCCATGTCAAACGGGCAAGAATCACCACCATCTCCATCAATTACAACAAAGACTTCAGCACCAGCATCTATTGTAAAAGAATAGGAGATTTCTGTGTTAGATGGAACATAAGAACAATTTAGAGACGAATATGGTCCGCCACATTCTCCTGAAAGCACACCAGTTTGCAATCCAAATCCTGAAGCGCAAGCACCTAAATCGAAGGTAATTGTATAGGTGTCTGTAGCTGGCGCTGTAAAAGAATACCATACTGTATTCTCAAGAGATGCTGCACAAATGTCACTTGGTGCATATGAATCATCTGTTGCAGTGTTAGCTGTAGATCCTTGATTTGTACCAGCAACAGGTATACAAAGAGCGGTGTTGTTGTACTCGGTAGCCGAAGCACAAAAGTCACTTTGTGAGTAGATATTGTCCGAAAACAATATTAAAGTTCCTATTACTAGGATAAGTTTGGGTATTAATTTCATCTTGTTTTTACACTAATTTGCTATTGAGATTTAGTTTTTCTTTTTCGCCTTTAATTTAGCTTTATAATCATCTGTAAATAATGATTCATTTTTTTTTGCCCATTCTTTCAGAACCAATTTGTATGATTCTAATGACTGACCTTTTGTATATTTAGGTAAGTTTTCAGGAATAGTATTTGCTTTCAGTGCTTTTAGTATTTTCTCTTCCATTCCTGCATAATCAGAATGAACAATAGATTTACTACTTTTTTTAAGTTGAGTAATTTCAGAAGTAGATGTACTCGATTTTTGAGTGGTAGTTTGAGCATTTAATGCCCATGAGGCTAAAAAAAACATTACAATAAGGGATAATGACTGTATTTTCATGGTATTATAAGTTGTACGTTGATTGAATTCTGTTAATGTGTTAAAATCAATCTGGCTATTACAAAAGAGGATAAAGTTAATATTTATTTGGTCAATATTTTAAGAATCGATTGGTAATAACTAGCTTTTTCTTGACTACCAATTCTTTGATAAAGATTAGCAATATGTTCACATAAGACTGCATCTGTACCATCCACATCAAAAGCCTTTACAAAATAAGCAATGATTTGATCAATATTTGTGCCTTCCAATGAATATAAATTAGCAATATTCATATAAATGTATTTAGGGTTTTCTGATGACTGAGCAAGCTTATCTAATCGAATAATTCCATCTTCAACCATATTGTATTTAGACAGCAGGTCATTCAAACGACTATAGGGCCGTCCATCTATAGGATCAATTTCTATGACTCTATAATAATAATATGACGAACTATCGGGTTGATTTAATCTATCATAAGCTATTGCTAAACTTAAATTTGCCTCTAAGTAGTTATTATCTAAAGCTAATGCCTTTTTGCAATAAATAATACCCATTTGATTATCACCTTTCATTTCAATGTACGCGGAACCTAAATTACTAAGACTTGATTTATAGGAAGAATCAATTTCCACAGCACGACTATAATGTGTGATAATATCCTCAATGTATTGAGCTTTTTTGAGCTGTAAACTGTTTTGGGTAGCCAAATGATAAAGATTATTTGAAAGTAAAGCATTAACTTTAGCAGAATTAGGTACTACTTCAACATCGTTATAATAAAGGGTCAGATAATCATGCCAATTAGGATTTCTGACAATTACCCTACTCGAATATGCAATCATGACAACCAGTACAGTAATAATAAAACCATAGGGTAAGACAACTTGAGTGTCTCCCTTTGTCAATTTAATTTTAAATACTTTGAGTAAAAGATACCCTACAACAATACAAAACCCTAAGGAAAAAATATACGCAAATCTAATCGCAACAATACCAACTACTGGTGTCAGTATGTTTAGATAAGCAAACATAACACCTAACCATAAAATGATCCCTAATCCTAAAACATTTCTTTGCAATAACTTCCAAAATCCAAATCCTAATAAAGGTATATAGAAAATCAATGCAAGCCATACTTGGTAAAATGTCCAATTTGCCATTGGGATTTGATCGTATCCATAATAATAGGACATATCTTTTGGAAAAATCAACATTTTCAGATAAAACCAAGAGCAGTACAAACCAACTGTAATCCTATCCATGAAATCACCAGTAAAGAATAATGGATTCTCATAAAATTTCAATTCTCTGACTGGAGGATTAGATAGTAATCCTTGTTTTATTCCAACGACCAATATAGCACAACACAAAATAGAGCCTACCGATAGTAAAATATACTTCAATCTAGCTTTTGAAAAATATAGTATTACTGGTAATATTCCGATAATCAATATGGCTGTCTTTTTGGATAATAAAGCAAGTAAGAAAAATAAGCCTCCATATATAAGATACTTGTACTTCGTGGTAAGAGAGAATTTTAAATAGGAAGTCAGCGCTAGTAATATCCCTAAAAACATGAGTAATTCATCTCTACTTTTAATATTGGCTACTGGTTCGGTATGTAAAGGGTGTACAACAAATAATATAGTAATCAATAAAGGAAAGAGAAGGGTATAATCCTTAAAAAGCAATAGTAAAAAACTGAAAAGTAGAATACTTGTGAATGCATATATAATGACATTGACAAAATGACTAATATTAGCTTGTGTTAATTTATCGTCTTGTTTTTTATCTTCAATTGTTTGATTTTCAGGCAAATGGCCGAAAAACTGTTTTTCTATAGCAAAAGACAATAATACCAAAGGCCTATATCCATAATTCTGATTTTTATCAATTGCATGATGCGATGTGAATATTTTGGACAAACCGATTAATCCACTATTTACTTTTTCATTTCCATGGACGACTATATTATCATCCAGAGCATACTCATTATTTATACTATTTCCATAGATAAAAAATACAAGAAAGAGTAAGAAAATGTGAATTCGTCGTTGCTTTAACTTTGAAAAGTCTAATTTTATCATATAATAATCATAAAAGTATTAAATATATAAATTTACCTATCAACCCCTATTTGAAACTTTGATTCTGTAACCTTGAACCATTCCATATTTAGCGACCTTCAAAGTGCGAAACATCAATATGATTAATTTCCAATTGATCATTTCTGATAATGAAGTGATTTAAAAACATATTGTTAATTCCTTTACAAGCCCTTGAACCTAAAACTTATCTTGTTTTTCTCGTCGCGTAGCTTTGGCTATGCTTCTTAAAAAACACTTCAATTTGAGATTCAAATACTTATAAATCATTTTAACATACGTTTTTAAATCACTTCAATAATGTACTTACATTTTCCAACTGAATTTCACTGAAAGTGAATTATAGCTAATCTCACTTTATAAATCCATCTTCTCGTTCTAATACTCAGACAGAGATTGCATAATAATGTCTATATCATTATGTGAAAGATCATAATACAATGGCAATCTTAATAATCTATTTTGCCATTTTCTCGAATTTTGAAGAATCATCTTTTCTTCACAAAATGGACTTTCAGACAAACTTAAATAGTGGGAGTAGGCTTGAATATTATTTAATTTCAGAATGTTAATTATCCGTTTTCTTTCTTTCGAATTTTCAGTTTCAATGTAAAATATATGTCCATTGTGTAGTGCATCTTGAGGTACTTGCGGTAATCCAAACCATTTTTTCTCTTGTAAACATT
>JARGNR010000193.1 GCA_029212405.1 Saprospiraceae bacterium
CTATGCATAAGAATTTAATTACATATTTATTTGGTTATACGTAGAAATTCTGAATTCCCCTATATTAAACAGTAAAGCAACGGAAAAAAATAGACAGTAGATTATGCCTGTACATGGAATCAACAGTATAATGCACTTGCTATTTTAGGAACAAAACTCGATATTTTAAAATACATATTTTGAAACTATTGAACGCTTACAGGCAGTCCTATTTTCTTCAAAAACTTGAATTCATCTAAAAAACCTATATGCTAATCTGATATTTTAAACAAACATATTCTGGTTTGCTATCATTACACCTTAATTTTAAAAAGAATGTTCAGAGAAATCATCGATGGTTTTGGAGCTTATTTTAGCACCTTAAGTTTTATAAGTACACATCGACTACATAAGTATTTTATAATTTCTGGCCTCATTAGTATTCTATTAGGTGTTATTATCTTCAGTACGTCCTATGTATTATCCGATGATTTAGGTGCATTGATGTTCAAATTATATCCATTTGAACGATGGAGTGATTATGTGCTGAGAATATTAAACTTTACAGCTGGAGGGCTAGTATTCATTCTTGGTCTTATTTTATACAAATACCTTCTTCTCATTTGTATTGGTCCATTCATGAGTCCTCTTTCAGCAAAAGTAGAGGAGATTATAACAGGAGAATCAATAGAAACAGGCTTTAGTTTAAAAAAGACGGGTTATGAATTTATACGAGGTATTCGAATTTCCCTTAGAAATGTTGTTCGAGAATTAGGATTTACCTTGATATTAATAATACTAGGACTGATTCCTCTGTTAACTATTTTTGTCACCCCCATGATCTTTTTACTCCAATCCTATTATGCGGGATTTGGTAATCTCGATTATTATCTGGAAAGAAGAGCCAATCTAAAACAAAGCATTCATTATGTAAGAAAGCATCGAGGGATGGCAATTGGTAATGGAGCTGGATTTCTCTTACTCTTATTGATTCCAGTAGTAGGTTTATTTCTTGCCCCTGTTCTTTCTACTGTAGCTGCTACTCGGTCAGCAATAGATGCTCGCTGATTAATTATTTGTCATCGTATTATTTCAATTCATCACTTCTAATGCACCTTTAGTCTAGATGAATGGTTTGAATTCATAAATCAGTCTTATATTGCGATCAATGTCTTTACAATTAAATAAAATATCCTCTTTCTTTTCAAAATCAAATTTTGAGTCATTACTCAAGAAAGAAAGTTCTTATCATATATTCTTTTGGGTAAGTTTATATATCATCTTGGTCGTTTTGGATCAAGGCGATTCACTTTCCGTTGTAATGTTGCGTGAATTTATCCATGTAGCATTTTTTGCTTTAATGGTGTATATCAACATTTATTTCTTATTTCCAGAGTACTTGGAAAAAAAGAATCTGCTGCATCATCTTTTAGCATTGGCAATCACCTCTATTTTGATTACGCCGATCAAAACCTTAAGTCTTTTTCTACATGCTTCAAGTTTTGGTGATTTTCAGGATTATTTTCTTACGCATCAGAAAGAATTTTTCCTTACCACTTTTTTTATAGGGATTGCCTCCACGATATATAGCATTATGAATGACTGGCTAGAAAGTCAAAGAGAAAAAAAAGAGTTACAAAGCCAAACCCTACAGTCGGAACTGAAGTTTTTAAAATCTCAAATCAACCCACATTTCCTATTCAATACGCTTAATTCGTTGTATGCATTAACTTTGAAAAAATCTGACTTAGCTCCAGAGATCGTATTAAAACTGTCAGAAATGATGCGCTATATGTTGTACGAATGCAACGAGAGAGAAGTATCACTTTCTAAGGAAATCAACTATTTGAAGAATTACCTTGAGTTGGAAAAAATTCGTCAAGGAAAGAAAATGAAAATTAATTTTTTGATGGAAGGAGAAGCCAAAAGTCAAAAAATAGCCCCGTTGATGTTTATACCATTTATTGAAAATAGCTTTAAACATGGGATCAGCAATCAGATCTCAAATGGATATGTAAACATTTTACTAGAAATAAACGGCAACGATGTGAATATGACCATAGAGAACAGTAAAGCTGCCAGTTTGCCCTCTCCTACAGGAAAAAGAAGTGGAGGAATTGGCCTTAAAAATGTACGAAGGAGATTGAACCTTCTCTACCCAGAAAAATATAAATTGAACATCCAGGAAGACCCAAATACCTATACTGTCAAGCTTGAAATTGATTTAAATTAATTAAAACGCAAATCTTACAAAATGATAAAAGCAATAATCGTTGATGATGAACCCTTAGCATTAGATGTATTGGAAACGTACATTGAAAAAATGCCTGATCTTACCTTAGTAGCAAAATGTGAAAATGCAATAGAAGCCAATGAGGCCCTAAAGAATAATGATATTGATCTGATGTTTTTAGATATTCAAATGCCCCAAATTACAGGAGTTGAGTTTCTAAAATCCTTGAACAATCCACCGGAGGTAATATTCACCACGGCGTATCCTGACTATGCCGTAGAGGGATTCGAACTGAATGCGGTAGATTATTTATTAAAACCTATTTCATTGGATCGGTTTATGAAAGCAGTGAATAAAGTATCTGAAAAAATTGGAAACAAATCCAATGATGGAAGCGGCACAGTAGAAATGGAAGGTGATTTTTTCTTTGTGAAAGCGGATAAAAAACTCATAAAGGTAGATTTTGATGATATCATTTACATTGAAGGCTTGAAAGATTATGTGATTATTCGGCAAGAAGCAGGACGAGTTATCACACTACAAACCATGAAAAGTTTGGAAACAAAACTACCGGAACAAATATTCAAAAGGGTGCATAGATCCTATATTGTCAACATCAATAAAATCAATGCAGTTGTTGGAAATATGTTGGAAGTAACTGAAAAAGGACAAACAAAACATATTCCAATAGGGAAAAACTACCGAGAAGAATTGCTCAACATCATTAACTTGAAGAGACTGTAATAAATAAATACCAATTTCATGCAGATACATTAGGCTAATGTAAAAGCCCAACTATCTTTGCAAAAATAAATTTTGAGACTGTGGAAATATTAATATTTTTAATCGTATCCTACATCCTTTTGAGCATCAGTTTGTACATGCTTTTTCCTAAAGCTGGAGTCGATGCTATCAAGGGACTCATACCAGGTGTAAACTTCATAGAGTGGGCAAAATTGATCGGACGAAAACCCACCTATGCTTTATTGTTACTGATTCCAATTGTGAATATTTTCATCTTTACTGGGATGGCAGTAGACTTGGTACGATCTTTTGGTAAACTAAAATTTAAACATACGGCAGCAGCTGTAATTTATGCTCCTGCAGCGTTTGCTAAATTGGCATCAAATCCAAAGGACAAATACCTAGGTCCTATTCTGATTGACGAAGCAGCATATCAAGAAAAAATAGATATAGCACAAAAAGGAGGAGATAAATATCAGCTTAAAAAACTCTACGAAAACAATCCGTATAAAAAGAGTGGTGGCAGAGAATGGGTAGAATCCATTGTCTTTGCTGTTTTTGCAGCAGCATTTATCCGAATGTTTTTGATTGAAGCATATGTAATTCCAACTCCATCCATGGAAGGATCACTGAACGTTGGAGATTTTCTATTTGTTTCAAAAGCACATTATGGAATACGAACCCCTATGACGGTTGCTATGTTGCCGTTATTGCATAATAGAGTACCAATTTTGGGAGGAGAATCCTATTTTGAATCTCCAAGTCTCCCCTACTACAGATTACCTGCTATTGAAGATGTTCAACGTTCCCAACCCTTTGTATTTAATTGGCCAGTTGGAGATAGTATCTATCTAGCAGAAAGATCTTGGACAGCAGACCAGGTAAAAAGAGGCGTGGGATCTAAAAGAGGGAAGCTTATTACCCGGCCAATAGACAAAAAAGATCATTATATTAAGAGAGCTGTTGGAATTGCAGGAGATAGTTTACAAATTATTGATGGACTAATTTATATCAATGGCGAGCCAGAAAAGGTACCAAAACATAGACAATTCAGTTACAATGTTCAGTTGCCTCCCAATGTTTCCGTAAATCAAAAGAGATTAGATAAAATCGGAATTGATTACGGTGACTCTGCTTTTGGATACAAGAAGTTATTTGTAAACAATAATTCGGATATACTATTTTTAGATGATGAGCAATTAGAGGGTTTCAAAGAAATGTATCCCACTGCTACCATACAAAGAAGAAAACAGGCGGCAGATGTAAACAGGGTTTTTCCCCACAGCAAAGAATTTTTCCCAGATTGGACGGTAGATGATTTTGGACCGGTTTATATTCCTAAAAAAGGCGATCAAATTGCTTTAACTCCAAAGAATTTGACGCTTTATGGTCGATTAATCTCTGTTTATGAGGGCAATGAAATCACCGTTAATAATGGAAGGTTTTCCATCAATGGAGAACAGACAAAAAAGTATACCGTAAAACAAGATTATTTCTGGGCAATGGGAGACAATAGGCACAATTCTGAAGACAGCAGAGCTTGGGGATTTGTACCGCATGACCATATTGTAGGTAAGCCGCTATTCATTTGGTTTTCTACCAAAGAGGGCAACATTGCCAATGGTATTAACTGGAGTCGAATTTTCAAATCCGCATCTGTAGATTAATCGTGAATAAAAAAATAAAGTGAATTAAACTTTTATAGTATTTGCTTTTATAAATAATGGACTTCTAACTTTCACGAGTTAGGAGTCTTTTTTAGGGATATTCCGAGGAAGCAATATCCCTTTATTTATAGTAAACTGGGATG
>JARGNR010000046.1 GCA_029212405.1 Saprospiraceae bacterium
AAAGAGACACTTGGTACTAGGAGATTGGACACCTGCACCTTGTTCTGTAGCACAGGGAATCGATATTTATATATCAGATGATTGTGATGAAGTATGGCAGCAGGGTACAGAAGAAGCCATTCTCGAATATAACAACGCCAACACGAGTATTCACATGAACTTATCTAGCAACGAAGAGACTGCTGATATTGTCATCCGATGTGAAGATTTTGCCGAAGAAGGAATATGGGAATTTGCTGCAGGGCTGGGAGAAGGTCCTGTGGAAGATGGAACCATAGGTAGATATGTCTACTTAAATACAGACTATGAAGATGAAGGTTTAGAATGTGGACCGTGTCTTTTCAGGTCGATTATACTTCATGAATTAGGCCATAACCTTGGAATACTGCACAATGAAGCTGCTGAAGGTGGCTTTTGGGCTACGGGTGAATATACATTTAATGAAGATGGAACATTTTCACCAAGTGGTAGTTTTACGACTGCTGCCTGGATAGAAGGGACTCCTTTGCCAGGAACAATTGATCCCTTATCAATTTTTAATGGTGCAGGAAGTTGTATCGACCCTATATGTACATTCAATGAAAATGACCTCATCGCTCTAGAAGCGTTATACCCTATTCCAGAAGATCCATGCGAATGTCCTGAATATTATGAAGATGAGTATCAAGCCTGTGCATGTCCTGAATATGAAGGATTTGATTTTGACATCACATTCAATGGACCAATTTGTTTTGGGGATATCGTAACCTTCACCATACTACCCAATGCAGGATCAGATGATCTCAGAGTAATTTCTTGGGAAGTATTATCGGGAGGACTGGATATCATGTCAACTTACGATAACAGCGCCATTGCCGAAGCTTTTGCACCAGGGCGTGCTCGAATATGTGCAACAGTTCAAGATCCATGCGGAAATACAAAAACTAGATGTACAAGAGTATTGATCAAAAGTGAATCACAATGTGGAGGAGACGGTGATATACCCAATCCAAAGTAAAAACGCTCACACTATGATCCATAAAAATTCATAGACTATAAATGAAGGCTGCTGCTATTTTAAATAGTGGCAGTTTTCTCTTTTTATCCTAGTCATTTCCCAATGCTATATTCTTCAATATAACTTCAAAAGCAGTCATACAAAAATAGCTGTACTAGTGTATCCTATCTGATTTAACATACTTCAATCAACAGTTCAATAGAGTAATTCTACAATTCAGCACCATTTTTGATCCTTTAAGTCATATATCCTGTTACATCTTAAAGTGATAATGGGTTATATTTGAATAATTAACGCCACAGAGAATACAAAAAATGAATAATACATCTACGGATCAAATAAATATTGTTTCTGAATATATAAAAATGGAAGACTTTATGAAATTGATGCAAATGCATCAAGAAAATAATCCATATGAGATAAAATTAAGCTTTGATAAGTATATAAAATCAATAAATACTCAATTCAAACAAGGATGCAAATTTTATAAAGGAGTCATCCCTTTTTTGCAGGATGTTGAAGCAAAAATGTCAAAAAAAGGTGAGGATACGTGTGGCAAACTTCAAGAAGAAGCGATTGAGATGCTAATGCCTTCCATGTTTGTACAAAATGAAATGAGCTTTATATCAAAACCCTTTAAAAAACAATTTGCTCAAAAGACTCAAAAGCTAGCTGACTTCTTCAATAATAAAAACTGGGAAATCAAAATTGATAGAGAGAAATTAGCTGCAAAAAATACTATTATTTCAATAGGTAGTTTTATACTAAAAACCTGTTATGGAATTGAAGCTTTTGAATATTTGTCAGATACTCTTGAATTTAAAAATTCTAAATCAGATTTAATCAAACACCTAGAGATAGGCATTAAATTTGATTTTGTAGAAGTAATCGAGAAGAAGCCATTACTTCCACTTTCTGAAGATGATATTCAAAAACTGTTAGTAAATAATACCGATTCAGAGCTATGGCTGAAATTACTTCCCCCAGATCGTTTTATAATTAAAGGGTTTGCTATTGGCACATTCCATGATATAACTAAAATCCAGATTCATTCTCAAATGAGAAAAAACATTGCCAACGTTGCTGATGGAGAGGATCCGCTGGAGAAACTAAAAGAGATCACTCAATTATTCAGATCATACTTGGTCGATCAAAGTATTGAAATAGGGGTATCTAATTTACTATTTGCTGAATTGATAAATCCCGACTCTATAACAATGAGTTTAACAAATGAGTTGGACATAAGGAAACTAATTTCTAATGATCTAAAAGAAGGTAGATGTATCTATAGCGATGCCATTTTTAGGCAAGAGACGATCATCGTGGATGATTTGAATAAGAAATCTTCTCCCTCCCTTGCAGAAAAAAAATTGCTAAAAAATGGTGTTCAAAGCATAATTATTGTCCCAGTTCTCAACGAAGACAATAAATTAATTTCGATTTTTGAAATAGGAAGTAGTAAAAAGACAGGAGTAAATACTGTTGTTCACTTACGGTTAAAGGAAATGATTACTTTAGCTAAATTGATGATCAATTCCTTTTCTAAAGAGATGGATAAATTGGTCGATTTGATCATACGAGACAACTTTACTTCGATCCATCCCAGTGTAGAATGGAAGTTTAAAGAAGTGGCTACAAAATACCAGATCAATTTAGTCAATTCTCCAAGTGAAACTGCGCTAGATCCAATCAAATTTGAAAATGTCTTTCCCTTGTATGGACAAGCCGATATTGTTGGGAGCTCAACTTTAAGAAATGAGGCACTACAATCGGATTTAATTTTTAATCTCAAGTCTTTGAACAACCTCATTGAGATCTGGTTGAAACACAAACATTTTTATTTACTGGAATCCTATCAACTCAAGATTGCCACGATCATCGAACATTTAAAAGATGATTTTGAATCCAGTGATGAATCTACTATAATTGAATTATTACATGCACAAGTTCATCCACTTCTTGAAGAATTAAAAGGGAGGCATGACGACTTGCCGAGTACTCCCTATGCGGAATACATATCTTTACTAGATAGTGAATTAGGCATTGTTTATGACAAGAGAAAACTATTTGAAGAAAGTGTAACTGCACTCAATGCTCAACTATCGGAATTTTTCTCTAGGGAAGATATAAAAATGCAAAAAACACTTCCCCACTATTTTGAAAAATACAAAACGGACGGGGTTGAATACAATATATACATAGGCAAAAGCTTACTAGAAAACGGTAATTTCTCAGAAAATGACTTAAAGGAATTTAGAATTTGGCAAATTCAAAAAATGATTGAAGTCACCCAAATAATTTCTACTTTGTCTCCTACTCTACCTGTTCCAATAACCACTGCGCAACTAATTTTTGTTTACAATAATGAATTGAATATTCGATTCAGAATGGAAGAAAAGAAATTTGATGTAGATGGGGCATACAATGTGCGTTATGAGATACTCAAGAAAAGAATTGACAAAGCAACGATAAAGGGGACTACAGAGAGGTTGACACAATCTGGTAAGGTGGCCATTGTTTATCTACAGGATAAGGAAAAAAGAGAATACCTTGAGTATATTAATTTTCTAAAGCATACGGGAGCAATTCAAGATGAAGTTGAAGAACTAGAACTGAATAGATTACCAGGAGCAGAGGGCTTAAAAGCTTTGAGAATTACCGTAAAATAATCTCATAGATATTAGTACTTTTGCAATTCATATCGTCGTTAAAAGATCTAACTAAAGACCAGCATGGACCATATTGTAAAAGCAACTGAATACGTTACAAACTTTTTTGAGAAAAATATAGATCCTAAATATGCCTATCATGATTTGGATCATACGTTATCTGTATTGGCATCTGCAAAAAAGATTGCTCAAAAATCCAACCTAGAAGACGAGAAGGTTTTTATTATACAAATCGCCGCTTTATTTCATGATACGGGATATATAGATGGACCAGAAGAACATGAAGAAAGAAGTGCAAAAATTGCAGAGGATTATCTTCTTGAAAACGGCTTTGATCAAGCTTTTATTGACAAAGTTAAAAGCTGCATAAGGGCTACGAAAATGTTTACTGAGTCTTCAGATCAATTGTCTCAGATTCTTCAAGATGCTGATATTTCGGGCCTCGCTTCCAAACATTTTTTCGAAATCACGGAAAAACTAAGAATTGAAAAAAACAATTTACAAGAAGAACAGATTTCTAAAAAAGAATGGAATAAAACCAATATTCAATTTTTAAAAGATTGCACCTACAAAACGAAGGTGGGCCAAGAGCTTTATGCATCAAAAAAAGATAAGAACCTTTCTGCACTGGTTTCTAAAAAAGACAAAAAAACCAAAGACAAAAAGAATAAAATAATAGAACAAACCATAGCAAGTAACAAAAGTGCTCAAACCCAATTCAAGACTGCACTCAGAAACCATATTGATCTTAGTAATATCGCGGACAACAAAGCCAATATAATGATCAGTGTAAATGCTCTTATTCTGACCGTGGCCTTGCCTTTTTTAATTGACAAGTCTATGGACAATCACAGATTTTTGATTCCTACAGTCATTATGTCTATTGTTTGTTTAGTGTCCATGGTGTATGCCACCTTGGCTACCCGTCCAATTAAAATGATGGGTCGAACCTCCGAAGATCAAATTACACAGAATAATGCCAACCTCTTCTTCTTTGGGAATTATCACAAAATGACACTTGAAGAATATCAAAGTGGCGTAAAACATGTATTGAGTGATTCGGACGCATTGGATAATTCAATCATTCGAGATTTATTTTTCCTTGGAAAATCTCTTGGAGGAAAATTTGAATTCTTACGTCTATGTTATAATGTCTTTATGTACGGAATAATCTTAGTCGTTTTCTCACTTCTCATTGTTTATGTCATTTGATCTTTTCGTCCAACTGACCATTAATTCAAACTCATTTTCAAACGTTTTGCCAAAACATGCTTATCTAATAATGCTGTTTCAAATTGTTCGATTTCAAATTTCCCCTCGATTTTGGATTGAATATCTTTGACGCAGGTCTCAAATCTGAGATAACAATTCTCTTCTACAAATTCTTCAGAAATCACTCCTACTTTTTTCATCATCCCTATCATTCTAACATTGGCGCCCGTGATATACACTTGTATTCCTCGATCATGCCACTCATTGATAACACTTTCCAACGTAACCAGACCACTTTGATCAAGAAAAGGCACATGTTCCATACGCAAGATCAATACCATGACATTGTCTATTGTACTGCAATATTCTCTAAACTGATCAGCAAATCCGAAAAAGAGAGGACCTTCCAAATTTTGAACATTAATAGATTGAGCAAGCTTTGCTGGTATTTCCTCATCGTTGACCATATCTTTCAATGTGCGTGTAGAATGCGAACGTTTCATATCTTTTGACATTCTACCAATAAACAAGATTGAAGCCAAGGTGAATCCAACACCTACTGCATCCAATAAATTATCAAACAAAGTAACCAACAATACAATAGACCAAACGATGGCGTCTTGTTTTGGAACTTTTAAGAGCATTGCAATCCCTTTATAATCAATAATACTTGCTCCAATTGTGATCAGAATCCCTGCCAATACTGGCATTGGAATTAATTCTACATAATCTGCAACTCCCATGACGATAACGAGTAAAAAAACACCTTTCATTACCCCTGAAAGCTTTGTCCTTGCTCCGGATTTGATATTGGTCACTGTACCCATTGTCGCACCAGCACCCGGAATGCCCCCAAACAGACTCGCAAAAATATTTCCTATTCCCTGACCGATAACTGTCCACTTACTATTGTGCTTCGTCTTGGTCATATTATCTGCCACCACAGAAGTCAGCAAGGAATCGATTACTCCTAAACCTCCCAGCATAATGGCTGGTGTAATCATCAACTGAATATCATTACTACTCAAAAGAAACAGCTTTGAAAATTGAAACTCCGGCAATGCTCTTGGAATCGCGCCAATAACTGGAACGTCCATATCCATCATAATTGAAAGTCCTGTCCCCAATATAAGAGCGGCCAAGATAGAAGGTATCTTTTTTGTAATTTTTGGCAATACATAAATCACTGTGATTGTAAACCCACCTAAAAATAAGGCCTGGTAATTTATGTTTGACAATGGAATATCTATTGTGGTTATGATATTCAAGAATCCCTTGGGCGATGCATACCCTAAAATTGGAAATAATTGAACAGATATAATGATAATTCCTATCCCTGCCATAAACCCAGACAACACCGGATACGGCAAGAATTTGACAAACTTACCAAAATCAAACAAGCCAAAAATAACTTGAAATACTCCAGCTAAGACAAATGTTCCGATGATCAATGGAATCGCTTTATCTATCGCACCCTCACCCTGAGATAGGCCCATCGTAACAATAGTGGCAGCTACTACTGTCATTGGCCCCGTTGGATCAGAAATCAATGTTCGTGTACCACCAAATAAGGAGGCAATAAAGGCAAGAATGACAGCTGTGTATATCCCTGCTTCGGCACCTAGCCCCGATTGAACCCCAAATGCCAAGCCCATGGGAAGTCCAATAATTGCAGCTAAAAACGCTCCAGAAAGATCATCTCTAAACGATTGTCTATAAACTTCCAAGTCAAAATTGAATTTCATACATTTTAATATTTCCACAAAAGAAATGAATTATCACATAAATTGTTCTAATACTTACATATTTATACATTAGTTTTATTTATGTTACATATTAAACATTTTTAAATGCTTGATCCCTAAAAAGCATTTAGATAAAGTATTTCTCTAAATGATAATACAGTGAATGAAATGATACGTACCTTTCCCCTTTAGGATAAATATTTCTTTGTCCTATTTTTTTACATTGAAATATTATTTCTGTTTTTTGATGTTATATTTGATTCCCAACAATTAAAAAGACGGTAGATGATTGCTATTAAAAACAAACACATTTTTCTTTTCTTGGCACTATCTACGTTGGTTGCTTGCGGCACAAAAAAACATCCCTACTTCAATGCAACATCCAAAAATTGGTCAAACAAACCTCTTCCTACTTCCAGCAAATTGGTACATACCCTTTATTTGATCGGAGATTCAGGAGAAATGGATGATAGGGAGCGACATACCAACTTTGTGGTAGAGGCTATGGCATCCATGGTAGAAATGACGAACTCAAATTCTTCGATTGTTTTTCTTGGAGACAACATATATCCTAGCGGTTTGGCCAATAAGCAAAACACCACGATGCGGGAAGAAGGGATACAAATAATAAAAGCCCAATTAGCACCATTTAAAGACTTTGAAGGCAAAACTTACATGATACCTGGAAATCATGACTGGAACCACCACAAACGAGGCGGACTAGAAGCAGTACAACGTCAGGAGGATTACGTTGAAGCCAATTATGGAAATAAGGGAGGATTGTTTTTCTATCCAGATATGGGATGTGGTGACCCTCAAGTAGTACATCTTAATAAAGAGGTCGTCTACATATTTATTGACAGCCAATGGTGGATGCAGAGTTGGGATGACGAACAAAATATCAATCAAGGTTGCGAGATTTCTTCAAGAGATGACCTCATGATACGGATGAAAGAATTGTTTATGCAATACAAAAACAAAGAAATCATTTGTATGCTTCATCATCCAATTAAAAGTAATGGAAATCACGGTGGATATTTCTCTTTAAAACAGCATATTTTCCCATTAGCAGAATCAGGAATTTGGCTTCCACTCCCTATTATTGGCTCTATCTACCCTATCTATAGACGGGTGAAAGGAAATAAACAAGACAATACCAATAATCACAATCAAAATCTCACTAAAGGCTTGGAATCACTTGCAAAAGACTTAGACATAGACATTGTTTTTGCATCAGGGCACGAGCACGGCCTAGAGTATTATGAATCTTCCAAAATTAAATACATTGTCAGTGGATCAGGGAGTAAGACCAGCTACATCCAACGAGGAGGAGATGCCGTATACGCGCGTCAAGCAAGAGGATATGCAAGGATCTTATTTTATAAAAACTTTGAATCCTGGTTGGAATTTTATACTATCCAAGGGTTCAATGAATCCCCTAGCTTAGAATATAGAGTTCAACTCAGAGTACCAGAAACAGGTACGGAAAAATGAACCAAATTAACACACTATTGATCAAGGATAAAAAAACTGTAACAGGATATAGTAACTGGTAAAAATTGATGCAAATAAAAAGAGGTTGATCCCTCAGAAGCAACCTCTTTAACACTAACTTAAAATAAAACTCAATTTTTATGCGCCGAAACGCTTTATCGTCCAAGTAGGACACTACTTCTTATAATTTTTAAATTGTTTCCTTCTCATTTAGGAGAGCTCGTCCAATTCTATTTGCCAAGGGGGATTATAGAATTAATCACATACAAAACGTCATCTGGTAATCAAGACAATAGTTGTATGAATGAAACTTGAAACTATGAAATTTTTGGACGGTTTTAGACCGAAAGATATAAAGTGTAAATTAATCTACACTAATTTGAATTTTATGAAAAGTACTTAACTATTCACTAGGGGTAATTTATAAAATGAGTTCAATTATGAGAGTGAAAAAATGGTAAGCTATATATGGAGGAAGCTCATAGAAAATAGTCATTGGTAAGGCACGATAAATAATGTGAAGCCCCTCTTCAGAGACTCCACATATCAAAAACAAACTGTTACGCTTCTAACGATCTCTTCGCTAGATAAAAATCAACCTTTTCGCATGAATCATCGTGTATTCTTGCTTCCATTTCCGCCAACGTCTTTGGAGGAGGAACAATGATCTGATCTCCTGGCATCCAATTTAGCGGCATGGCCACCTTATGTTCATCAGAAACTTGCAATGCAGTAAGAGAGCGAATTATTTCATCCATATTTCTTCCAACATTCAATGGATAATACATAATGAGTCTTATCTTTTTGGCAGGGTCAATGAAAAAGACAGCTCTCACTGCTGCAGTTTCACTTTCATTGGGTTGAAGCATGCCATACAGCTTTGACACCTTCATATCTATATCAGCGATAATGGGAAAATCAAAATATACACCTGTATTCTTTCGTACGTTATTCACCCACCCCAAATGGGCATGAACGCTATCTATACTTAATCCCAATAATTGAGTATTCAATGCCTCAAATTCTGATTTACGGAGCGCAAATCCACTCATTTCAGTGGTACAAACAGGTGTAAAATCCGCTGGATGAGAAAACATTACAATCCATTTATCAGTAGCAAAATCCGAAAATTTAATCTTACCTTTTGTCGTAATTGCTTCAAAATCTGGAGCCATATCACCAATACGGGGCATAGAAGTTATTGATTCTTCAAATTCCATTTTTATACATTTTCATTATTTAAACAAACAATTCAAATTTAAGTGGAAACACCAAATATGTGCGTAACACCAGTTACACACAGAGAACTGAATCAATCAACTGTAGGATCTTAAATTCACAGAATAGGTGAATTATGGCAGTGAAAAGTGGGCATGAAATTATTAATGAAAATGCTAGAATATTACTCTGTAAAAGGAAAAACATCGTAGCCTAGAATGAATTTAGAGGCATAAAAAAGCAAATTGTTTTCATAGTAAGAACAGTAGTAATTGCCAGATTTATATTCACAAAACCTCAAATACAATAGAAGGTTGGGAGCGTAAATCAATACTTATTTTTAAAACTTTTATGCACTTATGACGTCCATCCCTTTCTGTGCGATCCGTCTTTTCGGAGCTCTTTTGAGTACTTTTTCAAATTGAACCTCTGCCTCCTTTTTTCTGTCTTTGTTTAGCAACCATTCTCCATATAACTCAAAAGAAGGTTTTACAATATTAGGAGGTCCATAGTTATAGGTAGTAGACTCTTCAATATCAGCTGCTTCCGCCAACCACTTTTCTACATCCTCATCGTTATTATCCAACATAGCCATCAACCCATACAATTCATACTCCATAACCTTAATGCTATTCACTTCATTTACAGAAGGAGGCTGCAGATATCTAGAAACACCACTACACATTTTCGGAGACCCAACTACCATATTCTTTTCTGCATCTGCCCTCATTTCACTTAATTTATTAATTGCATTTTTAAGCTTTGCTTTATCATTGTTATGGTAGCCCAACATACCCTGTGTAAAATCTTGCACTCCACGAACCATTAAGTTCAGAGCCTCCGTATCTACGGTATGTTCAGCAATGGAATCCGTCCAGTTGTTGGATTCGGTTAAATAAGCCCCTTGCATCATAATAAAATGAGAACGTGCTCTACTCGAAGGTTTTTCCTCACAGAACGTTTTCATTTCGTAAACCATTTCTCGGGCTTTGTCCATGTCTCCTTTCTGCAAATAGCCATACATCAACCATTTGAAGGCATGATAGCCTCTGGCATCATTATCCAATTCTTTTCTTTCCATCCGTGATACACTTGCCTCATAACTTGCTATATTAGATTTTATGACTTCATCCCACATTCCCAAAGCCACATAAATATGAGATGGCATATGCAAAGCGTGCTCTGCATCTGGAGCAACTTTGGAATAACTATTCGCTGCATCCAACGCAAGCGTAGCATGATCAGGGTCATCATAAGAATGAATCAAATAATGCAATGCCCCAGGATGTGAAGGATTTTCATTAATGATTCCTTGGGCAATTCTTGCCCCTTGTTCATACGATACTACATCTCGACCATTTTTTGCAGCTCCAAGCAATGACAATGCATAAAATGCTGCAACTTCATGCTGATCTGAATAAGTTTTATGGAGTTGTTCCATTTTATCTCGATACGCTACATCCAAGTCCTTTTTCTCGCCTTCTCCATATAGAATTTCAACTGCTTCTAATAAATCTCGCTCTAAATCAGTTTGTGCTTTTGCTATTCGTGCTTCTTTGGTCTTACCTAATTTCTGTAGCGCAGCTCTCCCCTCTTCTGTGTATCTTTCTTTCCATAATGGATGGTTGTAGGACATCGCTTCACCCCAATAGGCCATGACTAAATTGGAGTCTATTTTTTGAGCTTGAACAAACTTTGTTGCAGCGTCATCAAATTCAAAACTATGGAGCAATAAGAGTCCTTCTGTAAAATGAGATACTGCCTCTTCTGATCCAGTTACCTGAATAGATACTTCACCTAAATTATGTTCTTCATTAGTATTGTCTTGTATTGATTTCTCTTTGGGAGCACATTGAATAAAAAGTAAAAACAGAAGGGCAACGAAGGGTAGATTTTTCATACGAATTATTTGTAGCTATAAAAATAACAAAATTACAAATATCACTTGCAGGAAAAATAAAAACGGAATATTAATGGCAAAGGGCAAAGACACAAAAATTCCTAAAACTTGTTGGAATGAAGAAGTCGTTGTTTCTTTTAATGGATCAAAATCTTTTCAGTTCTGATCTCGCCAGATTTTAAAACTATTTGAACATAAATTAACCCCACATTTAAATCAATTTCGGATTTATGAATAACTTCATTCTTCAGGTTTGTTCTTGGATTATATGATTTAATCAATTCCCCAACACTTGAGTACACATATACAACATCAACCTGATCCATATGCGCCTTATCTATGTGAAGAGTACTTTGCACTGGATTAGGAAACAATAGTCTCTCTTCCTTTGTATCTACTTCTGTTTCTTCAACACTTGTCGTCGTAACATAATTTTTACATGGAGTACATTCCACACCATTTAAAGATGTACCAGAAGCATAGCAATAAAGACTTGTAAAATTACTATTGAATGATCCAAATAAACCATCTAAGTTCCCTTTACCTTCGACCAATGTACATCCGGGATTAGGGAAAGACTCATCGCCAGAATTAAGTGTTTCCAGAACTCTTGTATTGTTGTCAAAATCCTCTTCTATAACAATATCAAAATATCCATGCCCATATTGTACGGTATCTCCTACAACAACATTAAAATCATAGATCAAATAATCTACATTATAATCTAACTCTTTAATACCGGATTCAAATATAAACCAGTCATAATCCAGATCAAATCGATAGAAGTAAATTCTCTTCTCCTCTTCGCGTAGTGCCCCAATCAATGCTTTTTTTCTGACAACATCTTCATTCGCAACGGTTTCATCAATACCAGAATATAAACTGCATATATTTCTTAGCTCAAGTTTTGTGTAAATCAAATCATTGATTAATGTATCCTCTGTTGTATAAATTTCCCAATAAACCGCTGAAGCAGTGCCACTTCCTAGGTGTGTGAAAGAACTCATTACCCATTTCGTATCTGTAAGGTCAAATGAAGTGTACTCTGATTCCTGCGCATCAGTTGAAGAAAGAGTAAATAGAGCTAGGAAAAATATAAAATTAATTTGTAATGGTTTCATAGTATTTAATTTCCGTTCAGTCCCTAAAATACCATAAAAATCAATAGGTGAATTGACAAACTAGAATTGAATTGTATACTTCATAAAAAATATGCAATACTGTCAGCTTTGACATCTATTTTTGGACATAATCTGAACTATTGATAGAAAATTAGATACCAGTAAGACATCACTTTTTGCCACCTTTTCGCCGTCAACTAAACAATAAAGAACTGACCGTATTTCATTGTTAAGTATCCCATTCATTCCGCCCATCTCACTTTTCGAACTATGCGCTTACCTCCAATATTCAATTCATATTGAAACTCCCCAAATCCAATTCCAACCTCTTTTAGATTAAAGATATTTTTACCAACTTTGACATCTTCCTCCGCAATTTTTTCTTTATGCACCACTACTCCTTTCTCGTTTCGGATAGTAAGCTCTACAGCTGCCGAATTTTCCATTTCAACGACTAAACGTACCGTTTCAAGCTCAGGTATAGGATAGATAAAAACCCGTTCAATAGGTGCGTTCTGTAAATTGATATTCTCCGCTGTTGCTTTCTGAATATAAACTTTATAGATCACAGACGAAGCTATGCTTTCCTCTCCTTCATTGATCCAAAAAATATTGGCCTTTGAGCTTCTAATACCACCAAAGATATACCCAACGTGGATACGATTACTTGTGATTTCATCTCCAGAAAGTACTCCTTCTGAATACTTTGGAGCATTATCGTGAAAGATGAATTCGGATCCCGCTCCCAGAAAGCCCGGCATCTTCTTTTCTAAAACCCTTTCTTGGAATCCATCATTTTGGGAAAAACTCAAATCGGTAATTGTATTGACAAATGGAATATCATTGTCTTGAACCAATACATTGTCCTCTAACAAAAATTGAGCTATTCCACCAAAAAAAAAGGTATGCATTTCTTCCCTTTCCTTATCGTATATGGGTAAACTGGCGCAGTGATAGTGATTGAAATACTGAAGTATATTTTCCAATGGTTTGAACGTCTCATTGGTAATATGAACAGGATACAACCATGGATAATCCGCATTAGGTTGAAAAACTCCACTGTAGGCCATGAGTCCTGCACTTTTGTCTTTTATGAATGGAACCAAATTATAATCTCTTCGATGCAGATGCCGTTCATCATGAATAGCAGCCAAGAATTCTACCTTTACCTCCTTGGTGTAATCCACTTTAAACTTCCGAATTTCATTGGTATAGACCTGTTCGAAACCTGGTCCATGTTCTGGTCCCATAGGATTGTACCTCCCCATAAACTTATGTCCACCAACAAGAAAATAGACATCCTTTATTTTACCAAGCCTTCCACCTGTCACTTGAAAATCAGGGTGCTCAATCTGAATAAAGTCGCGATCTGAAATTTGATTTTTCTTGATCGATTGAATGAGGTTTGGAACATCAATAATTGTCAAATATGGGAACGTAACATGATCATCTTTAGTAGGGCTATATCCATATCCACCGGTCAACAATAATCGCTCACCATCCTGATAAAACTGAATATTTGATGATGACAATTGTTCTTTTAAGGAAGGAGATAACTGTGCTAAAGATGTTCGCCAAATCTTTTTTGATGATGGATTGACAACTATAATATCTTGGTTGTTTCCATCTGGGCTAAATGATGCAAAAGGTTGTCGTCGATGCAATCCATCCAAACGGCCGCCTACGATGAGCCATTCCCCATTGCTGCTTCCAATAGCATACGATTGGAGACCTCCCAATTCAGTGATTTGCATAGGTTCCAAATCAACACTAAAATGGGTAGATTGTGCAACCAATTGAACTGAAAACAAGGTTCCTAACAAAAGAAAAATTAACCCTTTCATATCATTCTTTTCTTTTCATCTTCTTCCTGAATACTGCTATCGATCAATTCATCGCCATCTCTTGGACTTAATTTGTAGGCCAACCAGCCAAAACCTAATACCAAATGAAAAACTATAACTCCAAGAATGATCTTTGTCAACATACGATAATATATTTAATTCAATCCTTATTTGTTCTGCCAAGCCAAATAACCGCCCACCAAATTGTGCACATCTGCAAATCCCAATTTTGACATGACACCACTCGCCATTGCACTTCTTCTGCCACTTCGACAATACAAGATGTACTTCTTATTTTTGTCCAAGGTGCTAAACTTTTGTTGCATGGTCGGTCCCAATTCAATTTCTAGTGGTTTGCCTATTACTCCTTGAGCAATTTCCCTTTTTGTGCGTACGTCTATCAACGTAGGCTTTTCTTTTTTCATCAAATCGCTTAACTCTTCTACTGAGATATTTTTAAACGACTGTTCTTTCGATTTATTCATAAACAACATGATTCCTATGAGCACTACTGCTCCAATTATTAAATATGGTAACATCTATTTTTGATTAAGTTTTTAGTTTATTCTTTCAGTTTAGCAATAGGAAAATGAATTGACCACATCCCTCTCAGATCGCCTTGATTGTATCCATGTGCCTTATCATTTGGATACAAATCTAAGACTTTGTTATACGCTGGTATCGTTTCTTTTGCCCCATGGCATTTTAAGCACATATCTTGGACAATAATTGGACTATAAAAAGTATATCCATCTTTTGAGGATACCACTTTGGAATCCAACTTCATATTTTCTCTCTTCAATTGATCATACTCCTCCAATATTTCAGCTTCTGCCATGCTAGGCGAATTCTTTGGATTTCGATATTTTTCACTGGTGCGTTTAATATTCACATTTTCCTGATTCGCAATTTGCGCCGTCAGAGGCAAAGCATTCACATTACAATAACTCAATGCATGTTCTATTCCTCCGACTTTGAAAGCATTCTGCAATTCTTTGGACAACAACGAAAATGTTGCGAAAGAAACCTTACTTCCTCGTTCAAGGTAATGCCGTTCTATCTCTGAAGATTTTTCTAGAGTTAGTGCTTTATTTTGATCCGATTTACAATTAGACAAAAGTAGGATACCTAACAGAATAAAAAATACAAAATTTAGTTTGTGCATTGCATCTAATTTAATGGAAATGTCAAAATAGGATGATACAAATGATTTATCAAATCATCCGAAATACTTCCATTAAACAATTTGGAGAAGCCATGTCCCTGATGTGTACCCAAGGCGATTAAATCAATATCTTGCTCTTGACTGAATTTGGCAATACCTGACTCCACTGACTCTGATTTATATAACTTCATCGTATAGTTATCCAACTCATTAATCTGAGCAAACTTTTCCATGTCACTTTTGATTTGATCATCTGTTCGATGCTGGGACTCCGTATTGATTTTCAATAAAACAAACTTAGAGCCATATGCTTTTTGGACACTTTTTAATATCGACAAATCTAACTTCTCCATTTCTAAAAAATCACTCACTAACAATATCTCTTCCAAGTCTAACTGCCTTCGATCACACTTTAATGAAAGTACAGGAATGGAAGAATGGTTACTTACAAACTCCGTATGAGATCCTTTCGTCCAAATGGTCTTATTATACAATCCTTTTGTACCCATAATAATCAAGTCAACTCCTTGCGATTCGCTTATCTGTAGTATCGACTGATCAACATTGCCAATCGTAACAATTGTATCCGTAATATCTCCTTTATCTTCAATCCAAGACCGCATCTTTTCTCTATTCATTGCAAGACGTCTTGTCCATTCAGAATAGTCATTGCCCTCATCGTTGGTTAAATTACCAGATTCGTCATAAATCGCCCCCTGAGGACCAGAGATAATGGATAATGCAATAATTTCAGCCTTCAATCCTGCAGCCAATATGTGCGCTACACCATAGGCGAAATCACCTAGTTCTGAGAAATCAGTGGGTACAAGTATTTTTTTCATAACTTTTTTAATTCGAATAAAACAAAACGGGGAGGCTGTATTTTACCTCCCCAATTTTCATCGGATTATAATAAGGTTGTTGGGCAGACATATTCAGTCAGTTCGAATTTGTCTGCTTCTTTAATTGCTTTAAATCCTCCTGTAACATCAACCAAGTTTCTAAATCCTCTTGATTGTAAGATCGAAATAAAAATCATCGATCTATATCCTCCAGCACAGTGGATGTAGTTTGTATTTTCATTCGTAATGAGTTTCATGCTATCATTCAGATAATCCAAAGGTGCATTAATTGCTTGCACCATATGCTCACTATTAAATTCGCTTGCCTTTCTAACGTCTACGATTCTTGCATCTTTTATTTCAGCCAATTGACCAACAGTCACTGAATCTACCGTATCAAAATCTCTTCCTTCTTTCTTCCAAGCATCAAAACCACCCTCAAGATACCCCTTGGCATTGTCATATCCAACTCGAGCCAGCCGAGTAACAATTTCTTCAACTTTCCCCTCATCCGCTACAATCAACAAAGGTTGTTTCACATCGGGAATTAATGTTCCTACCCAAGTAGCAAAACTACCATCTATGCCAATAAAGATAGAATTCGGTACATACCCTTTTTGGAAATCAGTATTGGACCTTGTATCAATAATCAATGCTTCAGTTTCTTCTGCCACCAACTCAAATTCTCTCGGGCTCAATGCTTTTGTTCCTTTTTCTAACACCGAATCCAAACTGTCATATCCCGTAATATTTATCAAAACATTTTGTGGGAAATACCCCGGAGGTGGAGTCAATCCATCTAACACCTGTACAACAAATTCATCTTCTGTCATCGGTTGTAAGGCATAATTTGTTTTCTTTTGATTGCCTAAGGTATCCGTAGTCTCACTGCTCATATTCTTTCCACATGCAGACCCTTGACCATGATTGGGATAAACGGTAATATGATCTGGAAGCGGCATTATTTTATTGCGAAGTGAATGATATAAATGTCTTGCCAATTTATCTTGTGTTAGATCAGCAATCACCTTCTGGGCCAAATCAGGTCTACCAACATCCCCAATGAATAAAGTATCTCCAGTAAATATACCTACTTCTTTCCCTTCTTCATCTCTTAATAACAAACATGAACTTTCCATAGTATGCCCAGGTGTATGTAATAATTCAAACGTAACATTCCCCACCTTAAAGACTTGTCCATCTTTTGCAACTATTTTATCAAAACCTGTTTCCATGGATGTAGGACCATAGACTATATCCGCACCTGTTTGTTTGGCTAAATCAACATGCCCTGACACAAAATCGGCATGAAAATGAGTTTCAAATATATATTTAATCTTGGCATTGTCTCTTTGCGCCCTTTCCAAATAAGGAGAAGATTCTCTTAATGGATCAATGATTGCTGCCTCACCATTTGATTCAATGTAATAAGCAGCTTCTGCTAAACATCCCGTATATATCTGTTCTATTTTCATGATTTATAAATTTTAATTGTGAATGATTATAGATTCTAATGCGTACTACTTCATAAAAGTATATTGTAAAAATAAGGTCAATGAAAATTTATAAGCGTAACCTATGTTACTTAACCCCGATGCAAGAAAAATGAAGGGTACATCTGAGAATAATTAAGAATACATTTGGTATAAAATAAAAAATCCCACTGATTGGATACCAGTAGGATCATCCTATTTTTTACTTAGGAAAATATCTAGCGAGATATATCATTCAAAAAAAACATGCAGTGTGAATAAAAGCATAATACTTTTATCCACATCTGCATAACCCCAAAAAACCAATTGTTATTTTACTTGAAGCCACAAATGTAAATTGAATTACGTATACGCTGTGTAACCAATGTTACATAACTCCAAACTTCACTAAATATGATCTCTGATTTATTTATTAAATCCACAAAATTGAAATTCTTGTGTTGTGCCAAAAGGTGTAGTATGAATGTGCTTGAAGGAGGTGTTGACTTTCATAGTATCAGAGAAAACGTGTTCCAGTTCTGCTTTGGAGTAACGAGTCACTTCTAATCCACTGCATTTTAGTGGTCCATTCTCAGAAAAAGTACCCACCAGAAGATTTCCTTTTGGATTGAGTGCTTTACCGACAATATCAACATAAGATGAAATATCCGATGGATTCGTTAAAAAATGGAATACTGCTCTATCGTACCAAAAGTCATAGGTCATCTCTGGTTTAAATTCTACGACATTAGACACAATCCAATTGACCTCGGTAGATGTTTCTCTGAGTCTTTCCTTAGAACGGTCCAAAGCAGCTTTTGAAATATCCAATACCGTAATATTTGTATATCCCATTTCTAACAAAGCATCTACAAATCTACTTGTCCCTCCACCGATATCAATAATACTCGATTCTTTCGGCAATTGTATTTTCTTGATATAATCAATAGCTATGTCTGGATAATTTTCCGTCCAACTCACTTCACTATCCGACTTATTCTGATAGATATTTTGCCAATGTTTCGTACTTCCTTTTGTCAATTTACATCCAATTTTAAAACGGGTTAATGTATTATACTTTTGCTCCTTTCATCATTTTATTCCAATACAAATAAGGAAGCATATATTTTTTCAACATCCATAATCTCCAATGCTCTTTAGATGAATCTGTAATTAACAATCTCTTCAACTTGGGATCCGGAGTAAAATTATTATTGTAGTCAAATTCTGCCAATGTCATTTTTCCATACCCCGTAACCAATGGGCAAGATGAATATCCATTATAGGATTTATCAATCTTTCCATTCCCCGAAAGAGCATTCATTATATTATCTACTAAGATAGGAACCTGTTTTCGAATGGCAGCACCTGTTTTTGCCGTGGGTAAGGCCGCCACATCTCCCAAACCAAATACATTAGAATACGAATTGTGTATCAATGAATAATGATCTACATCCAACCATCCTGCTTGATTTGACAAACTAGATTCTCTTATGAATTTAGGAGCAGCTTGAGGCGGTGCTAAATGTAAAAAATCAAATGGCATTTCAATAATTCCGGGTTCCGCCTGAGGTGCCTCCGCTTCATCATCTTGATTGATTACACAATCATTTTGACTGGGAGCATTATTCTTAAAATACACTACCTTTTTATCACTATCCACCTCTACTGGTGTATGAAAAGGTTTAAAATCTATATGGTAGCGATTCAATACTTTTTCCAATGTTGCCTTGATCTCCTTCACTCCAAAAATTACACTTCCAGGTGTTGCAAAAGTGATATTTGTTTTATTTGAAAGGTTATTCTTTCGAAAATAATCCGCTGCTAGATAGGCTATTTTTTGTGGTGCACCACCGCACTTAATTGGAGTAGCGGGTTGAGTAAATAATGCATTTCCCCCTTTAAATTTTTGCAACTCCTCCCAAGTCTTCTTTGGGTTAATGTAATTTGATAGAGCTACTCCTCTTTCAAACGCCTCTGGGAGCCCTTTTATCATACTTGGCTCCATCACCAACCCTGGCGCAACTACTAGAAATTCATATCCTAGCACTCCATTTTTTCTAGTCTCCACCTCATTGTTATCTGGGTCAATTTGATCGGCATAATCTTTATACCATTTTACCCCATCTGGAATAAGATCTTTTGTCTTTCTTCGTGTATTTTCAAAATTATATGTTCCAGCACCCACCAATGTCCAAGCAGGCTGATAAAAATGATCTTCCGAAGGTTCGAGTATTGCAATATCAAGATTTTTATCTTTTTTCTTTAATTGAGCAGCAGTCATTATTCCTCCGGTACCACCACCAATGATAAGTATTGTGTGCTTCTTTTCCATTATGTTTAGTAGTTTGTTTTTAATTACTGTGAAATTAAAGACTTCGTTCCTATACCAATGTAACACATGTTACTTTGCAAGAAATATAACTACACACACAAGCACTTTTTCAACATTATATCTTGAAATCATATTAATTTACCAAAGAAAAACAAACTGTCTCTCCTGTAGTCAGAAGTTAAATCATAGCGTGGTTGGACATACAAAGTCAGATACCTTGATTCCCGATTCTTTTATTGATTTAAAGCCTCCTGCAACGTCAATAAGATTATGCACACCTCTAGATTTCAAGATCGAACTTGCAATCATCGATCGATATCCTCCTGCACAATGAATGTATACACTTTTATCCTTAGGTAGACTTGATAAATGAGAATTAATAGAAGAAAGCGGGACATTATGGGCATTTGGAATATGTTCAGACAGATATTCTGATTCTTTTCTAACATCTACTACAAATACCTCAGGATTATTTTGAATTTCTGTATTCAAATCAATTGCTGAAACGGATTCAACACTGTCCATTTCCTTGCCTGCATTTTTCCATGCTTCTACACCACCTTTTAAATATCCAATCACATTATCAAAACCTACCCTCGACAATCGAATAATTGCTTCTTCCAATTTATCTTCCTCAACGACCAACAATAATTCTTGATTCACATCTTGAACCAATGCACCTACCCAAGGAGCAAAACTTCCATTCAAACCAATAAAGATCGAACGAGGAACATGACCTTTAGCAAAGGCATCTTGATGACGTACATCCAAAACAATGGCACCTGTTTCATTTGCTGCCATTTCAAAATCTTCTGGACTTAGAGCATGTTGACCTTCTGCAATTACTTTTTCTATATCTTTATATCCTTCCTTATTCATTTTCACATTCAAAGGAAAATAGGCAGGTGGTGGTAATAGACCATCTGTCAACTCTTTAATAAATTCCTCCTTAGTCATATCCGCTCTCAATGCATAGTTCATCTTTTTCTGATTGCCTAAAGAATCAACCGTCTCTTTCATCATATTTTTACCACATGCAGAACCCGCTCCATGAGCTGGATATACAATTACTTCATTTCCTAGTGGCATAATCTTGTTTCTGAGGCTATCGTAAAGCATTCCAGCAAGATCTTCCGTCGTAATTGACCCCATTTTCTGTGCCAAATCAGGACGTCCGACATCTCCCAGAAAAAGTGTATCTCCAGTGAAAATTGCATGATCCTTACCTTGTTCATCTTTCAATAAATACGTCGTACTTTCTAAGGTATGACCTGGAGTATGAAGGGCTACAATAGAAATATCTCCAAGAGTAAACACCTGGCCATCCTCAGCGTTTATTGCTTTAAAATTGGTCTTCGCACCTGGGCCATAAATGATATCCGCTCCCGTCTTCTCAGCCAAGGTAACGTGACCGCTTACAAAATCAGCATGAAAATGAGTTTCGAAAATATATTTAATCTTCGCATCATTAGCTGCAGCTCTTTCAATATACGGTTGTACTTCTCTTAAAGGATCGATAATCGCAACCTCTCCATTACTTTCTATATAATATGCACCTTGCGCAAGGCACCCTGTATAAATTTGTTCTATTTTCATCTGTACATGATTTTTGTAGACATATTGGATGTAAATCCTCTTATTAATTAAAAAATAATTCTTTTGTAATAATGTATATTCCCATGATTAGGACAAACCAACCAAAGGCCTTTTTGAGACTCTTCCCGTCAATAAACTTGTTAAGATAAATTCCGATAAATATCCCCAGAATCGATATTCCAGTAAAAGACATCAAAAACAACCAATCGATCTCTAGATTTTGCACATCACCTAAAAATCCAATTAGAGACTTTACCGCTATAATTAACAAAGAAGTAGCCACAGCTCTTTTCATGGGTAAGTTCGCAAATAACACAAGCGCAGGAATGATAAGGAATCCACCTCCCGCTCCTACGATTCCTGTAAGCACACCCACTACCGCCCCTTCCAAAATTATGAGCGGGAAATTAAGTTTTTTTGATTCTTTAGACGTTGTTTCTTTCCGTCCTTTTATCATGGAATAGGAGGCCGCCAACATAATTAAAGCGAAGAATAGCATGATCCCAAGATCCTTTGTTAACGTAAAACTTCCAATAGTGAAAATCTGATCCGGTATTGCAGGTACTAGAAATCGTCGAGTCAGATATACGGCTAAAAAAGCAGGTACAGCAAATACAGCAGCTACTTTTATATCTACCATTCCTTGTACCATATTTCTTATAGCGCCTACTAGTGAAGTTGCCCCCACTACAAAAAGTGAGTACGCCGTCGCTAATACGGGATTAGTTCCCAGTAAATACACCAAAATAGGTACCGTCAGAATGGAACCTCCGCCTCCTAGTAGTCCTAATGTTAGTCCTACCAACAATGCACCTATGTATCCTATAATCATTCGTTAAAATTTATTTTTCCTTAATGAGGAAGTTTACTTCTTACTACCCCATATACAAAGGTGCCGATCAAAGCACCAAAAAGTACAATTAAGATAGGCACAAACCCTGCACCAATTAGGACAAACATCGGACCTGGACAGGCACCTACCAGAGCCCAACCCAAACCAAACAATATTCCTCCTACCAAATATCTAGTTATACTCATTTGCTTGGGAGCAAAGTATATTTGTTCACCTAAAATAGATCTTGCATTTTTCTTTTTGATCAAATACGTTCCTACTACACCTAAGATAACTGCAGAACCAATAATCCCATACATATGGAATGCTTCAAATCTGAACATCTCATATATTCGATACCATGAGATAACCTCTGATTTTGCCATCACAATTCCAAAAAGAACACCCAGTGCAATAAACTTCAAATACTTCATGTGTTATATTTAAAAAATAAAAGGAAAAATGAGGTGCACCATTGTTAGTCCACCGATAAAAAAACCAGCTACCGCAATCAGAGATGGAAGTTGTAAATTACTCAACCCACTAATGGCGTGACCAGACGTACACCCACCTGCATACCTCGCACCGAAACCAACTAAGAAGCCTCCCAATAAAAGGATAGATAGCCCTGAAATTGATGTCATACTTTCAAGTCCGAAAATCTCAGCTGGAAGGTAATCATTGCCAATATTCTCAAATCCACTTTGAGCAAGATGCTCTACCGTTGTTGGATTTAAAGCAATCGCTTTATTAGGGGATAAATGTTGTACTCCAATATACCCTCCGATGATACTTCCCAGGACAAAGGCAAGGTTCCAATACTGCTGTTTAGTATTGATCTTAAAAAACTTGGAGAATTTTCCACCTCCACCTATGGAGCACATCGTCCTCAGATTATTGGAAACTCCAAAATTTTCTCCGAAGTAGATTAATAAAAACATAACAAGAGCAATTAGCGGTCCTGCTACATACCATGCCCAAGGCTCATATAAAAATTGCATCATTCTAATTCTCTTTAAATTTTAGCAAATATATTCGTAACGATTCTATGCACATGTAACTTGTGTTACACTTTTATCAAGATATTAAAAACGTAGGTTAAAATGATTTGTAAGTGATTGGTTATCATAATGAAACGATTTTCAAGGAACATAGTTATAGCTAAGTGACAATTAATGTAAGATAGATCGTTGCGTTGCAATTTTGTCAAAAGTCAAATAACTTAATTATCTACTGCAATAATCCAATCACTTATTATATTCCACAATAATGATTTTATTACGCTGCTGTTCAATAAAGTTTTCTGATTCTAGCTTTTTCATGATCCTGGAAACAGCAACTCTTGAAGAGTAGAGATCATTGGCAATATCTTGATGGCTTATATGGAGAATTGCACTTTTTGCCATCCATGCCTTATCTTTTAAATAAGTCTTTATTCGGTGTTCCAGACTATGAAAAACAATGTTGTCGATCGCTTTCACCATTTCGTTAAGACGTTCATTATAACTATCCAAAACATACGCTCTCCAAGATTTATACTTGATCATCCAATGTTCCATTTTCTCAACGGGTACAAATAAAATCTCGCAATCTGTTTCTGTAATTGCACGTATAGTTGACTTTGCTTTTCTTGTACAACAATTTAATGTCACGGCACACGTCTCACCCAACTCTAAAAAATACAATAGCAATTCATCTCCTTTTTCATCTTCCGTAAGAATCTTGATGGACCCTGAAATCAATAGAGGCATATGTGTAATTAACATTCCAATATCAATGAGTGTTTCATTGGGTTTAAATATTCTCAAATTACCATCTTGGCAAATCTCATTGATCAGTTTCGGCTCAAATATCGTCTGAAATCGCTCCTCTAACTTTGAATAACACTTAATATCAAAAGGAATAAAGTCCATATAAATTATTCTAAATATTCTTGAGTAAATTCTTAAACGCTCCTAACGCTTATCTAAAGTTAATATATTATACTTAAAAATAATCCAATTATGGCACCACCTCATTAGAATTCATAGCTTTTTCTTTGTCGTATCGTACATCTAAATGAATATACATAGAACGAGAAATTCTCATGATGAAAAAATAAGAAAGGGCTGATATAAAAATCAATAGCGCAAAAGAAGCTTCAATACTCCAACCCAACACCAGCATACAGAAACCCACTATGCCCAGGCAAGTAAAAGCAGTCCAAATGTAAGATATAAACATGGCCCCAAAATAATATCCCGGCTCAGGTACAAACCGTTGTTCACAATGAGCACATTTCTCGTGCATATTTAATGGATCTTTCATATTAAATGGAGCCACAAAAAGATCCCCTTTTCTACATCGAGGACACTTATAGTTCCAAATACTACTCAATATGTTCATATCAGTTGTTTTAAAAATTTAAGCAAGTAAGATACACCTCATATAATTACTTAATGTAGCAAAGGTTACATAATATTCGTATTTATATTTATTCTAAATCAATCACCATTTACTTCCTTAATGGAATAAATAGACCTCAATTGGTAAATAAAACTTTAAGCTACAATAGTTTACACAAAAAGCCTACTGAATCATTCATCAGTAGGCTTTTTATTATCTCTATGAAAAGTACAAATCATTCCATGGTTATTGTTTTAAGAATGTTATACTGGTTTGACTTGTCATACCTCTCACGGTATACATTCCTTTTCTTAATTGAGAAACATCAATTCTAGTAGACGTTTCCTGTTGATCAATCTCTTTTACCAATCTGCCTTGCATATCAAAAATGAGGTAGCTTTCAACACTGGAAGATGCAACGACTACATAATCTTGTGAAGGATTTGGATAAACACTCAATTGAGATGCATGATCCACTTTTATAGACCTCGTATCAGAGTACGCATACGTCCCATCTCTATCTACCTGCTGCAATCGATAATAAAACGTTCCTCTCAACGGATCTGAATCTACAAACATATACTGCTCTTCTTTTACCGAATCCCCTGCTCCTTTCACTTCACCGATAGAGGAAAATTCCTTGCCGTCTGCAGATCTTTGAATAACAAATTTTTCATTGTTTATTTCTGAGAAGGTGTTCCATTCCAATAGGATACCCTCTGTGCTTTTGATCACGGTAAAATCTCCAAATGTAACAGGCAGAATTATACCTACTGTGACTGGCGCCGGATCGGTGCAGCTAGACCCACTGCCAGAAGGGTTGGTCCATCCCGTAAGGGTGACATTAAAATTTTCGCAGCTCATCACATCAAAAGTATACTCTTGATCAATCAAATCTCCGGCATCATCTTCTAAAACTACGGCATTTACTTCCCCAGCCCCCAAATTGTAGCTTATTGTAGCTGAATTGTTTCCATTTCCAAATAAAACGGTAACATTAATGGTCACGGTTGAGGTTCCATTTCCATTGCAATCCGCACTATAACTGTTTATAGTTAATGTTTGGTTACACTGTGCATAGCTAGAATCCCCTATAAGTTGAAAAAATGCTAAAATTATAACAAATTGAAAATATTTCATAATTGTATATGTTTGTTGGTATTATGACCAGTATAGTTCAGAAAGTCACTTACTAGGTGTTGTTCGAAACAATATCAGTTAATAATATGCAGCGAAATTCTTAATATAATATTCATACCTACCATATTAAATCTATCTTAATACTAAACACATCAATAATTGATCCAAAGTTGATTACAGTTTATAATAATACTTAATATATAAAATTACGAATTCAATAAAAAACCTAATCAGATGATTTTACTTGATCACCCTATTCATTTCTCTGACTCCTCATTTTTGTACTTTAAACTATTCAAATCTAACTTACAGATCAGTCCATCATTCTATCCCTTGCAGTTGGCTGATGACATGTTTATGCTTCATCATAGCTTCCATATAGTTTACAGCTGGCCTGCTTAACAATCTTGCTGTAGCTGGTGGTACAACTCCCAGGTTTTCGAAATCATATGTATCGCTGCCCAAATCTTTCAATCTATTGATGATTTCAGTATTACTACTGTCGATTTCAAGTTTTAATTTATCCAATAACTGATAATTTAATGTTCCTCCAAAGAAACCGTCCAACTCATTAGGATCTATATAGAAAGGCAAATCAATGAAATGTAAATCATATTTATCTCCATAGGCCTTAAGATATTCTCTTAAATAAGTAGGGGTCCTTTCCAAATTAAAAATGGATGATGTAATTGCCCCTACCTCTGTCTTATCCGTATTCCAATAAAGGTCTGTGGTTAAATCTGGATTATCAGCAAGTATCTTTTTCACTAACGACTGTACATAATTTGATCGATCGTTACGTACCGAGATTAATTTCACTTTTTCTGATACCAATGGTTGATACGACTTGCTCGCTTCATAGTCGGCTAGGTATTCACTGAATGATACGAGGCTCATCACCCCTGAATTTTCATAATAGCCCCCATCTACAAAATGTCCCTTCTTGGGTATGTTCGCAGCTGGACTAATTACTGGAAACCGATTACAAGTAGACGCTGCTTCAAAAAAGGTCAACGTCTTTACGTCACTCCGTGTTTTAATATCCAATACATTGATTGTTCCTGGAAACATGCCATCTGCTCGTATGGCACTTACAACTCCAGAGCGATCAACATTTGCCGTACTGTTGATGATTATATTGGGATAATACCCTTTGTCAAAAAGTGATGAATAGACCTTATCAAATGGAACCGTATTCACCAAGTCTTCGTTCTCTGTTAAATTATCATTGTAAAAACTCATGGAGCGGTGTGAACGATCATGTCCCCACCATAGCATTTCAGGAAGCATCTCTCTTAATAAATCCAAACCAAATAAATAAGAAAGTTCTATGCTTAATATATTGGCATTTTTCACAACGTCTATAGCTTTTTGTTTTTCCCTTTCATCAAAATCAAAATATTTCATTGCAGCATAATTACTCAACCCCATTCCTCCTCCTGAAACTCCACTAAAGGCAAGAATATCATTGAATTTCTTATCCTTGTCCAAATAATCTAAAATGAGATAATTCCAATAATGTGCTTTTAATCCTCCACCATATGCTGCATACAATATCGGAACATGGGTAGAATCTCCAGTATGAAGGGCACTGTATGTATCGTAGAATTTATCAACGGAAACTTTTTCACTAGTGGGTACGATATGCAAAGCATGTAAACTGTTCCCGCTATTCAAATAGTAGATAAAAATGGCTCCAAAAATGATCAGTAAGGAATAATACAGTTTTTTACTAATTGAGAACCACTTAATTCTAATTGCATCATTGTCTTTATAGTATAAAAACAACTTAATCAACATAGTCACTAGCGTATACAGCGTAATCAATCCTGCCAGTACTACATTGATCGGATTGATCAGTTGAGCAATACTCGTATCGATATTAATCACTAGAATTAGTGCCAATACTACAAAACCCATGATACGGATACTATGAAGGAAATCCACTATATTTCTTCGTTCAGGTATTAACTTCCTTACAGTTCTATACATCAATAAATACCCAGCCAATGAGAAACAAATAATCACCTGAATAATGATGTTCAGTAAATTCCATTCAATCACATACAATGAAAAAACGAAAATCGAAATAAGAATAAAGAAAAAATACCATTGGTATTTATACACCGTTTGTACTGCTTTATAGATAGAAGCATAGCCTTCTCCACTCTTTAGTTTTCTTCGCAGCGCGACCGCATATAACCAAAAGAGAAATAAAAAGAAACCTACTAAAAACGCATATAAAATATACAGAAACCATTTATTCATGCCATCAATTTGATAGTATTGATAAGAATGAATGATTAATCCCGCCCAAATAATAAATAGAAAAACACCTAAAAACTTTCGAACACTGCCTTCAATGAATTTTAACGTCAAAAAGCCAATCTTCTTTTGGAGGTAAGGATTATGCTCCTCATCAATAACTGGTTTCTCTTTTTTATCATCATAATAAATCAACCCTCCTTTATCCATGAACCAATCGACATCATCCTCATCATCATTATCAAGATTCATATCAAATAATGAAGTATAAACGTAGGTCGGATAGATACTCATAATAAGCGCAAGGAAAAACGTCAAGAAATGAAATAGGCCAACATTCAAACTCAAGCTTCCTAGATTCTCATCTGTATATAAATCTACAAAAAGGATTGATCCTTGGTCAAAACCTAGAATCAAGGCAATCAAAATAATATAAATGATGATATTTAAGAAGGAACACAATAGTGCTTTGACAACATTCAAAAATTGAAATTGACTGAGGTCTTCCCAGAATGTAGGGTCCGAATGCTTTTCCATGATTTAACAATTTTATGGGGTGTTTTCAGTCATTAAAATACAATATAAATATTTGAATTCGCCATTTCAGCTTTCTTCAATGGTTACAACTTCAAATCTAGTGATGACAAAGCAGTATTTCAGTCTAACTTTTGTTATAGATAACCAAGATAGTTCTGTTGGTTTTCATCTATGAGAGCGCTCCCAGTCTTCTTTTTAATATGAATATCCAATTGTGTAATACGAAAGAAATTTGATTATCAATAAGGTTTGTATTCGTATAGATTTGATACGATTGAAAAATAATCACTCCTATATTTTTGTATAAATATCTAGAAAGAACAAAAGTTGTTCTACGCAAATATCCGGTGTTTCTACACAATCATTCCGTTTTCGGGCACATAACATTAACATTTTATCGCATTGCCATAGTACATGGATTAATATTACAAAGGAATACATTTAGACCTATAAAGTAAGAGTCATTAAGCTTTGACATGATAAAACTTAAGGTCAGCCCTTTCATTTCACATGAACTTACAAACGTAGGTTAATTTGAAAGTCAAGAGGCGTATTATCGCTTTCTCTCAGGAATCGGAATATAAGTCGTATCATTCGGAACCTTTGGAAATCGACCTTCCTTCCAATCTTTCTTTGCTCGTTCTAATCGTTCTTTAGAACTTGAAACAAAATTCCAAAACAAAAACCGTTCTTCTGTCAATGCAGGACCACCAAAGATTAGAACTCGGCTTCCTTCCTCCATATGAATTTTACATTCGTTTTCAGTTTTAGATACCAGTAATTGTCCAGCCTCCACTCTTTCTTCCTGATCTGATACTGCTCCTGTAGTTACCAAAACTCCAATCTCTCCAAATAGACTTTCTTTAATATCTAATTCAGAGGCGGCATCTGCTTGAATATCCAATACATACATCGGTGAATTTAACGGCAAAGGAGATTCATGACCAAAAGCTTTCCCAGCCAATAATCGAATAGTCATTCCATCTTGCTTCCATGTAGGCACACTGCTTGAAGGGACATAATCAAACCGGGGTTCCATTTCCTCCTTATCTATGGGTAGTGCAATCCAAATCTGGTAACCATGTAGCAGTAATGAGGTATTCGTACGCATTTCCATAGGGGTACGTTCCGTATGCGTAACTCCCCTTCCTGCCGTCATCATTCCTACGTCACCAGCATGTATAATTTGGTTCGCTCCAGTACTATCTTTATGGTGTACCGCTCCTTCTAATAAATAAGTGAATGTACTGAGACCAATATGTGGGTGTTGGTCAACATCCATCCATCTTGGATCCGATATTAAACTCGGTCCCATATGATCGACAAAAGTGAAAGGGCCAACTTGTCTCTTTTTACGAAACGGTAGTAATCTTCCCACCATAAAATTTCCAATATCTCTGGCCCGTTCCTCAATTATTAACTTTTCATTATTTGCCATTTATCTCGCTTTATATGGTTTGTACTACTAATTAAAAAACTGGAAAGGAGTTTAGTACACTCATTGAAATAAGCAAAACTACATGTCCAATCTATCCATCAGAATCTTATCACAACACTTCTTGCAACCGTACTGCATACAATAAATAAGTAAATCTATTGATGATCAATTTTCGTGAGGCTTGAACCAATTTGTACCTACTTTCCAAATATTTATTTTCTCGGCTATTCACTAAAAAGATGGAGCTCTCCCCGACATCAAATTTTCGATTTTCAGCAATTAACATCCGATTATAATTCGTTACTGTTGTATCTAATAATTCATATTGTTCAAAGGTTTGGTTGATGTTATTGATGTACGTATTTAACTTAACGGTCAACTCTTGATTTTTCATTCCACGCTCATATTCGGTGTCACGTATTTTTAACTTGTTCAAATCAATCTTTCCACGCTCTTTCCTTTGTAAAATCGGGTAAGAAAAACTAGCACCAATTTTATAGTTTTCAGTATTGAATTCATCAAATAATGCATCGTCCGCAACCGCAATCAACGGATTATAATTGATTCTCAAATCGGGTTTTAATTCTTCACGTGCCAGTTTTTGATCCAAATTCAAATTATCAATCTTGTAGGCATAGAGCATCAATTCTGGATGAGCAGCCAACCATAAATCTTGAATGATCGTAAGGCTATCTACCTGGTAATCCAATAATTCTGTATCTATAGCTTCAGGTGCTGTAAGTGAATCCAATTCAAGGGGCACCTCTCCATCTATCCATAAAAAATTATTCAAGGCTATCACAGCATTATCTAAATCCTGTTGCGCTTTACTCAAATCCAATTCTCTGGTCTGCAATGAAATGAGTGATTCTAATGTATCGATTGCAGGAACATCTCCATTGATGAATCTGCCTCTAGTTCCATCAAACCTAACTTGAGCTAGATTTTGCCCCTCCCTGGCAATTTCTAAAAACGCCCGAGAGGTCTGCCATTCCAGGTAGGCAATTGAAGCTTTGTACATCAATTCATTTACCATTAATAGACGTTCTTGATCTGTCACGTTTCGATATATGTCGGCTCTTTTCAGTTCAGCTCGTCGATTATCAATCACCAATCCTTTACCTAAAGGAATACTAATCCCTGCATTCCAAAGACCTCTCTCAGGAAGAAAATCACTGTTGCTCAAAAATTCACCACTGTTTCTATCATATCCGGCCTTCAAATCAATTCCATACCAAGTCGGAACCTTGATGGCACCATTTGCCAATGAATAATAGTTTTTATCGTCGAATGACTTATGGTTCCAATCTCCTTCAATCTTAGGATCAAATCCCCCTCTAGCTATCCGCTTTGTACTTATAGCCATATCCGACAACAATGCCGCTTGATAAGTCATGGGATGATTTTCTTTGACGATTTCTATATATTCATCAAAAGTCAAAATTGGATTTAATTGACTATATCCAACTAGATTAAATAAAAGGCAAACTAAAGCTAAGATTAGTCTCATTTACTCATTCGTTTTATATCCTCAATTGTTAAACCATGTGGTTTTGCTTTTTCATCTTCATCTACTCTTACAAATACAATTTTATCAATCGAAATAATCGTTTTTTGCGTAAATAAATTACGAACCAAACATCGCATAGTTATACTTGTCCGTCCAATAGAGACAAACTGCATCCCGATTTCAATTACATCTCCTTGTTTTGCCGAAGATATGAAGTTGATCTCTGAAATGTATTTAGTGACTACTTTTTGAGAACGCAGCTTTGTCATCGTGTAAATCCCTGCTTCTTCATCTATCCACCTCAACAATGCCCCACCAAATAAAGTATTATTTGCATTCAGGTTTTCAGGTTTTATTAATTTTCTTGAATAAAATTTCATATCTATTTTTTAGTTCGACACTATCTAATTGCTTCTCCCTCCCCTTCTTTCCATCACTTTACTTTCCTTAGAGGTGCCTTTGTTTTCACATCTTTGAACTTCGTTTCTATATAATAATCTGGAGGAAATCCATTCAGTTGTCTCCACAATTCATACCCTACTTTTACATTCTTCAATAAGGTGATAGTATTCGCACCTCCTCCTACTCTGACTTCATTTGGCCAAGGATTATCATCTGGATCAGGTGCAATCAATATTCTATATTTATTGTTGTCGCTGATATCATTATTAATCGCAAAGACTTCCCCTCCAAATGTACCATAGCTATTATTCGGCCATCCACTAAATACAATTGCGGGCCAACCATCAAATTGAACACGAACTTTTTGCCCTATTTCTAACAAAGGCATGTCCATTGGTTCTATGAATGTTTCGACAGCGAGCTTATATTCATTCGGAATAATTCGTACAATCGCATCTCCCGCCTTAATCAATTCTCCGATTCCTGTTTTTAAAGCTTTTGTCACCGTACCATTTATAGGGGACGTAATGAAATAATTATTTTGTCTCACTTCATACGTATTATACTGAGATTGCAATTTATTTTTACTTGCATCCGCATCATATTTTGATGAGAGTGCAGACATTCGATCCGATTTTGACTTGGCTATCTTATCATCATATTCATTGGTTATGGCAATGACATTAGCTTTTAAATTGAGCAATTCATTTCTACTCGCATCCATTTTATTTTGCAAAGAGATCACTTTCGCATTGGCTTCTTGCACAGACAATCTTTTTGCTTCCAAATCAGTCAATGGCTTTAATCCATCATTATATAGATTTTCGATACGCGCCAACTGATTTAATGCTATGAGTTTCTTAGTATCGGCAGCAACTAAATCAATACTATCACTTTGCAGTTTTAATTTTGTCTGCATTATCTTAATGGTATTTTGCTCTAGTTTTATCTGTTTGCCATTTACCAGTGCATCTAATTGCTGGTTGAGATTCGTAGCTTTTTGAGCATAGGCTTTTGAAGATTCATCCTTGGCAATAATTTGATTATTGGTATTGTCCAAAATCATTGGGTCGAGATATTCTTCTTTCACCTCCGAGATCCGAATTATCGTATCCCCAACACTCACGATATCCCCTTCTTGTACATACCAACTTTCGATTTTACCACCGATCGTAGCTTGCACGGTCTGTGGTCGGTCGTCTGGACTCAGTGTGGTGACATTCCCTTTTGCCCGTATATTTTGCGTCCAAGGCAAAAACATAGCGAATATTCCTCCAACAAATACAATGGTCATTACTTTGATAAGCATCCGAGAGACGGTTCTTTCTTCAATAATTCTGAACGCTCTATATTTCGAAAGATCAATATTTTCGTTTATTCTCTTTAAGCTGATATTCAACATACCCTATTATTTTAAAAATGTATCAGAAATAACTCTTCCGCGATCCAATTGAACTTCATGATCAATATATTTGGTCCAGATCTTATCTACTGCAGTAATAATGATGGACCACGGCTTATTTGAATCCGTGAGATTCTGTATGATCACTTCTTTCTCTATTGCCGGTACATGATCTAATGGATCCTCCAATAATAATAAACTAGGATCACTCACTACTGCTCTGGCCAAAATTATCTTGTTGGCCGCTGACCTCGGTATTCGTTGACCTTCTGGATCCAGTCTTGTATTGAGTCCCATCGGAAGAGTCTTGATAAAATCACCCAAATTCACGCATTCAATGGCATTGACAACATTTTGAGTAGAAATGCTCTCTCGTCCCATCGCAATATTTTCTAGTAATGACCCTTGAAATATCTCATTATTACTCAAGGCATAACCAATATGTTGTCTCAATGAATTACCATTCACAGATTGAATAGACAAACCATTGAATCGGATGACACCTTCATCGGGATCATTGATCCCCGCAATCAAACTCATTAATGTTGATTTACCCGATCCAGAGGAACCTGTAATCACCACAGACTCTCCTTGAGGTACATCAAAACTTATATCATCAATAATATTGGAATTACTATCAGGAAAGGAAAATTTTACATTGGTAGCAGAAACTGCCATTTCATCAATCTTCTCATCAAAACACAAGCCTTCCTCATTTTCCAATTCCATATCCGTTACATACCCAATTTTCTCTAGGGCCGTTAGCACATCGTAAATGGAGTCCAATGACTTGATCAGTTTCTCTACACTACTTATAATGAGGATTATTATAATTTCAGCAGCAACAAATTGCCCAATATTCATTTCTTGTCGAAACACCAGTAGTCCTCCAATCACCAAAAGTCCTGCAGCTACTAATACCTTAAATCCAATAAGACTTAAAAACTGACCTATCAACACCTTAAAATGACTTTCTCTGGCTTGTATGTAATTACTCACTCTACTGTCTGTATTTGACAAAGAAATCTCTGGATCTTTTACCAACTTAAATGACATCCGCGTTCGTGCTATTTCTTCCAGCCAATGCGCAACATCATATTTATGCTTGGATTCTACCAAACTAGTTTTTAATCCCCTAGGACCTGTAAATACCAGTATCGTATATACTAAGGCAATCAACGCCACACCAAACAAGATAAAGAAAGAATGATACAAGCTCAAAACCACTAAACCAGCAATAATCTGAAATGCCGCCAAAGAAAAATCTATTAATATTTTCGGAAGACCTTTTTGAATGGTAAGCGTATCAAAAAATCGATTGGCCAACTCAGGAGCATAGTATTTATATAACTCGCTGTATTTGATCCTTGGGATTCTATATGCGAATTCAAAAGATGCTCTACTAAATATCTTCTGTGCAATATTCTCCACAATCCGCAATTGAAGCAATTGAAAAATTCCAGTAAGTGCAATACCTATTAATACAAAAACAACTAAAATTATCCATGAAGTAGAGATCTCTCCTCCTTGGATCAAATTAATAATCGCTTGTATCCCTAATGGTAATGATAAGTTTACCAATCCATTAAGTAACGCATAGGCATATACTTGAGTAATGTCTCTTTTATCTACCGAAAGAAGTCTTTGCAACCTCTGCATAGGTTTGAATACATTCGTAACCATTGCCATATTCCTAAATATATTTATTTTACGTTTTAGTAAACAACTTTGATTAATAATAGTTTTACTATTACTGATAAAATTTTTACTATTTAATTATGCCACAGATTAACATTACCATCGACATCAATGAAAGCATTTATTTGCGAGACCCTTTGGAAACAAACTTAGGAAAAAAAATCATTGAACACGCTATCCTCTTGATTGATGAAATAGGTTTTGAAGAATTGAATTTTAAAAAGATAGCCACTTCAATGGGATCAACGGAAGCCTCTATCTACCGCTATTTTGAGAACAAATACAAGCTATTGTCCTACCTAGTATCTTGGTATTGGGATTTTATGCATTTTATGGTTTTGATGGACATCCGTAACGTGAAAGATTCTAAAGCAAAATTGGTGCAAGCGATATCTACGCTTGTCAATTCTTTGGACAGTTCAATTACTCCTTCCTATATTAATCAAACCAAACTCCATAAGGTCGTTGTAGAAAATGCCAATAAAGTTTACCATACCAAAAAAGTGGACTCTTTAAACAAGGAAGGATATTATGTCAATTATAAAAAAATAGTAAAAACATTATCTAAGATGATCTTAGAGATCGATTCAGAATTTGAGTACCCCATCGCATTAGCTACCAACTTAATCGAACAATCTCTCAATAATGAATACTATATCGAACACCTTCCCAGCCTTACAGATGTAACCGATTCTAAGGCAAACCCAAGAATCGAGACCATAAAAATGATTGAATATATGATAAGCCGAATATTATATTAGAAGCTTTTCAATATGCATCATAGCCCATTCTTAACAAAGATAGTAACTCTGGCGTCACCTCTGATTCATCAGCAATCCGAATATGATGGGCATACACCTTTCTATAATGAACAGTCCGCTTTATAAGATGATGCTCTATCTTTTCAGGATGATAAAATTTTAAATCCAGCAATTTAGCCATTGGCTTAACAATCAACCACGCCTTTTCTTTCGTAAATACAATTGCATTCGTTGCCGCACCTACAGAGCAAGGATTCCAGTCGATGACATGAATCAATACTTGATCAAAAGCCAAAATGAGCTCATCTGGTTTACCTTCAAATATTTCATCAATGGTCCGTGTAGAGCACATATGCGACTGATTTGTCGTTTTGAAGTTCCTGCTGCATTTTGGACATGTCCACATATTGATCCTTGCTTCTTATTTTCTATACTTATTCAAAAAACAATTCGTGTTTTCAAGCTCTTTATAAGCAATCGCATCATTTTTTTATGCATTTAGAACAACACGCTTAATTCCTTTTCTTAAAACTTATCAATGGTCTAGTTCAATTCTATTTTACTTTGCACAATTTCTTTCCCTGTTTTGGTTGCATTTAACACAGTAAAATATTGATTGTTATCTGATGCTTGCATAATTTCAACCGTCTCGTCTAATTTCAATTCATTTTTAAACTGCACCAGTATTTTAGAAATTTGCTCGTCCTCTATACCTTTCGACTTCAAAGACTCCATTATAAACCGGATAAGAACAATATTATTCACATGATTATTCCAGTCCAAATCATAGGGGCGAACCTTTCTGGTATCTGCCTTCAAAAAGTTGGAAGGCACCAAAATATTTTTTTCTGGCTTGGTTAAAAATCTAGTATTTTCAGGCACTCCAATATCCATAATCTTCTGAGGAATTTTAACCAGTTTTCTTTCTTCTGTTTGAAGTAGAGTCCATACACTGCTGGCTCCCACAACTAATTTTTTATTCTGATCAAATATTAAATAATCTCGGTAGGCAAAAAATTTATCAAAACCGGAGGGGTACGTGAGAATGGTATATGTTCCATCCAGTATCAATGGATCAATTATTTTCAACTCTTTCCGTATCAATACCCAAGTCACTTTATCATCAGTCATGTCCCATACACTTGTATTGAGTTGACGAGCATGTTGCAATGAAGCTTCTTGTAGATTCCTCAACAGTGCAGGAATGGTAAGGAACTTGTTCTGATTGACATCATGACCTTTTACCGAAAATCTAGATGTATACACTAATGCGTCCATGAATTAAAATTTTAAGTCATATTTAAAAATAACACTGTACTGTACTTATTTACAGCACACAAAATTTAGTACTTTTAGAGATAACAATCAATTATCCATATTGCCAAAGAAAGAAATAATTACGGAAATTGAAGGTAGGAAACTAAAACTTTCAAATCTCAATAAAATTATATTTCCTGAAGAGAATATTATTAAAGCTGAAATCATTCAGTATTACATGACCATTGCACAATTCGTGTTACCTTTTTTAAAAGATCGACCGCTTACCTTAATTAGATATCCTGACGGAATCCATGCGCATCGTTTTTATTCAAAAAACAAACCCAATTGGACACCTAGGTGGATTGAACATACCAACTTCCAAGACGATGACAACTCCTATTTAATGGCAAATAACAAAGCCAGTCTCATCTGGATAGCCAACTTAACAGCACTGGAATTGCATACTGTTCAATGCAAGGGGAAGAATCAAATCCAACCTGATCATTTCATTCTTGACTTGGATCCTCCCGAGGAAGATCAATTTGATGTGGTAAGAAAACTGGCCTTCAAATTAAAACACTATTTGGAATCGCTACACTACACCCCTTTTATTAAAACAAGTGGAGGAAAAGGCCTACATATTTACGTACCCATCACTCCGATTTACTCTCAAAAAGAGGTTATTAAATGTGTAAAACTGCTTGCTAAAAATTATATCAAGCAGGATACAAACACCACCCTAAAACTTAACAAAGAGAAAAGAAGCGGTAAAGTATTGCTGGATATTTACAGAAATCATGCTACTCAGACATGTGTAGTCCCTTATAGCATTCGAGGTAAAAATGGAGCTCCCATATCCGCTCCTATCACTTGGGAGGAATTAAAAACTATTCCTTCATCAAAAGCTTATTCTATTCGTACAATTCATGATAAAATCAAACGCGAAGGAGATCCGTGGAGTGATTTTCGAGATCATGCAACAATTCTCCATACGGATACTATACATAACTCAAAAAAGAGTCAAAAACACACTAATAAAATAAAATTGGAGGGTAAAAAATGTCCCCTTGAATCCATTTCTTTAAGCCCAATGCTTGCACAATTAGGTTCATCTATTCCACCCTCCGATGAATATTTTTTTGAAATAAAATGGGATGGAATACGCGTTCTAATCATAAAAAATCTGAAGGAAGTGAAAATAATTTCTCGAAATGGGAATAACATAACCTCAAAATTTCCATCCCTAGCAGCGCATTTTGAAAAGCACAGCACCCATCAATATATTGTAGATGGCGAACTCATAGTGAATGATGCGGATGGCAAACCTGATTTCAGCAAAGTTGTCAGTCGTTTGCACCTTGAAGATGGAAAAGCTCATCTTGCTGCAAAATCTTCAAAAGGAGCTCTCGTTTATCTGTTTGATCTATTATTTATGGACGGCATTGACTTACGCTCCAATTCAATTGATCATAGAAGAGCTCTATTAAAGGAATTATTGGATTGGAATGATAAAATAAAATTTAGTGAAGCTTTTAAAAATGGACAAGATTTATTTGATGCCGTAAGTGCTGAAAAAATGGAAGGAATCCTCTGTAAAAAGAGGAATAGTCCTTATGAAAGTGGCCACAGATCTATGTTTTGGCTCAAGATTAAGGTGCAAAATTTCGATAAGGCATTGATCATTGGATACACCAAAGGAAAGGGAGAACGTTCAAATTTCTTTGGAGCATTACACCTCGCAAAGAAAAAAAACGATAAATATGTTTATTTTGGCAAAATTGGAACTGGATTCAACCAAGAAAAAATCGCAAACATAATGGAAAAGATGTCTAATGTTCCGAAGACATCAAAACCAATAAAAGAACAGATAGAGGACGAAAAGAATACAATTTGGATACAACCTTTATACGCATGTGAATTAAAATATGCCTCGATGACAAATAATAATACATATCGCGAACCGGTGTTTATTCGAATGTTTTCATCTTCTGAATTAAGGAATAACTAACTTGACATGAAAAAATACGCTTACATCATTCTTTTGTGGACAGTACTTTTTAGTAGTTGCTCTAGTCCACAAAAATTGTATGAAAAAGGAAAATACTTTAAAGCCTTTGATGCAGTATTAGGAGATATTAAGGCAGGAAAGAAAAATCGAAAAGATGTACTGTTATTGAATAAATCATTTTCCAAAATGATCGACTTAGCCAGAGACCGAATGATTGTTTTAGTAGATGGGTATAAAATCAATGACTTAACAGATAATTTTAAGCAATACGAAGAAGTGGATACTCGATTTGTAAAAGCCAGATCGTATATAAATGATGATAACAAATTAAAATATGAAGATTTCAGATCAGAAAAATTACAATTGATTCAGGATACCTACGATGAAGGAAAAGCGTTAATGGTATATTTTAATGAAACCAATAACAAAATAGACGCACGAAACGCCTATTATCACTTTGAACTGGTCGATGAATACAGCAATGAATATCCAGATGTATATCAACTAATGCAAGAAGCAAAAGATGCTGCCACTTTACTCTACGTTGTGAATGCAGATCTTGATTTTGACTTTTCGTATGAATGGGAAGTTGACAATGCATTCGACGATCTTAGAGGCCAATCTGGATTCATGAAAATTGTATACGCCAATTCATTTAATAATGGTGATTGTTTTGTTGAACTAGATTTTTCAAAATTAGACGTGAATGAAAGAGTCAGTGAATCCACTCGTACCTATACCAAACAAGTTGAAGATGGTTACACCACGGAAACTGATACTAGTGGAACGGTCACACAAATCCCCAAATATATTGATGTATCGGGCAGTGTAACTACAAGAACAATCACCAAAACTTTGACATGGAGAATTCATCTAGAAATTAGAAAATCTTCCGTGAATTGTGATCTGCGAGAACAACAATTTAGAGCTACCATTGAAGATCAAGTAGACCAATATCAAATTTCAGGGGATCAACGGGCGATTCCCAACGAATACACCTCAAATATCAATGACAGAATTCGCAGTACAGACGACATGGTCGACGATTTGATTCGCGACTTATATCTAAAAGTTAGAAACTACTTCTATTAAGCAATTGAAAGAGATTTTAAAACATATTACCAATTTTTACTTATATAGTAGCCTTCATATCGGTTTTTGTAGTGTATATCTCTACCTGTTTACAATAAATCGGTTTGACCTACAGGTAGATTTAAACTATTTGCTTTTTGTGTTTTCTAGTACCATATTTATATATTCTATACATCGTTTGATTGGCATAAACAAGGTTAAAAAGTTTGCACACAAAGGGCGATTTGCCGTTATTGAAAAATTTAAAAGTCATATTCTGGTATATGCCGTTTTAAGCTTCATCCTATGTTGCTATCTTTTTCTTGATTTTGAATGGTCCAGAATAGTTATCATATCAGGAGCAGGTATTATTTCGGTATTATATACTATTCCGATTTTTGGAAAATCCATGCGTTTAAGAGACTTTTCTTTTATTAAGATATTTTTGATTGCTATAGTATGGGCCTATGTGACAGGGTCAGTTCCGCTTTACGAACAAGGAGCACCAATGGGAGAAATTATCCTTTATTTCCTCGTTGTAGTTTTCTTCTTTATTGCAATTACTATTCCCTTTGACATTAGAGATTTTTATGTAGATTCTACCAATAAAGTGTTGACAATACCCATTTTATTGGGTAAGGACAGGTCAATAAAATTAACTTTTGGATTATTATCAGCTACCGTATTATTTGATTTGTTATTGATGCTATACTACCATCCTCCTGTCATTGGAACAATAAGTATTAGTGTTACCTGCTTAATTGTTGGGTTAATAATTTACAGGATAAGACATAAAGAGAGTGATTATTATTTTAGTGGACTATTGGATACCGTAATTATGTTTCCATACACTATTATAACACTAATAGGATTCTTCTAAATTTTCCTTAGGCGGCACAGCAAGAAATGATACTTTCATAATTCGGACGATCAGAAGCAGAAGCATGAATATAAGAGTCTTTTACTTCACCTTCAGCTATTAAAAACACTCCTGGCATCTGAAAACCATCTCCGATTTGTCTCAACCCAATTGGTGTACCTTTTATAACGGATACCTCGAAACCTCTGATCCAATTCTTCAAACCGAACAGCTGACTTGCAGACCCTTTAGTGAGCCCAAAAGAAGCATATAGACTACACGTAGGATTAGATATATGTTCAATGTTTGGAATGCCGTACTTTTTGAAATACTTTTCAGCAGTTTCGTTATCAGACATATGGACAAGAACTACGTTGATATTTTTTTCCTCCCATTCTTTTCTTTTACTACCAATATCCTTCATCGCTTCTCTACAAAAAATACATCCAAAATGTCTAAGAAACACCAGTAGTACTGGTTTTTCAAAACTTGCTTCTTCCAAATTTCGATTTCTATTCGTAATCGTAGCTTTGATTTGCTGAATATTTTGCATCAGTCAGAATTTATTTAAATGATAACATTAAACTCCTCTAATAGTTTAACCTATTAAAAAAAAAATAACGTTAGACAAAAAGTACCATATAAAACTATACAGTAATATATATACCTCTTTACATCAATGTAATCAGAAATTGGTATTTTAAGTATTCTCCAGTTGTATCCCACTAATATGATTTTCTGAGTAAAAAAAGCAATAACGGTGGCTATTGCAATACCGTACAGACCATAAAATTGCATTAGATATACACTTAAACCGATATTCAAAACAAACTCTACCCCTGCGGCATACATGAGTACTTGATTCTTTTGTTTGGCATAAAGAATAACTTGAGGCAATAATATCCGACTGCAAAGAATCAAGAGGTAAATATTAAATATCTGAGCAGAAACTAAATACTCTTCTGAATACACTAGTGCAAACAAATAGGGGCTTAAAAGGGTGAGAACTATACTTGCTGGAAACAAAAAATTCATCAACCTGCTAATCCTCTTTTTAATATCGATAAGGCTTTGATCGAGGTTTCTCACAGCCAATGGAATAAACGCTGATGCTAAAGCAGAAATGAAGATGGTATTTATAGGCAACTCTCTAGCTCCATATCTAAAATATGTAAATTCCGAACGATCAAAATAGGATTCAACCAAATAACCATCCACATATTCCATTCCTGCACCCAACAGCACATGCACGATCAAAGGCGATCCAAAAAGAATAAACTTCCAAGTCAGTTTTAGATCAAAAGTAAGGCTACTGTAATCCGTTACTAACTTTATAAAATACAAAAACCGTAGCATGGCCCATACTCCTAGTCCGATAAGTAATGGTTGAATAGATCTATATTGAACGACTAAATACGACAATCCAAAAAGATATACGGAATAGCTGACAACCCCATAGAAAAATAGTGTTTTGGCGTTATCTTTTACAATTAATATATGTTCACTCAGAGAGGCTACAGTTCCCAAAACAAGAAAGCAAAACAGCCAAGGTAAATAGCTGTACATAGCATCCAACCTCGGAAAATCAATGAAATATAATACACTGAATGCTGACACTCCTAAAAGGAAAAACACGATGCCCAAATTAAAAATCAATCGACTTTGATCATTTGAATTGGAATTTGGGAAATAACTCATGAATGCATTTTTCAAACCAAGCCCCCAAAAGAATGAGCCCGCATTGGCCAGAAAAATAAACCATTCAAAATCCCCTATCCTATCCGACGCTATATTGCATTGCACCAATACTATGCTTAAAAGAATAACAGAGCTCAGTCTACATACTTGTAATACTTGATACGATCTTGCTACATCAGTAAGAATGAAATGAATGATGTTTTTCAAGAATGAAAATTGAATGTGATTAATAATAGGAGATAAATGTATATAAATAGATTAGTCTTCACTACTCACAGCAAAAGAATTAAAAATTAAAACACCTTAAACAAACAAAAACTCATGCAATAAACGTTATATAACTAATTTGTTGACATTTTACATATTACATTTGACAATAATACGTAAATTGCTGTATTTTTGAATATTAGATGATTATATTAGTTTTAAGCTCAAATATCGACATACATGAAGAATAGTATACAATCCGTTAAATTGATAGGTTCCTCCATATTAGGTGCGATGATCGGTGTCTTTATTTATACTACTCTAGTCAACCCAACCGAATTAATTTACATCAAACAATCAGAAAAAGCTCAATTAGCTGCTGAACGAGAATTTGTACTTTCAGAGAGAGCCAATGCTGTATTTAAGTCTTCAGCACCGACTGATTTTATCAACGCCGCATCAAGCAGTGTTGAATCTGTTGTATTTATCGAAAGCTTTGTTCCTGCGAATGGAAGTACCTACCAAGTAAAACGGTCTGTAAAAAGCACAGGCAGTGGTGTTATCATCAGCAATGATGGATATATTGTAACCAATAATCATGTGATCGAAAATGCGGAGAAAATTCAAGTCACACTCAATAATAATAAAGAATACAAAGCTAAAGTTATTGGTTTTGATGAACAAACTGACTTGGCATTATTAAAAATCGAAAGTACACAGCTGGACTATGTTGTATTCGGAAATTCAGACTCTTTGCTGATCGGAGAATGGGTATTAGCTGTTGGAAATCCATTTCGTTTGCAATCAACGGTCACTGCAGGTATCGTAAGTGCAAAAGCAAGAAATATAAATGTATTGCAAAAACAAGGAATTGAATCTTTTATTCAAACCGATGCTGCAGTAAACCCAGGCAATAGTGGTGGGGCATTGATCAATACCAATGGTGAGCTGGTCGGGATCAATACCGCTATACTAAGTTCTACCGGTGGGTACGAAGGTTTTTCATTTGCCATTCCTTCCAAATTAGTTAAAAAGGTGGTTCGTGACATCAAAGAATACGGTGTCGTACAAAGAGGATGGATGGGCGTAACCATTTATAATGTAGATGCTCCTCTGGCAGAAGAACTTGGGCTGGCGGATGTAAAAGGAGTAATGATAGACGCACTCACGAGAGGAGGTGCTGCAAAAGCTGGAGGGTTACAAAAAGGAGATGTTTTGTTGTCCATAAATGATATACAAACGAATACAACTCCCCGTTTTACTGAAATCATTGGACAGTTCCGTCCAGGAGATATACTCAAAGTCAAATTTTTTAGAAATGGGAAGGAACAATTTACCAATGTACAATTGCGAAATCAACTGAATACGACGGATTATGTGGCTGTACGAAAAGACAAATTGTTGATCGACATAGGGTTTGAATTAAGAGAAATGGACAGTGCGGAGATCTCGAGAAACGACGAAAAAGGAGTCTATGTGGTCAGTGTATATAAAAATAGTAAAGCTGGTTCTGCCAATATTGAACCCGGTTATATCATAACTTCAATAAATGATCAGGAAGTACGAACTGTGAATGAATTGATTAAAATCATGGAGAATTATATTGGACCAGTAGTATTTAATGGATATTATGAAAATTATCCAGGTGAGTTTCCCTATACATTTAATCTAAACTAGATCGCAATTGGACTGACTTTAAATCCATGTGCTTTTAAGATTTTAAGCATTCCTTTGGATCCCGGTAGATGTGCTGCACCTACCGCACAAAACGTTGCTCCTTCATCAGCTAACTGAATCAATCGGTTCGCCATGTAAGCATTACGATCATAAATCATCAACTTACGCAAACCGCCCATAGATTTTTTGGACGCCTTGTAAAGCTTCGTTAATTCTCCATTTTTGTAGAGTTCAGAAAGTTTCATGACTTGTTTTCTGAACCTGGACACATTCTTGGTACAAGATTTTAACGCTTTTAACTGAATATCAAATGGAATTGATTGCATGATTTCAAATTGATGCGAAGCACTTTCCAAACCTTTCATCTGCAAACCTAAAGCCTCCGCATATTGCCATAAAAAATGATCCAAGGACAAGTCGTAGGATTTTGTCATAATGGATTCAGAAATCATATTACTGATTACAATAGGTTTAAAATGTGCAATTTCATCTAAATTGATTTGAAAGGATTTAAGGATAATTTTTTTATACTTTTCGTATTTTTTAATGCCAATAATGTCTTGCAATACTTTTCCATCTTCATTCATGAAATAATCACCAATCATATTCAGATCAGGATCGTTTAAATCCATCTCTCCTGCATAAATATGGCATTGTTCCATGCAATGTTTTGCCAGCGTTACACCAGAATACGCTTCCTCACTTTTCACATGCATCGTTCCAAGAATGTAATGTATCCTTGACGAATTTCTTTTTTTAAACTTCCAGAGAAGACTTTCCTTTTTCAATAGATATGGTGTAGTATAAAAAATGCTGAAAACAGTTCACCCACTTTCAGCATTTTAAGAGTATTCAAATTATATATTAATCATCTTCGCTATAGAAAAAAGGAAGAACTTTCTCCTTTTTCACCTTGCTCAGCGTCATTAATGTTTTTAGTCGTTCGATTTCATCAATTTGAGAAAGAGATTTAAACAATAACTTTTCATATGTAGGAATATCTTTACATACTACCTTAAGTAAAAAGTCTGCATCTCCAGTAATAATATAACATTCCGTTATTTCATCTATTGAATTTACTTTTTCTATGAAATTCTCAAGTGCATTCTCCTTTTGCCAAGCTAATGATACTAGAATAAATGTTCTTACATTAAGGCCTATGGCAGCAGCGTCCACCTTTGCATGATAGCTTAATATTATACCACTTTGTTCCAACTTCTTAACTCTTTCAAGCGTGGGTGCAGGAGACAAACCTATTTTTTTTGACAAGTCCAAATTTGTAATCTTGCTATTCTCTTGGAGCAGCTTTAATATTTTTAAATCAATTTTGTCCATCTTATTTTCTGACATTAAGAATAAATTTATTGAAAGAATATTATTTGCTGTAACCACTAAAACAAGGGGTGCAACAAATTTTATTTTCGCAAATATAGATATATCTGTGAATTAATTTTAAAAAATTAAAGATTTTAAAAATATTAACAAAGATTCATAATTTTAAATTAACACTACAAACGACGTTTTTAAATTCTATTTGCAGTAAGCATTTCTATATCAATAGATTAAGGCTCTTGTCTTTTTATCTAATAAATAAACAGATTCATTGGATTTCCACCCCCGAATATTGGAAGTAATAAAAAAATAAATATCGGATTAGTTGACATTTTATTTTTATTAATCGTAATATTGCAATATATAAATTAAACATGGGACTTACAAAGCAAGAAATCTTTACTCCTTCACAAAATTATATCGCAACTATCGCAAAAGTTTTGGGGCATCCCGCTCGTATTGCAATTTTAGAAAATATAATCCAGCAAGACAGCTGTATTTGTGGAGATCTAGTAAATGAAATCGGTTTAGCACAAGCAACAATTTCACAACACTTGAAAGAGCTAAAGAAAATTGGAATTATAAAAGGAACCATTGAAGGGACCAAAGTATGCTACTGTATCGACAAAATGAAATGGAAAGAAATTCAGAGCATATTTTCTAAAATGTTTCAATCCATTGATCCCGAGAATAATTTGTGTTGTTAATTAACTGAAATAAATATCATTATGAAATTATCAGAAGTAAAAGAGAATCTGGCAACTATCAAAGAGTTGAAATTTAAATTGCCTGACGGCACCTATGTAGCAGATCATTTTCATGTTACTGAAGTAGGTCAAATAAGTAAATCATTTATTGATTGCGGAGGTGTAATACGGCATGAGAAAAAAGTCAATTTCCAATTATGGGAAGCCGATGATTACAATCATAGATTACATCCCGAAAAACTTGAAAACATTATTAATTTATCCATTGATAAGTTAAATATTGAAGATGCAGAAGTTGAAGTAGAATATCAAGGTGAAACCATTCAAAAGTTTGGAATTGAATTTAATCTTGGAGAATTTCATCTTATGTCCACCCATACCGATTGCTTGGCTAGAGATAAATGTAATGTTCCTCTTCAAAAAGTAAAAGTCGATCTTTCCAGTTTGACAGCAGATGCATGCTGTACCCCTGGAGGTGGTTGCTGTTAATTAAAGAGTGAGCCATGCAGTGAGATGATTACCGCATGGCTTTTTTTACATTTCTTTATTAGTTCATTTCCGATCTACACATCACGAATCTCCATCCACCAAAACCAATTCTATTCCATCACATATTGCCTTCTAAATGTCTTCTAGATTCCTATTCAGATATTATATGACAGATAATTAACATTTATTTCTCTTTCAAAAAAATAAATGTAACTTAGACTATAGATTTGGGTCATGATGAATGCAAGAATGCCCACTCATGAATACCCTTAGGCCCATCGAGTAAATTTTCTCACATCACTCTATTAAGCTAATTACTAGCTTAAGATTTTATTTCGTAACACCCTTAACCAAACTTTTAGAATAATACATTCACGAAAAGGTGTAATTCGTATATGAGATTGACTGTACTACTAACTTTGATTATTTTGGGACTTTCCTCTGGAATGGTCGCAGCTCATGGTGATCTAGATGAACGGATTAAGGCAGTATCACTTGATATTGAAGCCAATCCCGATAGCGCTTCTCTGTACTTCACACGAGGTAAACTTAGATTTCAACACGAGGAGTACCAAAAATGTATAGATGATCTTAGTACTTCAATCCAGAAGGGTTATATCCATGACCTTCACAATTTGTACCTCGCCAAATCTTACTTCCAACTAGAAAATTATCGTTTAGCTACCGAAAATTTAGATGAATTTGACAGTCAAAACCCAATAAATGTAGTCTCTATAAAATTGAGAGGCAGAGTGCTATTCGCTCAAAAGGAATATGAAGCATCGGCTCTGTGTTTTGAAAAAGTGATATCAAAAACCATAAAAAGTCTTCCTGAAAACTATTTGGAAGCCACTGAATCTTGGTTAGCATCCTCCCATTCTGAGAAATATCAAAAAACAGTTGCTGTCTTAGAATTAGGTCTTAAAAACTTAGGAAAGATCATTACACTTCAGAATAAACTCATTGAGGTACACCTCCAATTCAATCAGGGAAAAAAAGCCACCGATTTACAAGAAAAAATCATCAATAGCACGCAGCGAAAAGAGTCTGCTTATTTCAAGCTTGCCAATATGTATTTGGAACTAGGTAAACGAGAAGAAGCAAAAAAAGCCAATCAAAAAGCTAAAATACATCTAGATAAATTACCCGTACGAATTCGAAAAAATTCTGCTATGAAAAATCTAGACCTTAAAATTAAAGAACTAACAACTAAACTTAATTAACTCAGACTTTATGAAGAAACTTAGACTGTTAACTTTGCTCTGTTGCTTGTTTATGTTTAATCAAGCCTTTGGACAGACCGTGCTAGTAGATTATTCTAGTGTGTGGTCCTATTATGACAACGCGAATCAACCCAGTAATAACGGAGGGTTTGATTGGAATGACATAAACTACAATGCTTCCTCATGGAATCAAGGGAGTGCTCAACTTGGATATGGGGATAGTGATGAAAACACTGTGATCAACTCCAATACTAAGACCGCTTATTTTAGACATAGTTTTACTGTAACAGATCCTTCTTCATACGACGGAGTAGACTTAAATCTAATCTACGATGATGGTGCAGTCGTTTATTTAAATGGAACAGAAGTATGGAGAGTCAACATGCCTTCAGGTACCATTTCCTACAGCACTTTTGCCAGTACTTCAAGTTCAGACAACGATATTGCCATTACCTCAATCTCTAATTTACTGGTAACAGGAGAAAATGTACTTGCTGTCGAAGTGCATCAAGTAAGTAATTCAAGTAGTGATATCAGTTTTGACTTCAAAGCTACGGCTAGTATTCCAGGTGCTGTGAATATTACCAGAGGTCCTTATCTTCAAAAAGCAAGTGCCAGCAGTATGACCGTGCGGTGGAGAACAGCTTCATCTACCCAGAGTATTGTAAAATATGGAACCAACATCAATAACCTGAATCAAACCTATAGCAATACAACACCAAAAACCGAACATATTGCTGAAATCAACGGACTCGCTCCGAATACAAAATACTTCTATCGAATAGAAAACAGTGCAGCCGTTCTTCTGCCAGAATCTACCGACATATATTTCAAAACACATCCTACAATTGGAAGTGAACAGCCCATAACCATGTGGATTTTAGGAGACTGTGGAACAGCTAATAATGACCAAAGAGATGTGAGAGATGCCTATTACAACTACATAGGAAACAACCATACGGATGGAATATTATTCCTTGGAGACAATGCCTACAACGATGGTACAGACGCTCAATACCAAAATGCAATTTTCAGCAATATGTATGAATCAAAATTGCAAAATAGTGTTGCTTGGTCATGTCTAGGAAATCACGATGGGTATACTGCAAATTCCAGTTCACAATCCGGACCGTATTATGATATATTTAGTTTCCCGACAGCAGGAGAATCCGGTGGAGTACCTTCAGGAACAGAAGCTTATTACTCCTTTGATTATGGAAATATACATTTCATTGCTTTGGAATCTTATGAAACTGATCGTTCTGTTGGAGGCGCAATGTATAATTGGGCATTGAATGACATCCAAAACACCACACAGGACTGGATAGTTGCCTATTGGCATCACCCTCCATATACGAAAGGATCTCATGATTCAGATAGTGAATCCAACCTCATAGATATGCGTCAAAACTTCCTGCCGATGCTGGAAAATAATGGCGTGGATTTGGTACTTTCAGGACACAGTCACTCATATGAAAGATCCTATTTCTTAAATGGACACTATGGAAATGCAAATACCTTTAATTCGTCTACTCACACCGTAGGAACCAATGGAGCGGGTGATGGAAAATCAGATGGAAATGGAGTGTATGACAAAACGGTTACAGGTCCCGAAGCAGGAGATGGTGCTGTTTATATCACAACAGGTAGTTCAGGAAAAATATCCGGTGGATCATTGAATCACCAAGCCATGTTCTATAGTGTAAGCCAACTAGGTTCTTGTGTACTCGAAGTAAATGGCAACCAATTGGATGTGAAATTCGTAAGAGAAACTGGATCCATAGACGACTATTTTACCATATTAAAAGAGGAAGAATGTGTAGTTGGAACCAGTTGCGATGACGGGGATCCTTGTAC